>NZ_DKGQ01000047.1 GCF_002453355.1 Psychrobacter sp. UBA6766 | reverse complement strand
CTTGGTGTGTTAATCTAAGAATTCAAACATTTGGCTAAATGAGTTAGCTTAATATCAAACTATCATCTTCGACTTTTTCACCGCGGGTTTGCTCAAACATATCCAGTAAGTCATGCACGGTCATGCCTTGACGGTCATTACCCGCGACATCTAAAACCACTTGCCCTTGATGGAGCATCACGGTACGCGTGCCATGGGCTAATGCCTGCTGCATCGAGTGCGTGACCATCATCGTTGTAAGCTGATTGTCCGTGACGATTTTATCAGTTAATTCTAAAACAAACGCCGCAGTTTTAGGATCAAGGGCGGCCGTATGCTCATCGAGCAGCAAAATCTTAGATGGCTGCAGTGATGCCATTAGCAGGCTGACTGCTTGACGCTGACCACCAGATAACAGACCCATCCGGTCAGTCAGGCGATTTTCTAGACCTAACTTTAAAACGGATAATTTCTCGCGAAACAAGTCACGGTTATTTTGGTTAAGCGCAAAGTTTAAACCACGTTTGCCGCCGCGCTTATAAGCAAGCGCCATGTTTTCTTCAATGGTGAGCGCCTCACAAGTTCCCGCCATTGGGTCTTGGAAGACACGAGCGACCCAGTGGGCGCGTTGGTGCGCCGTCTTTTTGGTGACATCGATGCCATTTAGTAAGATTGAGCCGCTATCGACGCGCGTGGTGCCACTGACCGCATTTAAAAAGGTCGATTTTCCCGCGCCATTGGTACCAATGACGGTGACAAATTCACCATCGGCGATATTGAGGTCAATGCCGCGAAGGGCAGGGTTCTCAATGGGCGTTCCAGGATTAAAGGTCAACCGCAAATCTGTAGCTTGCATCATAATAATTATTCCTTATGTTTGCACCTTGACACTAAGCCCGAACTTTGCGACTTAAAAATTTATTTTTAGCTTTGGGCAATACCAAGGCCAAGACCACGAGTAGCGCGGTAATCAAGTTTAAATCCTGCGGACCAAAACCAATACTACGCAGTGTGCTGCTTGACAGCGCTACCTGAATAAACAACTTGTACAATACCGCACCGATGACCACCGCAAAGGTAATCAGCCAAATCCGCTTGGCCGGAATAATGGTCTCACCGATGATAACCGCTGCCAGACCAATAACAATGGTCCCGATACCGATCGAGATATCCGCGCCGCCTTGCGTCTGTACAAACAGCGCGCCTGCTAACGCAATTAAACCGTTAGAGATCGCCATACCAATGATGGTCATCCATGAAGTATTGATACCTTGCGCCTGTGCCATCCGTAGGTTTGAGCCAGTCGCTCGCATCGATAAACCCGTCTCCGTACTATAAAACCAGTTTAAAAATAACATAGCAAACAGTACGACAACACCAATAATCAGGCAACGCATCCAGTAACCATTGCCATCACTGACTAGGGTGCTAAATACTGTTGTTTCACCTAGCAATGGTAAGTTTGGTGCACCCATGATTCTCAAGTTAACAGAGTAGAGTGCGACCATCACTAAAATACTGGCAAGTAACTGCAGGATGCCAAGTTTAACGTGTAACCACGCCGTGACGATACCAGCAACTGATCCTGCTAACATACCAAAGGCACAAGCAAGCCAAGGGTTGATACCAGCGATGATAGAAATACCAGCAACGGCGCCACCTAGCGGGAAACTACCGTCGGCGGTCAAATCCGGAAAGTCGAGGGTACGAAATGAGATAAGGACGCCAAGCGCCACTAGGCCGTAAATCAGACCACTTTCAAGCGCACCAAAAAAAGCAATTAAAGACATAAGAGATCAGTAAGTCATAACCCAGCGTTTCATCAATTTTGGCATGACAAGTGAGATAGGCGAAATATCCCACTATCGATCAACCAATTTTAATTAAACGACTAAGTGGTGAATTTAACAGATTGGGTTATCTGCAGTTAAGGTAAAGCAAAACCTATCACTATATATGCTTGAGTGTAATTTTTACTCAATTAATGCCTTTAAGAAACAAGCCCAGCCTACTGACTGATAGCGGGGTTTGTTGGCGTTACATATATAGCAGTTCCAGGTTAACCAAGACGATAATGGGCGTTAAAAATAGCACTGACACGCTGCCTATTAACTACCCTGCATGTTCGTTACCGTCTATGGATGAGATACGAGAAGCGGCAGTTATTCTACCACTTCTTTTGCTTTGTCGATAACGGCTTGTGGCAAAGTAATGCCTTCGGCTTTCGCATTTTTTGGGCTGACATATAAATCGAGTGATTGCGGCGTATAAACAGGAATCTCACCCGCTTTTTCGCCGTTTAAGATGCGCGTGACGATCTTTCCGGTTTCACGACCTAAATCGTAATAGTTTACCCCTAACGCAGCAACTGCACCGCGCTCAACTGAACTGGTATCAGAGGCAATCAATGGGATTTTGCTTTCTTTAGCGATTTGGTACAGTGATTCATAAGCTGAAACCACGTTATTATCCGTTGAGGTATAAATCATATCAACTTTACCTTCAAGACTACGGGCGGCCATCGCGATGTCATTACTACGCTGAGCAGGCGCCTCGTGGACATTAATACCAAGTGGAGTCAGGTTCTCTTTTAGCGCTTTTAAAACGATGGTTGAGTTCACTTCGCCTGGGCTATAGACATAACCGACGTTTTTTAGACTTGGGATAATTTGACGCATCAAATCGATTTGCGGTGCATAAGGGAGGGCATCGGATGCACCCGTAACGTTTGTTCCAGAACCATCAAGCTTAGGCACCAATTTAGCCGCTACAGGGTCAGTCACAGCTGAGAATACCATAGGAATAGTACTGGTAGAGGCCGCAACAGATTGTGCTGACGGCGTTGCAATCGCAACAATAACGTCTGGTGCATCAGCGACGAATTGCTTGGCAATCTGGCCGGCAGTCGCGGTATTACCTTGGGCGCTTTGGAAGTTAATGGTTAAATTTTCGCCTTCTTTAAAGCCGGCGTCATTCAACTCATCGATAACGCCTTTACGTACGTCATCGAGGGCTGGATGCTCAACGATAGCGGTAATAGCGACCGTTTTCATGGCAGCTTTGGCATCGCCACCCGTTGCAGCGCCGTCAGTGGTATTAGCATCTTGAGCTGACTGATTACAGCCGGTCAAGATAGCGGTGCAAACACCGCCCCATAATAAAGCTTTGGCGAAACGATTTTGATACAACATGGGTCTGACTCCTGAAAATAATAATGTGTCCGTACATTATATAAAAGATAAAAAAGGGTAGCGCTGCCAGCCTTCATCCTAGCTGATTTTATAATCCGTTGTATAGCTGATTGTTAATTACTGTCAGTTTATTCATTACTATTGAATAGCAACTATTTATTAATGGCTATTTACTGGTTTTTTGTGCTTCTTTATCGACATTGATGGCGTTTTTAAGTAAATCTGCTGATAAGCTAGTACCTTGTTCAGCGGCGTGTTTTGGGCTGACATACAGCGTTAAGGTGTTCATCACTTGCGGTGCGATATCTTTTGTTGCTTCACCGTTTAACACACGATAAACCATTTTGCCTGTGGTACGACCAAAGTCATAGTCATTGACACCAAGCGCGGCCGTTGCACCGCGTCTGACACTAAACTCGTCAGAGGCAATGACTGGAATATCAAGCTCATTAGCCGCATTTGCCATCGCTTCAAAGGCAGAAACCACGTTGTTATCCAGTGAGGTATAAATGACTTCTACTTTTCCTGCAAGACTACGAGTTGCCATCGCAACGTCAGTAGGGCGATTAGCGGTTACGCCCAGTATTTTAAGCCCGCGCGCTGGAGCCGCTTTTTCAAGTTGTTTAAGTACCACCACAGAGTTGGCTTCGCCTGGGCTATAAACATAACCAATGGTTTTTACATTCGGAACAATTTTTTGAATATTGTCTAATTGCGGCTCGATAGGCAACTCGCTTGATAGACCAGTCACATTGGTTTGGATAGGTACGTCATTTTCATCGATAAGCTTCGCTGCCACCGGGTCTGAGATGGCAGTATAAATGACCGGAACGGTTTTGGTCGAAGCAACGACTGATTGCGCAGAAGGGGTTGAAATGGCGACGATAGCATCTGGATTGTCGCCAGCGAACTGCTTAGCAATTTGTCCTGCAGTTGCGGTATTACCTTGCGCACTTTGGAAATTAACTTTCAGATTTTGACCTTTTACGTAGCCATTTTCAGATAGCTCATCAATAATGCCGCGGCGCATCTCATCTAAAGAAGGATGCTCGACAATCTGCGTGATGGCCAAGGTTTTGGCAGGCTTATCGTTAGTTGTGCTGTCATCAGTGGCGGTCGCAGTATCTGTAGCATTAGAGCAAGCAGTTAATCCAAGTGCAGCGCTAATAGCAGCGCCGAACAAGCTAAAGCGTAAAGTCGTGGCAAAGGTCATTTTATTTTGGCTCATAGGTTAAAAGGTGCAGGTTACCCGAGTCAATATTATGGGCATGCTGAGATAACGGGCGAACATTAAGGTAATCAATCCCTTGATCGTTACGTCCATATTATGACAGTAATGTAACTTATGGCAATAAGAAAATAAAACGCATTTGTCATTGATTTTATAAAATTCAATTGAAGTAGATTTTTGTTTATCAACTAACTTTAAGTCGATACTTTTTATGGTTAATATTTGATAAATTTAAAATAAAAAAGATGCCACGAGGACATCTTTTTTTTATTTGTAAGCGTGGCATCATTTAAGCCAGCAAATCACCAATCACGCAGTTATCCGGTAGAGTCACTACCGTTAGCTGTGTTTTTGGATTACCTGTCGAGAGCACCATACCTTCTGAGATGCCAAATTTCATCTTACGTGGCGCAAGATTGGTGACGCAAATCACCTTTTTATCCAGTAATTGCTCAGGCTCATAAAACTTACGAATACCACTAAAAACATTTCGTGGTTTGTCTTCGCCAACGTCTAAGGTAAATTGTAAAAGCTTATCCGCGCCTTCGACATAGTTGCAGGCTAAGACGTGAGCCACTTTCATCTCAACTTTGGCAAAGTCTTCGATACCAATATAGTCAACTTGCTCAGTTTCATGATCAGCTTTTGCTGGCTCTGCGTTTGTCGCTGCTGTTTTATCATCTGATTTACTATCGGTGCTAACGGTCGGGGAATCAGCTTGCGTCAACGAAGCTTTCGAATCTTCAACCATTGCGGCAATATCTTTTTCTTCGATACGCTGCATTAACGGTTTAAACTTATTGATTTTATGACCCAGCAACCACTCATTACGGCTAGCAAAGCTTAAGTCATCAATATTTAAAAATTCTTTAGCATCGGCCGTCAGCTCAGGCAATACAGGGGCGAGATATACCATCAATTGACGGAAAATATTAATCGCCACCGAGCAGACGTCTTGAACTTCTTGTTCAGTGCCCTCGATCTTAGCAAGCGACCAAGGTTTTTTCTCATCGATATACTCATTGGCTTTATCCGCACATTGCATGATTAAGCGCATGGCACGCGAGAATTCACGGTTCTCATAAGCGGCGGCAATTTCATCGCCAGTTTTAGTAATGTCTTCTAATAACTTAGGCTCAGTACAAACCTCAGAGAGCATACCGTCGTATTTCTTCACGATAAAACCAGCGCTGCGACTGGCAATATTGACCACTTTGCCGACCAAGTCAGAGTTGACCTTTTGCATAAAATCTTCTAAATCAAGGTTAATGTCCTCGACTTTGTCAGACAATTTGCTCGCAAAATAATAACGTAAGTATTCAGGATGCAAGTGCTTAGCGTACGTTTCGGCTTTAATAAAGGTGCCGCGCGACTTACTCATTTTTGCGCCATTGACAGTTAGAAATCCATGCGCAAATACGCCCGTTGGCGTACGGAATTCGCTACCCGCAAGCATTGCTGGCCAAAATAGCGCATGGAAATAAACGATGTCTTTACCGATAAAGTGATACACCTCGGTTTTATGCTCGTTTTCTTGCATCCAATAACGGTCAAAATCAAGCGCTTGGTCAGTGCCTTCGCGTTTATCACATAGGTTTTTGAAGCTTGCCATATAGCCAACTGGTGCATCAAGCCAAACATAAAAGTACTTGTCTGGCTCGTCGCTTGGCGTATCTGGAATTTGAAAGCCAAAGTAGGGCGCATCACGCGAGATATCCCAACTGGTTAGCCCAGCATCAAACCATTCTTGCAGTTTGTTAGCGACCGACACTTGCAGGCGATTTTCGCTGCGCGTCCAATCCTTTAAGAACTGCTCAAACTCCGGCAAATCAAAGAAATAGTGCTTTGAAGTTTTTAAAACAGGTGTGGCATTTGACAATGTTGAGTGCGGATCGATAAGGTCGGTCGCATCGTAGGTGGTACCGCAAACTTCACAGTTGTCGCCGTATTGGTCAGGTGCGCCGCATTCAGGACAAGTGCCTTTAACAAAACGATCGGCTAGAAATAGTTGTTTTTCTGGGTCAAAAAGCTGCTTGACGTCCTTTGTACTGATATGACCGGTGCTATTTAAACGACGATAAATCAGTTCAGAAAAATGCTTATTTTCTTCGGAATGTGTGCTGTGATAATTGTCAAAATTGATCAAAAATTTATCAAAATCTGCTTCATGTGAGGCTTTTACTGAGGCGATTTGTTCTTCTGGGGTCACGCCATTTTCTTCGGCTTTTAGCATGATTGCTGTACCGTGCGCATCATCAGCGCAGACGTAAGTGACTTGATGGCCTTGCGCTTTCATCGCCCGCACCCAAATGTCGGTTTGAATATACTCTACAAGATGCCCCAAATGGATATCACCATTGGCGTAGGGCAGGGCACTGGTTACTAGAATCTCACGCACTTTTGTCACCTATATTTTTATATAAACGGATTGGTTATCAATAGAAATTGAAAAAGTGTGCCTATGATACCGTAATTCAGCCAAATTTGTGATATTACCTCAGTAATTAATATGCTCATTCATCATATAACAACCCTAAACCTGCACGGTATGGCGAGCGATAACTTATATAGAGGTTAATATAGTCAATGAAAAGTAATATCGATACACCACATACTGCTTGTATAGTTTTTTTGCAGCCTCTGTCTGCGTAGGCACAGCAAGCAAGAAAAAACTATACAAGCAGTATCGTAGCGTTTTTAAAATATTTTAACTATAGAAATCAATACTTATCAAATGGCAGCATAATAAAAACCCACCAATCAATTGATCAGTGGGTTTTATAAAAAAGTAAATTTCTATGGTATTTAAAGATGCTATTTAAAGTCTGCTTTTAGCATTTTAATATCTTTAAAATGACCCAAACATTGTTCCTAAAATAATAACGGCCACCACAGCGACAAGTGGAATGGCCATTGTGACCATTGCCACGTTTAGATAGGACTGCTTATGCGTCAAACCACAAATCGCAAGCAAAGTAATGACCGCGCCACTGTGCGGCAGGGTATCGAGACCACCTGCTGCCATCACCGCCACTCGGTGCATCAGCTCAGGATCAATACCAGCGGCGACCGCCATTCTTAGATAGTCTTCACCTAAGGTTGATAGGGCGATACTCAAACCACCAGAGGACGAGCCCGTAATACCAGCCAATGTGGTCATCGCCACCGCTTCTGAGATTAGCGGATTGCCTGGCGTTAGGTTTAGGATACTGTCACGAATAAGCAAAAACCCTGCCAGTGAAGCGATCACCGCGCCATACCCGACTTCTGATGCCGTATTAAAAATCGGTAACATCGAGTCATAAGTTCCGCGGTTAATGGTTTTTTGTAGATTGTTCCAATGACCGATCCGTAGTACGATTAATACCACGCAAGCCACGACCAATGAGATGATGATCGACCATAATCCTAGCGAGCCTGCGATATTTAAATCGGGAAATTGCGATTGTAAGCCACTAAAGTCCATTGATGGGAAGATAAAATAAGTTAATAGAGCGTTTAAGCCAATTACCAATACCAGTGGAATCATGGCGACGGTAAAGGAAGTGTGATGGGTGCTGAGCAAATGAGTGTCTGCAGTAGTGCCTCCAATACCGCCTACGTCACTTTCGTCATGTTGACCATAGCCTTCGCCTGCGGCATTGGCTTTTCTAGCTCTTGATTGTAACCACAACCAACCACAAAAGAACATGATAAGGCCACCAATGATACCCAAAATAGGCGCGGCAAAAACGTTAGTATTATAATAAGGAATCGGAATGGCGTTCTGAATCGCAGGCGTTCCTGGTAACGCGGTCATGGTAAAGGTAAATGAGCCCAGAGCGATCGCTGCTGGAATCAAACGCTTAGGAATATCAGCAGCTTTGAACAAGTCTTTGGCGATAGGGTAAATAGCGAACGCCACGACAAATAACGACACACCGCCGTAGGTCAAAATAGCACAAACTAAAATGACTGCCAAAATAGCTTTGCTGGCACCGAGTTTTTCGACCACAGTTTTAGCAATGGCTGTCGCTGCTCCAGAGTCTGCCATCAAACGACCAAATAAGGCTCCCAATAAAAAAATAGGGAAAAACTTAAGCAAAAATCCACTTAACGCTCCCATAAATACATCGGTATAAGCAGGGATGGTACTTAAGAAATCACCCGAAAGCAGAACGGCTAAAGCGGCCATAATTGGGGCTAAAATCAATACCGAATAACCGCGATAAGCAAAGAACATCAATAGTAATAACGTAATGACAATAGCAAACGTGCTAAACATAATCGCCCTCCTTGGCAAAATTAAGGCCGCGAGTATGCCGTGCATGATCATATGAGTCAATAAAATAAATCAAAACAGAGTATGTTTTATATTTAATCAAATATAAGTCTGTAATGTTGCTTTATAGACCCTTTATATGCTCAGCTACTGCGCTGGTTGGTGTGCTCTTAATGTTATCCTCTAGGCGCTGCGAGAATAATATGTTAAGTTAGCATAAGTAAGTTTTATATGATATATCGATAAGGAATGTATTGTTATAAAATAGCAAAATTATTGGAAATAGTGGTGAAAAATAAGGGCTGATATAGGCAGCTAACAATCAGTAATGATTTACTTCAATAACAAAAATATGACTTGCAAGGAGATAAGCATGAGTCAATCAAAAGTATACAGCAGTGCCGAAGAGGCGCTAAAAGGGGTGGTCAGTGAGGGGCAAACGCTTGCTATCGGTGGGTTTGGGTTGTGCGGTATTCCAGAAGCGCTGATCGAAGCATTACGCGATAGTGGCGTCAAAGACTTGACCTGCATCAGTAATAACGCGGGTGTCGATGATTTTGGTTTAGGATTGCTATTGCAAACGCGCCAAATCAAAAAAATGATCTCATCGTACGTTGGTGAAAATAAAGAGTTTGAACGTCAATACTTGGCAGGTGAGTTAGAAGTTGAGCTAACGCCGCAAGGGACATTGGCCGAAAAACTACGCTCGGGCGGCGCGGGGATTCCTGCGTTTTATACCGCAACTGGCGTGGGCACACTCGTCGCCGAAGGCAAAGAAACGCGCGATTTTGACGGTCGTACTTATGTGCTTGAGCACACGTTACGTGCTGATGTGTCATTGATCAAAGCACAAAAAGCAGACAAAGCTGGTAACTTGATTTTTAATAAAACGGCGCGAAACTTTAACCCAGACTGCGCGATGGCGGGCAAGATTACCATCGTCGAGGTCGAAGAAATCGTCGAGACTGGCACACTCGATCCTGATGAGATTCATTTGCCAGGAATCTTTGTGCAGCGCATTGTATTAAATAACAGTCCTGAAAAGCGTATCGAAAAAACCACGACCAAAACAGTCGAAGGCGCTTAATTCAACAACAAGATGAATAAAAATAGAATATCGTAAAAATAAGGAAATTATCATGGCATGGACAAGAGATCAGATGGCACAGCGTGCTGCAAAAGAGCTACAAGACGGCTATTATGTCAACTTAGGGATAGGTTTGCCGACATTGGTAGCCAACCACATTCCTAAAGATGTCGATGTTTGGTTGCAGTCAGAAAACGGCTTATTAGGAATTGGCGAGTTTCCAACGGCAAAAAACGTCGATGCGGATTTAATTAACGCAGGCAAGCAAACCGTCACTGCCGAGACGGGCGCCAGTTATTTTAGCAGCTCAGAGTCGTTTGCCATGATTCGCGGTGGTCATGTGAATTTGGCGATATTGGGGGCGATGGAAGTGTCAGAAAATGGCGATTTGGCCAACTGGATGATTCCCAAAAAGATGGTCAAAGGTATGGGCGGAGCGATGGATTTGGTCGCTGGCGTGCAGCGCGTGATTGTACTGATGGAGCAAGTCAATAAACATGGCGACCCAAAAATCCTTGCTAATTGCGAGTTGCCATTGACAGGAAAAGGCGTGGTTGACCGTATTATCACTGAGCTTGCGGTATTAGACGTTACGGATAGCGGTCTAAAGCTGGTCGAGTTGGCAGAAGGTGTGAGCTTTGATGAGTTGCAAGAAAAAACGCCCGTGACTATTGCTCAATAAGCGCATTTGGCTCAAACATAAACTATTCAACGACCTATTTAATAATGGACTATAAAATATGGCGACTCAATTACAACAGGATTTGACAGGCAAGGTCGCTTTAGTAACAGGCTCGGCAAGTGGCATCGGGCGTGATATCGCTGAGACGTATGCCAAAGCAGGGGCAGCCGTTGGTATCGCAGATATTAACCGTGAAGCCGCTCAAAAAACAGTCGAAGCTATCGAAGCGACTGGTGGCAAGGCAATGGCGATAGCGATGGATGTGACGTCTGAGTCTGCGGTCAACGATGGTGTGCAGCAGCTGGTTGATACCTTTGGCGGCATTGATATTCTCGTCTCCAACGCCGGTATTCAAATTATTAATCCAATTGATAAGATGGCGTTTGAGGATTGGAAAAAAATGCTTGCTATTCATCTAGATGGGGCATTTTTAACCACCAAAGCGGCGGTGCAGCACATGTATAAAGACAATAAAGGTGGGACGATCATTTATATGGGCTCAGTACATTCGCATGAAGCATCACTATATAAAGCGCCTTATGTCACGGCTAAACACGGTTTATTAGGTTTGTGCCGAGTGCTGGCAAAAGAAGGCGCTGAGCATAATGTGCGTGCGCATGTGATTTGTCCAGGATTTGTCAAAACACCTTTGGTCGAAAAACAAATCCCTGAGCAGGCAGCCGAAAAAGGCATCAGTGAAGAGTCAGTAGTGAAGGATATCATGCTAGTCAATACCGTTGATAAAGAATTTACTACGGTTGACGATATCGCTCAATTGGCGCTATTTTTAGCGGCTTTCCCAAGTAATGTTTTTACTGGTCAATCTATCGTTGCCAGTCATGGTTGGTTTATGAATTAGCAGTCGATTTATAAATTAGCAATTTTTTGGCTGTTTTCTGTATTTGTGAGCGATTAACTTGCTAATAAAACAGCAATACACTAGCATCTAGTTTTATATTAATTTGAGCCAATAATATTGGCTCTTTTTTATGAGCGTCTGTTGTACCAGTTCGCGCTGCACGGAGTAAAAGCAATGAAAAATAAAGACTTAGCGTTGACCTATGCCGAAAAACTGAGCCGTGCTATCGAGCAACAACAGTATGAGCAAGCGATTGAAGAGGTTCAGGAACTGCGACCCATTGATATAGCCGATGTGTTGGCACTGATTGAACCCAAACTGGCTTGGCAGCTACTCGCACATTTACCCAATCGCTCGACGATATTTGCTTATTTAGACGCCGATAGTCAAGTGGCGCTTGCTTATGTGTTTCCCCGGGCTATTTTAGCTAAGATAGTCGGGGAGATGCCATCTGATGAGCGTACTGATTTGTATAAGCGCCTTAGTCAAGACCAACGCGACGTGTTATTACCGGCATTAGCGCAAGCGAAGCGTGAGGATATTCGCAGATTATCGGCTTATGAAGAAGGCACGGCTGGTGCCTTGATGAGCTCTGATTATGCCACCTTAGGCGCTGAGATGAACGTCGCTGAAGCCTTGGACGCGCTACGATTAGAAGCGCCCGATGCCGAAACCATTTATCATGCTTATGTGATTGATGACGCGCGTAAGTTATTGGGTGTGGTGTCATTAAGAGTGCTTATTTTGTCATCACCTGAGCAGATGATTCATGACATTATGGTCAGCTCGGTCATATCTTGTGATGTCAATGACGATCAAGAAGACGTCGCTAAAATGGTCGCCCGTTATGATTTGATATCCTTACCCATTACTGATGCGAATGGGGCATTGGTCGGTATCGTCACCCATGATGATGCGATGGACGTAGCAAGCGATGAAGCTACCGATGACTTTCATAAGTCAGGCGGTGTCTCGACCATGGTCGGTCGTCTAAAAGATGTCAGTATCACCGTTCTCTATCGCAAACGCGTCTTTTGGCTAGTGTTTTTAGTATTCGGTAACTTGCTCTCAGGATTAAGTATTGCCAACTTTGAAGATGTCATTGCAGCTAACTTAGTACTAGTATTTTTCTTACCTTTATTGGTTGACAGTGGCGGTAACGCCGGATCGCAGTCGGCTACTTTGATGGTACGTGCACTAGCGACAGGTGATGTAGTGATGCGCGATTGGTTCTCACTACTGGGCCGAGAAGCATTGGTTGCTTTATTGTTAGGTGCCACAATGGCAGTGGCTATTGCCCTAATTGGTTATGTTCGCGGTGATGCAACCGTCTCTCTAGTACTTGCATTAAGTATGGTTTGCGTGGTTATGATTGGTAGTGTGATTGGAATGAGTCTACCCTTTATACTTAATAAACTGGGCTTTGACCCTGCGACTGCCAGTGCGCCTCTGATAACATCGATAAGTGATGCTTCAGGTGTACTTATTTATTTATTTATCGCTTCCAAGTTTTTGCCGATTGGTTAGTCTATTTAACAATAAACTATTGAGATAAAAATTCAGTAGCATCCTTTGGCTCTCACACCTACTGACAGTGTGGTTTTTTTATAGCGCGCATTGAGCTACACTAGCGATATAAAACCATTTAGTAAAAGCTTTTTGTGGCAACGTTTTAGCTAAGATTTTATTCAAAAAGTTATTAGGGCATATCTTAGTTAAAAGTGATGGCTCAAAAAACAGATCTTTAATAAGCGATTATTTAATTTTGCCAAATATAACCATCGATATAGGTAGTAGAGGTAGCTATGTTTAATTTTATAAAAAAAAGAGCATCTTCGAAATCCGAAACCCCAGAGCAACAAGCCGCACTTGATAGCGCTGTTGATAAAGTGCTATTAGGTTATCATGTGGGCAAGAGCAGTATCGCGACTATGGTAACGGGCCTTGAGCGCGACGGCGATCAGCTGACCTTAGACTTGCGCCTACCGCAAGATAGCGACCCTGAGGTTATTCAACAAGAGCTAGGCAGTCTATTGCATCCGCACGGTATCAGAGTGATTCATATGAATGTTCGCCTGCCTGCGTCAGCAAAAGGTGCGGGCTCAAGCCTACCAAAAGCCATGCCAAAAACCACCAATGCGATGGAAAAGCAGACTAAGCCATCGGTAACTACTGATAGCAGTAATCAGGCTGAACCGCCGATTACGAAAGCGGCTCCGACGCAAGCGTCCTTGACGGCGCATCCGCGTATCCGCCATATTATCGTCGTCGCTTCGGGCAAAGGCGGCGTGGGCAAATCAACCACTACCGTTAATATCGCTTTAGCATTACAGAAGTTAGGCAATCGAGTTGGCGTGCTGGACGCTGATATTTATGGACCGAGTATGCCGACCATGTTGGGCGTAGATAAGGTCAAACCCGAGCTAGAAAACGAGCAATTTGTTCCTATCGAAGCGCATGGTTTGGCTATGCTATCCATTGGTAGCCTGCTCGATGGGGATAATACGCCCGTCGCATGGCGCGGACCAAAAGCGACTGGCGCGTTGATGCAGCTGTATAACCAAACCAATTGGCCGCAGCTCGATTATTTAGTCATTGATATGCCGCCTGGTACCGGCGATATTCAGTTGACATTGGCGCAGCGCATTCCAGTGACGGGCGCGGTGATTGTGACGACTCCGCAGCATATTGCTTTACTTGATGCGCAAAAAGGCATCGAGATGTTTAATAAGACCAATATTCCAGTACTTGGTGTGGTTGAAAATATGGCGCTGCATACGTGTAGCAACTGTAACCATACCGAAGCTATCTTTGGCACTGGTGGTGGTGAGAAAATCGCTGAACAGTATCATGTGCCGTTATTAGGACAACTACCACTCGCCAGTGGTATTCGTGAGCAAGTGGATAAAGGTGAGCCTAGTGTCTTAGCGGATGATGAGTTTGCATCCTACTATCTAAGTATTGCCAAGAATATAGAAGCCAACATTAATAAATTTGCCAAACCAGTCGATGATAAGCGTATTTTCTAATAGTTTTTAATGGCTTCTAAAGTTAGTAAAATAGCCTAAGCATATAAAGTCTTACAATCTAAATGGCTTTGAATTTTAAAAAGGAAGTATCGTGAGTCTATCCATTTATCAAAGTCATTTAGATACTATCCCCAAGCAATATCAGCTCCTAAAGCTATTTCGTCCGCCAATATACGTGATTGAGCTGTCGAATAATCAAGTAAGCGCCGTTTGCTACTATAAAGATGGCAGTAGCAAACGCTATCAGGTTAATGCGGATTTTAGCAATCGCCGAATGGTGATTGCTGATTTTTTACAAGCAGTACAAGCTATGACTGATTTATTGCTTAAATTTTCTAAGCATCCGTTTGGAATAAGTTCTTTTGCAGTAGTCAATGTGACAGAAGAGCTTATAGATGGTTTGACGATGATAGAGATTAAAGCTATTAGGGAAGCCGTTTGGGCTGCTTCAGGACAAGCAAAGAGAAGAATCGTCAGCAGCATAGTTAGCTACCAAGGACAGCCAGTAGCTGTAAATGAATAGTGACTTAGAAAAAATTGGCTAGGATGCCTTAACCATGAAGCAAAATAATAATCACCAACCTATCGCTAATCACTTGAGAGCAGTTGAGATTGACCAGCTTATTCAAAACGGTCAACCTAGCTTTGGCGTTTTTGCTAACGTTAAGCGCATCAACTATCTTGACTATCATAGCCATCTTATCTCGCAAAAAGCGCTGCCAAACTGGCGCAAAGCGCTTAAAGCCAACCAATTTTGTTTTATCCAAATTATCGAGCCGCCTTATCGAGTTTGCCTAGCACTAGCGACGATTAAGCTTGCGACCAGCGCCTTCGTTTATCTTTATCATGATGAAACTAATGAGCTAGAAGTTTGCGAAGCCTTGCAACCTTTGACTTGGCAGACCTTATTAGAAGGCGATTGCTATCAAGGTCAAATGGCGTTTACCCATAATAAGCTGACCGTAACATTGGGTTTTACGCCTTCCCAGATTGACGTTGTGCTAGATAGTCAAAACCTTGCACTCAATGCAACCTTAGCAAGACAATCACAGCCACTAGCTATCTGTACACCGACAGGTAGGCGAGGTTGGACCTTTACCCAAAAAGAGTCGTTGACCGCTGTATCTGGTCATTTACTTATTAAAGCCAATTCAAAATTTCACATAAATACTTCCAAGGTTCAAGCTAAGCAAATAGACTTTAACGACACCACTCTTGCCAATCTAGATTGGACACTTGGCTATATGCGTCGTGAGACCAATTGGTTTTGGACGTGTATCAATAGCTATTTGTCAGATGGGCGTCATTTCACATTGAACTTATCGATGGGCGTCAATGAAACCGGTGCTAGTGAGAATGCGTGCTGGCTTGAGGGGCAGATAGTGTATTTACCGCCTGTGATGTTTATACGTCAAGATATGGATGCAGCCGCACAACATACTTGGCGTATTCATCACCAAAACCTTAGCTGGAGCAATGTCGATATTGATTTAACCTTTACACCAATTACCGTCTATAAAAAGACCGATAATTTTGGTATCGTTGCAAGTATTTTTGAGCAATGGATGGGTCTATATAGCGGCGAAATACGAATCAAAGATGAAGTGATTAGCTTTGATAAGGTAATGGGATTGGCAGAAGATCATTTTGCAAAATGGTAGCAGCAGTGTGCTCATTGCGTGTTTACAAATAGTAGATGTAATTTAAAATCAGCCAAGCCTATAAATCACGTCATCAATTCCGTATAATCGTCGCTATCAAAAAATCATTCAAATTATAATCCCTATTCTATATCTGCTAAGGAACAATAATGTCTATTAAGTCTGACCGCTGGATTCGTAAAATGGCTGAAGAACACGGCATGATTGAGCCATACGAGCCAGGTCAAGTACGTTTTAATGATGCAGGCGAGCGTCTGGTGAGTTATGGTACATCAAGCTATGGCTATGACGTACGCTGCGCGCCTGAGTTTAAAGTTTTTACTAACGTGCATTCAGTCGTCGTCGATCCCAAAAACTTTGATGAAAAAAGCTTTATCGATATCGTTGGTGATGAGTGTATCATTCCGCCAAACTCATTTGCACTCGCGCGAACCATGGAATATTTTCGTATTCCACGTGACGTCTTGACGATTTGCCTTGGTAAATCGACTTATGCGCGCTGCGGTATCATTGTCAACGTGACGCCTCTTGAGCCTGAGTGGGAAGGGCACGTAACCTTAGAATTTAGTAATACCACCAATTTACCAGCGCGTATTTATGCGGGTGAAGGCGTGGCACAAATGCTGTTTTTCCAAAGCGATAGTGACGATGTTTGTGAAACCAGCTATAAAGATCGTGGAGGTAAATACCAAGGTCAGCGCGGTGTAACATTGCCTAGGACATAATGCTCTAAAAAGGCAGTCAGTTAGACAACAAAAAAAGCTGGACGTACTCATTACGACCAGCTTTTTTTTTGCAATGTTTTATATATAAGTCTTAATTATTTATATGAATCTTATTTTAAGACTTTTAGCCCAGCTTTATTATCGCGTTTGGGTTTAGGAGCGGCAGAGCTTTTTTTAGAAATAGCGTCGGTATCTTCTTCAGGAACATAATCATCGTATTCATTGGGGTCAAAAAACATTCCTTGTGAGTTTTCTTTGGCATAGATTCCCATCACTGCCTGCAGTGGTACCCAAATTTCTTGTGATACGCCGCCAAAGCGCGCACTAAAATGGATATAGTCATTTCCCATGCTCATATTACCCGTGGCACGGCTGGCGATATTGAGCACGATACGGCCGTCCTGAACATGCTCTCTAGGAATTTGTACATTGTCAGCGGTGGCATCTACCATCAGGTACGGCGTGAGCGCATTATCCTCTATCCACTGATATAACGCACGCACCATATACGGACGTGTAGGGGTAATAGACGTGAATTCTTCGCTCATCTCTTGGTTTCCTTATTGATGGTTATTAATAATACTCAGTGAGTTGTTTTCGGCAGAATAATGGTATTAGAAAAATCTTTCATTTATAGAAAAGCCATTCATTGTATGGCTACTTTATATAAGAATCTATTTTAAGCGAGTGGTCAGCGGTTGTCTAATTAACGCACGCTTTTTTGAAAGCTGCCCCGCTCAAAGACTCGTTTTTGATAGTCAAATAGAGGACGACTAATGGCACGTGGCAGCTCAATGCCCATCTCTTCTAATCGCCATAATAAAGGTGCTAATAGCACATCGCACCAGCCGAAATCGTCTGCCATAAAGTAGGGTTTATGGGAAAACAGGGGAGATAGCGTAATCAGTGAATCGCTTAGCTGTTTTTTGGCTAAAGCGGCTTGGGCTTTATTGAAACTGTCGGGATGCATCAGTAAACGCTTACCAAGAACCAACCAGTCATGTTGAATACGCCATGCCAACTGGCGGAATTGGGCGCGCTCTTGCGGCGTATCAGGAAGTAGTTTATTGGCATGATAACGCTCCTCTAAGTATTCAAAGATAACGTTAATCTCATAAAGCGCAATCTCACGCTGTTGCAGGACAGGGAGGGTATGATAGGGGTTGAGTTCGGTTAAATCTTCAGGACGCTCAGAATGCAAACGCGACAAATAATAAGCAAGCTTTTTTTCTTCAAGTAATAGGCGTACCACATGGCTGTCATAGCCATCATCAGCGTATAAAATCAGTTGACTACTTGGAATGTCATTCGCATCAATCATGGAAGCCTAATGTTAATGGTAAAGCCTGTCATCGTAAACAAAGTTACTCTGTTTATCAAGGTAGCGTACGTAAATATAGCGTATGAGCTGATTATTTAATAGCCATTTAAACGTCTGACTGTCTGTTAAAACGTAAAAAAGGCCCTACCGAAGTAGGGCCTTTTATTATAACGATACTTATTATTCAGATGATACTGAAGCTGTAGCTCGCGATTATTTTACGTCTTTCCAGAACTCTTTATTTAGCAAGTAAACTGGAATTAATAACACTAATAAGAATAAAATCACAAAAAAGCCAATCACTTTACGGTCATGACGGATAGGCTCAGCCATCCATGCCATATAGTTAACCAAATCGCCTACTTCAGATTTGAATTCATCTGCACTTAGCTCTTCTTGCATATTGTGCAAGACGTGCGGCATCGCGGCGTTTGCGAGCACTAAGTTGTTAGAGCCCCAAGGACGGCTCGGATCTTCATAAAATGACAACAAGTACGTATATACCCAGTCATCACCGCGCAGTCTTGTTTCAAGTGACAAATCTGGAGGTGCAGCGCCAAACCATGATGCTTGAACGTCAGGGTCAATCTCAGCATTGATATGGTCACCGATTTGATCGGTGGTTACCATCAGATACTTTTCAACCAGCTCTGGCGGTATCTCTAAGTCTTTTGCAATCCGCGAGTGGCGAACATACTTTGCTGAGTGACACCCAGCGCAGTAGTTCATGAAAATCTTCGCACCGTTTTGTAGCGAACCCTTATTGGTGAAATCAATAGGGGCGGTGCTACAAGCTAAGTGTTCTACCACGCCATCGGCATTGGTAAACGTTCCGCATCCACCTTCTGCCATTGCACTACCAGCAGTCAAGGTCAATGCCGCGCCTAAGCCTAGACCAGCTAGGGATTTAATTAGCGTGCTCATTAGTGACCTCCGGTAACGCGTTCTGGTGGCTGTTTACACTTCTCAATAGCTGTGTAGAACGGCATCAATAAGAAAAACAAGAAATACAGAATGGTAAAGATACGCGCTAAAATTGTCGATGTTGGCGTTGCAGGTGTTGCACCCAAGTAACCCAATACCACAAAGCTGATAGCAAAGATAGTAAGTGCAATCTTAGATAAGATACCTTTATAACGTATCGAACGTACTGGTGATCTATCTAACCATGGGATCAAGAACAGGAATGCAATCGCACCACCCATTGCAACCACGCCGCCAAGCTTGTTAGGAACAGCACGTAAGATGGCGTAGAAAGGCGTGTAGTACCATACTGGCGCAATATGTGCAGGTGTTTTCAGTGAGTTCGCTGTCTCAAAGTTTGGTGGCTCAAGGAAGAAACCGCCGCCTTCTGGGAAGAAGAATACCACTGCAAAGAACAGGATAAAGAAGACAACAATACCAACCATATCATGCACAGTGTAATAAGGATGGAATTCGATACCGTCTAATGGCACACCGTTTTTGTCTTTTAGCTTTTTAATGTCAATACCATCAGGGTTGTTTGAACCGACGTGATGTAATGCCACTAAATGCATAAATACTAAGCCTACAAGTACTAGCGGAATAGCAACGACATGTAAAGCAAAGAAGCGGTTTAGAGTAATACCTGAGATGATATAGTCACCACGAACCCATTCAGCAAGACCATCGCCAATAACAGGCAGTGCGGCAGGTAAGTTCAAGATAACCTGTGCGCCCCAAAACGACATGTTGCCCCAAGGAAGTAGGTAACCGAAGAAACCTTCTGCCATCAATGCTAGGTAAATACCCATTCCGATGAGCCAAATAAGCTCACGCGGTTTTTGATATGAGCCGTATAGCAAGGCGCGGAACATATGCAAATATACGACGACGAAGAACGCAGATGCGCCCGTCGAGTGCATATAACGGATGAGCCAACCACCTTTGACATCACGCATGATGTATTCAACAGACGCAAATGCCCCTTCGGCACTTGGGTTATACATCATCGTCAGCCAAATACCAGTCACCAATTGGTTGACCAGTACGACCATTGATAACACGCCAAAGAAATACCAAAAGTTAAAGTTCTTTGGAGCATAGTACTTTGACATATGATATTCATAGGTTTCAGTCGCAGGAAAGCGCGCGTCTACCCAATGCATTAACTTTTTACCCATGCTCATATTAAGCCTCCCCAATCGTCAAGATGGTACCATCCATGCTGTACTCTGGGATAGGTAAGTTAAGCGGCGCAGGAACACCATTAAAAACGCGACCTGCTAAATCATATTTAGAACCATGACAGGGGCAGAAAAATCCACCGTACCAGTCATTACCGCCTAAATCAGCTGCACCAACATCAGGACGGTAGTTCGGTGCACAGCCTAAATGTGTACAGACGCCTTCTACCACCAGTACCTCTGGTGACAAAGAGCGCTCAGGATTTTTACAATATTCTGGTTGTAGTGATTCTTCTGAATCAGGATCAGACAGTAGTGGCTTGACGTCGTCTAATCCTGCTAGCATATCTTCAGTGCGCTTTACTACATAGATAGGTTTGCCACGATATTTGACGACAATCATTTGTCCTGCTTCGATAGAACCAATATCTTGGTTTACTGCCGCGCCTGCAGCCTCAGCTTTAGCGCTTGGGGTCCAAGAACGGACAAAGGGTGTCGCCACAGCAGCTACCCCAGCTGCACCAATGACGGCAGTCGAGGCAATAAGAACTCTACGACGTTGTACGTTAACGCCTTCGGCATGGCTCATTAATACTTCCTCCAGGTGAATGAAATGGGATTATCCCACACTGGGTTTGTGGCTTAGAAAATGACAATTATCAAGCCACGTTGGCTGTGCCTAATTTTGCTAATTGTTGCTATTCTAAGCTATTTCGGTCATAAAATAAATTATTGTGTTAAAAATAAAGTAGTCTTGATAGGACGCGCTAAAGCATTAAACAAGATAATTAGTCTAAAACTGCTTAATTATCAATGTTTAACCTGCTCTAAAGTGCGCCTTTATACTAACAAGACTGTTATGAATAATGACCTTATAATTAATAAGGGTATTCAGCAATAGGGAATGATACTTGAAATCAAGACAATGTTCACTAACTTTCCGCCCATCACGCCCTTGTAAGTAGTCGTAAGCTATTTATAACTCTTCTCTATATCAACGACAACGGCTATGGGTAATGTTAGCTTTCGAGGCTATTCCAACGCTCAAGCTTATTCATCATCTCATCTTCGATAATCAATAAACGCTCACTGGCAGCAGTAGCAGCTTCCATATCCTTGGTAAACCATGAACCATCCGCCAACTTTTCTTCCAGCTGCGTTTGCTCAGCTTCTAGTACAGCAATCTCTTTTGGTAGATTATCGAGTTCGCGCTGTTCATTATAGTTGAGCTTTTTGGCAGTATGACTAGATTTTGCTACTGTCGCGGCTTTAGTAGCAGCTTTACTAGTTGTAGCGCTAGCATTAGTTGACTTGGCCACTTTGACTGCTTCTTCACGATTTTTTTGCACCAGATATTCCTGATAACCACCGACGTATTCTTTAACGATGCCATTTCCGTTTTCGTCTTGGTCAAATACCCAAGTCGAAGTGACGACATTATCCATAAATGAGCGGTCATGACTGATCAGTAATATCGTACCGTTAAAGCTAGCAACTGATTCTTCTAAAAGCTCAAGGGTTGCCATATCCAAGTCGTTGGTTGGCTCATCAAGTACTAGAATATTGGCAGGCTTTAATAATTGCTTGGCAAGTAGAACGCGGTTACGCTCACCCCCTGATAAGGCTTTAACAGGTGTTCGTGCACGCTCTGGCGCAAACAAGAAGTCTTGTAAGTAACTCATGATATGCGTCTTACGACCACCAACTTCAACGAAGTCTGAACCTTCAGAGACGTTTTGCGCCACACTGGCTTCTAGATCTAACTGGTCACGCAGCTGATCGAAGAAGGCGATTTGTAAATTGGTGCCCAGTTCAACCGTTCCTGTTTTGGTCACATCATTATCAGACATATCAAGCAGAGCTTTAATCAGCGTGGTTTTACCCGCGCCATTAGGTCCGACGATACCGATTTTATCACCGCGCATAATCATGGTGCTAAAGTTATCGACCAAGACATTGCCATCATATTCAAGATGGAGGTTTTTGACTTTACAAACCAATTTGCCGCTTTTTTCGCCTTCGCCCATGGTTATATTGACGTTACCGACTTGCTCACGGCGGCCTTTGCGTTCTTCACGCAGGGCTTTTAGTTCACGGACACGACCTTCGTTACGGGTACGGCGCGCTTTGATACCTTGGCGAATCCAAACTTCTTCTTGCGCCAGTTTCTTATCAAAGTTGGCATTGTTCTTTTCTTCAGCGAGTAGCTGTTGTTCTTTTAATTCTTGATAACGCGCGTAGCCTTTTGCGCCTTGGGTCACGTCATAGCTGGTTAACTGACCGCGATCCAGCTCAACGATACGAGTTGCAAGTTTATTAACAAATGCTCTATCGTGAGTCACGAACAGCAAGGTTAAGCCTTGCCAATCTAATAAGAAACGCTCTAGCCACTCAATGCTTTCAACGTCTAAATGGTTGGTTGGCTCGTCGAGTAATAGCACATCAGGCTTGGTGACTAGCGAACGAGCAAGTAGCACACGGCGCTTACGACCTCCTGAGAGAGAGGACAAATCATCTTCAGGATCGAGTCCCATCGTTGTAATCAGGCGCGTGGCATCACGTTCTAAATCCCAGCCATGTACTGCATCAATATCATGCTGTAGCGTTGCCATATGCTCGCAAGCATCCATATCGCCATTGGCACACATATCGACTTGTTTATTGTAATTGATCAGCAAGTCAGCGGTACGTCGGCTACCGCCCATCACGATGTCCAAAATACGTCCGCTGGTTTCAGGAACGTCTTGCTCTAGCATAGCGACACGCATGCTGCTATTTTTGATAATCTCGCCGCTGTCAGGCTGCAATGAGCCATTTATCAGTTTAAATAAGGTAGATTTGCCTTCGCCATTGCGGCCGATTAAACAAACGCGCTCGCCTGCATTGATTGAAAAATCAATACCATCGAGAATAGGAGCCACGCCAAAGGCTAAGTGAATATCTTTTAAATGTATCAATGCCATAGAATATCTTAAGCTTATATAATAGTGAGGTAGGGGTTGTTGCAAAATTCCTAGCAGTATAACATGCTGCCACCTAACTGTAGTATGCGTAAATGCCTTTATAAATACTATTTTATCAAGTCTATTTTAAATGGTTAGGTCCGAGATTTAACAAAGAAAATAACCATACTATCTATTATTGAGAACTACTATTGAGAAAAACATGAACCAACCAAATTCGATAGAAAAAGACGCTTCTAATCAACAAGCTCAGCTGTCAGACAGCCAAACAGATTTACAAGCACAGGTCATTGAGTTGCAAACGAACCTCTCTCACCTTGAAGTTACCGTGGAGCGGCTTGATGAGGTCATTACGCGGCAAGACAAAGACATTCAAACCTTACAGCGCCAGTTGCAGTTTATCTACAAACAAGTGCAAAGCCAATATGGAGAAGGCGGTATAGCGCCGTTTGATGTTATGGCGGATAGACCACCACATTATTAATTAGGCAACCAATCACTAAGTCTTAGAATACCGGAGGTAATATTTTTTATAAATTTATATGCGCATTTTTGCATAAATATACGGTTCGCTGACTATTGAGTCATATTAGAGAAATAATGTGTTTTTTGGTTGTTTTCATGTAAAAAACACATTAGTATTCTTCACCTTAGATACTGTCTACCTAACAAAGTTCGGTGTAGCGGTGAAACAATGGGGATGTTTGGAGATACACAATGGGCGCAAATTTCACTCTAAAGACTCTTACGGTAGCTTTAGCTGCTCTTTCTACAGCGAGCCTGGCAAGTGCGGCGGGTCTTGATCGTTCAGGTCAAGATATAACTGCTTTTTTACAAGATGGTGTGTACGCTGAAGCAGTTTATACTTATCTAGATGCTGACGTTAGTGGCTATGATAATGCTTATGTTGGTAAAGATAAAAACGCTTATCAGCAAGGTAATAAAATTGGTGATATTGCAGAGTCTTATGACTTTTTCCGCTATGGCGTAAAAGCTGATATCAATGACACATTTAGCGTTGGTGTTTTGTACGATGAGCCTTTTGGTGCTGCTGCTGATTATAGTGGCGACAATAATTTTGTAGCTCAAGGTGATCGTGATGCCGTTATCAAAAACGTAACTGGAAACCCAGCATATAGCGAAGCAGTAGTTGATAGTGTTGTAATACCTACGCTAAAAGCGCAACTTGCGCCAGGCAACCCTCAGAACTTGACAGCTGCAGAGCTTAAGGAAGCCCAAGCAAATTATGTAGGCGTTCTTACTGCGAAAAAAGCCGCTGATGCAGAAGAGTTTACTAAAGGTGAAGGAACCAACGTTGAAGTACGTACTGAAAATATCACTGCAATTCTTGGTATGAAGTTTGGCGAAAATAAAAATTTCCAAGTTTATGGCGGTCCAGTTGCTCAACAAGTACAAGCAGACGTAAAACTGCGTGGACTGGCATACAGCGCTGCGACTGGTTATACCGCTCATATTAGCTCCGATCAGGATTACGGCTGGCTAGCAGGGATATCTTATAGTAAGCCTGAAATCGCACTGCAGGCTGCCTTAACGTATCGCTCAGAAATTGATCATACTCTTCCTATATTTGAAAGCTATCCTGCCGCTAGTACTGAAAAAGCTGGTGAAATAGATATTACTACGCCAAAATCTGTAAACTTTGATTTTCAAACAGGTATTAATCCAACAACTTTAGCGACAGCAAAAGTGCGCTGGGTACCATGGAGTGATTTTGCAATCGTACCTCCTGTTTATACAGAAGTGAGTAAAGCTCAGTATCCTGAAGGTTTGTCTTTAGTGAGCTACGATAAAGACCAGTGGTTAGTAGAACTAGGCTTGGCTAAACGCTTAACCCCAGCATTAGCAGTAACTGGTAATATTGGTTGGGACAGTGGCGCTGGCAATCCAGTCACTTCTCTAGGTCCTATTGACGGTTATTACAGTGCTGGCCTAGGTGCAAAGTATAACTTGACTGAAAACTGGGCAATTTCTGCCGGCGGTAAATACTTATGGTTCGGTGATGCTAAAGGTCAAATTCCAACTAAAGCTGTCGTTAGTAATTTTGAAGACAATGATGGTTTTGCTCTTGGTGTGAAACTATCTTATCAAGCTAAGTAAAACTACAAACTACTAATATTGATATAAGTTATATTTTATAGATAAAAAAACGACCTCAAATGGGTCGTTTTTTTATGTTTTGCCGTTCTTCTTTATCTTAAATATAAATAATATTCGAGATAGGGTTCCTTATAGGAGTAGAAGGTTATTGGTGACATACTATTGATGATTACAAGATAGACACCTAATGAAGTTATTCAAAATAAAACATTATTACTCATAATTCCCCATTAATTAATGTACTGTTCAGTCATATTTGTGAAATAAAGTATTTTAGCTGTTGTTTTAGTGCTAAAAAGTCATTACTATTCATTTTAGGACATCGTTTACATAAGCTTATATTTCGCGTAACAAAGTCGAATATAACTTATTGCAACGATTAAACAACGAGGATGTTTGGAGATACACAATGCGCGCTACTTTTCACTTAAAAGCCCTTTCCGTAGCAGTAGCTACTCTTTCTATAGCCAGCTTGAGTCAAGCAGCTGGACTAGACCGTTCTGGTCAAGATATCACGGCCTTTTTACAAGATGGTACCTATGCTGAAGCCGTATATACCTATATCGACGCTGATGTCAGTGGCTATGATAGCGCTAATAACAACCCAAATATTAATGATTATCAGCGCGGTAATGCAACAGGGGATATCGCTGAGTCTTATGATTTCTTTCGCTATGGCGTAAAAACGGATATCAATGATACATTTAGTGTGGGTATTCTATATGATGAGCCATTTGGTGCGGCCGCAAATTATAGTGGTGACAATAACTTTGTATCAAAAGGAGACGTTAATGCATCTATTACTCAGTTAACTGGTGGAGCATTTACTGGCGCGACTATTGGCGATGAAATTACTAGATTAAGCCAAGCAGCCGCTAACACAGCATTACCACAAGAAGTAAGAGAAGCAGCAGCTGAAGGTGCAAAGAAACTTTCAACTGCAGTAGGCATAGCACGAGCCGAAGCAGGAAACGCAGGCGAAGGTACCAATGTTGAAGTACGTAGCGAAAGTATTACCGCGATTTTAGGTGCCAAATTTGGTACTAATAAAGAATTCCAGATCTATGGAGGACCAGTAGCCCAGCGTGTGCAAGCAGATGTTAAGCTGCGTGGTCTTGCCTATGGTCCAGCCACAGGTTATACCTCACACATTAGCCCAGATCAAGATTATGGTTGGTTAGCAGGTGTTTCTTATAGTAAGCCAGAAATTGCTTTGAAGGCTGCTTTGACATACCGATCTGAAATTGATCATAAAATGGATATTAACGAAACTTATCCAGTAGCTGGAGCATTAGGTATTAATCCAGTCCAAACTAATACAATGGAACTGACTACTCCTAAATCAGTAAACCTTGATTTCCAAACCGGTATTAACCCAACGATGTTAGCCACTGCAAAAGTACGTTGGGTACCGTGGGGTGATTTTAAAATTACGCCGCCTTTATATAATGAAGTCAGTAAAGAAAGCTACGGTCCTGACGGTTTAAACTTGGTTGAGTATGAAGATGACCAGTGGCAAGTAGAGCTCGGTCTTGCTAAACGTTTAGCTCCAGCTTTAGCCGTAAGTGGTACCGTTGGTTGGGATAGCGGCGCTGGCGATCCAACTACTTCTTTAGGCCCTATCGATGGCTACTACAGTGTAGGTCTTGGTGCTAAATACAACGTGACTCCTGAGTGGGCGGTATCAGCAGGTGGTAAATATCTATGGTTCGGTGATGCTAAGGGTCAGTTGCCAACTCAAAAATTGGTTGGTGATTTCCAAGACAATGATGGTTATATCCTCGGTGTGAAACTGTCTTATCAAGGTAAATAAGTTATTGCTATAAGTGTAGTTGTCATATAAAAAGAGCGATCTTTAAGGGTCGCTTTTTTATGTTTATTAATAAATAGGGGATTGTAATAACTATAAAGACTATGAATAGAATAATAGAAGAAGAGACAAAGCAACTTCTCTAGGTCTGCAAGTATGGAAGCGCGATTTTACTGTGCTTGGATTAACACCAAGATTGGTATCTGATTACGATACCACTTCTAGTAACTTTGCCTATTATGACGACCGCGATGAAAAGTCAGCGACGGTATTATTAACGAAAACCTTTTAAACGCTATTTTTAGCAAAATAAAAACCTCGCTGAGTTTACTTAGCGAGGTTTTTTTGGTAATACAATAATGGATAAAAAGTGCTTATTTATCTAAGTTCATTTCCATCTCTTTGTACTTAGCAGATACGGAAGGTCTTGGACCACCAGTCATGGTGCTCACGGCAAAGATAGCGATAGTACTTAGGATAAAGCCTGGCACGATAGCGTATAACCAGCTGTTTAATGCCACGCCATTCATCTCGAATGGACCGTAGACCCACAAAATAACGGTCAACGCCCCAACGACCATACCAGCGACAGCGCCATTGCGGTTCATACCGCGCCATGTCAGACTGAAAATAACCAAAGGTCCAAATGCTGCGCCAAATCCTGCCCAAGCGTTAGAAACTAAGTTCAATACAGAGCTTTCTGGATTGGAAGCCAATAAAATGGCAACTACAGCGACTACTATGACCGAGATACGACCGACCAATACTTGGCGTGCTTCTGGTGCATCTCTATCAAAGAAAAGCTTGTAAACGTCTTTCGTCAGTGAGCTTGATACAACTAGTAGCTGCGAAGAAATGGTACTCATAATCGCGGCTAAAATGGCCGCTAATAAGAAGCCTGATACGAGTGGATGAAATAAAAACTGCGTAAATACCAAAAAAATAGTTTCAGGATCATCTAACGTCATCGCCGTTTTTTGTACATAAGCGCGACCAGCAATACCTGTTACACAGGCGCCGATAAGGCTGATAATCATCCAGCTCATACCGATATTACGCGCAGTGGGAATATCTTTTACTGAGCGAATTGCCATAAAACGCACGATAATATGTGGCTGACCAAAATAGCCAAGCCCCCAAGCGAGCAAGGATATAATACCTAAAGATGTCATGCCACTCGTGATATCGAGCATACTAGGGTCAATGGCTCTAATAGCATTGGTCGTGGCTGAAACGCCACCAAGGTCAGTCAAAGCGACGATAGGAACAATCACCATAGCAAATAGCATGATGATACCTTGAACAAAGTCGGTCATCGATACCGCTAAGAAACCACCGAATAGCGTGTAAGCAACAACGACGCCAGCAGTAACCCACAGTCCTGTGCTATAAGGAAGGTTGAGTGAGCTTTCAAAAAGCTTACCGCCGCCAACTAAACTTGCAGCGGTATAGACGGTAAAGAATAAAATGATAACCAAGGCAGAGATAACCCGCAGCATATGCGATTTATCTTCAAAGCGGTTGGCGAAATAATCGGGTAATGTAATGGCGTTATCAGCAACTTCGGTATAAACACGAAGGCGCGGTGCCACGATGATATAGTTTAAAAAGGCAC
Source organism: Psychrobacter sp. UBA6766 (assembly GCF_002453355.1). Lineage (GTDB taxonomy): Bacteria > Pseudomonadota > Gammaproteobacteria > Pseudomonadales > Moraxellaceae > Psychrobacter. The sequence continues at coordinate 17,182 of NZ_DKGQ01000047.1, read as the reverse complement.
CTAAGGTCAACCCAATTGCAATCCAAGCGCTGACGATACCGTCAGCATACATCGCTCCTGGTAATCCAAGGAGCAACCAACCTGACATGTCGGATGCACCTGCCGATAAGGCAGTGACTGCGGGACCTAGACTACGACCACCCAGCATATAACCTTCAGTATCATTGGCTTGCTTAAAATAAGCATAAATCCCAATCCCAATCATCACCAAGAAATAGGCGCCGAGTGATATCAGCACGCCACTAGAAACTCCGTTCATATAAACTGTCCTTAACCAACATTGTTGGCTGTCATTATTTTTAGCGAGAAAAATTTAGTCTTATAAGACGCTGCCCGAAAACAATATTTAAGATTAAAAAAACTAAAGACGAAAAAAGCCATTAAGTAGGACATAATGGCTTTTATTCAAAATCTTCTATTAGTTTTATATGATTGATGTTCTAGGGCTGATACCGACAAAGCTGTGAACAAACGTAAACGGCAAATTTATATGTCAATTTTATATTTTCATTTGCTTATCACACGTTAAGGATCAGACGCTTATATAACCAATCATTTAAAACCATCAAACCTACTGCTTACTATCATATATTACTACAAGTGTTCAATATATGACTATCAGTAAGGTTAAGGTAAAATTATGTTATCTAAACAACGTCAGACGTATTATAACGTATGAGCATCACAAATGCGAACCGCTACTTTTTTTAATAAAAAAGTGCTCTTGTCTCAATCAGCAAGCGCTCTTGGCGAATAGTTTTAGAGACCTCGTTCCTCTTTACTCAATAGGAGCAAGTAAGTCTAATAGTGCCGTTACGCTACTTGATTGCGTGAGTTTTGGATTGATAACCACACCCAAGTAGCGCTGTAATTCAATATTATCGGCCATATCGATACGTTCTAAATCTTGACTGATCATGGTTTGCGGCAGTACCGACCAGCCAAGTCCAACAGAAACCAACATCCGAATAGATTCAAGTGGATTGGTGCTCATGGTGGCGTAAGGTTTTAAATTATGTTTGGCAAATTCTGCTAAGGTAATCTGACTGGTAAAGGTGTTAGCAGACGGTAAAATAGCAGGATAGCGTGCTAACTGTTCTAGTGTCACATTAGATTTTGTCGCTAAAGGCGATAAAGTGCCGGTCATAAAATAAAGCGGATCTGACCATAAGGTGTGATAGGTTAAGCGCTTATCATAGACAGGCGGCAGCGTCAAAAATGCCAGTGATAAATCGCCATCAAGCACCGCTTTATGAGCCGTTTCTGAATCAACAAAATGCACTTCGAGTTGTACGGCAGGATAGGCTTGGATAAAATGCTTCAATACTGGCGCTAGGTGATGGAGGCCGATATGATGGCTGGTACCGATAACGAGCTTTCCAGATACAATATGCTGCGAATGTTGCAAATTAATTTTGAAATTTTCATAATCCTCAAGCCAGCGTTTGGCATGAGGCAACATCTCACTGGCCGCTTGTGTCGGTACAATGCCGCGACCGACCGTATCAAATAAAGTGATGTTGAATTCATCTTCTAAGTTTTTAATGCGTTTACTGACTGCAGGCTGAGTAATAAACAGCTTTTCTGCTGCTCCTGAAATGCTGCCTGTTTGCATAACAGTGACAAAAGTCGTCAAGTTTGTGGTATTCACACCGATGTCCTTAGCTCTGTAGGAAGCTATAAATAAAAGTTGGCTAACCTAATCATAATGAATTAGAAATAAAAGTTTGTGACTATGTAAAAATCATCAATTATTATTATAGAATTAGCCTGCTATAATCACAAGACATCAAGACGTATTGTGACATATTTATTCTGTTAACGTCGCTATTTGGCGGTATATGGCCTATTTTGCTAAGGCGTTAAGGTCATAAATAGTCGCCATTATAAAATATGTGTTCTTATAAAGTTTTTATTCAACTAAATATGAAATTCAGGTATTAACTTAAAATACGTAAATACGTAAATACGTAAATACGTAAATACGTAAATACGTAAATACGTAAATACGCAAATACGCAAATACGCAAGTAGATTGAGTCCTACACTCATCAGTAAAGTAACAAGCCATTCAGTCATAATTATATAAAAGGATAGCAATATGGCCGGTCAAACGTTATACGACAAACTTTGGAATGCTCACGAAGTCACCAAGCGTGATGACGGTTCGAGCCTGATTTATATCGACCGCCATCTGCTACACGAAGTGACAAGCCCGCAGGCGTTTGAAGGCTTGGAGCTTTCCAATCGAGCGCCGTGGCGTCTATCAGCTAATATTGCAAGCCCCGACCATAACGTACCAACGGTTACTAAAGAGCGCTCAGAGGGCGTGACTGGTATTAAAGATAAAGTATCGCGCTTACAAGTACTGACGTTAGATGAAAATTGTAGCAAATTCGATATCGCTGAATTTACCATTAATGATGCGCGTCAAGGTATTTTGCATGTGGTCGGCCCTGAGCAAGGTTTGGTCTTACCTGGCATGACCGTTGTTTGTGGCGATTCGCATACCGCCACTCATGGCGCACTTGGCTGCTTGGCACACGGTATCGGTACTTCAGAAGTTGAGCATGTCTTGGCAACGCAGTGTTTGATTCAAAAGAAGTCAAAAAATATGCAAATCCGTGTCACCGGCAAGCTCGGCGCTGGCGTGACGCCAAAAGATGTGGTACTTGCTATTATTGCTAAAATTGGCACTGCTGGCGGCACAGGGCATGCGATTGAGTTTGCAGGACAAGTATTTGAAGACATGAGCATGGAAGGTCGTATGACCGTCTGTAACATGGCGATTGAAGCGGGCGCGCGTGTTGGCATGGTAGCGGTCGATGATACGACGATTGAGTATGTCAAAGGTCGTCCTTATGCGCCAACCGAGGAGCAGTGGGAGCAAGCAGAGGCTTATTGGCGCACCCTATATTCAGATGATGACGCAGTATTTGATAGTGTGATTGAGATTGATGGTAGCGAGATTGCGCCGCAAGTTTCTTGGGGCACGTCGCCTGAGATGGTCGTGGATATTACTCAGTCGGTGCCAACGCCTGACCAAGCTGCTGATGAAGCGCAAGAAGAAGGTTGGTTACGCGCTTATACATATATGGGTTTAGAAGCTGGGCAAAAAATTACCGATATCCAGCTTGATCGTATTTTTATTGGTTCGTGCACCAATTCGCGTATCGAAGATTTACGTGACGCCGCAGCGGTGATTAAAGGCAGGAAAGTTGCTAACAATATTAAAGAAGCCATCGTTGTCGCTGGTTCTGGTCAAGTAAAATTGCAGGCAGAAGCAGAAGGCTTAGATACTTTGTTTACGGAGGCGGGTTTTGAGTGGCGAGAACCGGGTTGCTCGATGTGTCTTGCGATGAATGCTGATAAGCTTGAACCACAAGAGCACTGTGCTTCTACGTCCAACCGTAACTTTGAGGGTCGTCAAGGTAACGGCGGTCGCACGCATTTGGTTAGTCCAGCGATGGCAGCCGCAGCAGCGTTGGCCGGTCGTTTTGTGGATGTTCGCACGTTTTAATTTTTGACCATATGCTTTATTCTTCAATGGTAAACATATTTGATAGGAAACCTTATGCAAGCTTATAACACTGAAACGGGTATCGTTTGCCCGCTTGATCGCGCAAACGTCGATACCGATCAAATTATTGCCAAGCAGTTTTTGAAATCCATTAAACGTACTGGCTTTGGTGTCAATTTATTTGATGATTGGCGCTATCTTGATGAAGGTTATCCGGGCCAAAACAACAGCAATCGTCCTATCAACCCTGATTTTATTTTGAATCAGCCACGTTATCAAGGTGCGACTATCTTGCTGGCGCGTCGCAACTTTGGCTGTGGCTCTAGTCGTGAGCATGCACCTTGGGCGTTGTCTGAATACGGCTTTCGAACGGTAATCGCCCCAAGTTTTGCAGATATTTTTTATAATAACTGCTTTAAAAACGGCATGCTGCCTATTGTATTGGACGAGGAAATTGTTGATACCTTAATGAAGGCCACCTTCGCTAATGAAGGCTATGAGTTGACCGCCGACCTCGAGCGTCAAGTGGTCATTACGCCGTCAGGTGAAGAGTATGCTTTTGAGATCGATGAGTTTCGTAAGCACTGCTTATTAAATGGCCTTGATGATATTGGGCTCACTTTGCAGCAAAGCGATGCCATTAAAGAATATGAGCATAAAATGATGCAAAAAACGCCTTGGATATTCAATGATGTCAGAGCATAGCTTTGGTGAATAAAGCTTTTAAGCATCAGGCTGTTAATAAGAGGTTTAACAAAAAGCTGTTGATATAAAAATTTAATCGGCATAAAAAAGTGCTCAGCGCTAATACAGCGTTGAGTTATAGCCATTAAGTGGCTAAAATGAATGGTAATCTATTTTCTATATTATTGTATTTTCCTCCTTATAAATAGTAGACGCCATTATGAATAAAACACGTTTTGCTGTATGGACAAGCACGGCTATTGCCGCAAGCTTATTATTATCTGGCTGTCAGGTATTGACGGGGTATCATCAAATAGACTCGGCAGAGAACGCCAAAGCATGGGCGGGTAAGATCAATCCTATTGCTGGCGAGGTAAATATTGCCTGCGTAGGGACTTATCATTGTGAAATTGCTCGCATTGATAAAACGCGCATTATAGGCAGTGATACTCATAAACCTATCAATCCTGCCATGCTGGTCGAGATGCAAGACGTTAAAGCAAGCGACAAAAGCCGCACTGGTAATAAGCATATATCTGCGCCAATGGCTATGGATATGACCCCACTTGCTCATAAAAACGCGATAAAAATTGTTCCCTTGTCAGTGTCTGGTATGCCGGGGCTCACCAATTATTATGCGCGGGTAAAGCCTGCCAAGCGCGAAGTACAAGTGAATTTTTATCCAGAAAACAACTTGGGCTACGTTGAACGTTTTGCTATGATTCACGATTTTATGGAAGAAGGTACGTATCAGCTGCGTGCTTACCAAAAAAAGTCGAACATAAGCTCAGGCAGTTTGTTAGAAACGGCTTCACCAGAGCCTTTATGTGTTGATCTTTATCAAGGTAATAGCGTTCAGCGCCGTTTTTGCAAACAGATGGGAACTGAGCATCAAGGAGAGTTTGTAGAAACTCGTGTTGTTAAGGCTGCACCTGCTCAAACGCCATCACCAGCGAAAAATAAAGTAAAAACCAAAGCTGGATAGATAAAATTGAATAGAAAGCGTTATTAACTATCGACTATAGACCACGACTTCTTGTGCAGCTCCTTGCCCAAGAAGTCGTTTTTTAACAGGCTGTATAAGCCTGCTAGCAATACTATAACTAGCAATACCCTAAACGATAACTTACTTACCTATTTACCCACAAGGATTAGTATGGCAACGATTTTAACATTAGCAGGCGACGGTATCGGCCCTGAAATCATGACTCAAGCCATTGATGTGCTTGACGCCGTTAATAATAAGTTTGATTTGGGATTAACGCTTGAATCTGGATTAATCGGCGGTGTGGCCGTTGATGCAACGGGCGAACCGCTGCCAGAAGAAACGCTGCAACGTGCACGCGCAGCAGATGCGGTGTTATTAGGTGCTGTTGGTGGTCCAAAGTGGGATGGGATTGAGCGTAGCAAACGTCCTGAGCGTGGTTTACTTAAAATTCGTAGTGAGCTTGGGTTATTTGCCAATTTGCGGGTGGCAAAGCTTTATCCGCAGCTTGCGAATGCCTCAAGCATTAAATCTGAAATTATCTCAGGGTTGGACTTACTCATCGTTCGCGAGCTGACCGGCGGTATTTATTTTGGTGAGCCGCGCGGTATTCGTATCCTAGAAAATGGTGAGCAGCAAGGCTATAACACTATGGTCTATAGCACCAGTGAGATTCAGCGCATCGGTAAAGTTGCTTTTGATTTGGCAAAAACGCGCGCCCAAGCCGCCGGGACGCCAGCAAAAGTCTGCTCAATCGATAAAGCCAACGTTTTAGAAGTCACTGAACTTTGGAAACAAACCATGATTGAGATGCAGCAAGCGGATTATAGCGATGTGGTGTTATCGCACATGTATGCTGACAATGCTTGTATGCAGCTGATTAAAGACCCTAAGCAGTTTGATGTCATGGTCACTGGCAACATGTTTGGTGATATCTTATCTGATGAAGCAGCGATGCTGACCGGCTCTATCGGCATGCTACCATCAGCGAGCCTTGATGAGGCAGGAAAAGGTATGTATGAGCCTTGCCATGGTTCAGCGCCTGATATCGCCGGTCAAGATAAAGCCAATCCATTGGCGACTATTTTATCTGTGGCGATGATGCTGCGTTATACCTTTAAACAAGAGGCAGCGGCGCAAGCGATAGAGCAAGCGGTCAGTGAAGTGCTTGACGATGGCTTACGTACTATTGATATCCTCGATCGCAGCGAGACAGGCCTTAAACAAGTAGGCTGTAAAGAGATGGGGCAAGCGGTTCTGGCAAAATTGGCCTAATGAATACAGCTTTAATAGAAGCTGATATTTCTACATCCTAGTTAGTTCTAAATCATAAGAGTGATATTCCCATAATTTGCTGAGCAAGTTATGGGTTTTTTTATGTTTGTTTTTATGTCTATTTGAAAAAATAGTACACCGTAACACATGCACTCATTTAATAGCAAAAAAAGCCTTTTTTTAACATAGAAACTGCAGGAGAAGGGTTTAATTAACACAAAGCCGTTATATGCTCACAGGTTAATCTGTCACCATAGCTAGCTTATTAGGACAGTAAAATAGTGTCTGCTTATAGGCACTGTTTTTTCTATAAAAATATAATAACTTAAAAGTCTGCTAAGCCGTGAATAAAACCTTTAAAAATAAAGGGTCTTAACAATAAATTTCTCTCATTAAATTTCTAATAAAAAGCAATATTAATAATAATTCTAGGAGCTTTACATGTATCAGCTAACGAAACTTAGTAGCACATTAGCCGCCCTTGGCTTATCAACTATTTTATTGATGAGTCCAAGCTTTGCTGCGACAGATGTCAGCAGTGACCAGACCGCAAATAGTAATTTCATAAATAATAATGTCACAAATAGCCATGTCACAACCAATAAGAACAATAACATTAATAAAGCGACCACTGACAATACTAAAGATATAAGTCCAGTGACCAACGGCGTCAGTCAAAAAGTTACCGGTAATAGTAAAGCGGCCGCGTCATTAAATAAGTTTTTACCGACGATTAAATATACGACAGACAATCTACCAACCGTAGCGCAAAAGATAAATACGGCGACTTGGAAAGAAGGTAACAATATTGATCGTAACCTTGGCACTAAATTACAAGCGTTATTAAACTGGAGTCAACATGGAGTAGGCCTTGTAGATGGTTACTGGGGTGCAAATACTCTCAAAGCCATGCAAGCGTTTCAAAAGGCCAATAGTCTAACGGTAACTGATAGTTTAAATAATGAGACTTGGCAGGCGTTAACCAAAAACGAAAAGCTGATGACGCAGCCAGTATTGGTTCGTTATCAACTTAGCGAAGATGACGTCAATATTAAAACCACAAATATTCCAGCCAGTGCGGAAGCCAAAGCCAAGCTCGATGGTATGTATTATGAAAGCGTAACAGAGGGTTTGGCAGAAAAATTTCATATGAGTGAAAAATATCTTAAAACGCTTAATCCCAATGCTAAATTTGTCGCTGGTGAAACCATTACCGTTTATAACCCAGGCAATCCAAATACGAAGCCCGTCAGCCGTGTCGTCGCTGATAAAGCCACCAAAACGTTATACGTTTATGATGATAAAGATAACTTAATTGCCAGCTATCCAACGACTGTGGGTAGCACCGCAACGCCATCACCAACTGGGACACATACAGTAGAAGTCAAAGTGCATGAGCCTAATTATACTTACACGGCTGACGATGGTAGTAAAGCTATCATTCCGCCCGGTCCTAATAATCCAGTAGGGCTAGTATGGATAGGACTCAGTAAGCCCTCTTACGGTATCCACGGCTCGCCAGATCCTGCTCGTATCAGTCGTCAAGCATCGGCAGGCTGCATTCGTCTAACCAATTGGGATGCATTGGCTCTGTTAGGGGTAATCCAAGATGGAGCAACCGTTGAGTTTAAGTAAGCTATCATATTTACAATTCATTTTTAAAAATCGTGATTTGAATATGAGTATGCTCTAAAATGTAGACAAAAAAATACCGCTGAAAATAGCGGTATTTTTTATGATAAAAGCAAAAAACTAATATTAGAACACTAAAATTCGATAGGCAATAATGAGTAGGTTAGCAGTATCATTATTATTATCAGTTAAACCACTCAAGCATTTATAAAGATGCTGTTATAACCATTTTAGTGAATAAGAATTTAGTTTTTACCACGGTAAGTAATGCGACCTTTTGATAAGTCATAAGGTGTCATTTCAACCTTAACTTTGTCGCCCGTTAAAATGCGAATGTAATGCTTACGCATCTTACCTGAGATGTGCGCAATGATTTCGTGTCCGTTTTCTAAACGAACTTTGAACAACGTATTTGGAAGGGTGTCAATGACTTCGCCTTCGAATTCAATGATATCGTCTTTTGCCATAATTTTTTATCTATCAATCAATTAAAAATAAGCCCATATTATACGCAAGTTAGGGGATTAAAGCAATACAAAACCTGATTATTACTTGACAGGTTATAAGTGATATGTATGTCGGCTTATATTAACTATGCAGCTCAACTTCATTTATTCGGGCAAGTTAAGCCAAATCGGTGTTAAAGGCGCATTTGGTAATAATTGTTGAAAGCGTTCAGGATAATAAGCATTAATAAAGTACAATCCATCGCCAGAAGCAGTAGGCGGTGCTATGGTTCGATCTTTTTTAGCTAAAATATTCAAAAAATCAGACGGTTGTAACTCGTGTTTCCCAATAGCGTAGAGAGTGCCCATCAAATTACGCACCATGTGGTGTAAAAATCCATCCGCCTGAATATCAAAAACGATAAACTGCCCATGCGTAAATAGTCTGGCGTGACTGACATGACGGACAGGTTGATTGGACTGACAGGCGGCGGCGCGGTAGCTACTAAAGTCATGAGTACCTGCAATATCAGCTGCCGCCAATTGCATCGCTACTAAATCAAGCGGCTCATAGATATGAGTAACCTGATGATTTAAAATAGCAGGACGCTGCGCTTGATTGAGTGTGATGTAGCGATAGCGCCGAGCAATAGCGCCGAAACGCGCATGAAAGTCAGCTGGCATCGGTTGAATCCAGCGCAGGGCAATATCATCAGGAAGCAAACTGTTGACACCGCGAAGCCAATTATGAGTAGGGCGATAAGCGTGAGTGACAAAATGCGCAATCATATTACTGGCATGGACGCTCGAATCCGTACGTCCTGCTGCCACTACTTCTACGGGCTCATTGGCGACTTTACTGATGGCCGTTTCTAACGCTTCTTGGACGCCCAACACTTCTCGTTGCCGCTGCCAGCCGTGGTAATGTGTTCCTAAAAACTCAATAGCAATGGCCAACGTAAAGGTTGGTAGATCTTCAGTTGTGATTTCGGTTTTACTGTTCTCATTTTTGATGTTTTTAGTCTTGGATATTGTCATGTTAAAGCTTATAGAGTAATAAACGGTGAATAATTATTTAACGTTTTTTGCTAGCGTTTTCTGATGGTTGTACTCGCCTGATTGATAGTGTTTAACCAACGTTGGCGACGTCTTGCTGGCGTATCATAACGAACTAACAGCCAGAGCAAGCGCGCATAAACCGCGGCAATCGTTAAACGTCCGCCGGCAATCACATGATGTTCATATTGCCAACTGCCAGCAGCATAGGTATCACTAACACCGCCAAACGGACATTGACTGGCACATATCACCATGTGACCTTTTTCATAAGCCAGTTGCAATGTTTCTGCTAAAGCTGGCGAATAAGGCACGTTACCGGCGCCAAAACCTAATAAAATAATGCCACAAGGCGGCTGTGATAATAAGGCGCGAAGCTGATTGTTTAAAACGTCCGTATCATTTGGCAAACAATATAAAGCGTGAACGCGTGCTTGCTCCGCCCGAGATTTGATAGCGCTGACCAATTCTTGCTGATCATCTAGCCAATGCTGGCGACGCGTATCTGATAAGTTTTTGATATAACTATTAGCCGGATATGCGGCTCGGGAATGACCGGTAAAAGCCATAAAATCATGGCTATGAATTTTTTGCACCGTTTGTGCAGGCCATGATTCTCCGCCAAAACTAATCTTCACGCCTGACTCACCAGCTGCCGCCAGTTTTAATGAATCGGTGAGGTTATCCCATGCGTCGCTCTGTGCGTCGATAGTGTAGGAATGCAGCACCTCACTATCGAGTAGAGGGCGCATACTGCCTGTAACGACAACGCAAATATCACTAGCGGCAAAAGCTTCAGCTAAAAAAGCGCCTAAATAACTTAAGGTATCTGTACCAGTAATTAATACAAAGCGTTTATTGCCCTGCGCATAAGCAGATAATAACAGCTGATAAAAATAAATAAAATCGTTAGGGGTAAGCTGGCTACTGTCTTTAATCAGACTATTCTCCAGCCAAGAGACTGGGGCTAGGTTGGCAGTAGAGTTTTGTTCAGTCAGTAATTGCTGCAACGTTGGCAAAAAAACGTCTGCTGATAAAGGCGCCAATGGACGTCCATAACTGCCGAAGGTGCCACCCGCGTAAATGAGTTGAATGGGTGTCGAAAATGTTTTTGTCATAGCAGAAGAAGGCATAGTATTGGCACAATAAAGGAGTATGAGAAAGAGTCATGGTGATACGCATAATTTACCATGTTAAGTAGTATAAAAGTTAAATGCAAAAAAAAATCAGCAAGCATTCTTATAATCATAGAATACTCGCTGATAAGAAAAGATGCCACTCTTTAGGCAGTACGATCTAGTAGAGCCTGCGCTTGGCTCTGTTGTTCACTATTGCCTTGGCTTATGACTTCACTAAGTAAACGCTTAGCACTATCATACTCACCCAACTGCACGTATTGGCTTGCTAAGTCTAAAGTGACTTGATTGTTATCTAAGGATTTTACAAAATCAAAGTCTGCAGCAAAGCGCGCTGAGAAGTCCTCTATAGTTTCAACCTTACTCTCAGCAGTAGTATCACTATTGAGATCATCAATGTTACTGACGTTATAGCTGCCTTCAACCTCAACAGGTGTCGTCGCGGTTGGCGCACCTGACAAAGATTCAAAGTCAAAATTATCATCAATTAAAGTGTTGTCATCGAACGTACTAGTAGTTGGCGCCGTACTAGACGCTACTGTTTCAGTATCAGCAATATTTGCATCTTCGAAACCAAGCTCTTCAACACTATTATTTTCTAATGTATTGTTTTTTTCAAAGGCGTCATCTTCAAGCGTAAAGTTATCAAAGTCATCGAAGTTGGCAAGGCTATCTTCCATAATGACGTCAGTGTCATCTGATGACCGTTCTACTTTAGGCGATGTGGCGGTAGTATGACTGCTATCTATACTGTCGAGAGATAAAGCAAGCTCATCTTCCTCTATCTGACTCGCTTCTATAGCAACTGCATTATTAACACTAAGATTGTCATCGTCCGAATCAATCTCTAAATCTGCTAAATCTAACACGAACTCTTCATCATCTAACGCCGTGTCGTTAGAGGCATCGCTTAGGCCGTCGTTAGATAGAGTAGTGATAGCGGTCTCGGTAGCAATATTATTTTGCTCAGGCAAGTCAGAATCTAAATCTAAATCAAAGTCAAAAGCGAGGTCGCCTTCACTGTTATTGTCACTTGCATCATTAGTAACCGAAGTGGATAAGTTTTCTTCATCAGCGCTATCTAATTCGATAACAGGGCTGACACTCGTAGCCGCTGGCTCATCAATGTCTTCTTCTAAGTCATTTAGACTAAGGTCAAAGTCTTGCTCGATATCATCGAAATTATTAGAATTTGCTAAGGCGCTGTCTGAGCTATCAGGCAAATCACTTCTATATTCAGCATGGTTAATCACTTCTTTACTAAGACTCGCATCAAAGCTTGATTTTTGATTTTCAAATTTTTTCGAAGGTAAGTCAAAATCAATACTTTCAAAGCCAGCATCTTGACCGTTATCAGATGGCATCGCCCGTGCGGCTGCTTGATTTTGTTCTTCAGTCAATAATGCCTTTAGATCATCGGCTTGAGCGATGCTTTTTGCATCACCATACAGTTTAATAGAATCATAGACTCTATTAAAGTCATCATATTGATCTATCGTGGCGTACACCGCTAGTAGCTTAAGAGTTAACTGGCTATCATTTGGCTTTTCAGCGAGACCGCGATTGAGTGTTTCAATGGCTTTGTCATAGCGCTGTTGATCCATAAAACGCTGTGCTATCTCAGTAAGAACAAACTTTTTGTCATTATTGACACTGGCTTGAGTAGTTGGCTCTTTAACTGCATTATGTGTCGATAAAGGCGCAGTTCTGTCTGCTTTTATAGGTGGCTGATCTGATGGTCTTTGCGCTTTATTTTTGCGCATGACCAATACCGCTATTAGTATAATAAATACCAAACCAGCGATAATATATAGCATATAGTCCATAGTTACTCCCACGCCTACGATCACTGTTGCAGTATACGGCATTGATCGGTTAGGCAATTATTGATTGCGTAGTTTTTCGAGATGAGCTTGTAGCTCCGCCAGTTTTTGGTTTTGTAATTGCAGTTTTTTAGTATAGCTATCAAGTGTGCTATTTGTCTTGGTTAAACGCTGAGCTTGGGCCGCTGTACTTTGTCTTGACGACTTGAGAATGTCTAACACATCGGGGCTAAGCCCATTGCCTGCGGTTATACCTGCTTTAGTTTTAGTACCATTGACGCTACCATCTTGGCCAGGAGCGAGGACAGAGAACTGCGCGGTTGGCAATATTTGTGTCTTCGTAGTCACCGGTTTCTCAGATGAGGTTTTAGAATCAGGATGTAGCGCGTTAGGCTTTTTGGTAATAGCTGTATTTGCTTTATTATTATATTGCCTTTGCACATTGATGGCTTCTTTCAACTTTTTTTGCGTTGGCATCACACCATAATTAGGAAGGCTTAATAAGGCATCGGCTTTTAGTTGATCGGCATTTTTATTAATGAAAGCGTTGGGGTTTTGTGCCTGAATCTCGCTCATGACGGTTTGAACATCAAGATTATTTTTTTCTGCGATTTGCTGGGCAATGAGCCATAAGTTATCGTTGCGTTGTACCGTATAGTTGACCTTGGCACTGTTAATATTATTGGCTGTTGTATTTACTACGTCTGAAGGGTTTGTTTGTGTAGAAGGTACAGTTGGTGATACGATCGGTTGTGAGGCAATTTGATTAGATGCAGGGTTGCTATAAGGAATTTCGCTAGACGATGATGATGCTTCACTCGAAGGAGCGCTAGGGATAGTTACATTATCAGAATTACTGTTAGCTGTTGAGATATTCCCATAAGACGGTGCTGCGATAGGCGCCGTTACTATAATGCCGCCGTTGTTATGAATTGCATTATTTTTATTATTGTTAAGCTGTATCTGGCGAGTGATTTTTATGTTTAAAATGTCAAACTGTGGATCATTAATTGGGGCAACATCTTTAGTACTGTCAAAAGCAATAACTGGACTCACAATAGCATGGTTTGCGCTCGCTATAGGAACATTTTTATTCGTATCAGCGTCAGTATTCGAACGACCATTATCTAAATAATTAGCAGCATTCAAATGATCAGAAGCAGTATAGACCGTCGCATTGCTCGGCGCTAATTTTGTGTTTGCTGCTGATAAGCTTGATGGTATCTTAATGGTTTGAGTATTAGCTGTCTGAACATTAGTTGCTTGAACACCAGCAACAGGTAGCCTTGTCGCGGTGAGTTTGGAAGCGACTAAATTAGAAGCTGATGATTTAGGTGTCGATAATAAGGGCGGCGGCGCACCTTTTCTTAATGTTAACGGTTGCGCGTTGGTGGTAGAAACCGTAGGTAAATTGAGTTTATTCGCTGCTGAAATATTATTCCTATGAGTGTTAATCGGCAAGCTGTCTTCAAGAGGCATGAGTAATGTTTTAGGAATGACGCTACGCTGAGCCCCATCACTAATGGCTAAAACTACATCTGTAAAGGGCTGGGAGATAGGTTTTGTCGTTGTGATAAAGACCTGTCCACTGGTCGCTGAAGTAGGTTGAAAACGCACAGTCATTGAGTCAGTCGGGGTCAAACCCATCTGCTGATAAAGAGTAGAGTCCGCCAAACGTGCCGAAAAATCAGCGGTTTTGATATCAGTAACCACAATGCTAGCGGTTAGAGGTTCGTGCTGAGCCGAGGTAATGACTGTCCTACCAATAGTAGCCGCTTGAGCGTTAGACACAAGGGCTGCATAGCCTACTGAATAAAGCAATGCCTTCGATACTGAGCGATGTACCGTCGTCAAGCGATGGGATAATTGACAAGACATGTGCAGCCCTTTAAATTAAAAGTTATCTATGCTGTTATAACAAAATAGTCTATAGTTTACCAGTTTATTTCATGGCTGTTAAAAACAATATATTAATTGTTTACTTAATGTTCACGCTCACAAGTTTATTTTTTTTATCAATTAGCATTGCATCGCCATAGCTAAAAAAGCGATACTTTGTGTCAATGGCGTGTTGATACGCTTGTTCAATGGCTGCGTTCCCTGCAAAGGCCGACACTAACATCAATAAAGTCGACTTTGGTAAATGGAAGTTAGTGAGCAATTTATCTATCACACCAAACGTAAATCCTGGATAGATGAAAATATCCGTATCTCCCGCCCAACTAGAAAGTGCTTTTCCATTAACGGCTGTTTTTTGATAAGCGGTTTCAAGGACTCGCGTTACTGTTGTCCCAATAGCAATTACCTGCTTACCATTGGCGTGCGTTTGGTTAATGAGGTCGGCAGTAGTTTGAGGCAGATGAGCATATTCGCTATGCATGGTGTGATTGAGTAAATTGTCTGTTTTTACGGGCGCGAAAGTGCCTGCACCTACATGCAGCGTCACAAAAGCGGTGTTAATGCCTTTAGCGGCAAGCTTATCTAATACGAGCTCATCAAAGTGTAAGCTGGCTGTCGGTGCTGCGACGCTCGCAAGCTTGGCTGGGTCGTGAAAAACCGTCTGATAACGGGAATTGTCCGTCGCATCAGCATGACGCTCAAAGTAGGGCGGAATAGGAAGCTCACCATAACGCTCTAAATCCGGCAAAATAGGCGCTTCAAAAGCTAAGATAAATAAATTGTCCTGACGACCAATCATCACAGCATGCATATGATCGTCGGCAATCTCTAACCGCTGTCCAAGTTTGGGCGCTTTACTGGCTTTGACATGACAGAGGGCGATATGCTCTTGGTTAACGGTTTCTCCGTCTGTCGTCTCTAACTGTAAGGTTGCGCCATCTAAATCTGAGACATCAACCAAACGCTCAATAAGCACTTCAATTTTACCGCCTGTGTCTTTTTGCCCAAACAAGCGTGCTTTCATGACTTTGGTGTCATTAAAGACTATTAAATCGCCTGTATTTAGCAGGTCAGGCAATTCAGAAAACTGTTTGTCTATAATTTGACTGCCATCACTTTTTTTCTGGTTTGCGGCTAAATGCTGGTTGGTAGCTAAGTATAGCAATCTAGACGCCGAGCGCTGCGCCAGCGGGTAACGGGCAATCAAGCTGTCTGGCAGCTCATAATCATAATCATCAACACTTAGATATTCTAAACCGTCGTCTTTATTAGTGGTCTTATGAATGTTTTTAATGCCATTTTTATCGAGGATCTTATCGGCCGTATTAGTGCGAGTAGTATTTAAGTTTATAGGTTGAGAGTCAGTCATAGTCAATCTTTCAATGGATAGAAGTTTTGAGGTAATTGTAGCAGAAATGCCAATATGAAAGAACGCTTTCCTTAGCAGTTACCGTTCATAAGAATTATAAAATAGCCTAAGCAATAAATTATAAACTCCCAAAGTTTAAAGTCACCTTTCTCAACCCTTCCACTATTCGAACAAGTCTAACTGCGGCAGTACTTGAGTAGCAGGCATCAACGAAGAAAAAGTCACACCCACAAGACGAATAGGAAGTAAGCGTGGGATATCTAAAAATAGCTTATTAAGCCAATAGTGGGCAGATTCGGCGCTATCAAACGCCGTAGATAGGGTGTGTGAGCGTGTGACTTGGGTAAAGTCAGCGTATTTGATTTTAAGGGTAATGGTATAGGCGATGAGCTGTTTTTTAAGTAACTGATTAAAAGCATCGCTATTTTGCTCATAGATTTGAATTCGCAGCTCACTATCATCACTCAAATTGTCTTTAAAAGTGGTCTCAGAGCCAACAGACTTATGTATGCGCTGAGACTTAACAGGGCGTTCGTCTCGACCATGAGCAATATCATGATAAAACTGACCGCGCTTGCCAAACTCATTAATCAGTACGGCAGCGGGCATGCGTCGTAGGTCAGCACCGTTACTAATGCCCATTGCATGCATTCGCCTGGCGGTCGCCTTACCAATCCCATGAAAACGCTCAATAGGCAGCGTGCTAATAAACGCGTCGGCGTCCGCTGGCGTGATAACAGCAGTGCCGTTAGGTTTGTTAATGTCAGAAGCGATTTTAGCCAGCATTTTGTTAAAGGAAACGCCCGCCGAGGCATTCAGTCCAGTTTGTGTCAAAATTTGCGCTCGTAACCAATTCGCCATTAGCGTGGCTGAGCCTTGATGCACCTTCAATCCTGTCACATCAAGGTAAGCTTCATCTAACGATAATGGTTCAACGAGCGGTGTCAAATTGTGCATAATGCGGCGAATATCACTACTGATAGCGCGGTAGACATCAAAGCGCGGCTGTACAAATATGACTTCTGGACAACGTTTGCGAGCTTCATAACAAGACATGGCAGAGCGCACGCCAAATTTACGCACTTCATAACTTGCCGCCGCAACCACTCCGCGACCATTTGGATCTCCGCCCACCACTAAGGGTTTACCGCGTAGCTCAGGGAAGTCGCGCTGTTCCACACTGGCATAAAAAGCGTCCATGTCGATGTGAATAATCTTACGAGGGGGAATTTGAATAGGAGCGATCATAACCACTATTTTACCTGATTTTATTATGAGTTTTAGTATCTATTGCTAATAGAAATTATGAAAAACTTAGCTTTATTTTAGGCTCACTATAGTCAAGCCCACCTAAAAA
>NZ_DKGQ01000026.1 GCF_002453355.1 Psychrobacter sp. UBA6766 | reverse complement strand
TATGACTTTTGCAAGAGGTCTATTATGCTAACTCTTTTAAGTTATTGATGCTCTAATGAGTAAAATTTCTTATATCAAAAGCGTCATAACCTGTAAAGAAGTCCATGTAAATAACATTAACAGGCTTTACCTTCTCTCTTATAATGGGCATTAAGTTGTCAGCTTTAGCATTAGGAATAACACAAGTATAAATGCTACTATTGCGCTTGAATAGTCCGAATAAAGTTACTTTATTGCTAGCACTGCAACTACGTTTACCTTTTCTTCTACTGCCAAAGTAACTTTCATCAACTTCTATTTCTAAGTGTTCTTGTTTTAGGAGAGAGTTTACAATATTTTCTGGTGGTGTTCTAAAAAGTATACTGGCTATAAAAATCAATAAGAAATCTATGCTAAGTTCTCTGATTCTATAGGGCTTTCAAGGCTCCAAGAATTGTTCAAATTTTAATCAAGTTAAAGATTCAGTTCCGAATTTGAGAGCAATATTAGAGATCAGTTAACCTATACAATCTGCACTATAACTTATTAGGTAGTGGATCCCTCAATATTATAGTGCTCGAAATATTATTAATATCTATAATTACTATGGGTTTATTTAAATCTTATGAGTCGAGAAAGCTCTATATGCTACTATTTATATAGTGTAGAAGACTGATGTATGAAGTTTACTTTTCTTAGGTGACGTTGTTAATATCGGGGTTTCTTTAAACTGGGACTGTGACAGTCGGGGCAGCTGATATCTATTTGTATCTTCATAACCTCAAATATATCATCTTGCCTCGGCTGTCACCCTCCTTTATTCCCTCAGCATACTTTCTGACACACCACCGAATTATCAAATCAGGTCATTCGTGATATAAAAGCCAATATCAATCGGATGACAAATCAATAGACCTTAGGAAGTTGTTAAATTTGTTGTTAAAAATAATATATGCAGATCTAAAACCCTTACATTAAAAGACTTACAGTAGGTTAGTCGATGCGCTGTGGGCGCACCAATCATTGTTTTAGTTCGTTTTAAAACCCCGTAAGCCTTATTTATGCTGCAGGGTTTTTCATGATTTAGCTTACTATAGCTTTCTTTAGCTATCCGTTAAATGGCGGTATTCTAGCAGATATCCGCAAATACCTTTAGAATAGCTAAAACCATCAAGATTTTGACTGACCCCTGCCGTCAAATCCGCACAGTTAAACTTGGGAGATTTCAGTTACGGAGCTTGACGATAATAATCAAGCCACACCTATCTTTGCGATTTTCTGTTGCTCAGTGACATCATCACTCAGCCAGTCGTAGGAGCTAGAATGCTTAACCTTTTTTTATCAATTACTATCTAACTGATGTTTGTCGATGGCCGCATCTTTGCATCAGATGCCGTCATTGCGACTATCTTGATTGGTACCGCGCACGCCCAAGCCATACCAGCTGTACAATAAAACATACCGTTCTCGTAGAATACAATATAAGCTGTAAAATCATTATTCGCTAGGTTTACCATAGTATCTTGATCGCAACTATCATCTACCGCACACCACACCTCTTCATGCCCATCTTCCAGCATCGCTCGAGTTAACTCACTACCTTCGATCTTTGTACTCATCGTGTTAACCCCCAACTATCCCTGTGATTATTAACCTAAACAAGATAAACTGCACACAAGTTCCTTTGTATCTCAATTAAGGTAACTTAGCAAACGCAATTCTCATAACATTCTACACTATAGATTTGCATAAGTGAATATATAGAAACTATTACCTTATATTTAAAGCAACAATTCTCTTGATTCAAAACAATCAAATTATAAAAGCAGGGGGCGAATTAACTATAGCAACACTCGTTTATAGTCCTACTTCATCTTGAGTGAGCGCAGTTTTTTTAATTGGTACAGCATATTTCCAAGAACCACCCTCCCTACAAACAAAGCAGCCATCCTCAAAACCTACGATATGGACAATGAAGTCACCGTTAATATTTCTAATAGTCGCCATAGCGTGCTCATGACTCTCATTACTTACAGCACACCACACTTGCTCATCACCACGCTCTAGCATGGCACGAGTTAGCTCATTCCCTAATAATTTATTATTCATATTTGAAACCTTAATAATAATAGTTAGCTTTTAGTCCTTTACTTTCACTACGTACTTCATTCCAACTGCAAAATTTTAGCTAAGAAAATTTTCTCTTACAGTTTAATACATGTAAGTAATAGCTAGCCCGCCATTGATTGAGCAAATATTGAGTATTGAGGCATGGATCGAAGCAAAATCTGAACATCCAATTGCTGTGGCAATTGTTCAGACCGCAGAGCAACAAAATATCAGTTTATTATCGATTACTGCTTTGGCTTCTTTTGCATCTGTGACGGAATTAGGGATTAAAGCGTCACCTTATCTTTATATTCACACATACCTTTTAATGCATCATCTATTAATGTTTTCATTTCAAACAGCTCTGAAATTTTAATTTCTATCTGCCTGTTTTTCTCTATAAGCTTTTCACCCATTTGTGATTGGGTCAGGCTGTTTGGATATAGTAGCTCTGTTAACTCTCTAATCTCTTTCAGGGTGAAACCGAGCTCTTTCACCATAACGATCATGTTGAGCTGTTCTACGATCTCGTTATCATAATCTCTATAACCATTAGACTTTCTAGATGGTGTCGATATCAGCCCTTCCCTTTCGTAAAAACGAATCGTATCTCTGCTTAGTCCGACTGTTTCAGTTAATTCTTTTATATTCATTATCGAACATTCTCAATTAACACTTGACCGTGGAGTAATGTCCATAGTTTATAGTAGGCGTTAATTAACAATAAGTAGGTTTTTTTATAGATATAAATATGCTGACAGACGACAACGTCGAGCTGAGCGCAACCGTCTATAAAGCTAATAATCCTAAAGCCGTTGTTCTGATAAATTCAGGAACCGCTACTAGTACTTCTTATTATTTGCCGTTTGCTAAATACTTAAGAGAGCATGGTTTTCATGTCATTCTTTGGAATTACAGAGGATTTTGCGATTCTAAAACGAATCATCTAAAGGATTGTTATTATCAGTATTTTGATATCGAGCGCTATGACATTCCAGCTGTCATCGATAAAGCTAAGCGCCTATTTAAGAATTTACCCTTGTATTGTGTGGGTCATAGTGCTGGTGGTCAACGGGTAGGTTTGGCCCATAACGCTGATCGGTTGGATGGTTTAATTGCAGTGGCGGTCTCAGCAGGATATTTTAGCTATATGCCACCTCGCTACCGACTCAAAGCCAATTTCTTTTTTCGTTTTTTAGCACCACTTAATCATAAAATCTTTAATTACGTACCAGCTAAAAGCTGCAGACTCATGGAAGATTTGCCTGCTGGATTCACAGAGGAATGGGGCGCTTGGTGCCGAGAAAAGGAGCTGTTTTTCTCAGATAAATTCTATGGGAAAACCATTCCCCTTGGTACTTATAAAAATTTCAATGTTCCAACTTTCGTCTTCACTGCCAATGATGATGAAATCTGTACTGAACGTAACCTACACAACTTTTGGAAACATGTGACCAGCGATCAACCCATTGTTTTTAAAAGTTATAGCATTCGCAAGGGCTCAGACCAGTCAGTCGGACATTTTGGTTACTTTAGAAGTAAAAATACTTACATTTGGCAAGATATTTTAGATACGATCAACAAGGTACACTATGATAAATCGTTACAAACATTATAAAATTTTAGTTTTCATTGTATTACTTAATGTGTTTTCGAGTATTTTACACTATGTTCATAATGTGATTCATTTTGACCACTATCCTGAGCCTGATTGGCTGTCTCCACAGTTAGTAAATTATTTCTGGTTCATCATGACACCAATTGGTATTTATGGCTTGATTGTGGCTGTCAAAAGCCAGATGACTAAAGGTCGTTGGTGGCTTTATTTGTATGCCTTAATGGGGTTATTGTCGTTACTGCACTACAATGTAGAGGCGGATAATATCATGACTGTTACCATGCACAGTCTTATCTGGTTTCAAGCAATCTGTGCCTTTTGGTTAATCGGCTATGTAACGATGTATTTTAAAAATAAAAGCGGATATGAAAAGCACTAATTGATGAAACTTTAGCCTTTATAAACGTTGGCTAATATCTTATTTATCGTTTTAAGGAATTGAAAATGAATGTCGAAGAAGTAATAGCAACATGGGAAGCAGAAGAAGCAAGTATTAGAGAAAAGCTAGGTGACGCTGATGTCATTCCATTATCAGACTTAACCACTCGCAGCGGTATGGATATTTTTAATGCTATGTTTGCAGGAGAGCTGCCTCATCCTCCTATTGGTCTAACGCTTGACTACACTCCTATCCATATGGGAAAAGGTATTGCGGTTTTTCAAGGACGTCCAAAGCGCCATCATTACAATCCGTTGGGAACAGTCCATGGTGGCTGGTTTTGTACGCTTTTAGATTCTGCTGTTGGCTGCGCTGTACATACCCTCTTACCAGCGGGGAAAACCTATACAACTTTAGAGATAAAAGTAAATATGGTGCGAGCTTTGACAGTGGCAACACCTTTAGTACGAGCTGAAGGCAAAGTCGTTCATGCTGGTCGAAGAACAGCGACTGCTGAAGGCAAAATTGTAGGGCCTGATGGCAAATTATATGCTCATGCCACCACAACCTGCATCATTCTTGATGTTTAGATAAAAATTTTGACAGTTAATAGAGCTTATCTGACAGTCTCAAGTCTAATAGCTTCTAAACCAAAGAAAGATGCTAAGAATATATTGGAGGTTATATGAGTATAAAAAATGCGGTAGGCTGGCCGCTTAAACTCAGTAGAGAATCTTGAAAGATACTCCATTTTTATGTCAAAAACCTTAGGGCGACCCTGAGTAGCAGAGTAACTAAAAACATACCCAAACAGCCTAATGAGACTGACATTTCGAATATCCAGACTACCTTTATGAGTGAAGCGATCGATATTAGAGAGCTTGGAGGTTCAAATGACTTTTGGAATCTAGCACCAGTACAGCATAAAACTCATCAAAATGAATTCAATGGTTTTTGGGCAGGAATGAAATGATAGATATTGAGGAAATAATACAGTTCCTGAAAGAAGTATGGGGTCAAGTGCCCGCTGGCTCCCAATCCATAAAGAAGCATGGTCCTGCACCGTGAGGTATATAGAATACTGGCTGCCTTACTGTGTTTGATTGATTATCCATTAGCGATGACTCCATTGTTCTTTATTTAAGATAAATAAAGCGACGATAAGTATGACTACTAAGATAAAAGAAAACCTCTAGCTAAAACCTCTTTTAAACTTTTGATAACCATTAAATCCGCCCTATTTTCTCTGATAATGCTTTATCAATACTAAGATAACCGCCACCTTGTACCACTAAAGCAAGTAAAGCGACCATCAAGACTAGCGCATACTCATAGCCACCATCAGCAGCGAATAATCCATTACTGATATGGACCGAGAAAATAGCCACTAGCATAGTAAAGGCTGCCACTAACGCAGCAGGTCGCGTCACTATTCCTAATACTAAGGCAAGACCGCCAAAGAACTCAGCGCCACCTGCCAGTAATGCCATGAGTAAGCCAGGCTCCATACCCATACTGCTTAGCCATTGAGCCGTTCCTGCTAAACCATTGCCACCGAACCAGCCAAATAACTTTTGCGCGCCGTGGGCTATCAAAACTAAGCCCACAGGTACACGGAGGATGAAAGCTGCTATTCCAGCTTCTGATTGCATGATTTTATTTAACAGTGATGTTTGCATTGATGATTATCCCCTAACATTGAATTAAATAGGCGGTGGCGTCTGTCTGTATAAACATATTCTACTATCAACATATTAAAAGAATAGGCTAAAATATATTGATTAATTATCAACATAGCGTTTATAGTAAATTTACTATTGCGACAGATGAAGGATAAAAGATGGATAGAATCGACGGGATGCGTGCCTTTGTGGCAGTGGTAACGGAGGGCAGTTTCAGTAAGGCGGCCACTACTATGCAGCTGTCACCACAACTGGTGAGCAAGTATGTTGCCAAGTTAGAGGAGCAACTACATACTCGCCTGCTCAATCGTACTACTCGCAAAGTAAGCACAACTGAGGCTGGCAGCCAATATTTTATCCATGCGCAACAGATTTTATTGAGTATTGATGACATGGAAGCACAATTGGGCGGCTTACAGCAGCTCCCTAAAGGTATTCTACGAATCAGCGCCCCTGTCTCATTTGCTTTAAAGCATATGGCAAAATTGATTGCTGACTTTCAGGAACGCTATCCTTCAGTCACTGTTGATCTACAACTAAGCGACCGAAAAGTCGATATCGTTGAAGAAGGGTTCGATATTGCATTACGAATTGGGCAGCTTGAAAGCTCATCACTTATTGCTAAAAAAATCGCTCCTATTCGCGTGATTTTATGCGCATCACCTGAATACCTGAAAACTTACGGTACGCCTAAACGACTTGAGGAGTTAGAGACGCATCGTTATTTGCATTATAGCTATATGAATATAGAGACTAAGGGACAAGTTTTTAAATATTTAAAGGCAAAACAACTCAAGGAAAGTAGTATTTTTCGAAGTAACAACGGCGATGTCTTGGTAGAAGCCGCTATTGAAGGTGCTGGATTGGTATTACAACCGACTTTTATTGCTAGTAATGCTTTACAAGCTGGTCAGCTAGTGATCGTTTTACCTGAATATGAGCCAAGTCCTTTAGGCCTATATGCTGTCTATGCCCATAGAAAAATGCTCCCTCACAAGATCCGATGTTTTGTCGATTTTATGACGGACTATTATGGTGCACCGCCGTACTGGGATGAGCAAGTAATGAGCAAACAGTCAAAGGCTATGAGAACTCCTTATGGAGTATGAGCAGCAATAAAAAAGGTAGCTAACACTATACGATATATAGCTTTAACTACCTTTTTATTGTTCTATATTTACTTAGGTAAGGTTATTCACACTGAGGTTTCTATCTGTGCCTCTTAACCGTTCATAAACCTTTAAAAGGAAGTACGACGATAATTACGGTATTTAGGTTCCCAGAAGTTAGCTTTTAAGCGACGTTCCAAATTTTCTACCGTTATAGGTAAGGCCAATTTATCTTCAACTGCTTGCAATGCGACTGCATAAGCTATTTTTTCACTGATTTCTCTAATGACTCTAATTGGCGGTAATATGGCACCTGGAGCCTTGATATATTCCAACGATATATCCGCCAGGGCTTGGCTTGCAGCCATTAACATATTATCACTGATGCTCTTGGCACGTGATGCTATCACCCCTAAACCAATACCGGGGAAAATATAGCTGTTATTACATTGCGAAACTTCAAACGTCTGACCGGCAAAAGTGGTATTAGGGAAAGGACTGCCTGTTGCAATGATGGCCTTACCTTTACTCCAATTAGTTACTTCCTGCGGAGTAGCTTCAACGCGAGAAGTTGGGTTTGAAAGCGGCAATACAATAGGATGTTCCGTATTGTCACATAAGGTTTCAATCACTTCTTGTGTAAACAAACCTTTTTGCCCACTGACACCGAACAATACGGTAATTTTCGCCTGTTTAACCACTTGTGCCAAACCAAGCTTTTGACTCTTATCCCATTCTGCAAGATCGGATTCTTTTTGCACCAGTGGTATCTGAAACTTCTGCAACTCTGTCATGCTATCGGTAAGCAAACCATAACGATCTACCATAAATACTTGACTTCGCGCCTGCGCCTCACTCAAGCCTTCACGCTGCATTTGGCGAATAATATGTTCGGCGATACCACAACCTGCTGATCCTGCCCCTAAAAAGGCTATTTTTTGTTGACTCAGTCTTTCACCTTTGTTTAAACACGCCGCAATCAAGGTTCCGACTGAAACCGCAGCGGTGCCTTGGATATCATCATTAAAGCAGCATAATTGATCACGATATCTGTTTAATAAAGGCGTTGCGTTTTCCTGTGCAAAATCTTCAAATTGTAATAGCGCCTCTGGCCAGCGGCGTTTAACCCCTTGAATGAATAACTCTACAAATTCATCGTATTCAGCCCCAGAGATACGCGGATTTCTCCAACCCATATACATAGGGTCGTCGAGTAGTTGTTGATTGTTGGTGCCCACATCTAATAAAATAGGTAGGCAATAAGCTGGGCTAATACCGCCGCATGCGGTATATAAAGACAATTTACCAATGGGGATGCCCATACCACCAATACCTTGGTCACCTAAACCCAATATGCGTTCACCGTCAGTGACGACGATCACTCTTACCTTCTGTTTGGTCGCATTTTGCAAGATATCATCGATTTTATGACGCTCAGGATAAGAGATGAATAAACCACGTTTACGTCGATAAATTTTGGAAAATTGTTCGCAAGCTTGGCCAACCGTTGGGGTATATATGAGCGGCATCACTTCTTCAATATGTTGCTCAATCAAATGATGAAACAAGGTCTCATTGGTGTCTTGAATATTACGCAAATAAATATGCTTATCCATGTCATTGCTAAAGGAGCTAAGTTGATGATAAGCGCGTAAAGATTGCTCTTCGATTGTCTCAATGTTGTACGGTAATAAACCGGTTAAATTAAAGCTATCACGCTCCTCTGAGGTAAAAGCGCTGCCCTTATTTAACAAAGGCATTTCTAACAATATTGGTCCAGCAAAAGGGATGTATAAAGGACGTTCGTTTGGCATAATTAAATCTTCTTAATGATACGTGTGGTGGTTAAAGATAAGTGGTTTAAATACCTCATATCTTTCTTGCGTGTTGTTGAAAAAACACAGTTAAGGATTACTGTCTATCAGTAAATGTACTACGGAGCACTTATAAAAGTGGGGTTTCTTGGGTGATAACCATACCTGATACTTTTTGTATTAGTGGTTAGACAAAATTACAGCGCCGGCTCTTACTGTTACGTTCTGTAAAGCACTTTAACCACATGCCAGCCAAATTTGGTTTTCACTAAGTGTGGGGTGAATAGTTCGCCGTTAAAGCAAACTTTATCAAATGCCGGTACCATTTGACCTCTTGTAAATTCACCTAAGTGGCCGCCTTTTTTACCTGATGGGCAGGTTGAGTGTTTCTTAGCCAGCACATCAAACTGGGCGCCTTTTTTAAGCTTGGCAATAATGTCATCAGCCAACTCTTTGTCTTTGACTAAAATGTGTAATGCGCTAGCGGTACGAGCCATAATATAAACCTTTCATAAAATATCGATGAACGGGGCATTATATCACTACTGACTTTGGTTACTACCCTCAGTGGGTAAACAAGAGCATTTACCGAGCAAAATGAGTGAATTGCAACTTAACCGCTCGGTAGCATAGGTAACCAAATCACCAAAGCTAGAAGGGTTGCTAATAGTACGGGTGGCGTAATTAATAAGCCAACCTTCATATACTGACCCCAGCTAATCTTATAATCCTTTTCCGCCAGTACATGTAGCCATAGCAAGGTTGCTAAACTACCAATAGGGGTAAATTTTGGTCCCAAATCATTGCCGATGACATTGGCATAAATCATCAGCTCACGCGTGGCCGTAGGTACTTGGGCATGATCAATAGCGAGTGCGCCGATAAGCGTTGAGGGCATATTATTCATGACTGAAGCCACGATAGCAGAAAGGAAGCCAGTTCCTAATGTGGCAGCAATATCTCCTTGCTGACCTAACCAGCTTAGTGTTTGCGCGCCATATGCTGTGAGTCCTGCATTACTCAAGCCATAGACCACCAAATACATACCGATTGAAAACAGCACGATTTGCCAAGGTGCCTTGCGTAGCACATTGGTCACAGAAAACTTGGTATCACGACCTCCTTGCCACCAGCGACCTGCGATTGCTACCAGCACTAGCGCCGCGATACCAGTCACCAATGAAATCACTATATCTAATGACTCAGTGGCAAAATAAGCAATAAGTAATAAAGCTAATACTGGAAAGGCGGCGCGAAAGACCAAAAGGTCTTTGATAGCAGACTGCGGCGCAAGCAAATTATCAGTAGCATAATGTTTTGGAATATGACGCGCATAAGCGATCCACAATACCAGTAGCGTTGCGATAACGGACACGATATTGACTGGCACCATAACCGCAGCATAGCGCCCAAAACCAATATCAAAATAATTGGCGCTCACGATATTGACCAGATTAGACGTTACTAATGGCAAGCTTGCCGTATCAGCAATAAAACCGGTGGCGATAATAAAAACTAAGGCCGATTTGGGTGCAAAATCAAGGCGCAGTAGGACAGCGATAACAATAGGTGTGAGCAATAACGCCGCGCCATCATTGGCAAAAAAAGCAGCAATGAATGCTCCTAAAATTACAATCATGGGAAACAATAAGCGACCTCGACCATTGCCTAATCTTGCTACATGCAATGCCGCCCAACCAAAAAATCCCGCTTCATCTAATATCAATGAGATGATAATAAGCGCCACAAAGGTAAAGGTAGCATCCCAAACAATATCCCAAACGGTAGTCACATCGGATAATTGCACTACTCCAAATACCAGAGCGGCCAATGCGCCGCCCATTGCACTCCAACCGATACCCAATCCTTTTGGCTGCCATATCACCAAAGCCAAAGTGACGATGAAAATCGCTAACGCGAGCATAAAGGTGCCTTAATAAAACAATAGTATTAGAGCGTGTCATCATTTGAAAAATTGAGACACGCCCTAGAAAAAGTTAACGTTAACTACGGTTGAGTTTAGAGGGCTTTTTGATTGACGCGTTGCGATAACTCTTCTGCACTTTCGACACGTTCAGAATAGCGATCAGTTAGATAAGAGGATCGACCACGTGTGAGCCAAGTAAACTTGACCAATTCCTCACACACATCAACCACACGCTGATACAAAGGTGAATTCAGCATGCGGTTATTGTCATCGAATTCCAGAAAAGCCTTAGGAATAGACGACTGATTGGGTATGGTAATCATGCGCATCCAGCGGCCTAAGATACGTAGCTGATTGACAGTATTGAAGCTTTGACTGCCGCCGCTAACTTGCATTACCGCCAGTGTTTTGCCTTGGGTGGGGCGCACGCTACCTAATGAAAGTGGAATCCAGTCAATTTGTGCTTTCATGATGCTAGTAATACTGCCATGACGCTCGGGGCTTACCCATACCATGCCTTCTGACCACGCTGCTAGCTCACGCAGTTCTTGTACTTTTGGATGATCGGCATCGGTACTATCAGGCAACGGCAGGTCTGTGGGATCAAACGTACGCACCTCACAACCATACCAACGCAATATCCGACTCACCTCTTGGCTGGCTAATTTAGAAAAGGAGCGCGCGCGTAAAGAGCCGTATAACACCAAGATTCTTGGTGGATGACGCGGATCATTTGCACCAATCAGAGCATCAATATCAATCGGTTGCAGCTCTGCTGCTTCTATATTTGGTAATTCCGTCAAATCGATCGTTATGTCCGAAGTCTTACCTTTAGTAGATTGAACGACTTCACCACCTTCTTTGGTAAAGCGATTCACTGGATTGTCTAATAAATCAAACACTCGCTCTGAAGGTCGGCATAATGCAGCACCCTTATCAGTGACCACAATAGGACGATTCATTAAAATAGGATGCGCTAGCATGGCATCAATAATTTGTTCATCCGATAATTGGGCGTTATCCAGCCCCAAAGCAATGATTTCTTTTTGTCGTAATAATTCACGCGGCGAGAGCTTCATTAAGACCAATAACTCAAGTAAATACTCACGCGTCGGCGGTGTCTTGAGGTATTCAATGATGTTGGGCAACTCGCCCGATGCTTTCATGATAGCTAAGGTATTGCGAGACGTACCGCAGTTTGGGTTGTGAAAAATAATGGCTGTCATAAAGTCCTTTTATACGGTTAGAACGGCTTATCTTTAAAAAGATAAAGTTTAATTATTTATCAGATATTTCGACATTACAGCTTCTCAAGCTTTTTAAAAGCGAACCACATAATTCAGGGTAACCCGCACAGCAGTCTTCTAATAAAAACTGAATAACAGATTCCATATGCGTGAGAGAAGCTCGATAGATGATTTGGCGACTGTGGCGCTGAGAGGTTACCCACCCTGCTCGGGCCAAGATAGCCAAATGAGCCGACATCGTATTGTGGGGCACATCAAGTCTGCGGGCGATTTCACCAGCAGGTAAACCATCAGGTTCATGGCTAACCAGCAGTCTAAAGGCCTTTAAGCGCGTTTCTTGAGACAATGCCGCAAAGCTGGTAGTAGCATTAATTATTTCCATTTGTCCAATATTATAGACATAACAAAATAAATCAAGGTTATTTTGAAATTAGCTTTAAGTTATTGGTCAGTTCTGGCTCTATATACTGAGGGCTTTTTAGGAATTGTTGTTCATTTCAGGATTTTATAGCAGCACGCACCCCTTTAAACTTATAAATACATTGACAGTCAGCCTTATTAACGTAATAATAATCTAAATGTTAATGGTTATCAATAACTACTAGATATTTCTAATTTACATTATCGATTGATAAGTTTTTATCACCTTGCTTGGTTCGCAATATTTATTGATTAAACCTTTGCTATTTTTATCTCTATTTTCCGCTACCTTATATTTTCAGATGCCACCTACTTGACGGTTATATAAATTAACCGTTATGTAATTTTTTGGCTTGGATGACTCTTTATGGCTGAAACGCTTACTCGTTATGACACCGATAAAACCCCATTAGCCATTGCTGATAAAGCCATGTTCATTCACCATCTTAATGAAGAGCATCAAGATGAACTTGCGATGTTTATCAATGCTTTTACGCCTGCCTCAGTCGGCGAGTACGATATAGTATCGATAAAAGAACTGTATCCTGACGGCCTTTTGTTAGACGTTATGACGATCAATCGCTATCAAAATGATTTTAATGCATTAAAAGATAGCAGCCCTATTAATAACAGCCTCGCTGAAAACATTTCTAGTGTTAATCATCAATACTTTATCAACTTTTTTGTGCCTATTAGCGACGCTGAGACACTACATGAACAATATATAGCGTTATTGCAGTCATCCGCTACTAAGCTTGGTAAGCGTACGATCAAACTTCAAGAACAGCATTTTAGTGTGATTGATGGTTACTATGTCAGCCCTAATATGTATCGACTGGTGGTCACAGCACCCGATAATATCCCACTCAATCATCCCGGCTACGCGTATTTATTTGAGTTAAATTCTGATGTTTTATCTCCCACAATTAGTGAGTCAGAAAATAACGATAAGCCTTTGCAGCGATACTACACCCTGCGAAAAGCATGGCGAGATCCAATCAGCTCGTCTGTTCAAGCTTGGATAGATGTTTATATCCATGGCGACACGCCAGGTGGCAATTGGGCACGTTCTCTCGTCTGCGGTATGCCAATAAAAACGGTGCGCGACTATCCAGAGAAAATAGAACATCTCAGTGAGGGCCAATGCTTATTAATCTGCGATGAAACCTCTCTGCCTACCGTCGCCAATTTATTAGAAAACTGGCAAAATCCGTTACCGCCCCTTGTCATTGCTATCACCGAAGATCCAGAAGACATCAGTTATTTACGCACTCTCAATCTCTGTCAGCAATTAGGTAATGATGAGCGTTTTCTACAAGACAATCTAATCCATATCATTAAAACACCGACAACCGAAACTCCTGAACAAATCATGAGCTTATTAAATGCAAGATTAACGACATTGCCTCTTAAGATTGGCAAGGTATGGGGTGCGTTTGAAGCGGCGGACATCAAATCATTAAGACAACGATTAAAATCCACCCTTGGTTTATCTCGTCAAGATATGGTCATAAAAGTCTATTGGCGCGCTCAATAACTGCTTCAATTCCATAAATAAAATGAAAATCATTTGCATTAACCAGCTACTTTTCTTTAAAATGCCCCATTTACTTTCGACTGCTCACTATGATGCACATCAATAATTTAAGCTTAATTCGTCAAAAAAAAGTTTTGCTTCACCCGACTTCTTTTATCATCGAACCAAATAAACTGTATGCCCTCATTGGGCATAATGGTTCTGGTAAATCTAGCCTTATAAAAGCCATGGCAGGAGAGATGACTCCCACGCAAGGTGGCATTGAAATAGAAAATACAGATTTGCGAAGTTTTTCCGCTAAAAGGCTGGCCACGCATCTTGCCTACTTACCGCAAAATCTACCTGATGCGGGTGCTTTTACAGTCTATGAGCTTGTGATGTTGGGCAGATACCCTCATCAAAAATGGCTGCAAAAGCCGACTGCCAACGACCATCAACAAGTAGAAAAAGCCATCGCCCTCACTCAAGTTGACGCCTTTAGAGACCGCCAAGTATCGACGTTGTCAGGTGGTGAGCGTGCGCGCGTCTGGTTGGCGATGTGCCTTGCCCAGCAGACAAAGTATCTGCTATTGGATGAGCCACTAGCGGCGCTGGATGTGGTCTATCAAATAGAAGTGTTAAAGCTGATTCGTCAATTGGTCGATGAGCAAGGCTTAGGTGTTGTGATTATCCTGCACGACCTAAATCTAGCGGCAAGGTTTTGTGATGAATTTATCGCTTTAAAACAAGGCAAGCTGTGCCATATGAGTGATGTAAAACGCACGATGGAAAAAGATGTACTGCGCTCTATATTTGGTGTCGATTTTACCCTGTTAACTCATCCTACCACTACTCATAAAGTCGCGGTTATATGAAAACGCTCACCTTTTCGTTCGGGCTATGTGTGGCATTATGCTCAGGTTTATTGTTAAGCAGTTGCCAGTCGTCTGACGCCGCCTCGCAAGCACCACAAGCGCCACAAGCAATGTCGCCTAAAGACAATCAAAAAACACCTAAAGTCATGACGCCTGATTGGGGTATTGCGGCGACCCTGACTGCCATGGGATACCCACCAGTTGCTATGGGTGATAAACCTTTTTATAGAGAATGGGTCGGTAAGCCTCTTATACCTGATACGACTCTCGACGTAGGAACACGCTACCAACCCAATCCTGAAATGCTCTCACAGCTGGATTTAGATTTGGTCATAGACAACGATTTTTATGCGCATCTGCGTCCTATGTACGGCGATTTGCCTATCCACTCTATTGAATTGACCAGTCCTAACCAAATCGCAAAGTGGGAGGACTTTATAGAACCCACGTTAGAATTGGGACGTTCTATCAACAAACCGCAAGCCGCGCAAGATTATCTAGACACTAGTAAGAAACAAATCATGCAAACGGGACAGACTTTTCACGCGCGTTATCCTCATATCAAAAAATTGGCTGTCGTGCAATTTGCCGATACCAATAATTTGCGAATGTTTTCGTATAATAGCTTGTTTCAACCTGCCTTAGAGACGATGGGACTACAGCTAGTAGCGTTGGCAGATGGCAATCAATGGGGGTTTACGCCCATTATGCTAGGAGATTTAGCGCAGCTTGATGACGATACTTGCCTTGTGGTCGTTGAACCTCTTAGTGACCTTCTCAAACTTGAATTAGAAGACAGCTTAGTGTGGCAGCGCTTGGGTTATTCCTTTGATCAAGCGCATGCATCTAGCAAAAAAGGCCGCTGTATCACCTTACTGCCTGCGACATGGAACAACAGTGGCGTGGCTTCTATGAATGTTTTAGCCGAGCGCTTAACGAATGTCACTTTTGTAGGCGATACCGATTTATGATGAATAAAAATAATTTTTTGTCTGCTAACCGTATTTATATGATGGTCGTTTTTTTAATGCTGCTAGCAGTAGTCAGCAGTTATGCAGTCGTACATCAGCTATGGGCTCTCGCTTTTTTAGAATTATTCACACCCTCATTTGAGCTATCACTTTCAGACATGAGTATCCAGCTACAAATCCTACCGACCATGTTGGTAGCATTGACCGCTGGCGGTCTTTTAGGATTGGTTAGTGTTTTATTACAACAGCTGGTAAAAAACACTCTGGCCTCAGACACAACATTAGCAGTCGGTAGCGGTGCAAACATGGCGCTGCTCATTGTCACGTTATTTCTACCTAGTTTGGCGTTGGGGGGAAGTTTTTGGGTCGCTTTTATTGGCGCGCTTGGTAGTATGGCGATTGTGTTTCTCTTAGCTGCTCCTAGTCGCATGAATCCTTTGGTATTGGTACTTGGCGGACTGGTGACCAATATCTTATTGGGCGCTATTACTGCTTTATTATTGATTTATTATGCGGAAGAAACCTTAAACGTTATGGTCTGGGCGGCGGGTAGTCTCACGCAGAATAACTGGCAAGTATCTGCCGTATTAAGCACCGCTAGTGTGGTCGCCTTTATTAGCTTAATGCCTTTATTAAAACCATTAGAAATAATGAGCTTAGATGATAGGCAAGCCAAAAGTTTGGGCGTTCCTATCAACCTCATTCGTGGATTGGTGGTGGGATTGGTGGCACTACTGACCGCCCTTGTCGTCAGTCGCGTGGGGCCTATTGGTTTTATTGGCTTGGGGGCTGCCACACTGGTGAATGTGTTTTCGGTACGGCGTATTGGTTACCGTTTGCTATTAGGTTATGTGTTTGGAGCGCTGTTGTTATGGATCACCAGTAATGCCACGACGCTGTTACAACATTATTTAAGCCTAAATATTCCTGCTGATGCAATGACGGCCATACTTGGTGCGCCATTGGTCATATGGTTAATCGTGAGCCAAAGTCGTCAACATACCGATGAGGTTATTCCAACCTTGATTTCAGAACGCCGTGACACTCATTTAATAGGTTGGGGAATCGCCTTAATACTGTTGATCATAGGCGTACTTATCTTTACGGCGACTTCAAATGGCTGGCAGCTTAGTACGCTAGGACATTTAATTGTTGATTTTAGATTGCCTCGTACGTTAAGCGCAGCCGCCACTGGCATAATGCTAGCCACTGCTGGCGTGCTGCTACAAACCTTGACACGTAACCCGATGGCCAGCCCTGAAGTACTCGGTATCAGCTCAGGCTCAGCGATAGGCGTGGTATTGGCTTTTGTTTTTCTACCCAGTTTTGGCTATACAGGTATCATATTATCAGGATTGTTGGGCGCTTTTATCGTCCTTAGTTTGATCTTATGGCTTGCCCGTCGAATCAACCCAGCTTATTTATTGTTGGTTGGTGTGGCCATTGCCGTATTGATGGGCGGTTTATTAAGCCTGGTAAAAATTTCTGGCGATCAACGACTACAAGCGGTGCTAAGTTGGCTATCAGGTTCTACGTACCTTGCCAGTCCAGAAACGGCATGGATTTTAGTAGGGTTGGCTTTTATACTTTTTTTATTAAGCTTTATGGTCATAAAACCATTAGAAATATTGAGCCTAGGTAGCGGGATTGCCCGTGAGCTTGGGGTATCTTTGAGATTGTATCAAAGCTTGATACTCATTCTTGTAGCATTACTGAGTACGATATCAACATTGGCAGTGGGTCCGCTCAGTTTTGTGGGTCTGATGATACCTCACCTCGCCAGCACATTAGGCGCGGTGAAGCTCAAACGTCAAATTCAACTGTCCGCTATCTTAGGCGCGGGCTTAATGGTCATAGCAGACTGGGTTGGACGCTATCTTATATTCCCCTATGAGATACCTGCTGGCACCATCGCTGCCATTATTGGGGGGGCTTATTTTCTATATTTGATGCGGCGTATTAGAGCGTAACCTATATGGTTAATACTTCAATAACGACATGACAACATTATCGCTATTTAGGGCTTTAAAAATTTTTAAAATTAATAACGCGCCACTATTGTAATGAAAATGCTTATCATTATAATAGTGATTTAACTTACATATTGGTAACATTCATGCAATTGTCTCGCCTATATTCTGCCCTGTTTTGCCTCAAAGCAACTAACAGAGCGCGTCATCCATTTTCAGTAAAATCACTGTCTATCTTTCATCTTTCTACTTCAGTCGTTTTACTTGCTGCAAGCCAAGCAGCGTGGGCACAAACCGATATAAATAACAACAGTCAATCAGATGTGCCAAGTCTGGTACTTGATACGATTGTAGTAACCAGTAGTGCGGATGCGTCAGCGGATGGATTGCCAGATGCTTACGAAGGTGGCCAAGTCGCGACCGGAAGCCGCGTAGGGATTTTAGGCAATCAAGACATCATGGATACGCCATTTTCTACTACATCGTATACCAACGAATACATTGCCAACCAACAAGCACAAAGCGTGGGCAACCTGCTCAAAAAAGACCCAACTGTCCGCGTGGCCAGAGGTTTTGGTAACTTCCAAGAAGCTTACTTTATGCGCGGTTTCATCACCACATCAGATGATACGATGTTTAATGGCCTATACGGTATTTTGCCCAGACAGTATATCGCCACCGAATTATTTGAGCGTGTTGAAGTCCAACGCGGCGCATCTGCTATGCTAAATAGTGCAGCACCTAGTGGCGGCAATGCTGGTGGTACGATTAACCTATTACCAAAACGTGCTAGTAATGACCCGCTACGTCAATTAACGCTTGGTTATGGTCAAGGTGACCAAGGTAAAATTGCCGTCGACGTGAGTGACCGTTTTGGCACTGAGGATGCATTTGGCGTGCGCTTTAACGCCGCTTATCAAGATGGCGATAGTGCCATCGATGATGAATCTTCAACATTGGGATTGGCAGCGCTTGGTCTAGATTATAAAGGCGAGCAATACCGATTATCAGCAGATTTGGGCTGGCAAGATAACAAACTCAAAGAGACTCGCCCTAGTGTCAATCTCGGCGGTGTTTCTCGTGTACCAAAAGCGCCAGACGGCTCAAAAAATTGGGCGCAGCCTTGGACGTACTCAGATGAAAAAGATATCTTTGGTACCATTCGAGGAGAATATGATTTTAATGATAATCTCACCGCTTATGGTGCTTACGGCATACGAAGTGGCGAGGAAGAAAACTCACTAGCCACCTTAACCGTCAACAGTGCTGATGGTGCGGGCACGCTTTATCGTTTTGATAACTCTAGAGAAGATTTGGTACAAAGTGCCGAGCTTGGTCTACGTGGTAAATTACAAACCGGTGAAGTGACTCATAACTTGGTGTTGGCCGCAAACCTCTACGATCAAGAAGAAAAAGGCGCATTCGCATATGATTTTGGCAATCAGCTAGCGACCAATTTTTACCGCCCTACCGACTACACGGAAGTCCCCTTTACAAGTACAACTACGTTTGGCGGCAACTTAGACGATCCAAAATTAACCAATGAAAAGCAACTCCAAAGCTTTGCGCTAGCAGACACCATATCGCTGTTCGATGACAAACTGAAAACCACGTTGGGTGTACGTCATCAAAATATAAAAACCACCAGCTATGATGCCAACACGCAGGCAGAAACGGCTCATTACGATAAGAGTGAGTGGACACCAAGTATCGGCATTGTCTATCAACCAAACATGGATTGGTCGTTCTACGGTAACTATATCGAAAGCTTAGCGCCAGGAAAAACAGCCCCTCAGACAAGTAACAATGCTCCTGTTACCAATGCTGGTCAAGCTTTGGACCCTTACGTGAGCGAACAAACCGAAATTGGCGTGAAGTATGACAACGGGCTTATTGGCAGTAGTTTGGCAATATATCGTACTGATGCCGCACGTGACTATATCGATGCTTCAAACACCCTTATATCTGCTGGTAAAAACCGTCACCAAGGCGTAGAACTGACCGTATTTGGTAGCCCTAGCGAAAATATGCGCCTAAATGCGGGGGTCAGTTATTTAAGTGCCAAACAAAAAGACACCGGTGATGCGGCGTTAGATGGTAATAAAGTCATTGGTCTTCCTACCTTACAAAGCAATGTCAATCTAGAATATGATGTTGCGGCACTCGAAGGATTAACCTTAACAGGTGACATCATTCATACAGGCCCTCGTTATGCCGATAATGCCAATACCTTAAAAGTTGACGGTTATACGACGTTAGATCTTGGAGCTCGCTATAAAACCGTGCTGGCCGGACAAGATGTAACCTTAAAAGGCATCGTAACCAATGTCACGGGCGAAGATTATTGGCAATCAGTCGGTGGCTATACAAATGCTGGTTATTTAAGTGCCGGTGAACCCACGGCGTTAAAAGTTTCAGCGACGTTTGACTTTTAAATTTGAACGCTAAGCTTCGCCAATGAGACTACTATACTGATTAAATTGTCGTTATAGAATCATTACCAGAGTTAAATAAAAGGGATTAGGCGCCACCTATTCCCTTTTGTGCTATCTAAAAATACGCAAAATTCATTTTATTATTGAGTCATTATGTCCTCTCGCGCTACAGCTTCTCTATATCATATGATCTGGTCGCATTATCGCCTGCCTTTTCTCAAAGTTATCTTATTAAATTTAGTCAATGCGGCGGTCAGTGTGGGTATTATTGCTTATATTAACCACACCTTTATCAGTCAGCCTGTTTTTAATACCTTATCATGGCAGAACTTAGGCTATTTTTCAGCGTTAGTGGTTCTGCTATTGGTCACGACTTTTTTATCACAATATGCCCTAACCCGCTTGGGTCATAGATTTGTGTATGAGCTCAGAACCAAGCTGGTCAAACAAATCATCGATACCAACGTTCCGCAGATTGACAAGTTAGGGAACGCCCAACTACTCGCCAGCTTGTCTACCGATATCCAATCGATTACCGTCGCCTTTGTCCGTATGCCAGAGTTGGTTCAAGGGGTTATTTTATCTAGCGGAGTCGCCTTATATTTAGGTTGGTTGTCATTGCCACTATTGCTAATCATCATGGTTTGGATTGTAATGACGATTTGGATAAGCACCATTTTGGTGAAGCACGTTTATAAGCATTTAACGGAATTAAGGGAGATTAATGATCTTTTGTATCAAGATTATCAATCTATTATCGAAGGGCGAAAAGAGCTTGCACTTAATCAGCACCGCGCGCAAAAGCTGTATACCAATGAGTTTTTGAGTCACGCCCAGTCCTATAAAGAGCGTGTTATTAAAGCAGATACCTTTCACTTATCAGCAGTGAATTGGTCGAACATTATGATGTTTGCAGCGATTGGCGTCGTCTTTGCGGTCTCAAACTATCTTAATATACCCATGAGCGTTGCCACCACTTTTTCTTTGACCATTTTATTTATGCAATCGCCCCTACTACAAGCCGTTGGCGCTTATCCCACTTTACAAACGGCGCAAGTCGCGTTAGATAAAATACAGACGTTGGCGCTTGCTGATTATCAGCCAGCGTTTTTAACCAATATAGCAGCAAATGACTGGCAGACCATCTCACTGAACAATGTGAGCTATCGCTATCAAGGTATAAACCACCATACACAAGAAGGTGTACCTGAAAATGAGTTGCTTACTGATGACATTTTAAAAAATGTCAATCTCACCTTGAGGCGCGGCGAAGTGGTATTTTTGATAGGGTCTAATGGCAGCGGTAAGTCTACCCTTGCAAAAATCATTACTGGTATTTTTACGCCTACGACAGGCGCTGTAAAAGTAGACCAGCAGACGATTGATTCGGATAACAATACCAATTATCGGCAGCTGTTTTCTGCCATTTTTAGCGATCAACATCTTTTTAAACAACTGATTGGCAGTCAAGACAATGACTCTGATATGTCCTTAGTAACTGAGTGGCTACATAAATTAAATTTGCAAGATAAAGTGACGGTAACTGACCATCGATTGTCTACCGACAAGCTGTCACAAGGACAACGCAAACGCTTGGCCATGCTGCTCGCTGTCACCGAACAAAAGGACTTTCTGCTGCTCGATGAATGGGCCGCCGACCAAGACCCTGCTTTTCGCCGAGTATTTTATCAAGCGCTGATTCCTGAATTAAGAGCCATGGGCAAAACACTGTTTATTATCAGTCATGATGACGGTTATTTTGAGCATGCTGACCGCTTGCTGATGATGAAAGAAGGAAAACTGACGGAATTAAATGCAGAAGAACGCCAGCGCGCCAGTGCGGACGCCATTGGTATGTTAGAGTAGTTGCTTAGCTAGAATAACTGCTGATAAGTCATACCATTAAAATGTTTAAGGGGCTGTCCTAGATAAGTAAAATAATCTAGGATAGTCATATGAGAAAGAGTAGATTAAGCTGGTACAAACAAAACAGACTCATTGAACTATTTGTTGCAGGTTCTACCGCAAGAACAGCAG
>NZ_DKGQ01000048.1 GCF_002453355.1 Psychrobacter sp. UBA6766 | reverse complement strand
TAATTGATGACACGCCCTAGATGATTGAACTTAATAAATTACTTAAAGTATTATCTTGGACAAAAATAACAACTTAAAATCCAAAAAGCTGTAAGTTCTAAAAATAATATTAACATTTTAAATACAATAAGGAAACGTAATCCAACAAATATTCAATGTTGAAACATAATTATTCTAATGGATAAATATGGCATGCTAAATGGACTGTGGATCGTTGAATATTAAATAACATACTAGACGATGACTTAAGCTATAGGAATTACTTAAAACCTTATTTCTATTCTTAAACCTATTGATGACAGAGTCGTGATTAATGAAATGATTATGCTAAACTCTTTATTATAATTAATCCTCTTAATTCTATTCTATAAAAGACATTTTACTATGACCGACTCTCAATTTATCACTCCTAATGAAGACATTCGCAT
Source organism: Psychrobacter sp. UBA6766 (assembly GCF_002453355.1). Lineage (GTDB taxonomy): Bacteria > Pseudomonadota > Gammaproteobacteria > Pseudomonadales > Moraxellaceae > Psychrobacter. The sequence goes on along the minus strand of NZ_DKGQ01000048.1, from coordinate 7,069 downwards.
CACCCATGACAGCCTTGTGAAGCTGCATTTTGAAGTATCGCTCGAAAACGGTACGGTGATTGATTCAACCTTTAACCGCGACGAGCCAGTGACGCTGACCGTTGGCGATGAGAGCTTTTTACCGGGTTTTGAGCAAGTGCTGATGAACCTACGTGCTGGCGATACGCGCACCGCCCACCTTGAGCCTGAGCAAGCATTTGGTGAGTGGAACCCTGATAACATTCAGCATTTTAGCCGCACCCAATTTGCCTTAGTCGCTGACAATCCTGAAATCGGTATGTTGGTCGAGTTTGAAGATAAAGGCAAAAACACCCTTCCCGGTACCATTAGCGCCATTAATGACGATGAAGTCGAAGTCGATTTTAACCATCCGCTTGCCGGTCAATCGGTACTGTTTAAAGTAAAAATATTCCAAGTTACTCCACCGGGCGTTACTGGTATCAAGATTATGTAGTATAAAAAACTGCTTGTGAATAAAACCTTATTTAGAATAAAAACAGGGATAAACAGATGCAATATCAAACACTGCCGCAACTGAATGAAAAGGTCTCCAAAATTTGCTTAGGGACAATGACCTGGGGACAGCAAAATAGCGAAAGCGATGCGCATGCTCAGATGGACATGGCGCTTAGTGCCGGCGTGAACTTTTGGGATACCGCTGAAATGTATCCGTCGCCACCTGATAAAGATAAACAAGGCGATACCGAACGCTTTATGGGAACGTGGTTCCATAAGACCAAACAACGCGACAAGGTCATTCTTGCCAGCAAAATGTCACCGATGGATTTTTTACGCGATGGTCAGACGCGTTATACCGCTGAGCAAATCAGTAGCGCTATCGATGGCAATCTTGAGCGTTTGCAAACCGATTATATTGACATCTATCAGTTGCATTGGCCTGAACGTCAAGCGAACTTTTTTAGTCAGCGCGGTTATAGCGAAGAGATGGCAGCGCAATCTTTAGAGGATTTAACGCCATTTTTAGAAACCATTGAAGCATTAAATAGCGAGATTAAAAAAGGTCGTATCCGTGCTTATGGGCTATCAAACGATACCGCTTGGGGTCTGATGCGCTATCTGTGGGAAGCAGACAAAAATGGTTTAATCGCGCCTATCACGGTGCAAAACCCTTATAGTTTGCTCAATCGCCTGTATGAAGTTGGCATGGCAGAAATTGCCCATCGTGAAAATGTCGGCCTCCTTGCCTACTCGCCGCTTGGCTTTGGTGTCTTATCTGGTAAATATCTTGATGGTAAACGTCCAACTGGCGCACGCTTAACCATGTACGACCGCTTTGCCCGCTATACCAATGAGGAAGCAAAAGCCGCCACCGCTCAATACGCCAAAATCGCTGCCGATGCCGGCTTGGATATGGCGCAAATGGCATTGGCCTTTGTCAATTCACGCTCGTTTGTCACCAGTAATATCATCGGCGCAACCACCACTGAGCAGCTGCAATCAAATATCGATAGTATCAATGTCACCTTAAGCGCAGATGTGCTAAAAGCGATTGAGGCGGTACATACCCAGCATCCTAATCCGTCGCCATAACTTTACGGCGTGACAGATGTTTTTTAGGTTTTAATAATCTGAACTGCCAGTATTTGATTGCAAACAAAAAGGCGCAAATCGTTGGTATGGCTACTAAGATTTGCGCCTTTTTTTATTGAGCTTTTTTATGGTTCTTAATTTGAAATCGTTTTATGCTTTAGCTGCTTTCGTTAATACGCGCGAATGTAATTCAGCCAAGCCTTCTTGCATGTGCGCTTGTAATAAATCGGTCAGCTGACTTTTACTCAAACCTTTGGGATCTATCGGCTCAAGCGGCAACACAAAAGCCGTCACATCTTTACTATCAAGCACCTTTTTTAGGCTATCTTTCATCGTCATTTTGCCATAATAAGGCAGCGCGTCACTTAACGTGCCATCTTTATTGACGTAAGCAATCACTAATGGTCGTACCGGTACGTCCGCGTCTATCGCTGCTTGAAGTAAGGTACCGTGGATGCGTTTGATTTTTTTACCATCGGTGGTGGTCGCTTCAGGGAAAAAGATGACGGAAAAACCTTTGGTTAAGAAATTGGCAATTTGCGTCGCAACCGACCCTGCATCACCGGAACCGCGCTCGATAAATACCGTCCCTGCCGCATGAGCGAGCTTACCAAAGATTGGCCAATCACCAATTTCAGCTTTGGATAAGAAAAAAGCTGGACTCAGCGTTCCCACTACCGGAATATCCATCCACGACACATGATTGGAAACCCATAAACCGTGGTGTTGCTCTACGCGCTCGACTGCCACGACCTGAACGCCAAAAGAGCCGGCCATTTTACGGCAAAACGCTTGAATATAGCGCGGCAGCTTTTCGCGTGGCGGCTGTTTGAATGCGCCGATACGTTGGGCGGCGCGCAGTCCACCAGCGATGGTGGTTGTCATACCAGCGATTTGTTTGCCGCGCCCTAACTGCTGTTTGAGTGAAAAGCCTGACTTAGATTGGCTCATCTTTGTCCCTCGTGGTTAAAAACTTATGGTTTAGAAAACGTATGATTATATATGGTAAACAAGCGCAACGAGTATAACAAAATTTATTTACTCAGTGATGACTTGTACACTTAATTATGAGTGGCTTTTGTTAATAGGCTCAGCTTAAAATCCTTATGGGCAAAATATGTACCCATAAACGCTGTAACATAAAGACATGGCTAATTGCGTACATACGCTTTAATATCAAGTGATAAGACCATATATAGAGGGTCATATGAAAGCTATATCGATACTCAGGAAAGCGGTCATAGCGATTTATCTACTTTAATAATAGGTGATACTCTTTGGAATATTTTGAAAGACATGAAGGTGGCGAGCGCGCCATTATCGTCCATTTAGACATCCGCCAAATTCAAGATCCCGATGATCTAAGCGAATTTGAGCTACTCGCAGATTCGGCAGGCGCTGATCGCTTAGCACTGGTCACAGGCTCACGCTCGCGTCCCGATGCCAAATATTTTGTTGGTAGTGGTAAAGCACAAGAAATAGCCGAATTGGTTCGCGAATACGACGCTGATATCGTGCTTTTTAACCATAACTTGTCGCCGTCACAAGAGCGTAATATCGAAGCTTTGGTAAAATGCCGCGTCCTTGATCGTACGGGTTTGATTTTAGATATTTTTGCCCAGCGCGCCCGTACTTATGAAGGTAAGCTACAGGTTGAGCTTGCGCAGTTAAACCACTTGTCGACGCGATTGGTGCGTGGTTGGACGCATTTGGAGCGCCAAAAAGGTGGTATTGGGCTACGTGGACCCGGTGAAACCCAGCTTGAAACGGATCGCCGCTTATTACAAGTACGTGTAACCCAGCTTAAAAATAAACTGGAAAAAGTACGTCAAACCCGTGCTCAAGGTCGAGCTCGTCGGCAAAAATCAGACGTACCGACCATTTCCCTCGTTGGTTATACCAATGCTGGCAAATCTACTTTATTTAATCGCTTGGTCGATGAAAATATTTACGCCGCTGACCAACTGTTTGCTACGCTCGACCCGACTTTGCGTCGCCTCGACTGGCAAGGGGTTGGTCGCGTGGTGTTGGTCGATACGGTTGGATTTGTCCGCCATTTGCCGCATGAGCTGGTTGAGTCGTTTCATGCAACATTAGAAGAAACATTAGAAGCCGATCTATTGCTTCACGTAATCGACTCTTCAAGTGAAGACATGCATGAGCAGATCCAAGCGGTGAAAAACGTGCTGGCAGAGATTGATAACGATGTGCCTGTATTAAATGTTTATAATAAAATTGATTTGACCGATGAGCCTGTGCACATTGGTTATGCAAAAGAAGGTCAACCGAATCGGGTTTATGTCTCTTCTCGTGAAAACCTAGGCATGGAAGAGCTATCACTTGCCGTCCAGCAATTGTTAACGGGCGCTTTGACCACCTTTGATTTAACCCTGCCCTATAATGCAGGTAACTTTAAAAATACCTTGTATGAGCTTGGCGTAATTTTAGAGGAAAGCTATGATGATAATGGCCACGAATGCTTAACCATTCGCCTGCCAAGTGACAGACTCAAACAGCTATTGGGTCAAGCCAATTTGAATCCGTTAGATGTGTTGCCGTTGGCACAAGCAACGTTGTTGATGCCGATACTTGAGCCGTTTGAGCAAAGGGATGAAGATGACAGTGACGATGAATTAGCCTCTTTAACGCCAGAGGAAGAGAATGCCTTTGCTGAGTTTGAAGCGTCAAATTCTACCGCAGAAGAATCTGATTCGCAGAGTTAGACCGCCTTGCCTGAAACCCTCTGCCCAAAACTGAGTTTTAAAAAAGGACGCTATCAAAGGATAACGTTCTTTTTTATATGACTTACGCTTAGCATTTTTAATGAACCATTTAAAAAATACATCGTAGTCTCATTGCATCCGCAATTCTTAGCTAGACTTTATTAGTTCGCCTACTCTCTATATAATCTGCCTCTATGCTTGCACTAAAATGCATCCGTTAAAACATCTTCGTTAAAGTGCATCTCTTTTTATATCTGATCTTTTTATATCTAACTTGGCTAGGTTTTCTTATGAGGTCTACTTCTACCTCCAACACACCCTTATGGATGGCGCTCATATTAACGCTGATAATGGTCGTGGTGGTTCGTGAGTCCGCAGTCGTCGTTTGCCAATGGGTGGGAATCGAAAAAGCGGCTAACATCGTCGGCCTCTTAACGATGTTCGTTATTCTAGTTGTTTGGCGACTTATAAGAGGGCTACCTCACTGGCTAACCCAAGCAAGCAACACTTTGCTGGTCGATAGTGGGTTTGCCTTTTTGCCCGTTTCTGCTGGAGCAGGTTTGCTACTATTCACGTTAGGTGATGAGTTTTGGGGGGTGATGTTGACGATGATTATCAGTACCCTTATCCCAATTTGGGGACTGGCTATCTTAGCCAATCGCTCCCTCAGTAATAGTAGAGATACCGACAGTCTCAACATCGATACGCAAAAGGGACAGCATTAAGCTGTAGAAACAAGGCAACGTTATGAGTTTTGATAGTGTGTTTTCAGCGACCCTTGCTGCGATATTATTAACTTTGGCTGCCCATGTTATTGCCCGCGTTCTTGCACGCAAGATGTCGTGGTTGCCCATGGTCATTACTGCTTTGGTCCTAGTACTGCTATTTTTGTTTATTTTGCAATGGGATTACAACCATTATTATAGCGCGGCGAAACCAGTATTTGACCATTTATTAGGCTACGTGACGGTATTATTGGCTGTACCGTTAGCAGCGATGAATTTTAAAGATTTACCAGTTAAAAAGCTTATCATGATTGTAGCGTTGGCAAGTGTAGTTGGTGCTTTACTTCCTATGTCATTGGCCTATTTATTCTCCCTCAGTCACGAGACCATCCTAGCATTTGCTACCCGTTCAGTAACCACACCGATTGGTCTGAGCGTGGCAGGTTTGATTAAAGCACCGCTGGCATTAGCAAACTTAATCATTATCGTTTCAGGACTAATTGGCGGCACCTTAGCACGTTTCTTATTTCGCGGTATTGATGATGATCGCGCCAAAGGTTTAGCACTTGGCCTAGCGGCGCATGCGTTTGGCACAGTAGAGGCATGGCAAATCAGTCATACCGCTGGACGTTATGCCGCCTTTGGCTTAGCCGTTAATGGTTTGGTCACCGCCGTCTGGGTGCCTATTTTTATTAGCGCCTTGTCGGTTTAAAATATTTTACCTTAATCTCAAAGCTATTAAAGCCTATCCTTCTTGATGGGGTTTTTTTCGCCAAAATTAATAGCATTTCTAACGTTATTTCTTAACAATTTTTATGGCAAAAAAAAGCTCAAACCTTGCTGTTATAAACCACTTAACCATCCTCATTTTATTACTATCTTGATTTTATTCAGCTTTTTTACAAAATAAATGAGCTTTTAACCGCGCTTTCACGTATTCAGATATAGCAAAAACTTATTTTGTGTTATAGTAAGCAACTATTATTTTTTGTAGCTTTTGCAAGTGGTTTTGTTAGACGCGATTTCTTAGGTAGCTTATTTGAGCGCTATAAATCCTACAGACGCGATAACCGCTTTGACGCGCAATCTTAGGCGCTTATAGGCAAAGCAATTTGCTCTTACTCAATAAAAAGTGATAACCCTATGATAAATATTGCCCCGTTAATGACGCGCTGCTTGTCACCCCTTTTACTCTCTGCCATTGCTTTATCTAGCTTACCTATCGCTGCTCAAGCGGGAAACATGTATATTTATAAAGATAAAGGCGGACAAGTACTTCTTACTAACGTCAATCCCAGTGGTAATTTTGATAAATTTAATAAAAAAGTAAAAACTACTTATTATAAAAATTCAAATGCCTACAATGCTGGAAGCAGTTATAGCAATGATTACGGTAGCAGTGCTGCGAGTAGTAGCGGTAGCCGTAATTCTTATGATAATTATATCCGTGCCTCTGCCGAGCGTCATGGCGTTGATCCTGCGCTGATGAAAGCCATGATGCATACAGAGTCTGCTTTTAATCCCAATGCACGCTCACCTGTCGGTGCCCAAGGTTTAATGCAATTGATGCCTGCTACCGCACGCCGCTTTAAAGTCAGTAATGCATGGAATCCAGCTGAAAATATCGAAGGTTCGGCTAAATATATTGCTTGGCTGATGCGCCGCTTTAATAACAATGTTGAGTTTGCGGTGGCAGGTTATAATGCGGGAGAAGGTAACGTCGATAAATATAACGGTATCCCGCCTTTTAAAGAAACCCGCAATTACGTCAAAAACGTGATGAGTCGCTACCATAGCTTGTATAAGAATGATTCAGCGCTATTGGGTAATACCATGAACGCCAATAATTCTAGTAACACCGCAAACAATGGCGGCATTCAAAACGTCAGTTACGGTACCAGTAGTAATGGCAACAGCGCCAGCTACGCCAATTCTGCTTATTTAGCGTTACGCTAATATTAACGTTTAAGCCATTATTTGCATTATATAACCTGAAAATATATAGCTTAGCCCTCACAATGCATAGCTACAAAAAAGCCCGTTAAATGAATGAACTGACCCCCGAAACTT
>NZ_DKGQ01000007.1:11786-17781 GCF_002453355.1 Psychrobacter sp. UBA6766 | reverse complement strand
CTAACATTTTGGCACAAGCTGCCGATAATAACCCCACAGGACCCGCACCATAAATAGCTACGGTTGAACCTTTAGTAATATTGGCATTAGTCACGGCCTGCCAAGCAGTCGGTAAAATATCTGATAAAAATAAAACCTTCTCATCGGACAGTGAGCCAGGTACTTTGAACGGACCAAAATTACCTTTAGGAACCCGTACAAATTCTGCTTGTCCACCAGGAATCCCACCATATAAATGGCTAAGACCAAATAAAGCAGCCGGTGGCGGAATTATTTTTTTATTAATAGCAGCGCCTGGGCCTGTATTTGTAGTCTCACAAGCAGACATTAGGTCATGCTGACAGAAAAAGCAGTTACCACATGCGATAACAAAAGGAATAACAACTCTGTCACCTTTCTTAACAGCAGTGACTTCAGAGCCTACTTCTTCAACCACACCCATAAACTCATGACCGAAAATATCGCCTTCCTCGGTTGCAGGCATTTTGCCACGATACAAGTGTAAATCTGAGCCACAAATTGCAGTCGCAGTCACACGTAAAATAACATCATCTTTTTCTTGCAGTTTAGGATCTGGGACATTGTCCACTCGCACATCTTTAGCACCGTGGTAGGTTAAAGCACGCATAATATCTCCCATTAAGTAAAGATTGCAAAATCTAGATAAACAATAAGCTGTGATAATACAAAATGAAAATTATTAGAATCAGTGGTTTATGTTATCTAAGTTAAGTATTACTCAATTATATTAGCACCTTGAAAATCGAGATTTATAATTAACGTGTGTTAAAAAGGTTGCGTGTTGTAAGTAAAAAATGTGGTCATTCTTAAACTGGATGGGGTACTTTCAATTACATTATTATTTCTTGGGATGAATATCCATGTATCGAAGCTTACAGCTGTAACGTCGTCAAAAGCCTTTACTATATTTTCAACAGTAGTCGCTACAACCGGGTGTGCTGCATCATTCCAGATAACAAAACAACTATCTGTTAGTGTGAAAGTTATTTGATTTTTAATTTCTTCGATACAGGTTAATAGTACTTTTCTATCAACCTTGTTCCAGTCGATTCCTCCGCTACCACTAGTTCGTATCGGAAAAGAGCTAATAAACTGATCCGTTACTTTCCTAGACTCTTCATCTGCTAACACTCTAAATTTTTTAAGATAATTAAGGGTAATTCGATTGAATCTTGAAAAGCTCACTTCGTGTACATTACCAAGTACACCGCAACTACCTAAAAAACTCAAACTATTGATATCATTAGCCCACAGCTTAGCATTCAAGTCCTCACTAGGGTACCGAACTAGCGAAAGCACCTGACTATTTCGCTACAGGTATGCTTTATATATAATGGCTTAACACTGAAATAAGGATTAAGTTTATGTCTCAATTTATAGATACGGGTAGTAGGTTATTAAATACCCATAATATAACTAATATTATATTTCTAGACGAAGCTAAAAGAATTATATTTGAGACTGAAGATATGATGTTTAGTATTACAGAAGACTATATAAAGACTGAAGATTATGAAAGGGCGTGTAATAACCTAAGAACCAATCTTAATACTATTGTTATTTAATACGGCAATTTATTATTGATAAAATCTCTACAAGTATAGTGGAGACTTAACACTACATTGGAATACATTAGATGCCTGTATAGCATCCTGAATATACCCCCATAACAATGATTATGGTAAACAATTTTAAAATAATGCTTTAGGTATACCTTTAACCTCTCAACATTATTAGTGCCGATTATTTCAATGTTTATTTTGGTCGCTATGCGGCAATAATGGTGCAAGTAAATTCCGTCTCAGTTATCGCCACATTGTTAGTATTTTGGATAGTGTATATGCACCATATTACGAAGCCGCATTCCTCTTTTGCCATCAAAAAACCAAACTCTCATCCACATATTACCTATATTTGACGAGATATTATCAAACAGGTAATAAGTACGCGCTATTCAGCCACAGTCGTTACTCTTCTTTAACTTTCATAAATCTACGCAACACCATAATCCGTTATGATTTCCTTTATCGACAGAAAGAAGCTTTATCGTACTATTTAAGCGACTTTCTCTCAAAAAAAATTGCTAACAAAAACTAAGATTTATACCCAGTGTCAATTAAAAAGGAAGTAACGATGAAAATTAACATCTTTAAAAAAATCGCCCTAGGCTCAGTATTAGCAATCTCTACCTGCCTAGCCATGGTTAGTCAGGTGAACGCGGCAGCATATAACACTACTCACTATGGAATGAATGTAAATAATGGTTCATTGTCTAAACTAAACTTAACCAAAAAGGAAAAAAGCCAAATTCAAGCGATTCAAAAATCAAATCATAACAATGGTAAAAATGGTTATAAAAATAATTATGCGGCAATCTCAAAAGTACTGACCGTATCACAGCGTAATCAGTTAGAAAAAATGAGAGCTGCGAATAGAGTACATCGTGGACCTCAAAATGGTCACAATCAAGGTAAATATAATCAAAACCACAACTACAACTACAACTACAACCGTCATCGTTAATTAAAAGAGACAGGTTTGGCTCCATAGCGTTATTAAACCTCTATTTAATAGTTGTATAATAACGCCTTTTAAGTATCTGTAAATATTAGTAGTTTAACCTTAAATAGCACTTAGCCAATCACTAATTGCTCTACGTCATCAGCGGTTACCAAATTAGCGACCATTGATAGCGCATGTGCTTGCTGGCTAGTAGGGGTTTTTGCCGCCGCTGTCTTACCACCGTGTAACCAATTATCAGCAGTATTTTGGTTGTTCTGCTCATTGTCTACATGATACCAAGCCAAATCATGATGCAGTCCAACCACATCTCCCATAATCAGCAGAGCAGGCGTGGGTAGCTGATTTTGTTCTTGCAATTCAACGATATCGGCAAGCGTACCAGTCAATACTTGCTGATTGGGCATACTGGCATTAGAGACAATGGCGATTGGGGTATCGCTACTACGTCCAGCATCAATTAAACCTGTCGTCAAACGTGCCAGCGAATGCAGCCCCATATAAAACACCACGGTCTCGTTGGTATCCAAGAAGTTTTTAAAGTTACTGTTTGGCGCGCCAGCTTTCAAAAATCCTGTCACAAAACGTACCGACTGCGAATGATCTCGGTGCGTCAAAGGAATACCTGCATAACTGGCAGCAGCATTGGCAGCAGTAATTCCGGGCACGACTTGATAAGGGACGCCATGCGCACGCAAGCTTTCAATCTCTTCGCCGCCGCGTCCAAAGATGAAAGGATCGCCGCCTTTTAAACGCACCACACGGCGACCTTCTTTTGCGCTATTGACGAGCAGCTCATTGATACCAAGCTGAGCGACGGCATGGTTGCTACGTTTTTTACCGACAAATACTTTGTCAGCATCGCGGCGGCATAAATCCAGTACTTGCGGTGACACTAACGCATCATAATAGACGATATCGGCTTGCTGCATGAGGCGCAGCGCTTTAAAAGTAAGCAGTTCTGGATCACCAGGACCGGCACCAACGATATAAACTTCACCCATTACATTTTTTACGGATTGAGATTCTTTAGATATATTATCTACTGTATTTTTTTTACTGATAGCTACAGCTGTATGATCTAGATCCGCTTGCAGTTGCGCGGCGGCTTCATTTTCATTGCCAGCAAACATCAGCTGACTGACTTTTCCTTCAAAGGCGCGCTCCCAAAACTGACGGCGGCCTGTCAAGGTTGGAATTTTGGCTTTAACCTCGCCACGGAACTCGCCTGCCAATTTAGCAAGCTTGCCATAACCTTGTGGAATTAACGTTTCTAAGCGCGCACGCAACAGGCGCGCCAGCACTGGTGCTTTACCATTTGAAGAAATCCCAATTACAATGGGATTGCGATCGACAATCGCTGGGAAAATAAAATCACATAAATGCGGCGTATCAACCACATTAACGGGGATATTCAGCTCGCTGGCATCGGCATGAATTTGATGATTGAGCGTTTCATCATCGGTTGCGGCGATAATAACGCGTGCGCCAGTCATATAAGCTTTATTATAATTTTCATAAATCATTTTGTGCTTGGCTTTGTCGTTAGTGTGGCTGAGCAAAGTTTTTATTTCAGCACTGATAGTTGGCGCAAGGATTGTGATCGCAGCACCCGCGCGGCTGAGTAAATCAGCTTTACGGAGCGCGACATCACCGCCACCAACGATCAGTACTTTGCGGTCTTCTAATTTAAAAAATAGCGGAAAGGTGTTCATAGCATCACCAATGATTCAATCAATATAGAATATGCCATCATTATGAGCTAAGAACGTCAGGCGCTCACCTAGTGAATTGGCATTAACATATTCATTTTTTTCATGTTGCTGATGATTTTTGCTAAGATGTGGAATAGCTGGGGAATAAAAACGTAGAAACGTAGCAGAAAAAAACCACAAGCTCACTTTTAAGCTTGTGGCTGATGTGGATTCTAAGTCTTATATTTACATGGATAGTGTTTAACTTACTGCCAAAATCTACTCAAACTCACTGAGCATCTTAGTAATGCGGGCATCTTTTTGTTGCCAAATGTCTTCTAACCAATCAAACATCATTTTTTTAGTGGCTTCATCACGGTCATAGCCGCCATCCATAATGGCCGCAAATAACTCGTCCGGTATGGTTAAGCGCGTCACATCGACGCCCAAGCGACGAATATTACCTTTCCATAAATCATCATAGTCGGGCGCACCGTCGGGATAGACAATGGTAATGTCTAAAATTGAATCTAATTCATTGCCTAAGGCATTGATTGCCAATGACAACCCGCCAGCGCGTGGTTTTAATAGATGCTCATAAGGTGAGCCTTGTTTGTCATGTTTTTCTTTAGTAAAGCGTGTCCCTTCCAAATAGTTTAATAGCGCGAAAGGTTTGTTCTTTAATTGACGACAGGCACGCTTTGCTTCTTCGATATCCTTACCTTTGAGGGCAGGATTTTTGGCAATCGCTTCTTTAGAGTGGCGGCGCATCATTGGGAAGTCTAAAAAGTAAAAGGCTTGACCGATAACGGGGATATAAATCAGATTAAACTTAGTAAAAAACCGCGTTAAAGGCAGCGTATCTTGGCTGATATATTGCACGATACTGGTATCGACCCACGATTGATGATTGCTGACGAGTAGGTATTGCTTGTCCTCGCTCAAATCGTCGGGCATATTAATGCGCCAATCTTTATGGGGCAGCGCATGGTCAATCACGGCGTTGTTACTATTGATCCAATATTTGGTAATCGCAATTAAGGCATCATCGGTCAGTTTTGACCCAGTCAATACTTTCGCCGCGCCCATAGTCCAGACCGGTAGACCAACCAACGCACTATTGGCGGTGAGAACGCCAGTACCAGTCAGAAAAGAGGCTGCCTTGCCGACAGTCGGTAGCTTATCATGCAGTTTTTCATAGAATGAATCGATTTTTTTTATTAAAGGCATATCAAATATCCGTATTGATGAGTGTGGCAAAGCCATGATTGAGCTTGATTATAAAAAGGCGCACAAGTAGCTGCAAATATAAACAACGTCTTCCATAGTTTGGTTTTAAAGGATTGGCGTCATATTTAATATGATTTTGCGCCGCCTTTGAAGCCATAGAATACCGTAATGTTAGCCGATAAAACGTTAAGAAAACGTTATTTATGCAACATCTACGCAACTCGAAGCCTGTAGGGTGCCATTTTCTTATTAGTCGGCCTACCAAAAGCAGAAAAAATATAGTATTAAAAAAGGCGTCAAAGTGAATATTCTATCGCCAGGGTTTATTGAAACGCCAATGACGGAGGATATTGATGATGACCGCCTAAATCGTATTCCAGCTCAGCGCGCTGGTAAGCCCGAAGAGATTGCAGCGTTGGCAGTTTTTTAGCGTCTGATGACTCGAACTATATGCACGGCGCCAACGTCTTTATGGATGGTGGCTGGGCGCTTGGTCGTAAGTAATGCTCTAAAGAAAAGTTATAAGTTAT
>NZ_DKGQ01000007.1:0-11665 GCF_002453355.1 Psychrobacter sp. UBA6766 | reverse complement strand
AAGTTATAAGTTATCTAAATATAAAAAGCCCTTTTACATAATAAAAGGGCTTTTTACGTTCAAAAGTAGTGGTTTATTAAGCCAGCAATATTATAGCTGCGTATGCAAACCACATTCACGGCTTTCTTCAACTTTGGTTGGATCAAAGTAATCAAACTCGTTAGGCAAATCATGCTCTTCAAGATACACGTCTAAATCCGCGTCTGTTTTTTCAAATAATGGTGCAACTTTTAACACGCCATCTTTTGATAAGCTTAAAACATCAAGACCTTGGCGGAATTCAGTTTGGTCTTTACGAATGGCGTTAAACCAGACATCAGGTTTTAGTTCATCTAGCGCACGGCGAAATGGCTCAAGTTTTACTTGATCAGTGAATTCATCATGCTGCGGATTATCAATCCCTGGGATACCGTTCATGGTTGCGTCACGATAGGCAGCCGTTTGCTTAGGAATATAAGTGATGACGTTTAAGTTCAAATCTCGAATGACTTTATTAGCAAATTGATAGGTGGCATCGGTGTTATAACCCGAATCTACCCACAATACCGTGATATCAGGACACTGTTTAGCAACCAAATGCAAAATCGCGGACTCATAAGGACGGAAGTTGGTAGTGATAATAGGGTTTTTTGCTTGGCTAAGCGCCCATTCTACAATCTGCTCAGGTGACTTACCTTGCAAGTCTTTATTAGCTTGATCGATATCTAAATTCGGGTGTAATTGGCTCATGATGGATTCCTTAAGGGTGAAAAATATAAAAATGATTGATAATAAGTATGGTGGTGAATATGAATATTAAGCACCAGCAAACATCGGTAAGTCGGCGGCGTTACGACCGTCATAACTACTGGCAAGCGCATTAAATGCTTGGCTGATATCAGAGATAGACTGCAGGTCATGCGCGCTTATCACAAAACTGTCTGCGCCTGCGCGTAGCAGATAGGCGATTTGATCGCGGCCAAACTTGCCAGCCATTCGAATCTCACCTTGATAGCCCATTTGGCGTAAGGTTTGGGCGTAACTAAAACCGCGTCCGTCAGTGAAAGCGGGAACGTGAATTACAATCAAATCCTGCTGTAATAAAAACTCTGGAATACGCGTCAGCACTTCGGTATCGCTATCTGACGTCACCCAGACACCTGTACGGCTAATATGCTCGGCTAACAATTCACGGACTTGTTGTAATAGTCCGCCTGCAATATTGCCTGTAGCATCTAATAAATCAGCAAGCGGTAAAACGACTTCGAGTTTTTCTTGTTTTTGCAGCAGCTCTAACAAAGATATATCGCTCAGGGTAATACCGTCAGGTAGCTCATTAGTGCTAAGCGCAAGCCAAGTGTCAGTCTCACTGATATCGATGCCATCGCTAGTAAACACATGATGATTAGCCATAGACCTTCTCCTTAAAAGGGGCAATACCAATACGATCAACTAAGTCACCAAAGCCTTCGACGTCATTGTCATTACTGACGCGCTGCTCTAAGTAAACGTCGATTATCTTTTGTATCGTCGTTGCTACGGCATCGGTCGGCACAGCTTTGCCTAATATCTTACCGAGTTTGGCGTCGTTGCTAGAGTTACCGCCAAGGCTGATTTGATACCAGTATTCACCTTTTTTATCGACCCCAAGGATACCGATATCGCCGGTATGGTGATGGGCGCAGGCATTCATACAGCCAGACATATTGAGGCGAATCTCACCTAAGTCATAAAGGTAGTCGAGATCATCAAACTGCTTTTCGATTTGCTCGGCGATATTGTGGGTCGTCGCATTGGCCAGCGAACAAAAATCCCAGCCCGGGCAGACGATCATATCGGTTAGGGTGTTGATATTTGGACGGGCCAAATGTAGTGCAGCCAGCTGCTGCCATAACTCGTACAAACGGTTGGTTTGTACATCGGCAAAGACCAGATTTTGCTGATAAGTACCACGTAGCTCGCCAAAGCTATGTTCGTCAGCGAGGTCGGCGAGGGCGTCCATCTGCGTGGCGCTAATATCACCTGAGGGCACATATTTACCATCGACCAAGCCCGCTTTTAATGAAATAACCACCGCGCGATAGCCTGCGATTTTATGCGCCACAGTATTTTGCTGATACCAATTGGCAAAGTCTTTATCAGCCTCTAGTTGCTGCTGCAAGTCCGACTGTACCTGTAGTGCATCAAAGCTTAGGTAATCAGGCTCGGTAAAATAGCTGCTGGCTTTAGCAAAGTTGGCATCGGTCAAAGTCAACGACCCATCTTTGATATTGGCTTCCCATTCGGTATCGACCAATTTGGCAAACGCCGGGCCACCCATGCTATCGACCAATATCTTGATACGCGCTTTGAATTTATTGTCGCGGCGACCATGCAGGTTATAGACACGCAAAATCGCATCTAAATAGCTGAGCAGGTGCTGGCGCGGTAAGAATGTATTAATGGTTTTGCCGATCACGGGCGTACGGCCAAGACCGCCCCCGACAATCACCTCAAAGCCAAGCTCGCCTGCGTCATTTTTCTTTAAATGTAGCCCAATATCATGGACTTGCGTCGCCGCACGATCTGTCGCCGTACCAATCACGGCAATTTTAAATTTACGCGGTAAAAAAGCAAACTCCGGATGAAAGGTTGACCATTGACGAATAATCTCACAATAAGGACGCGGATCGGCGATCTCTTCCTTATGAATACCAGCATAAGGGTCGGTGGTGGTATTACGGATACAGTTGCCCGAGGTTTGGATCGAATGCATTTGCACTGATGCCAATTCTGCCAAAATATCTGGCACTTCTTCAAGTTTTGGCCAGTTCAGCTGCATATTGGTACGCGTGGTAAAGTGGCCGTAACCTTTATCATATTTACGGGTAATCTCAGCCAATTTGCGTAATTGATAGGTTGCCAGCAAGCCATAGGGCACGGCGATACGTAGCATCGGTGCATAGCGCTGGATATACAGCCCGTTTTGTAAACGCAGCGGTAAAAACTGCTCTTCTGGCAGCTCACCTGCCAAAAAACGCTCGGTTTGGTCGCGAAACTGGGCGACTCGTTCCTCTACCAAGGTTTGGTCAGCGTAATTATATTGATACATGACGTAATCTCAATTTTGTTTTTAACTTAAAAAGCCGCGACGAAAATGATTTGCGTGTGATCGCTTGTATTGCCAATCGCAAGGTAAACAATTCAGTTTTACATCATATAAGCTCAACTCTCTAAAGATAAATTCCTTTAAGACATATCCATATCCAAACACAGCATAAATTTTCATAACGAAAGTTAGGTAGCCTATGTTTATTAAATTTAATCCATCATTTCTCCTGAAAAATCTATCTATTTCACTATTAAGGTTTTAAAAATGACATCTACCATCTCCAATCAACAACCATCAAAACTCGTTCCGCCGCACGGTAGCAGCGAGCTAAAACCCTTATTGTTAAAAGGTGAGGCACGCAAGCAGGCGTTAAAATTCGCCAGCACCTTGCCAACTATCACCCTAAGCTCTCGTGAGCGCGGTGATTTGATTATGTTTGGAATTGGTGGCTTCACGCCGTTAAAAGGTTTTATGAATCAATCTGATTGGCAAGGCGTGGTTGATAATATGCGCTTGCAAAGTGGGATCAACGCTGGCTTGTTTTGGCCGATTCCCATTACCTTATCAGCGCCGAAAGCAACCGCCGACCGCTTAAATCAAGGCGATAAAGTGGCGTTGGTCGCGCAAGATGGTGAGATTATGGGTATCTTGACGGTAGAAGAAACTTATAGCATTGATAAAGCCTATGAATGCCAAAAAGTATTTACCACGACAGACCCTGAGCACCCAGGCGTGCAGCAAGTACTCAATCAAGATGAGGTCAATATCGCAGGTAGCGTTGAGGTGTTGAGCGAAGGCGAGTTCCCAACTTTATATCCTGAGATTTATAAAACCCCGAGCGAAACGCGCGAGATTTTGGATACCAAAGGCTGGAAAACCGTTGCCGCCTTCCAAACGCGCAATCCCATGCACCGCTCGCACGAATACCTTGCCAAGATTGCTATCGAGATTTGCGATGGCGTATTGATTCATTCACTACTCGGCGCACTAAAACCCGGTGATATCCCAGCAGAAGTGCGCCAACAAGCGATTAAAACCTTGATTGATAATTACTTTAGAGCTGACACCGTCATTCAAGCCGGTTATCCGCTCGACATGCGTTATGCTGGACCACGTGAGGCATTGCTACATGCGGTATTCCGCCAAAACTACGGCTGTAGCCATCTGATTGTCGGCCGTGATCACGCGGGCGTTGGTGATTATTATGGCGCCTTTGATGCGCAGGCTATTTTTAATTATGTCGGAAAAGACGATTTAATCACGCAGCCGCTAAAAATTGGCTGGACGTTTTGGTGTAATGCTTGTAACGCGATGGCGTCTGATAAAACCTGCCCGCATGAAGCGTCTGAGCATGTCAAAGTATCAGGAACCAAGCTGCGTAAAGCGCTATCAGAAGACGAGGAAATCCCAGATAACTTTAGCCGTCCAGAAGTGCTACAGATTTTGCGCGATTATTATGCGGGAATCGCTATCGATGACCGTGCTGAGGTGAAATTGGTTGGCGCATCTGCGGTATAAGTCTTAAATATTGAACGGTTAAACATTAAACCATAAAAAGGTTAGATTTATTATCTGACCTTTTTATATAACTTTCTTGGTATTTCCTTAGAACTTCTTAACGCTAGAGCCTTTAATTCAGCTCTAGCTTTCCTGCCAGCTTTTTATATTCGCCAACGAGTGAACCACCACCCGAACAAAAATAATTCAGCGCATATTTGTTTTGGCTATCAATGCTCAAGGTATTGTCTTTAAACTGAAAAAAGGCCGTACTGTCATTCACTTTACTTTGAAAAATAATACCGTGCGCTTTGTCTTGTCCCATTAAAGTTGCCTGGCCGTCAAAATGACAGGTCGGTTTTTTTATATCGCTACGGGCGCGTACTTTAATAGCAATCTTTTCTTCGCCCTCTGCTTTTACCGTCACTCCAACCCAATCATCACCTTGCGCACGCTTAGCATAACCTTCTGACGCATAATCGCCAACGATTGCTTGTATGGCTGGCGTGGCGACTGCTACTGGTTGCTGTGCAGTTTGGTTATCGTTATTTGACGACAGATTATGACAACCACTTAAGAATAAGGCGGCAGAGGTCGTCAAAATGACAGTAAAAAAAACGCGCGCTATGAGCATAACGAGGTGAAGTCTTGATCATTGAATTACCTTTAATAAGGAAGTGAGTAAAAAGAGCGGGCTACCTATTATGAGTGAAACGCCTAATATACAAAAAACTAAGGGATAATATCGATTCTATAAAGTCTCGTCTATATAGCAAGCAATACTTTAACTTACTTAAAAGTGTCTGCTTATTACCATATTGCAAAAAAATTCCATAAAAATAAGTATTGTAGAATAACTAATAAAATTACTTATGCCAAGTTAATAACTCGATAAGCGGATTTGTCACTAAGCGTTTGGCTGCCGTGCTGCTAGCATAGCTCTTATTATCGATAGAACCGAATTTAAGATGGGACTGGTTTTTTGTAAAGCCCGTCTTATTTTGAACCCACGGCTTCTAACAACATGAGTATTGAGCCACATATTATCGAGAGTAGATATGCAACCAAATAAAAAGAGCGGTCAAAAAATGTCTCATAAATATAGCTTTGAGAATGCCAGCGCAGTTAATCAACCTAAAAGTATAAACGCACAGCTTACTGGCATGGTTTTTGGCCTTGGCAGTGTGCTTGCTGCGACTGTGTTTCTAACGGGCTGTAATCCTACCGAGGCCAATTTGAATAATGATGCAGCCAATGAGGCAAAAAATATTGATTTATTAAATGTGTCTTATGATGTATCACGCGACTTTTATAAAGACTACAACCCACTGTTTAATGCAAATTATCAGCAAAAACACCCAAATATTCACGTCAATATCAATCAATCGCATGGAGGCTCGAGCAAACAAGCGCTGGCTGTCGCCAATGGTTTGCAGGCAGACGTCGTCACGCTAAATCAAGAAAGCGATATGAATTTGCTGGTTGAAAAAGGTTTATTAGCTACAGATTGGCAGCAAGCTCTGCCAAATAACGCCGTTCCTTATACCAGCACTATGGTGCTATTGGTTCGTAATGGTAATCCTAAAAATATCAAAGATTGGTCAGACTTAGCACGAAATGACATCGCCGTGGTGATGCCAAATCCAAAGACCAGTGGCACCGCGCGTTATGCCTTTTTGGGTGCTTATGGCTACGGATTACATCATTTTAAAGAAAACGTGAAAAGTCCTGCCAAAACCGATGATTTTATCAAAAATCTATTGGCAAACGTGATCACCTATGACAATGGTGCGCGCGCTGCAACCACGACCTTTACCCAGCGCGGGCTTGGTGATGTGTTAATCACCACAGAGAATGAAGCGCATTTGGCGGCCAAACAGTTTGCCAAAGGACAAGTCGATATTGTTTATCCGAGCTACTCGATTGTGATTGCCAATCCAGTGGCCGTCGTAAAAGCAGTGACCGATAAAAAAGGCACAACCGAGGCGGCAAATGACTATCTAACAGGCTTATGGTCGACACCCGCGCAAGAGCTGATAGCTCAGATGTATATGCGTCCCAGCGATGCAGAGGTACTTGCCGCGCACAAAGATACCTTGCCTAAGATTGAAACTTTTGAGCCAGTCGCAGTATTTGGTTCTTGGAAGCAAATTATGCAGACGTTCTTTGTCGATGGTGGGCATTTTGATCAGTTAGCAAAGGTGAAGTAGAGGACGGCTTTACGTCTTTGTAAACGAAATTCTCAATGATTCAAGTACTAATTTGCTAGGTGTTAGAGCGGTTATGGATAAAACTTTGAAAAGTATTTATTGCTTAGCTTGTTTAAGTTATTGATAATTTTCTATTTCAACTTCCCTTATTCCCTTTTGGCAATAACATACGCATATTCATCATTAAACATAATAAGATAGCGCTGTTAGCATACTTGCATTCACCAATAATCCCTTTTGAGGCTGCCATGACATCATATACCACAGGTTATAAATATAAAAACAAAACGCTTAGCGCGCTAAGTATCGCCGGTGTGGCGCTTACGTTGGGTATCGCAGGCTGTAGCAACAATGAGCAGGCGGAAACCACTGCCAGCGCTGATGGCACGCCAGCCACTACTGAGGGGCAAGATATTGAACTGTTAAACGTCTCTTACGATGTGGCACGCGACTTTTATAAAGACTACAACCCATTATTCGTTGAGCACTATAAAAGCGAGCACCCAGACAGCAATATCTTAATCAAGCAATCCCATGGCGGCTCAAGTAAGCAGGCATTGTCAGTCGCTAACGGTTTGCAAGCCGATGTGGCAACCATGAACCAAGGCTCAGACATTGAGCTGCTTGAGAAAAAAGGCTTGGTTGAGTCAGATTGGGAAAGTAAATTCCCAGACAACGCTGTGCCATTTACCAGTACCATCGTCTTCTTAGTACGTAAAGACAATCCAAAAGGCATCAACGATTGGCAAGATTTGACCAAAGATGGCGTTGAGATTGTGATGGCCAACCCAAAAGTCACGGGTAACGGTCGTTATGCGTTCTTGGGCGCGTATGGTTACGGTTTACATGCGTTTAATAAAGATGAAACTAAGGCCAAAAACTATGTCAAAGACATGCTTAAAAACGTCAAAGTTTATGAGAATGGCGGCCGGGCGGCAACGACGACGTTTGTTCAGCGCGGCATTGGTGATGTCTTGGTCACCTTTGAAAACGAAGCCAACTTAGCAGCGAAAGATTTTGGCGCAGGTCAAGTCGATATCGTTTATCCGAAATATTCTATTAAATCTGAAAGCCCCGTCGCTGTTGTCAAAACAGTGACCGATAAAAAGGGTACGACTGATGCAGCAAAAGCATATCTCGATTACTTATGGAGCGAGCCTGCTCAGCAATTGGCAGCCAACTTATATCTGCGCCCAAGCGTAAAAAGCGTTCTTGATAAAAACAGCGATAAATTGCCACCTATCGATACTTTCCGTCCAAATGATGCGTTTGGCACCTGGGATGACATCATGGGAACTTATTTCAGCGATGGCGGTGTATTCGATCAATTGGCCGTTAATGCTCCAAAGTAAGCCGCTAGTACACTGACTGATTGAACCTCTTATGAATTTTATAGGAATTTGCTATTAAATGGCGTTCAGCCAGTCAGTTTTACAGTAACGTCCAAGTATATAAAGGACATGGCTACCTACGCTGTGTCCTTTATCGCTTAAGCAGAGCAATAATAAACTTGTTAAAAACTGGTGTTTACGATCAGTAATTAAGTACCAACCGTTAGGCAATAGGACATCACTATGAGTGCAACCACTTCTTCTGCCAGTAAACCCGCCAATAAAAAAGGCTGGCTAACCCGCTTGCGTCAGCGCAACGTGCTTCCAGGGTTTGGGCTAAGCATGGGTATCACGGTCTTTAGCTTGTCATTGCTGGTAGTGCTTCCGTTTGCCATGATGGCCTATACCACCACACAAATGGGCTGGACGGGCTTTTGGGAGACCATTTCCCAGCCGCAAGTCATCGCTGCTATTAAATTAAGCTTATGGATGTCTTTTTTGGCGATGCTGACGAATATGGTGTTTGGCACTCTGGTCGCTTGGGTGCTGGTACGCTACGAGTTTTGGGGTAAGTCACTGATTAATGCGTTGGTTGATTTGCCATTTGCACTACCGACTGCCGTTACGGGTATCTCCCTTGCTACTCTTTACGCACCCAATGGCTTAATTGGGCAGTGGTTTGCCAAGTTTGATATTCAAGTCGCCTTTACGCCACTGGGTATTTGGCTGGCATTAGTAGTGGTAAGCTTTCCGTTTATCGTTCGCGCGGTTCAGCCAGTGTTAGCTGAATTGTCCGTTGAATTTGAAGAAGCGGCCGCTGTATTGGGCGCCAATCGCTTCACCACGTTCCGTAAGGTGATTCTGCCCGAGCTATTACCAGCTTTACTGATGGGCGCTGGCATGATGTTTGCTCGTGCAACAGGCGAGTATGGTTCGGTGATTTTTATTGCTGGTAATATTCCCATGCAGTCTGAGATCTTGCCGCTGATTATCATCAGTAAGCTTGAGCAGTTCGATGTACAAGGTGCCTCGGCCGTTGCACTATTTATGCTACTGATTTCCTTTGTAATTTTATTAACCATTAATATCGTACAGTGGAAGCTGTCGCGCCGCGTAGGAGCCCGCTAATGCAAATCTCTAATAGCTACGACTACCAAAGTAATGCGGCAACCAAAGACACACCCTGGGTACGCCGTACTTTTATCACCATCGCGGTATTATTCATGGTGAGTATGCTGGTTGTGCCGCTGCTGGCAGTATTTTATGAGGCGTTTAAAAACGGCTGGCAGTTGTATATTGCCTCATTAGTCGACCCTGAAGCTTTACAGGCAATTAAGTTAACTCTAGTTACTGCTGCTATCGTGTTGCCAATTAATATGGTTATGGGCATTGCGATTGCGTGGCTAGTAACCCGTTATCAGTTTAAAGGTAAGCAGTTGGTGACCACCTTGCTTGATTTGCCGTTTTCGGTATCACCCGTGGTTGCAGGATTGATGTTTGTATTGCTATTCGGGCTAAATTCTAGCATCGGCGGCTGGCTTGAAAGTATGGGTTTTCAGGTCATTTATGCCGTACCGGGGATTATTTTAGCGACGTTATTTGTGACCTTTCCATTTGTCGCTCGTGAGCTGATACCATTGATGCAGACCCAAGGCGATTCTGAGGAACAAGCGGCATTGACGCTTGGCGCTAGCGGTTGGCAAACCTTTTGGCATGTGACACTGCCAAATATCAAATGGGCGCTGCTTTATGGTTTGATTTTGACCAATGCGCGGGCAATGGGCGAGTTTGGCGCGGTGAGCGTGGTATCTGGCCATATTCGCGGTGAGACCAACACCATGCCGCTACTGGTTGAGATTGCTTATAACGATTATAACTTTACTGCCGCCTTTGCTTTATCAAGCTTACTGGCTGCCTTGGCACTGGTAACGCTGCTGATCCAACAAGTGATGACCAAGCTGCAAGAACGTAAATTTGCCAAATCTGAACGTCTAGTCAGTGCGCCTGAGCTACCAGTGAGTGCTAATGTTGGTGATGCTAGCAATGCGCCAACTACTAAAGATGCTAAGAGATCGCAGGATACAGATGCAACTTTAGCGGAAAGCACAGGCAATTTATAAGCGCTATTTTACTAATTAGTCAGCATGAAAAGCATACGCTAAGCCAAAAATATAATAAGAGAACCCATTATGAGTATCGAGATTCGCAACGTTAATAAAAAATTCGGTAACTTTACCGCCTTAGATGATATCAATATCACCGTACCAACGGGCAAGTTGACGACGTTGCTTGGTCCGTCAGGCTGCGGTAAAACCACCTTGCTGCGTATCATTGCGGGTTTAGAGTACGCGGACTCTGGACAGATATTATTTGATGAGCTCGATGTCACCAATACACCGGTGCAAAAGCGCCATATCGGCTTTATGTTTCAGCACTATGCGTTATTTCGCCACAAAAACATTGCCGATAATGTCGGCTTTGGCTTAACCTTGCTACCGAAGAATGAGCGCCCGAGTAAAGCGGATATCAATAAGCGTGTTACTGAATTGCTAGACCTAGTACAGCTGCCGCAAGTTGCCAATGCCTATCCGCATCAGCTGTCAGGTGGTCAGCGTCAGCGTATTGCGCTGGCACGTGCTTTAGCAGTGAAGCCAAAATTATTATTACTCGATGAGCCGTTTGGCGCGCTAGATGCCAAGGTACGTAAAGAGCTGCGCACTTGGCTAAAAAATATCCACCACGAGCTTGGCATTACGAGCATCATGGTTACCCACGACCAAGAAGAGGCGCGGGCGGTATCGGATGAGATTGTGGTCATGAATCATGGTCGTGTCGAGCAGGTAGGGACGTCGGAGGAGCTGATTCATCAACCAGCAAATGCCTTTGTGAGTGATTTTTTAGACTTAGTCTAATTTAGGTTTAAAGGCGTATTTTAAGACAACGCTTAAAAACAAAAAAAGACCTATCAATAATAGGTCTTTTTTTGCGCTTAATTATTTGTTGTTAGCCTTTCTTAGCTTACTTGTTTGAGCATTAAGCAGGCTTTGGCATGTTGACATCTCTGGTCGATATTTGCTTATAGGTGATTTCCAAAATATCTTGGCACCATTCTGGCAAATCATCAGACACTTCATACCACATCCACGTCCCATCACGAACACAGCTTAAAATACCCAGCTTTTTCAAATGATTCAAGTGACGCGAGATAGTCGGCTGCGGTTGGTCCAGTATTTCTACTAACTCACCAACGCAACGTGACTCTTTATTGAATAAGATTTGGAAAATCTTTAAGCGTGTGGGGTCAGACAATACCTTAAACAACTCAAGCGGTTGTATCGTAGAATTATTATTAGACATAGAACAATTCCAATATAGATTTAGTTAATAGGGGGTCAATATAACAGCAGTTTTCCATAAAATCGATTAAAAAATGAGCAAATATGCAGTTCGTCGCCATTTTACTACCTTTGGTACTTTAAGGTTACATGAACAACTATATTTAGTTACATGAATTAAATAAGCGTAATATAGGCGATTCACTTTAGAAGCGATACAGT
>NZ_DKGQ01000005.1 GCF_002453355.1 Psychrobacter sp. UBA6766 | reverse complement strand
CTTTAATTGTTGGGATTGGTATTACCAATAAAAAATAATGAGCGAATTTAAAAAGTAACGTAACTGTATAAGAAGAGATTTTAGCCAAGTCTTGAACAGAAGAGTTTCGAGCAGGATTTTTTTGAATAGAAGAGCTTTGAGAAAAAGGTTTTTTAGCGTTAGATAAAGAAGCAAACGGAATATAACGTTGATTGATAAATACAAGAATAATGGTTAAAACCGTTAACAATAACGGCAAGATGGAAACCGCGTTGCTTTCCATCAATAACGGACTGACTGGCATTGTCATACTATCCGAAACAGCCAGCACGCCCGTCATAACGATGATTATCGAGCTACCAATTAACCAGTACACCAGCGTTCCTCGCTTGCTTGATAGTTCGTCTGATAAATATAGACTGTACGATAGATGATAACTGACGACCGTCCTAACCTTAGACCAAACCGTCAAGCGATGGTATTTATGCGGCTAATACCCTATACTGAGCAGAAATATTGCGATGGTGATTATTCAACATTATCTGCTTGTTTTTCTGATAACATTCTTACCTATATTTTTTATTAATAATATCACTGTATATCAGCCCATCAATGTGATTGAGCGGACTGTAGATAACAAGTAAAGGCGATTCTGTGCCAAACAAACGTCTAAAAGACCTACTTCCTACCCCTGAAAAAATCTTAGAAAGTCGCTCATTAAAACTATTTGCGCCGCAACTTGCCGACCCACGATTATGGCATTTTAATCGCCATAGTTTGAATAAAGCGGTCTATATCGGTGTGCTTAGTGCATTTTTTCCGCTGCCAGGACAGATGTTATTGGCGTTGATCGGCGCGCTGATTTTTCGTGCCAATGTCCCCATGGCGCTTGGTCTCACCTGGATTACTAACCCGCTCACGACGCTACCGGTATTTTACGCTGGTTATTATATTGGTGCCAAAATCCTTGATGTCCCCATGATTAGCTTGCGGATTATCGGCAGAATGATTTCTGACTTTAGCTTATGGATCATCTCTGATGGCGCCAACCCCTTTATTACTTATAAAGGTACCGTATCTATAGCGGCTTTTTGTTTAGGGTTAACGATTTTGGCGGTTATCAGCAGTATCGTATGCGGCCTAGTATTTAAAGCCGTCTGGCGCTACAAAACCGTCACCAGCTGGCAAAAACGTCAACAGAACTCTTCTGATAAGCCACCTAAGCATTAATCATCACGCATCAACAAGGGTAATACGATAAAAACAAAGAAGCCGCTAAGTTTTATCAGGGGCCTACAATTCGCCTTCACGCTCTTTATGTGCTGCGATAGCGTTTTGAATATTATCTGCTAGATTGGTATCCAGAACAAAGACATCAATCACCTTCTCATCTTTTAAGAGCGTGTAGCGTTTGCCCGTGGCACTATCTTGCGCCTTTAAATCATAATCAGCACCTGCCAATGTAATCGCGTCAAAAACGGGCGTAAGCAAGTCTATTTGCGCCTGTGTATCAAGGGTATCGAACAACGTCGGATCCATATACGGCTTTAATGGCTCGTTACCTTTTTCAGCACTGCCAAACTCTTCAATTGGGTCATCATCTTTATTCATATCATGAATCCTTATCTATTGTCTTATTTATCAGATTGTCCTGTTTATCATTTATAAAAACTTTAACTGTATCATGCTACTACTTAGTAACAGTAACCCTGCCATTTATTAAAAAAAAGTATTAAAAAATGACGCCTTTAGTAATCTTCCCAGTGACCGTTACGCAAGAGCAGCTGACGATCCGCAAGCGCCGCCAAACTACGATCATGCGTCACCATCAATAAGGCCGTCTGCATGGTACTTTGCAGCTCAGATAACAGTCCAAACACGCTTTGCGCATTGTCATAATCCAAGTTTCCGGTCGGCTCATCTGCCAAGATAAGCGATGGCTTGGTCACGAGCGCACGAGCAATAGCTACCCGCTGACGCTCACCACCTGATAGCTCTCCCGGTCTGTGCGCCAATCGATGTTCTAAACCGACGCTATTTAAAATATCTACCGCTTGTTGCCTTGCTTCGATGGTCGATACTTTTGGGCGCATAAGTAGCGGCATAGCGACGTTTTCAACAGCAGTAAATTCTGCTAAGAGATGATGAAACTGATAAATAAATCCCAAGTGTCTATTACGCATTGCCCCGCGCTCGGTCTCATTCATACTATTTAACAGCTGACCGTGTAACCAAACCTCACCGCTGCTCGGGGTGTCTAATCCGCCAAGCAAATGCAGCAAAGTGCTTTTCCCTGAACCACTGGTACCAACAATCGCGATACGCTCGCCAGCATAGACGGTCAAATCTAAGCCCGTCAATACTTGGGTACTTACTGCCCCTTCATCGTAAATTTTATTAATATTGGTCGCTTTTAAAATCGCAGACATTATGCTTCCTTTATCTTATTTATAATGGCATTGACGCCTGTAGATTACTCGTAACGCAGCGTTTGTGCGGGCTGGATTTTAGCCGCTCGGCGTGCTGGATAAATGGTCGCCAAAAAGCTCAGAATAAATGAGGCACTGGTAATCAGCACCACATCGGTTAAGCGCAGCTGCGATGGCAGATAATTGACGAAGTAAGCATCAAATAAATTCAGACCAAAGGTTTGATTGATAAAGCCCAAAATATCACTGACGGTCAGGGCAAAGATAACGCCCAGTATGGTGCCAGCAATCGTACCAATAAAGCCAATAACTACACCCTGAACCATAAAAACATGAGTAATCAGACGTGGCGAGGCACCAAAGGTTTTTAAAATAGCGATGTCTGCTTTTTTGTCAGTAACCAACATGACCAAACTTGAAACAATATTGAAGGCAGCGACGAGAATAATTAAAAATAGCAGCAAGCCGACCATGGCTTTTTCCATTTGAATCGCACCGAACAGATTGCCATGCGTTTGCGTCCAATCGCTGGGATATAACTTCTCAGGAGCAATAGCAGCAGCTTTTTGAGCAGCCATCGGTGCGTTAAAGATATTACCAAGCTTCATTCGAATACCTTGCGCCCCATCCGGCAGACGCAGTAGTTTTGCCGCATCACCCATCGGAATAAATGCCATCAAACTGTCTACTTCTGGACTGATGGTAAAAATTCCTGTCAAGGTAAAACGCTTAAAGCGTGGTATCACGCCTGCCGGTGACGGTGACGCTTCTGGCAACACCAAAGTCACTTTATCGCCTAAACGTAACCCTAATGATTGCACCATCTCTTCGCCAAGCACAATGCTGAATTCACCGTTTTGTAAGGTATCAATACTGCCTTCTACCATATGCTCGTTGATGATAGAGACGTTTTTTTCGTACTTTGGATCGACGCCAGTGACCATGATCCCCGCTACTTGACCATTAGAGGTCAGCATTCCCTGCAGCTGAATAAAGGGCGCAACGGCAGCAACTTCTGGATCTTCTTTAATCTTATCTGCCAACTGCTCCCAATCACCGATAATCTCGGTTGAAATAACCGTCGCTTGCGGTACCATCCCCAAAATTCGAGTTTTTAGCTCACGATCGAAGCCATTCATGACAGATAGCACCGTAATCAATACCGCGACCCCAAGCGTGAGACCAATCATCGAAATCAATGATATAAAAGAGATAAAACCATTACTACGTTCTGCTCGGGTGTACCGTAAGCCGATAAATAACGCTAAAGGACGAAACATATTCAAACTCTTTATCTTATCTACGTGCGACTTTATTTATGTTAAAAAATCAGCTAGGGCAAATGCTGCATAGTATTGCATTTACAATGGTACTTGCCGAAGAAACATATCAATCGAACACAAAAACAGGGTTTATGAGCAGCCAAATACCGCTGTCAAAAGGGAGTTAGTTTGACACAATTTGACTTATTTGTGCCAGTCATTAGCGCAAACTAGCGATATTTTTTCATAAAAACCTAAGTTTTACGATTATTTTTCGGGAGAGACTTGCTATTGGTTGCGTCTATACCTATATATTGTATGCTAAGGACAATTGTCATTAACCCCTCATTGTTGTTTGTTGCCTCTTCACTGACGACATTGCTGGCTATCATAAACCAATCCGTTCATCGATAGGATAATGTTTCAGCAGTCACAGTTTTAGACCCAAACCTCATGGCTGACTTAAGTTTGAGTATCTTCATGACCATAAATTATCAATATAAAAATATCCAATCGCCTACCAAAATCACCCTAACTGACGAGCAGTCGGCCGGCCACGCCGATCATTGGCGTATTCTGACCGATGACATGAGTCATGATGTGCCAGAATGGCTGCAAAAGATGATTGAAAAAGCCGCCATGCCTAAAGGGCTAAACAGTAACGTCAGTGCCAAAGACAGCTGCTTATTACTCTCTGAAGACCAGCCTTGTCACATCAATCAAGTATTGGCAATGAAAGACGGTAAGCCTGAATGCTTTATTAACGCCTATCCTTGTGTCGATAGTCCTTATGGACTGACTTGCAAAATCGAACGCATGATTGTCAATGACAATACTCACGATGCGGTATTACGCTTACGCACCGCTGACGGCAGCATCATTTATGCTTTTGACCAACTGTATACTGCCAACCGTCATTTGTATCAGCAAAATATGGCCTATTACGTGAATTTCAGTGCTTGGGCACATGAAATTAAGCTTAGCAAACAAGACGAAGTCATTATGGTCGAAGACCAAGAAGCCATTCGCTATCATCGCGCCTTTAACGATATTGTCGCCGCTAATGATGGAAAAATGCCCGATGACTTACAAGAACAAATCAAAGCATGGCAACCTGAAACTAAAGAGCAAATGGCACCTGTTGAAATTAATTTAGGTCATATGTGCGCTTACCTGTTCGGTGATACCGTAGGACAAGAAGACGAAGCTTGGTGCCAAGGTCAGGTACTTGGTAAGCAAGAAACGCTATTTAATGGTCAGACCATCATCTTATTTGATGTGGTGGTACTGCGTGAGCAAGATGCAGACCCGTTTGTCATTCGTATCGGCGCGCCTAAAACCGAAGCCACTGCTGCTATTCAAGTGCATGATTACGTGCAGGCGAACATCTGGCTACAAGCGGCTATTTATAAAGAAAATCAGAAACCGCAATCGAATACGCAACAATCAAAAGCCAGCTAAGCATTATTTACCTTAAAAACACTTTACTTACCAAGCTTTATTTAACATCTTACTTAGTCTCTAAACAAAAAGCCCTTAAAGAAATTGTAAGGGCTTTTTATGCTATACGACACGCTTTTCGATAAAGACTTAAAGGCTGTTAACTACGCCAACGTTGTCATTGACTTAATACGACTATAAAGCTCTTTTTGCTCAGCACTTGGACGCGCAGTCTGTACTGCCATCAATTGTGACATATCGCCTTCGACACGGATTTTGCCTGCCATAAAAGCGCCCATGATTTCATTGGTATCAAAATTGGTAATGATGGACTGCAGAATATTGCGATCCAATAGCAAGGTAGTTGTCGCCGCATCATTTAAGCCGCGATGCAATAAGCCATCGGCGAAACTGGCTTCAATGTTTTGTTCAGTGTCGGTTACTTTTAGGTTCACGACCATATTAGCCAAAGCAGGTGGTAAATTTAATTCACCGGCTTCTCGACCCATTTGCTCAACTTGCTCAAACCACTCGTCTGTCAAAAAAACTGCCATATTATTATCCTTAATACCTATTATTTATGATAGTAGGCCCGTACTATTAAACACCTGAGCCTAACCGCTATTTAAATGATTAAAATATTTGTTAACATCAGTGTAAAAGCCACTTGTTAGCAATACTGCAGAGCGCCATTATAAGGCGCCACTTGTTAATAAGTAAAACCTATTTACGGCGCGAATAGCGTTATTGATACAAAACCTTCGTAGGATTATATTTTTCAGCAGAAGAACAGTATCTTTTTTCACCCCTAGAATAGTAGGGAAATTGGGTATAAAATAGATGCATAACGCTGCAATATTATGTTATTTGCAACTATTTTTACTAAAGAGTTTGTATTTTGGCGCATAGTTCTGATGATATTTGATTAGGTTTGCGTTACAATACCCTTAAACAGAGTCGGGAGTTTTAACTAAACATTACGTAAAGATGTTTTTTGTCAGCCGCCGCTAGCATACATTTATGGTGCATAAGTTTTTGTTACCAGTTGAATATCAGTATCTATCTTCGTTCATACTACTTTTAACAGTAATAATTAAGATATATACTCAGCCTCAATAGATGTTTGATGCTCAAAGAAGGCTTAGTGTCTTATCAAATCTGACCCTTTATTAACAATCCTACTATCGACTAGCTTTGAGCGCAGGGCATTTTTATCGCCGCTCTCTACTTATCAGCGATAGCTGGTAACTAACATAGCCCTAGCTTGATAGTTAATGAAGTACGATAATTGATAAGTTATCAATGATAAGATCAGTCAAAAAACAGCATGTAGCGCAGTCATTATCTGCTTATGATTTTTTATAATGTAGAGGCTGTGGAAAATTAGTTAATTCTACTGATAATTCAGGCTGTAAAGGAATCATCCAATGAGTTTACAAAACACAGCAGTCGCCCCAATTGACCGTGAGTATGAAATTACTGTCATAAGATTCTTTGCGGTAATGGCCGTGATATGGGGCATCGTCGGCATGAGTATTGGTGTATTCATTGCTTCTCAGTTAGCATGGCCAGCACTAAACTTTGACATTCCATGGTTGACATTTAGTCGTTTAAGACCGCTTCACACCAACGCGGTTATCTTTGCATTTGGTGGCTCTGCCCTGTTCGCGACCTCTTATTATGTGGTTCAGCGTACATGTAAAACGAGACTATTTGCGCCTTACTTAGCTTGGTTCACCTTTTGGGGTTGGCAAGCGGTTATCGTCTCAGCGATTATTACCCTTCCTTTAGGTCTGACATCGACTAAGGAATACGCTGAGCTTGAGTGGCCAATCGATATCTTGATTGCGTTGGTCTGGATATCTTATGCCATCGTTTTCTTCGGCACACTGATTAAACGTAGAACCTCACATATCTATGTGGCTAACTGGTTCTTTGGTGCGTTTATTATTGCCATTGCACTACTCCATATTGTAAATAGTATGGCTATCCCTGTTAGTGCGTTTAAATCTTATTCAATATTTGGCGGTGCGACCGATGCGATGGTGCAGTGGTGGTGGGGTCATAACGCGGTAGGTTTTTATCTAACGGCTGCCTTCCTTGGGATGATGTATTACTTCGTTCCGGTTCAGATTGGTCGTCCTATTTATTCTTATCGTCTGTCTATCGTTCACTTTTGGGCATTGATTGCTTCTTATATGTGGGCCGGTGGTCACCATTTACACTACTCAGCGATTCCAGATTGGACGCAGTCGTTAGCAATGGTGTTCTCTATCATTCTATTTGCACCATCTTGGGGTGGTATGATTAACGGTGTCCTAACCCTATCTGGTAGTTGGGATAAGTTACGTACCGATCCGATCATTCGCTTTATGATTGTGGCATTGTCATTCTATGCAATGTCAACGTTCGAAGGGCCAATGATGTCTATTAAGACAGTCAACGCATTATCGCATGACACTGATTGGACAATTGGTCACGTACACTCAGGCGCACTTGGCTGGGTCGGAATGATTACCATTGGTTCGTTATATGTACTGTTACCACGTATTTATAACAAACCAAAAATGTACTCTATTAGCTTAATCACCACGCATTTCTGGTTGGCAACAGCGGGTACTATTTTCTATATCGTTTCTATGTGGATTTCAGGTATCGGCCAAGGCATGATGTGGCTAGCAACCAATCCAGACGGTACGTTGGTATATAGCTTCGTTGATACAGTTGAGTTCTCACATTTCCCATATATTGGTCGTGCTTTTGGTGGCCTATTGTATGTATCGGGTATGTTTGTCATGGCATATAACGTTTATAAAACACTTAAGATGCCAGAAGGTAAACCTGTCGATATTGCTGACCCAACGGATCATGAACCTAGTGTTGATAAACCTTCGGCAGCTAACGTATAAGGAGCGATCATGGCTGGTACACCGCATGAAATTATTGAAAAAAATACAGGCTTATTGGTCATCGGTATCGTCATTGCTATTAGCTTTGCAACACTCGTTGAAATCGTACCGCTGATATATGATTACAGAGGCGCTGAAGAAGGTGGGGTGAACGCTCCCCTTCCCTCTATGGAACCGTGGACTGCACTCGAATTTGAAGGTCGTGATATTTATATTCGTGAAGGTTGTCACGTTTGCCATACTCAAATGGTACGTCCATTACGTGCAGAAGTTGAGCGTTATGGACCCTATTCGCGTGCCGCTGAATCTACGTGGGATCATCCCTTTTTATGGGGATCAAAACGTACTGGACCTGATTTGGCACGTGTTGGTGGACGCTACTCTGTAGATTGGCAAAAACAACATCTTATTGATCCACGTTCATTAGTTCCTGAGTCTGTAATGCCTGGTTTCCCATGGCTTGCAACCAATGAAGTAAATGGTACCAATGTGCAAACCAAAATGCGTCTATTCCGTGATCAATTTGGTGTACCTTATACTGATGAAGATATCGAGGGAGCCCCAGATGTGGTACTTGGCGCCACCGAGCTTGATGCTTTGGTTGCCTATTTACAGCAATTAGGTACTGCGATGGAAGGACAGCGCTAATGGGTATTGGTGAATTACAAACAATTGCGACCGTTTCTGCCTTTATTGCCTTCGTAGGCGTTGCATGGTGGGCGTATTCGCCAAAAAACAAAAAACGCTTCGAAGAAGATGCACAACTTGCGCTTGACGACAAAGATAAAGAACCTTTGTCTGAAAAGCAGCGCAATAAGGATGAACGATGACATTTTTTTGGAGTTCTTGGATAACTGTATTAAGTATCATGTGCTGGGCGTTTATCCTCGGTGTTTTACTAATGGTATTGAAATACAAGCCAGAAGTAGAAGAAGACGGTACTACTGGCCATAGTTATGACGGTATTCAAGAATACGATAAGCCACTGCCTAAATGGTGGTTAGTGATATTTTTTGGCTCAATTATTTGGGCTATTGCATACTGGATATTTTTCCCTGCTATCTTTCCATCGAAATGGGAAGGTATCACAACTGTAGAAGTGGACGGCGAAACGAAACCGTGGACTTCACATAACGAGTTAGCAAGTGACCTCGAAAGTAACAACAAAGTGTTTACTGATAACTTCGAGAAAAACATCTTGGCTAAAGCTGGTGCGAGCGGTGCCACAAAAACTCTAGCCGAGCTTTCTGAGATGCAAGCAACCATGCGTCGCAGCGAGAAACCGCCAGCAGAGCTACAATCTCAAATTGATGAGAAAGTTACCGAACTTGCACCTTATGTAGAAAAGCTTTCTGAAAACCCCAATGCGTTAAAAGTGGGTAGTCGCCTGTTTTTACAGAACTGTTCGGTCTGTCACGGCTCTAACGCCAAAGGTGCACAAGGCTTCCCAAATCTAACTGACAATGACTGGTTATATGGTGGAGAAGCGTCAAACATCTTGACAACCCTACATAATGGCCGCGTTGGTGGTATGGCAGCTTGGCGCGACCAACTGGGTGAAG
Source organism: Psychrobacter sp. UBA6766 (assembly GCF_002453355.1). Lineage (GTDB taxonomy): Bacteria > Pseudomonadota > Gammaproteobacteria > Pseudomonadales > Moraxellaceae > Psychrobacter. The sequence goes on along the minus strand of NZ_DKGQ01000005.1, from coordinate 28,417 downwards.
ATGGCGTGCGTGCAGCGGCTGAATATGTCTTGTCAATATCTGGTAACCAACCAGGTTATGAGCTTGATGAAGCCAAAGTCGCTCAAGGTAAAGCCATCTTCCATGAGCCTACTAACTGTGTACTTTGTCATGGTGAAGATGCTAAAGGTATGATCTCTACTGGCGCACCAAACTTGACTGATAAAATTTGGCTATACGGCGGTGACCGTGAAACTATTCGCGAGACTATCCGTTATGGCCGTGCAGGTGTGATGCCTGAGTGGGAATCTAAACTGGGGAATGAGCGCATTATGCTGCTTGCCGCTTATGTTTACTCACTGTCAGATCGTGGCGCTGAAACGGACCAAGCCAAAGGCAAAGTTCCGGCAAGTACTACCGCACCAAAAGCTGCTAAACCTGCGGCAGTTAAAGAAAGTTGATACTGTGGTGAGTTAAATAGTATGGTGAGTTAAAAAAGGAGACCTGAAATATCAGCTCTCCTTTTTTTATAATTAGCTTATTATATATAAAATTTTCATTAGTTAAATTAAAGAATCAATTGAAAAATAAACGTCAAAAATTGAGATGATATAAGGCTTTATTGCCCTTTTTTATTATCAATTAACGATTGTTTTTTTGAACATTCACCCCATTTATAGGTTAACTGATGCTAAACTATGTCTAGCATTATTTTTCGTCCATTGAGCGCTATTCTGCTCTCAACTGACATTGATAACATCGCAACGCCAAAAAATTTTGCTTTACCGCTCTTTGTTACCCATGCCAGCAGACTGATTCTTTTTTTAAAGAGGCACGTTTATGTCAGCACAACCATCCAATAAAATCCCTATCGTTGAAGTCGATCTTAATGCCAATAAAAAACGCGTTCATCCTAGATTTATCACTGGATTCTATCAAAATATCCGAGTGATTAGCATGTATGCATTATTAGCGTTATTTTTGATTTTACCGTGGTTACGCTATAACGGTAGACAAGCTATCTGGTTTGATGTGCCGTCACAGCATTATTATATTTTTGGCATGACCTTTTTAACGCAAGACTTTTACTTTATTGCCGCCTTTGCTCTTATTGCGGCCTTTGCCCTATTTATGGTGACGGTATATGCAGGGCGGGTCTGGTGCGGTTATGCTTGCCCACAAACTATTTGGACGCATATGTTTCAGTATGTAGAAAAATTGGTGATTGGCGATCGTAATAAGCGTATTAAATTTGATAAAGAACCCATGAGTGCCAAAAAAGCATTTAAGCGCTTTATTGTCTACTTTGTCTGGTTTGTGTTTTCGATGATTACAGCGACGACTTTCGTCAGTTATGTATCAGGGACAGAAGCTCTATATGGTAGTTGGCAAATGTTAGGGGGTGTGATCCCCTTCCCTGACTGGTCAACTTGGATATGGGTATCGATATTTATTTTCGCTTTTTCAACTTATGTGAATGCAGGCTATATGCGTGAGCAGATGTGTATTCAAATCTGTCCGTACGGTCGCTTTCAAAGTGTGATGTTTGATAAAGATACATTGGTCGTTTCATACGATTATGAACGCGGTGAGCCGCGCGGCGCACGCAAAAAAGGAACCCATCCTGAAAACTTGGGCGATTGTATTGAATGTCAGATGTGCGTTCAGGTCTGCCCGACTGGGATTGATATTCGTGACGGTTTGCAAGTTGCTTGTATTCAGTGTGCTGCCTGTGTCGATGCCTGTAATGAGGTGATGGATAAAGTTGGCTACCCACGCGGACTGATTCGTTATACGACCGAGCGTCAATTGGTAGAGAAAGAGCAGAGCCACGTCTTCCGACCACGCTTTTTTGCCTACTTAACCTTGCTGGCGGTGCTTTGTGGCGGTGTGGTATATGCATTGACTGACCGCGTACCGCTAGAGATTGATATTCGCCGTGACCGCAATCAGTTGTCGTCATTAAATCAGCAAGGTATGATTGAAAACAGCTATATTGTCAAATTGACCAATAAAACCCAAGATGCTCATACTTATAAAGTAAGCCTTGAGCCTCAAGATGGCCTAAGCTTAGGGGTACGTTTTAACGATGTGCCATTAGAAGCAGGTGAAAGCTTTGATATGCCCGTCAGTATTTATGGTGACCCTGATGTGATTGAGTTTGGTCAAACGCCAGTTACTTTAACGGTTACCAGCGAAGATGGTAAATATAATGTCAGTAAACAAAATATCTTTACCACGCAAGGGCAATAAGCTATTGAACGTTAGTTAATTTTATTTATTCATCCGTTAGGGCGTGTCCTCATTTTAAAAATGGTGATAAAAATGAGATAAATTGCAGCCAAACAAGGAAAATAGCGCCGTTAATATCGGGATATTACCCAGCTATTTAACGAAGTTTGACAAAATTTAGCCATTTTTAGCCCATTTAGATGTCCATCGATTAAATTGAGGACGCGCCCTAGTCAATGATTAATAATTAAAGATTAGCGGATGAATTATTTATCATTAAGCTGGCTGTGTTAAGCCGTCAGTTTATTCTTTGATAGCGTTTATAGCGAGCTGATAAACAGCGTTTTATAAACGAATATCTGATTAATAGGTATATTATGTCTAGTCCAATTCCAAACGTTAAGCATCAAGACAGCTTTAAGCATCAAGATAGCCTTCCATGGTATAAGAATTATATGGTGGTTATCTTCGTCATTGGCATGCCAGCTTTAGTCGTGATCGCTTGTCTCTGGTTTGTTTACTACTCTTATCAAATCCGCGACAGTGTGGTACGCGACGATTGGTACATGGATGGCAAAACCCTCTATCAGGACGTCTCGCGCGACAAACTCGCTTATGATTTAGACTTACACGGAAAGATGCAATTTTCAGATAATGGGACTGTTGTGTTTTATCTGAATTATCCTGAGCAAAGCTTGCAGTCTGGCAAGTTACTAAACGGTGGGCCTATTACGTATCCTGATACGTTAGAGTTGTCTATCTCACATGCCACCGATATCAAAAAAGATCGTGATGTGGTGCTAAAACATCAAGAAGGCAATAAATATAGCGCCCAAGTAGATATCGACCCCGTCAAAGCCAAGTATTATTTACAAGTCAGCAATGATGGTAAGGATGATTGGCGTATAAAAGACGTGGCAAAATTGCCGCGCTCAGAAGTGAGTTTTAACCCGCTATCCGTATTCGCTGAAAGTTAAGCTTTGATGTTCAATAAACACAAAAACCAGCCATTAGTTAATAATGCGCTGGTTTTTTATGATGTGCGCTTTATAAAAATAAAGCTTTATAAAACCAATTGAATGCTAGACGTGCTTTAAATCACGGGATTAATTGTGGGAATTTTCTCCATTTGGCGACTATTCTTTGTTGTTTCTACTTGTCGCTGATTATTGGCAGATTTTGGATTAAAGACTTGAGTCTTTGGCGATACCGGTAAGCCAATTTCAGCCAGACTATCGGTCTGCCCTGCTTGAATATTATCGCCTTCAAACAAGCGCTCGTTGTCATCACGGTCGAGGCTCAATGACTCAAAATCAAACAACTCACGATCTGCTAATTGCGACGGTGCCACATTTTGCATCGCTTTAAAGATAGATGCTAAACGCTGCGGATGAGCATCGTCCCATTCGCGCAGCATGTCATTAATAATCGCCCGTTGTAGATTGGTTTGGCTGCCGCATAAATTACAGGGGATGATCGGAAATTCTTTTAAACGCGCATATTCGATAATGTCTTTTTCTTCAACGTAAGCGAGCGGGCGGATAAGCAGATTTTGTTTATCATCGCTAAGCAGTTTCGGCGGCATAGATTTAAGCGCGCCACCGTGAAATAAGTTTAAAAAGAAAGTCGCGAGCATATCATCGCGGTGATGTCCAAGCGCAATTTTGGTTGCACCGATTTGTTTGGCAAAACCGTACAGCGAACCGCGGCGCAGACGTGAACACGCCGAACAATAAGTTTTACCTTCTGGAACCACGCTTTTGACAATACTATAAGTGTCTTTTTCTAAAATATAATGAGCGATTCCTTGTTCGTTCAGATAGGCGGGCAAAATATCCTCTGGATAACCAGGCTGCTTTTGGTCAAGATTGACCGCGACGATATCAAAGCTAATCGGGGCAATGCGTTTGAGTAGCAATAAAATATCCAACAACGTGTAGCTGTCTTTACCGCCTGAGACACAAACCATGACAACGTCGCCATCTTCAATCATATTAAAGTCACGAATTGCCCATGATACTTGGCGACGCAGCTTTTTTTGTAGTTTACGAAATTCTGCCGTTTCGGTCGGTAGGATTTGATAAGATGACGCTTGCTCAGCTGCATTGGCATTGTCGTCACTTGTCGCTTCGTCAGTCTCTAGCACGTCACTATCCCAGCCAGTATCGGCAGAATCAGTCTCCGAAGAGATAATATCCGTAGAAGTATCAAACTGAGGGGGAATTTTAGGCGTAAACAAGGTCGCGACGGTCATAAGCTACTCAATATCTTTACAAAGTTAATTTTGCGATAAAACAATTGGTCATGCTTTTAGCGCGCTGGCTAAATTCGCACACTGGCTTTAAAGGCAGCGATTATAACAAATTTTGCTGACAGATTAAAAAGTAGCGCAAAATTAGTGGCATTTTAATCCATTTTTAGCATCCCTTTAATCTCACTTTAATAGCGTCCTCAAGGTTCTGTAATAAGGCTAACTTTGCTAAAATAGACGTTTTTCGCAAATCTTTTTTGTGAAAATCAATCGCTTCTTAAACTAATAATAGATACTACTATGACTCAAGTGACTTCACAGCCCTCCTCTTCTAATCACGAAAACAACGCTGACTTAAACATGCTGCATAAAAACCAAAATGCCGTTGTATTACTGTCAGGCGGACTTGATTCCGTGACTTGTTTGTACTGGGCAAAGGCGCACTATGCCTCTGTGACGGCCGTCAGCTTTAACTATGGTCAACGTCATAATAGCGAGCTCGTCGCGGCCAAAGCCATTGCTGAAACGGCACAGGTGAACCACCGCATTATTGATATCGATATTGCTCAACTTGGTGGTTCGTCGCTGACCGATCACAGTATGATGGTCCCTGATGGCGATACCGGTAAATTCCCCAGTAAAAATCGCGATGAGATCGATAATGATGCCATTCCGAATACTTATGTACCAGCGCGTAATACGATATTTTTGTCTTATGCCTTAGCCGTTGCAGAAGTGACGAATGCCAACCATATTGTCATTGGCGTCAGTTCAGTCGATTATTCAGGCTACCCTGATTGTCGTCCAGAATATATCGCCGCTTTTGAACATATGGCGAACCTTGCTACCAAAGCCGGCGTTACCGGTCATCGTTTATCGATTCAAACTCCGCTGCAGCAATTATCCAAAGCCAAAACCATTGAGCTTGGTTTGTCGTTAGGGGTTGATTATGGGCAGACGATTTCTTGCTACCGCGCCGATGCAAACGGTCTTGCCTGCGGTGTATGCGACAGCTGTGCGTTACGTCGCCAAGGATTTGCGCAAGCTGGCGTTGCTGATCCAACGCATTATCAGTTTCAATAGTACTGTAAAATGCTTTGAAATTTAATGATAACTGCCTGAAAACGCTAGAGTAATGGTCTTAAATTACAAAGCTATTAAACATTCGCGCAACATTTGCTTGCATTAACACAGCACGCTATCGTTGTATTTTAAGCAATTTACTTGTTATGGTATGGACGACTATATCAGTCACAACTTATAAGTACTGATTATTCGATAAATATAGTGAGTTATCTAGATAGAAAAACGCTCATATATTTAACCACATCCGTACCAGAACCAGTGACAAAATAACACTACCCAAAATTTTTTTCTGATTATAAAATCTGAAAAATTGACGCGACCTGTAGAGGACATTTATGAAGTTGTTGCCTGTATTACCCCTAGCTCTAGCGGCACTGTTTGCATTGCCACAAGCAAACGCTGCCGATATCAAACAAGACAATATCAATACCTGTGTCAATGGCGCGGTCAAATATAAAGTCGCTAATAAAAGTGATGCTACCAAGCTTTGTAACTGCACCATCGGTGTCCGTAGCAATATGACTATCGGTCAAATGTGGGAAATCGAAAGCTATGCAAAAAGCAAAAAAGACCCATCGGGCTTGCCATATGTGAAAAAAATGCAAAAAGACTTGCAACAGTGCACCGTTGGATTGGATCTAAAGCAACCACAAAAACCTGCTTAAATCGAATTCTCTGAAAAATACAAAAGACTGGTCATTGCCAGTCTTTTTTGTTGCGAATGAATAAGTGAAGTGTAAAACCGAGTATTTATTTCTGCTAATCTGCCTATAATAAGTCCACTTAGCATCGTATACGCTTAACCGAAACTAATAAGGGTTTTATCATGGCAAAGCCAACCACAGAAAACATCATCCTGCCCGATTTTCCAGTCACCATAGTACGCGAACTGGATGGCAATTTTATTCACGACGACATCAGCCTAAAGGATTTGGTCGCTCACACCGATAAAGGATTGATTCTATACTTTTATCCAAAAGACAGTACCCCAGGCTGCACCACCCAAGCAACAGAATTTACCGCTCATCTCAATCAATTTGATGAATTGGGCTACGATATTATTGGAGTATCGCGTGATAGCGTCGAATCTCATGAAAAATTTATCGCTAAATACGATCTAGATATCCCGCTTATTAGTGACAGTGATGAGAGATTGTGCCACTATTTTGATGTAATTAAAGAAAAAAATATGTACGGCAAAATCTCCTTAGGACTTATACGTTCAGCTTTTGTCTTTGATAAAAATGGTACGCTGACTCATGCGCAGCGCAACTTAAAAGCGAAAGGTTATTCAGAACGCTTACTTACCACGCTTGCGAGCTGATATTTTTAAAGGTTTTCGATAACCTCCTTTATGTAAAACTATTATCTAAGATGCAACCCTCCTTACTTGAGAATAATATGAATAATCAGCCTAATAGAGCCGCCGATAATATGCAGAAAAAAGTGACGCGCAAGGTATCTGTAGCGGTCATCGGCGCTGGTACGGCCGGTCAAAACGCCTTTCGCCAAGCGAGAAAGCTAAAAGACGACGTTTTGATTATTAATGATGGGTATTGGACGACGACCTGTATTGCTGTCGGCTGTATGCCAAGCAAACTGCTGATTGCCGCCGCCGACCGCGCTCATGATACCAATCATTCTGCCGAGTTTGGTATTCATGCGAGCGCCCAAATAGATGGCAAACAAGTAATGGAACGGGTTCGCGCCGAACGCAGTCATTTTGCTAACTACGTTAAAGAGCAAGTGGAAAGCTGGCCTGCAGAGAAAAAAATAGCAGGCCGCGCTTATATCAATAAACAAGGTCTGATTGAGGTGAATGATGAATTGATTGAAGCGGATAAGATTATTATAGCGACTGGAAGCGCCCCTTTTATTCCAGATGACTGGGCGGATAAACTTGGTGATACGTTACTCACTTCTGATACCGTCTTTGAGCTGCCTGACTTACCAAAATCACTGGCCGTGATCGGCGCAGGAGCCATCGGCCTCGAGCTTGCCCAAGCCTTTACGCGTTTGGGCGTCGAGGTAACGCTCTTTAATCGTGACAAACGAGTAGCTGGTTTAAAAGACGATGACATTAGCAATAAAGCCATTGATTGCCTAACCCGTGAGCTAACCATGCATTTGGGAAGCAAGATTAACAATGTCGGGACGCAAACAGCAGCAGACAACGAAGGCTCAGCTGCATTTATCGATTATGAAGATAGCGCTGGTGAGTCACGGCAGTGGCAAGGCGATTATGTACTGGTTGCTACGGGTCGACGCAATAATATCGCTGCCCTAGGCGTTGAAAACTTAGGTGTTGAGCTTGATGATAAAAATCGTCCAAAACAGCTGGATAAAAAAACGGGTAAAATTGACGATTTAGAAGTCTATATCGTCGGTGATGCCAACGCCTATCTGCCGCTATTACATGTCGCGAGCGATGAAGGCTTTAGTGCAGGCAGTATGGTCTGTAATAATAATAGCGATGCTTATATTCGCCCAATTGCCGCGCCATTTTCTATCGTATTTTGTTCGCCACAAATCGTCAACGTCGGCATGTCGCTTCCTGAAATACAAGCAGATCCAGAGCTTGAATATGTGATTGGCAAAGTGAGCTTTGATAATCAAGGGCGTAGCCGCGTGATGGGCGTCAACTGTGGTTTACTGCACATTTATGGTTGTAAAAAAACAGATAGAATCTTGGGTGCAAGTATGGTTGCGCCCGATGCTGAATATATCGGTCACATATTAGCGATGGCGATTACCAATAATATGAGTATCAAGCACATGCTTGATACACCTTTTTATCATCCTACGGTATTGGAAGGTCTGCGTACAGCATTACGCAATGTTCAACGTATGATGGAAATACCTTATCAGTATCACGATACTCAAGAAGCTACTTTCTAGCCAGCTAATCAACTTAGTTTTACATAGACCCAAACTTTGCATGGATAAAACAATGGCAATCGCTGGTATTACTGACTTTTTTCAAGAGATTGTTCGCGACCTACATACCAGCCTATATCTTGCGATCGGCGGTACCATAGACGAAGACTCATTGGACTGGACCTCTAAGTCAGTAGAATTGGTGAGCACAGCTATCAAAATCTTAATACTACTGGCGGTATTGGGATTTTTTTATTGGCTTGCCATCTATATCATTAAAAAAAGCAAAAGCAGAGTCGGTCTAAATGAACGCCGGTCTAAGATCGCCCGCTCTGCGCTACGTTACATTTGGATAGTCAGCAGCTTAATTGCCATTATGAGTCAGCTAAGCTTTGAACCAGATACGGTCAAAGCCACTGCCAAAGCAGGGACTTGGGCGGGTATTTATTATGTTTTATGGGCGTCATCTGGACACATTATTCATAAGGTGTTACAGCATTATGGTTTAAATGCTTCTATTGAGCAGCTGCTTAAGAATATTTTATCAGTATTGTTGTTGGTATTTGGGCTTGCCAGCGTCATGGCGCAATTTGGCTTTGATATCGTATCTTTAGTAGCAGGTTTGGGGATTGCCGGAATTGCCGTGGGTTTTGCTGCGCAATCAACGCTTGCCAACTTTATCGCTGGCATTACTATTTTACTTGAGCAGTCCTTTCAAGTCGGCGATTGGATCAATATCAATGACAACGAAGGGCGGGTGGTGGTTATCGCTTTACGGACGACGCATATTTTAACTCGTGACAATATCACCGTCATTATTCCTAACTCCAACGTTGCCTCATCAGTGGTCACCAATTTAACCTCCAAAAACTTCATTCGCTTTGATATCCGCATGCGCATTGCTTTTGAAGATGATGTCGATAAAGCACGCGAGGTTATTTTACAAGTATTGTCTGATAGTGACGTGGTACTAAAGCGCCCTGAAACTTCAGCGACCGTAGACGAGATTGGCGAATACGGGGTATTTTTTGTCGCCCGTTTTTGGGTCAAACCTGCCGCGGTTGCGCGAATGCCCAAGATTAAAGAAGCGTTAATGGAAAATATCAAACGCGCCTTTGATGAGGCGAATATCTCAACCCCCTACCCGCATATGCGCCTGCTAATGCCAAAGAACGTCGATTACCCTATCGAGACCAAACCATTTGCCACCACGACCAAACTAATCACCGAAGAAAGCTCACTGAAAAAAGATGATAAGTAACTGCTCGATAATTTTAGAAACCAATAAGTCTTCATTTTTTCAACCTAGCCTTTAAGCATAGAATCTTAAACACCGCACCATAAACCCTACCACTTTAAACCATCCACTTCGTAATTATGGTAAAATTGCCAGTTAAACCTCAAGATTTTAAACAACATAATTTTGAGGCGCATTATTTATCAATTTAGCCCACAGGTATCCGTATGACCGAAACAACCACGCCCAACTCCTCACCAGTCGCTTCAGCAGAGTTGTCGCTTGACCTTATTATTACTTGTGCTGATGGGCTTGAAGCACCGCTACAGACTGAGCTAAGCAGTTTCGGTATTGCAAGCGATATAAAAAGTACGGGGCGTTTGGCGGTTACCGGCACGTTGCGCGACCTTTATACGATTTGTTTATGGTCACGGGTGGCGTCACGAGTGTTGATGCTGATTAAACGTAAAAACATTAATGCCGAATACGATGTAGCGGAACAGCTCTATGGCTTGGCAAAATCTGTCAATTGGACGGAGCAATTTAGCTTGGAGCAGACGTTTGCGATTCGACTGTCTGTCGATAAACGCGTCGCCGTCAGCCAGCAGTTTGCGATGCTACGTATTAAAGATGCGATTGCCGATACTTTTAATGAAGTATATGACAGCCGCCCGAATGTCGATAGTAAAAACCCCGACTTTTCGGTATTTGCCACTGTGAATGACAAGCAAGCTGAGCTGTATTTAGATTTATCAGGGACTAGCTTACACCGCCGCGGCTACCGGGTCGCCATGACTGAAGCGCCGTTAAAAGAAAACTTAGCGGCAGCGTTACTTTATAGCGCAGGTTGGCATAAGAAAAATGCAGTCGGGAATGCCCCTTTTTATAATGCCCTAATCGACCCAATGTGTGGTTCTGGTACTTTTATCATTGAAGCCCTACTCATGCATTGCGATTATGCCGTCGGAATCGATAAAGCAGCCAATCAATTTGGCTTTTATCAATGGCAACATCATGATGAGGCACTATGGCAACAGATGATTGATGATGCCCAAACACGCTTTCGTGAATCATTGGCCATTATCAATGAACAACCAGATACGCTGCCGCTCGTTTTAGGTTTTGATGCCGACAGCGGCGCCATTTTGGCAACAGAAAAGAACCTCATTGCCGCAGGTTTGCAAGACTTATTGCCGCTACTCGACCTTGAAACGCGCGCTCTTGACCAACTAAGCAGCACGCTAAAACCATTGGCCGATGACGGTCGCTTAAGCAATCCTCTAATAATTACCAACCCACCTTATGGTGAGCGTTTGGGTGACGAAGAGATGATTAAGCCGTTATATCAAGCGTTGGGGTTGATTTTACAAGACAGCTTTGCTGCTAGCGGTATCAATCCGATGCTTGGCATATTGGCAGCCAATGTCGAACAAGTCGATATCTTGCCGATTAAAGAGCCAAAAACGCTGCGCTGTCATAACGGCGCTATTACGGTTTACTTCCGTTATGGAACGCTAATTTCTGGGCAAACAGGCAATCTGGTCAGTCGCTTTGAAAAACGTGAGATTGAAGTAGAAGACGGTCAAGACTTTATTAACCGTTTGCAAAAAAACCTGACCAAACTTAAAAAGTTGGCTAAAAAAGACAATGTCAGCAATATTCGGGTTTACGACGCTGATTTACCTGACTTTAAAGTCGCGATTGACTTGTATGGCGACTATGTACACGTTCAAGAATATGCGCCGCCAAAAACCATTCCACCTGAAACGGCCAAAAAACGTTTTAATCTAGCGTTAATGGGTATTCGCGAAGTGCTCAACATTAACCGCGAACAAGTCTTTATCAAAACTCGTGCGCGCCAATCGGGTAACGACCAATATAGCAAGCAAGGTAATAGTGAAAAACGCGGTAAATTTTATGTTGCCCGCGAAAATGGCGCGTATTTGTATGTCAACTTTACCGATTATTTAGATACGGGGTTGTTTATTGACCACCGCAATATGCGCGCCCGTATCAAAGATAACAGCCGCGGTAAGTCGGTGCTGAACCTATTTGCTTATACCTGTACCGCAAGTCTCCACGCGGCATTGGCGGGTGCGAAAAAAGTCACCAGCGTTGACTTATCACAAAACTATCTGGATTGGGGCAAGCAAAACTTTGCCTTAAATGGCTTAAATGTCAGTGGTAATAAATATCAATTCGTCGCTGCTGATATTTTTGAGTGGATTAAGGACAATACCGAGCAATTTGATATCATCTTTATTGATCCGCCAACTTTTTCAAACTCGAAAAAGTTCCAAGGCACCTTTGATGTGCAACGTGACCATGCCGCCCTTATCAACCGTGCGATGAACCGCTTGACCTCTGATGGCGTCCTATATTTCTCAAACAACTTCACGCGCTTTGAGCTCGATGAGCAGTTAACCGAACGCTATGATATTGTCGACATCACCCCACAAACCATTGGGTTTGACTTTAATATCAAAAAGCCGATTCACCAAAGCTTTGAGATTCGCCATCGTTAAAATAGTTGGAAAATTCAGTAAATTTTAGATTTTTGCGCTAACTGGCGATGAAACATAACAATGACCTAATCAGCTTTGATTGGGTCATTTTTTGTTGCTATGATAGACCGTTACTAGCAACCGTTAAGCGATAGATTTACAACCGCTTTAATCCTACTTTTGCTAACGTTTTGATTTATATAGTTGAACCATCAAACCAATCACTCTAATAACAAGGATAACCTCATGGCTTTATCATTGAATAAAGGCGGTAACTTATCGCTAACCAAAACCGATCCAAACCTAACCAAGCTCCTTATCGGTCTTGGTTGGGATGAGCGCGCGACCTCTGGCGCTGAGTTTGATCTTGATGCCAGTGTTTTCCTATTAAACACTGCAGGTAAAGTCCGCGGCGATCATGACTTTATTTTTTACAACCAGCTTAAATCAGACAATGGCGCGATTGAACACACTGGCGACAACCGTACTGGCGAAGGTGATGGCGATGATGAGGTCGTCAAAGTAAACCTAACCCAAGTTCCTGCTGATATCGATAAAATTGTCGTTACTGTAACGATTCATGACGCCGCCGCGCGTAGCCAAAACTTCGGTCAAGTAGCGAACGCTTTTATCCGTGTTGTTAATGAAGAAACTGGCACGGAAGTGGTTCGTTTTGATTTAGCAGAAGATTACTCTGTTGAAACTGCAATGGTATTTGGCGAAGTCTATCGTCATAATGGCGAGTGGAAGTTCCGCGCTGTCGGTCAAGGTTACTCTGGCGGCTTACAAGCTATGTGCCATCAGTATGGCGTCGATATTTGAATCGACGTTTAATCTGAGCTAAGCGATTGTCTAAACGACAATCCTACCCGAAACCTAGAGCGATGCCGCAATACTATTAAACGTCATTCTGTCAGTAAAATATGGTTGCAAAATAATCACAATTATTGTTAGCTAAAAGACTGGTAAAGCTTTAGGTTTCGTTTAAAATTAAGCAAAAAAGTGGTTAGCAATAGCCACTTTTTTTGTGGTTTGTGTCTATAATAGACCGACTTTAGCCTTATGCAACCAGACAGGATATGTCATGAGACATTTTTATTTAGACTTTATCTTCACCATTATTGCCCTATCAGTAGCGGCATGGTGGGGATATTCACATGGCGGTATGGGCGGTATGATAACCACCTTATCGATTACCGCTATTTTGGCCATCATGGAGATTTCATTATCCTTTGATAATGCGGTAGTCAACGCCTCAGTCCTTAAAGGCTGGGACGAATTTTGGAAAAAGATATTTTTAACGGTTGGTATTTTGGTTGCCGTCTTTGGTATGCGTTTGATATTCCCTATCGTTATCGTTGCTGTGACGGCCGACCTTGGTATTATGCAAGTAGTCGATCTGGCTTTAAATGATCCTAAAGAATACTCAGCCAGACTATTGGCGCACCATGCAGAAATATCAGCCTTTGGTGGTATTTTCTTATTACTCGTGTTCTTAAACTTTATTTTTGATGATAAAGAAGTACATTGGTTTGATTGGCTTGAGAGCCGTTTGGTCAAACTTGGCAAAGTCGATGCCATGAGTGTGTTTGTGGCACTTATTGTGTTGATGATTGCCGTATCATGGGCCAATGATGCACAATCAGGCGCGGTATTAATCGCTGGCGTTTGGGGTATCTTAGTTTATCTTGGCGTCCAAGTGGTCTCTGGAATGTTAGAAGGCGATCTCGAAGAGGATTTAGAAAACGAAGAAAATGGCTCGGGCGCAGCAGCGACCAGTGCGATTATGAAAGGCGGTATTATCGGCTTCTTATACTTAGAAGTCCTTGATGCGTCATTCAGTTTCGATGGCGTAATTGGTGCGTTCGCGATTACCAATGACGTTATCGTGATTATGCTTGGTCTTGCCATTGGTGCGATGTTTGTTCGCTCGATGACTATTTTCTTAGTGGATAAAGGCACGCTTGATGAGTTTGTTTATCTTGAGCATGGCGCGCATTATGCCATCGGTGCTTTAGCTATTATCATGCTGTTATCGGTTAAATTCCATGTTCCAGAAATTATCACTGGTCTAATTGGTATTGCCTTTATTGGTTGGGCGTTTGTGGCTTCGCTCAACTATCGTAAACGAGAAGCGCTTCAATAGGCTGATAATTCTAAGCTTAACTCTTAGGGTGATTTATATTATTAAATAACAGGTCATAGCCGCTATTGGTTGTGGCCTGTTTTTTAATGGTTTTTAATAATAAAACTATGAATGTTGTATTAGAGCTGACTGGCATTATTTACTCACGACTTTCCTGCCAGCATCTTCTGCAATTTTGCCAATATCACACCATACATGGGTAAAAAGATGCACACGCCCATTACCATCTTAAATAGATAGTCCATCGTGCCAATCTCAACCCAATGCGACGCCATAAATGGGTCTGGACTTTGATAAAAAGCAATGGCAAAAAAGCAAAAACTATCGACCAGATTACCAAAAAACGTCGAAGCAAGGGGCGCAATCCACCACGTTTTAAGCTGCCGCAACTTGTTAAACACTTGGATATCTAAAAGCTGACCGACGACGTAAGCGCTAAAGCTAGCAAGGACAATACGAAAGACAAATAAATTAAAATCGAGCAGATGCTCATGACCAACAAACTGTCCATCAGCAAATACTACCGAAAAGTAGTAAGAAATGGCTAGTGCAGGCAGCATCGCAAAAAAGATAATGCGTCTTGCGAGAGCTTGACCAAATATGCGTACAGTTAAATCAGTAATCAAGAAGATGAAGGGAAAAGTAACCGCTCCCCATGTGGTGATAAAACCAAATAGCCCGACGGGAATTTGCACCAAGTAATTACTAATGGCAATGATAAAGATATGCAGACTAACAAGCCAGAATAACGCACGGCTGTAACGAATGGATGAAATTGGATTGGCTGAAACAGTACAGGTATTCATAAAGGAGGCCTTTTTTTGAGTCAGGGTGGAGGGAACCTGAGCGCGCTATTATAAATGATAATAAGATAAATAGCTAAAATAGGTCAGGCATGCTCGTAATATCCTCTTATATAAGCAAAAATATAAGTGTCAGATAGGCTCACAAAATACGCCTTGCTTAGTAAGCAAACGCTTAGTATAGTAAAACGTAATGATAGGCAGGTTATGACGTACAGCTCGATTTATTGACCTTTTACGCTCAGTCACTTTCGCTAAAATAGTAATTACTGCCCTATTCTTATTTTATAAAATCAAATCCACTCAATTATTAATCCAAAGGATATTTATATGGCTATTAGCTTAACAAAAGGCGGCAACGTCAACTTATCAAAAGAAGCGCCAGGTTTGACCAATATTACCGTCGGTCTTGGCTGGGATCCACGTGCCACTGACGGCCAAGAGTTCGACTTGGATGCCATTGCCTTTTTGGTAAACGAATCAGGTAAAGTGCGAAACGACCAAGACTTTATTTTCTTTAACAATCTAAAGTCAGACAATGGCGCAGTTGAGCACACAGGCGATAACCGTACGGGCGAAGGCGACGGTGATGATGAAAAAATCAAAATCAGCTTGGCTAATATTCCCGCTGACGTCAGCAAAGTAGCAATCTGTGCCATCATCTATGAAGGTCAAGCCCGTAACCAAAATTTCGGTCAAGTTGGCGACGCTTATATCCGTGTGGTCAATGACAATGGTGCATCTGAAATCGCTCGCTACGACCTATCAGAAGATGGTAGTACTGAAACAGCGATGATTTTTGGTGAATTGTATCGCCATAACGGTGACTGGAAATTCCGTGCCGTCGGTCAAGGCTTTAGCGGTGGTCTAGGTCCATTAGCCTCTTCTTATGGCGTAAACGTTTAACGTTTAACGTTTGATTTTTAACGTTAAAAGCCGCGTCATCGTCTAACAATGAAATATCGTAGTCAGAACACTGGTTGCGATAAACATAAGCTATCAAGTGTGCCCGTTTAAAGCATTTGATGGCTTTAAATATAATTGGCGAACTTAAATTAAAAACGATGTAGATTACAGCAGTAGTTTTTATAAAAAAAATATCAGATATTAGAATAAGGATTAGCTCCCCATGGCCGCAACATTTAGCTTAATCGGCACGATTGAACCTTTTTTGCATTGTAACTTAAAAAAAGGTGACTCGATTTATTGTGAAGCCAATGCCATGGTGATGATGGAGTCGAACCTTGAGCTGAAAGGCAAGCTACAAGGCGGTCTTATGCAGTCACTGATGCGCCGCTTTGCTAATGACGAGTCACTTTTTCAACAGCAAATTGAAGCCGTCAATGGTGAAGGCGATTGCCTGCTTGCGCCAACCTTAGATGGTGATATGCAAATCATCGATTGCGGCGCCCAGCAATATACTTTAAGTGACGGTGCGTTCGTTGCTGCTCAAACGGGCGTCGATATCAGAGCCAATATCCAGCGCAATCTTGGCGGCGCGGTGTTTGGAGATACGGGCGGCTTTATGGTCATGCAAACCCAAGGTCAAGGTCAAGTCGTCGTTTCCGGTTTTGGTTCACTATTTGAGATTGATGTTACCCCAGATAAAGATGTCATTATTGATAATGGCCATGTGGTCTGCTGGGACTCAAACCTTAACTATAAGCTTTCGGTATCGACCAGTAAGAAAAAGGGCATCATGAGCAATATTATCAATTCGGTCACCAGTGGTGAAGGGATGGTTTTAAACTTCTCAGGAACGGGCAAAGTCATCATCTGCTCGCGCAATCGTGATAGCTACCAAGGCTGGCTACAAAGCATCTTAGGAACCAGTTCAGGTGGTCGCGGCGGTAGCGGTGGATTTTTAGACAATATTTTATAACTCAAACTTTATTCATGACTATAATAAGGATAAGAATATGGCAGTTAGCTTACAGAAGGGTCAAAAAATCTCCCTCAGCAAAGAAGCTGGTGGTGAGCTTACTCAAGTAAAATTGGGTTTAGGTTGGGACGTCTTTCAAGGTCAGCAAGAGAAAAAAGGTGGCTTTTTAGGCAAATTGTTTGGCGGCGGCACGGGCGGCGACTCGATCGATTTAGATGCTTCATGCGTTATGTTTGATAGGAGTAAACAAGCGGTCGATGCAATTTGGTTCAATCAGCTTAAGTCAAAAGATGGCAGTATCGTGCATACTGGCGACAACCGCACTGGTGATGGCGACGGCGATGATGAAGTCATTAACGTTGACTTATCAAAAGTTCCAGCAAACGTAGTATCATTGGTATTTACGGTAAATAGCTTTACTGGTCAGACCTTTGAGACCGTTGAAAACGCCTTCTGCCGTATCGTCAATGCCAATAACAATCAGGAAGTTGCGCGCTACAATTTATCAGCGCAAGGAAACCACACAGCGATGATTATGGCAAAGGTTTATCGTCATAATAACGAGTGGAAAATGCATGCGATTGGCGAAATTGCTTCTGGTCGTACCTTTCATGACTTGATGCCTGCTATCACCCCACATGCGTAATTGATTCAAAATTTTTACGAGATTGGCTTTTATCTCTTAAAACAAGTCATTTTATAAAACAGCCAGCCTATCTACTTATAGATGGGCTGGCTGTTTCTATATTAAAAATACTATTAAAACCATTATTTACGGCCACGCTTCCAGCTAAAACCCCAATTAAAGGCTTTGTCCATCTCTTGATGACCTTTAAAGTACTCATTAATACGTTCAACATTGATACTGCCTTGTTGATTAACCAAACGTGCAATGGCACACATTGGCAAATTACCCGCTCCTTCTGTCAAACGCGTTTCAATCGGCGGCTGGTCTGGAACATGAATGGTCACGACGCCATCGGTTTGCGCCCAGTTTGGTACACCTTCATAGATAAAAGCAAAGATAAACACTTCTTCAATCTGCGACCACTGCTGACCATTGATATCTAACCACTCACCGCCGCTGACTTGCCCGGTTCTATCATCGGCACGCAATAATACATAAGGTGCTGATTGCAAGTTACCGAAGCGATTGCCCAAGGCTTGAATCAGCGTTTTTTCGCCATTTTTTAGATGAATCATCGCCCCAACATCAAGGTCAATACCAGCGGCTTTATGCTGCTTAAATAGGTCGCCGAGCAAGCCTTTTTTAGGGGCTTGTGTACTGCTATCTGGGCGTTGGTTCCAGTTAAGATTGACCGAAATTTTACCAAAATCATCGCGTTTTTTTAGATTGATGCTAGATTGGTTTTTGGTTAAGGTAATTTTGCTCAAATTGATTGATGGGCTGCTACTGGTAGGAATTGGCGGCGTTGTATTTGCTGTTGGCGCACTGCCAGCTTTTTGCGTGTTGATTGGCTTTTGCGTATTAATAGATTGAGATTGACTTGGTGCCTGATTTTGTAAAGGGCTTTGTGCTGGTGCATCATCGGCAATTTCAACACCGAAATGTTCAGATAAGGGTTTTAAGCCGCCGTTAAAACCTTGGGCGATAAAACGAAACTTCCAACTGCCCTGCCGGCGGTAACACTCTGCTAAAATAATGGCTTTTTCATTGCGACCGGCGGCAGTTAATTGGCAAGTCATCAATACTTGGCTGCCTTGTAAAACCTGAATATCTACGTCACCGACTTGCGCCAGCGTTTGCGTACTAGAAAATGCGAGGGCTATCTTGTCAATACTCGCAGGCTGGGCTGGTAGATTGATGTCAAAAAATCCATCACTATCATGACCGCGGAAACTTACGCTGCCATCATCGCTACGCGTCTGGCCATAAAATATCATGTCACCATCGCCGCGAACTTTACCTGCCGTCGTCAGGCGATAAGCGGCGCAATCGATGGCGCTTTGGCTTAAAATACGGATGCTAATATTATCCGTTGGTAGCGGCGCATTGGCACCAGCAATCATTTTTTGAGGTTGACTCATCATTTATCCTTTACATTATTTATTATTTGTTTATGTGGGTACAGTTAGCTATCGCAATATAGTAGCATGGTTAACGCCTAATTTTTAAAGCGTAAGGCCGTTCAATGAAGTGTTAACGATCCTGCAAAAATATTTTTACAAATCCATCATGTTATTTTGTCAGTAGTATTTATAGCGCCTAGCATTTGTATATAATAGCCTTTGTTTTAAGCAATACTATATTGTGTTTAATCATTTGCCATATTCAAGACTTAATTCTGGTCATTGCACTCTATAAATTTATAATAACGCTGAGAGAATTATGAAAACCTCTGCTAACGCTAGCTCTCATACCCTATCAACTGCCGCGCTATCTGCCGTCTGGTTAGCTGAAGGTCAGTCAAGCCAGCGCGACATGTTAGCCAGCTTACAAGCATTAAAAGCACAAGCTAAGACGCCATTTAACATTATCGCTTCACACCGTCACGATAGACCCGAAATTTTTGAATTTTCCGATAGCATTTACCGTGAGCCCTATAAAAATACTGAAGATAGCGATGAGCAAGCCATACATGAACCTATTGAGCCATTGATACCGCGTTGGCAATTTGTTTTAGAGCAAGCCAAAAACAATAATGTCAAAGTGCTACTTACGGGGCGCAATAGTATTGATTATGAAACCCACCGTCAGGCATTTAATGCGGCTGGCATTCGTTTATTGACTGGCGCAACGAGTGTAGCAGCGTTAGAAGCGATAGATGACAAATTCGCCTTTATGCAACAGTGTTATCAGCACGATATTCCAGTGGCGGAGGCTTGGCGCTTTGATAACGTCACAGAGCTTGAGGCGTTACTTGCGACCCACGGACATCAGCCCTTATGCATCAAACCCGTTACGGGCATTTTTGCCCAAGGATTTTGGCGCTTAGATACGGATAAAAAGACGGAGGCGAAGTACGACAGCTTTGAGCATTTATACTTTACCGAAGAGAAAAAAATCAATACCACGCAGTTTATTCATGCCTATGCTCACAGTCTAATGGTACATGAGCGCCCTATTCCGATGCTGCTCATGCCATATTTATCAGGGCAAGAATATTCTATCGATGTCGTCTGTGAATATGGTGAAGTACTGGCTGCTATCACGCGGTATAAAACGGGGAAAATTCAACATATTGGCTACGAACAACCGGTCATGGATGTGGTTATTCCACTAATTAAAGCCTTTGATTGTGATGGTATCGTCAGCGTTCAGACCAAGGCCGATGATGACGGTCAGCACCGTGTGCTTGAAATTAATAGCCGTCCCTCTGGTGGCATCGGTTACACCACGCATAGCGGTGTTGATTTAACTAAAGTTGGATTTGGTTATTGGCTTGGTTTAACCGATAAACCGAAATTGGCTGACATCGCTCAGCAAATCACTCCCTGCCAAGTTCGCTCAATCATGGTCGGCGTAAAAATTGAAGAAGATGCTAGCGAGTAAGTAAAAACAACGATATAAGAATTTGCAAGACCAGAGGAAAATGAATGCCAAATAAGCAACATAGCACAACCATAAACTTACCTCGCGGTACCCTTGATTTAATCTATCAAACCAATTCAGCCACTGCCAAAGATGGCATGGAACAAAGTAATAATGTACAAAGTAATCATTATCAATTAGAAGCATTGCTCGGATTTGCTCAGCGTATTAACCCCAAAAGGGCGTTTTTATTCGTATCAAAAGTCTTAGGGCGTCATATTCCAGTTACTCCTAGTAAGATGCGTCATGCTTTTACTGATTTGGCAAACCTAGTGCCTAGTGATTTGCCTGAACCTATTTTGGTCATCGGCATGGCAGAGACTGCTGTAGGCTTATCCGCTGGGGTGCATCAAGCGCTACAAACGCGCTACCCTAATGCTTTATTGCTCAACTCTACCCGCCATGCGCAACATGACGGCAATCATGACAAAAGCACTCATTGTTTATTGACTACGTTTAGCGAAGACCATAGTCATGCAAGCCAGCATCTGATTTATCAAAGTGCAGATAAAGATACCCAAGCGCAGTTACTTGCTAGCAAAACGCTGATTATGGTCGATGATGAAGCATCAACGGGCAATACGTGCGTCAACGTTGTCACCGCCCTTCGTAACGCAGGACTTGAACAGTTAGAACAAGTACATCTGACTACTTTAGTTGATTGGTCGCTAAATCAAAATCAAGATAACGCTAGTGATGATACGATTGCCACACGCTTGCCAAATATCGACTTCCATCGTCATCATCTATTGTCTGGCGCTTGGACGTGGACGGATACACCCAATCCTGAGCCTATCATCATGCCATCGGTCGATACCACCGAAGCTGGTAGTCAGGCGCTAGGTGATACTGGCAACTGGGGACGCTTCCCCACTCTTAATAGTACCGATGGCTTTGATGATTATCTCTTGAATTTTCAAACTGCCTTTAACCTTTTTCATCAGCAAGAGCAGTTTGATAAAAAGCAGTTACCACAGCGAATTTTAGTATTGGGCAGTAATGAGTTTGTTTGGTTGCCGTTTTTATTAGCAGAGTGGCTCGAGATACAAACTCAAAACTCTACAGTTAGTTTTAGTGCATTAACGCGATCACCAATTGCGCTTGGTGGTGCGATTACGACGATGCTAAGTTTTAACGATAATTATGGGCTTGGTATGACCAACTTTGCCTATAATGTTGAGCCTAGCGATTGGGATTTGATTGTCTTATGTGTAGAAACCTCAGCGGATAGTGTCGATGACATGTGGAAAGATTTGGATAATGTGTTGGTGGTGAGTCCGGGGTTTTAGACTACCCTCTAAAAACGCCCTTATAAAAATCATTCTTTAAATTCTGCTTTGATTTTCACATTTAACACTTACGAACGCTTTTATGACAAATACTATGATGCCCGCTTTTTTTCAAACCAATTCAAATATTATCAAACCTTATGCATTCATGGATTTGGATGACACCCTTTTTCAAACCCAGCGTAAAATTGATGCTTGGAAACTTCCTAACGCTGAATCTGAAAACTTAGTTTGTGCCACAGTAGACAAACAAGGCGATCCATTAAGTTTTATGAGTCAACGTCAAGAAGCTCTTTTTAACTGGTTACTTAGCAGCACAGAACTGATAGTGGTAACCGCTCGCGATCGCCGTGAAATCAAACGCGTTAAGCTGCCTTTTGATAGCTGGCAAGTGTTAACCCACGGTGCCATTATTCTTGATAAAGACGGCACGCTACAAGCGCACTGGCAACAGCGTATGCATAGTGAACTTGCACCATTGCAAGATAAATTACAGCAGCTAAGTCAATTATTTGCCAACCATAGTAGAAATGACAACAGCCAGCTGGTATTTACACCGCATATCGATCACTTTAATAATGGTACTGTTAATAAAGAATTGACCATTTATTTGGCGATCAAACATGCGCAAAAAAACCATCAAGTATTGATAGCCTTAGCTGAAAAACTGCCAACGTTAATCCGCGATTTTGACCAAGATTTTTATGTCCATGTCAACGCCAATAATCTGGCAATATTGCCGCACGCCGTTCATAAGCGTCATGCGGTACAGTTCTTATTGGAGAATCATTTAGACAGCCAGCGCCCAAGCTTTGGTTTTGCTGACAGCTTGGCAGATTTACCTTTTCTTCAGTTACTAGACTGGTATGGCATGCCCAATCGTGGTCAGTTGCATGACCATCTTAGTGTCTAATCACGTCAAATGCTTAATAACTTTTAATGCTGAATGACACTTAACGATGCGTAAACAACGATAATAACTGTCATTTACAAAAATTTAATGAACCTTATGACCAATCCTATGATCAACCCTAGCATTCAAAAATTAGAGCAATACGGCTCAGGCAGCTATCTTGCCAGCGATGTAACCATGTTGCTCGACATTGTCGATAAAAACACGGTTGCTGATGTGCCGGTTAGCCAAAAAGAAGCCTTAATTCAAAGTGGTCAGCGCCATTATTCTGATATGTTGACATTAGAGTACGCACCAACTGCCATGCATGAGCAGTTGTATCAGCAAGCATTAGAACAAGGTACAACGAGAACCGCGACTGATATCGCCAATTTAGCTGATACGCTACATCATATTTTTCAACCACAAGTCAATAACGAGCGCCCATTAGTATTAGTGAGCTTAGTAAGAGCGGGCTTGCCGATTGGCGTATTGTTGCAGCGCGCCTTGGCAGATACTGATAGCAGCTATGCGTTGCCAAGTGTGCATTTTGGTATCAGTATCATTCGCGACCGCGGCCTTGATATGGTTGCTTTACAGATGATATTGGACGCTCATCCAGACAGCCCCATCGTATTCGTCGACGGTTGGACAGGTAAAGGAGCGATTTATCAGGAGCTTGCTCGTAGTTTAGACGTCTTTAATAACCCTAGTCCTCCAAATTTTGTCAATATTTTTCATCAAGGTGAGAATGTTATTCCGCTATTGACCCTTGCGGATCCAGCGGGCGTTGCCTGGTTAGCGGCTAGTGAGGAAGATTGGTTGATTCCATCGGGATTATTAAATAGCACGGTATCGGGGCTGATATCACGCAGTTTATATACCGAGCCGCAGTCAGGTCTCCATCGTAGCGTCTTTTATGATAACTTGGTTGAGGTAGATTACAGCCTAGCTTTTGTTGATCATATTGATAGCGCACGGCGTGAATTGGCTACTCCTCCTCAATATTTGCAAACGTTTAAGCAACCACGCTACCAGACGGCAGACTTAATTGATACGCTGGCAATTGATTATCATATTAGCGATCGCAACCGTATTAAGCCGACGATTGCAGAGGCGACACGGGCGATACTACGCCGCGACCCTGAACGTATCTTACTGGCAACCGCCGATCATCCTGATACGGTGTTATTGCGGTATTTATGTAGCGAGCGTGATATCAATATTACGGTATTAGGTGCTAAAATACTCCCCTATCAAGCGATTACGCTGATCAAACGGCGTGCAACCGATCGCTCATAATTCACATCGTTAGCGCCACTTTTTTTTATCATTCGGCCTGAGGATAAAGATTCTCTCTATAAACATTCATTTATTACTATTTACGATACTAACTATGTCAGATATGCAATACAACGAGTCCACCCTTTATAACAATAATCAGTCTTACGCTCACCTGATTACTGAGCGTCATGCAATGCTCAAGCCGCTTACCCATCATCCGTATCAGCTGGGTGCCAGTCTATACATGCCAGCGACGCGGCAAGATATCTGGCAAGTGATTACGCGCAACAAATTACCGACGATTAACAGCATTATTATCTGCTTAGAAGATGCGGTCAGCCATAGCGATGTTGAACTGGCACTTGAGCGCCTGCAAACGCTGCTACATACATGGGCGGCGCACGTCGATAGTATCAATGACCCAGCAAAAAATGGCATTCAATCAAAAGAGCAAACCGATCAACCTACCAGACCTTTAGTCTTTATTCGTCCCCGTCATCCAGCCATGTTAGAGCAGCTAGCAGGTTTTGCTCATATTGATTTGGTCGATGGTTTTGTGATGCCAAAAGTCGATATGTATAGCTTATCGAATTGGCGTATGGCCTGTCAGAATCTAAGCACCGAGCAGTTATTGATGCCGACGCTTGAAACGGCAGCGTTGTTTAATCCACATCATAATGAAGAATTGGCAATTGGTTTTAAAGAGGCCTTTAGCCAGCCAGTTTTTGCCCTGCGTGTAGGTGGTAACGACTTATTTGCCGCGCTACGTTTGCGCCGTCCTAAAAACAGCATCGTTTATGACACGCCGATTGGTACGCTCGCTTATCAGCTGCTCGGCTGCTTTGTGCCGCATGGTTTTTATCTCACCGCGCCGGTGTTTGAGTACTTAGACCAGCCAACACTGTTTATGAAAGAGCTGATGCGCGATGTAAATTTAGGACTGGTCGGCAAAACGGTCATTCACCCAAGCCAAATTGCATTGGTACAGCAAGCGTATTGCGTGCCACTAAGCATTTTAGATGAAGCGCAAGCAATCTTGCACAGTGAGGCAAAAGCGGTGTTTAAATATAACAACACCATGCTCGAACCTGCCACGCACCGTGCATGGGCAACAGAAATAGTCAATCGAGCTGAGGTGTTTGGGACCCTTGACGACGTTAATACTGACTATACGACCCGGTTATAAATAACGACGTTAGCCTTGTTATTTTAGAATTAATCTCTGCAAATGTTTAAATAAAAACGCCGTTATCCTATTTAAGATAATGGCTTTTTTATTATATAAGCTTTATTCTAGGGTTAAACGCAGTTTGCTAAAAAAGTGTTAATAACTTTATTTACTTGCTCAGGTTCTTCTACTGTCGAAGTATGACCAGCACCTTTGACAATCGCGAGCTTAGAACCTTTAATCGCAAAATGCATCCGCTCTGCCTTTACATAAGGCGTGGCAACATCTTCATCGCCAACAATAATCAGTGTCGGCGTGGTAATCTCACCTAGCTGATCATAAATACCCGAGCGCTCAATCACACCTGTGGTCGCTTTAACAACACCGCCCTTACGATTACCTTGTAACATCGCAAGCCATTCTCTGCGGTCAGCCTTGCGCGACTTATCGGCTAAGAAGCTGCTACCAAACATAATGGGCATGACTTTTTGGCTGACACGCTTCATCCCGAGCCAGCGGATGGCTTTCATCAATTTACGATATTGCGGCACATTTTTTGGGTCTTCAGGGTCGGCTGAGGTTTCAAGTAATGTCAGCGATAACAGTAGTTCCGGATGTTTTATCGCGATACGTTGGGCGACGAAACCGCCCATCGACAACCCTAAAAAATGGCATTTATCAATATCTAATGCTTTTAACAATGCTAGCGTGTCCTCGGTCAGCGTCTCCATATCATAGCCAGATTTGGTAATTTCGGACTGACCTTGTCCACGAAAATCAAAAGTAATACAGCGGCAGCCAGCCTTAAAATATTCCACCTGCTTGTCATACATCCGTGTATTCCATAGCAGTCCGTGGGCAAATACCATTACTGGTTTTTGCTTATCATCGGGCGCACTGTCTTCATAATAAATATCAATATTATTTACATTTATCATTGGCATAGCTACTTCCTTGTTTATGGCTTATTTATTGAATGCTTAAATCAAATCTCTTAAAGGTACTATTTTAAAATACTGACTCAAAACACTGTCTTGAAAACGTCTTCTTTTAGCATAATGCACCGAGCGGATAGTTCATAGCGTTATTTTTATACGCTAGTTGCTATCTATTTAATGATTTAAAGGTATGTCAAAATTTAGAAAAGACTAATTGCCTTTCAGCGTGCCGCAAGCGCCTACAAAACCCGCTTTTATAATCATAGCAAGCTGCTATAGTAATCAGCTTGAATGATTTGTTACACCTCATCACACTCTCTATTCTTACCGAAAACGTCCAATAAAGGAAACCAACCATGTCACAACCTCTGGTCGAATATCACAGCGAAAATCATATCGCCACCATTACTATGAATGATCCAAAGACGCTAAATGCTTTTAGCACACCATTAAAAAACTCAATTATGGATGCGCTTGATCAGGCAGATCAAGACGCCGACGTTCGCGTGATTGTGCTGCAAGGATCAAATAATAACTTCTCGAGTGGTGGTCACATCGGCGAGATGTTAGAAAACGGTATGGAATCAGAAGCATTGGTAGCAAAGCTGGATTTTATGCTCAGAGAAGTGGCAGAAGTGAGCCTAAAACTGCGTAACATTCATAAGCCAATTATTGCTAAATTAGAAGGCGCCGTCGCGGGCGCTGGGATGAATTTAGCATTAACGTGTGATTTCCGTATTGCTGCTGACAATGCCAAGTTTGTGCAAGCGTTTGTTAATATCGGCTTGATTCCAGATGCTGGCGGCATTTACTTACTCAATCAATTGATTGGTGCTGCTAAAACGACTGAGCTTGTGATGCTGGGTGATAAGCTCACTAGCGATGATGTCGCTCGTCTCAACTTAGTCAATAGCGTTGTAAGTAAAGATGATCTTGATGCCAGCGTATTGGCGTTGGCAACGCGACTCAGCAACCTGCCCGGTAAAGCCTTGGCATCAATGAAGCACATGATTAATGTTCATGCTTTTTCTGGCTTAAATGAAGCGCTCGATATGGAAGTTGACCAACAAACCATGATGGCAAAAACCGCTGACTTTGCTGAAGGCATCACTGCCTTTATGGAAAAACGTAAGCCCGTTTATCAAGGTAAATAAAGGTTTCTCACACCTTTTTAATAACAGCAAAAATGCTGCCTAATGGCAGCATTTTTTTGGGTCATTTAATACGATTAATCTCTTTATTCATGAAGAAGCAGAAGCGGTCTTATAGTGATGCGGTAAGGTAAATATCTTGTCGAAACCCAAAGTAAAAATAAAGGTATAGACCAAGAAAAATAGTAGTAACGCCACTTCCATCATAAAGGCTTCTATCAGACTCACCTCATACCAAATCATATAAAGCGGTAGACAAATCACTACCAAACCGCCTTCAAAACCTATGGCATGAACGCTACGTATCAATAGCGTGCGCTTTGTCACCTTCCGGCGGCGCTCCCACGCTTCAAAAGCGGTATTGTATAAGAAGTTCCAGATAACGGCAGCCAATGACACCATCACAGCCACTGGCAATGATTCTGTGGCATCGCTCCCGCTAAGTTTCATCAGCACAAAGGTTGAAGATATAATAGCGATAATTTCAAAAACCGTCACATAGACAATACGACGTTTGAGTGGGGGTAAAGTAATCAACCAAAACTCCAAAGCACTTAAGTATAAACAAAAAGTTGCCTAACAAAGTATCGGTCCGTCCCGAGATACGAAATAGAAGAGAGAAAAAAGTACAGAGCCACGGTTTCCGCCTGCCCTTATATTATACAAAAGATAATAGGTGAAACCAATCGCAGCTTATAGCGAAAAGACGCAGATAACTTAAGAGCTAAAAAATCATAGCTACGTTGCTGCTCATATAAGCTTATTATTAAGACTTTAAATGCCAATTGTTCGTTTAATTAATTTAGATAATACCTTGAAATAAATAGTGCACTCTAGTGCTATTAATTGTTTTTTAAACTGCTTATTTCATAAAAATAATTAATCCTTGTCTTCTCGATCTACAGCTCCACACATAAAACACTATAAAGATTCATCTCGGTAAAATCTTTGTTTTATTAAAATTATCATTGCTATGCATATTGATAATAATGTTAAAGTTATGAAAATAATAAAAGAAACGTAGCCAATATCGAGGGTTTCCCAAACTTTGTGTAACTGCTTATAATCCACTAACCGGAGAATAAGCAATGACTACTCAATCTGACATTAAAAAACTAGCCGAGCAAATGGCTGGTAGCATGAACAGCTTTGATGACATCAAAGAC
>NZ_DKGQ01000036.1 GCF_002453355.1 Psychrobacter sp. UBA6766 | reverse complement strand
GTCTTTGATGTCATCAAAGCTGCTCATGCTACCAGCCATTTGCTCGGCCAGTTTCTTAATGTCATTTTGGATAGTCATTGATTATTCTCCTATTAGGAGATTATAAGCTGTTACATAGTTTTTAGGAAAGGCTCAATATTTCTGTTTACTTAAACACATATGTCTCAACCATCTTACACTTTTGAACAATCTATCCTATCTTCAGTCTTGCCAGCAAACGCATCATCAATATAATTAGCCCATTGATGCATCATGTCGGTACGATAAGGCAAGTGTTGAGCTCCATTGTAGGCTTTGCTTATTTTGTTTTCTTTTTCATGTGCCAGCTGTAGCTCTATAGCTTCGTGCATAAACTCTTGTTCATGTAAGGTAGTGCTGGCAAGTCCGCGAAATCCGTGCCCTGTCATTCTGCCTTTATAGCCCATGCGCCATAGGGCAGTAATAAAAGCATTGGTACTGTATGGCTTACGCGTCGATGGATTAAAGAAGACATACTTGTCCGAAAAGCCTAGCGTCTTGATTTGCTCTAAGATCGCCATTGTTTGCGGTGTAAGCGGCACTAAATGCGGTCTATCCATTTTCATTTTATCGGCAGGTATGCGCCATAACTTGTCTTTATAGTCTATCTCGCTCCATTCCATAAAGCGTAATTCCTGCGTTCTCACAAACGTATAGCACATAAACCATAGGCCTAGCTTTACCAGTACATCACCATCATAGGCGTTAATATCTTGTAGTAGCTTTGGTAATTGCTGGCTGGTGATGCGACTATGGTGCTTTACCTTATGCGGTTTTAGTGCTTCAGTTAGGTCGTCGGCTGGGTTGAGGTTGGTTAAGCCCTCACGTATGGCTTGTTTAAAGATTTGCCCTGTTTGACGTATTGCGCGTCTTGCCATATCACTAGCGCCCCTAGCTTCGATAGCTTTACCAATAGCCAAAACATCAGGCGCAGTTATCTCATTTATATTTATATGACCAATGACGGGCTTAATGTCGCGCTGATATTGTGAGTAGTCACGGCTATGGGTAGTAGGTGCTATATGTGCTTTACGGTCATTATGCCAACACTGAGCTATCGTATCGAAAGCCTTTGATCCGTCATTTTCTGCTCGTGTTTTTTTCTTATCGTCTTTTGGGTTAATGCCATCAACTATTAATCTTTTGATCTCAAGATTGCGCTGGCGTGCACTTTGTAGGCTCATTACTGGATAAGTACCGATAGTAAGGGTTTGCTGTTTGCCTTGCCAGCGGTAGGCGCTGATCCATGACTTAACGCCTGTATAACGCACCCATAATTGTAACCCTTGACCATCACTATGTTTATCAGGTCGTTTTGAGTCTATCGCTTTTTGGGTAGGCTTAAGATTCTTTATCTGTGTATTATTTAGACTCATGTTGGTATTATCCATTATGGTATCGTATGATACCAACGATAATACCAACATTTTAGACGGATTACCACGTTCTGTAACGGATAACAAATGCCTTTAAAAAAGGCTGATTCAGCTGAATGGCTTGCAAATAAAAGGGCAGACGGTCAATGACGGTCTGCCCTAATATTGTGTTTGGTCGGAACGGCAGGATTTGAACCTGCGACCACTACACCCCCAGTGTAGTGCGCTACCAGACTGCGCTACGCCCCGAATGACTGACTATTTTACGCAAAATTAAGCATATTGCAAGGGCTATTTGTTTTAGCCAAAATCTATAACCCTCATTTTCCAGAACTCAGCTAGTCTAGTCTCTAATAACCAGTCTTAACCCAATAATTCTTTTAGGATTTGATTGACTTGTTGGGGGTTGGCACTACCGCGGCTGGCTTTCATGACTTGACCGACCAAACCGTTAAAGGCTTTTTCTTTGCCGCCGCGATACTCATCGACCATGGCTTGGTTTTTGGTAATAACTTCTTCGACCATGGCTTTAATCGCACCGGTATCCGTTTCTTGCTTCAGGCCTTTTTCCTCGATGATTTTATCTGCTGCGTCATCGGCATCGCCGCCTTCGCGCTCATAGAGGGCGCTAAAGACTTTTTTAGCCAGTTTGCCAGATAGCGTATCGTCTTTGATTCGTGCCAGCATTCCCGCCAATTGCTTGGCGCTAATAGGTGAGTCGGCGATGTCTTTATCATCTTTGTTGAGCGCACCTAGCAGGTCGCCCATGACCCAGTTAGCTGCCATTTTGGCATCTTGTTGTCCGACCTCATTGACGACATTTTCAAAATAATCGGCTAGCGTACGACTACCCGTCAAGATACGGGCATCGTATTCTGATAACCCAAGCGCTTCTTCAAATCGCGCACGGCGGGCAACAGGGAGTTCAGGCATCGCTGCTTTAATTTCATCGACTGTATGTTGTTCAATACGCACAGGTAGCAAGTCAGGATCGGGGAAATAGCGATAGTCATTGGCGTCTTCTTTGGTACGCATGGTGCGGGTTTCATCGCGCTCAGGATCGTATAACATCGTTGCTTGAATGACTTTACCGCCGTCCTCAATAATATCGATTTGACGCTCGATTTCACGATTGATGGCGCGTTCGATAAAACGGAATGAGTTGAGGTTTTTCAGCTCAGTTCGCGTACCTAATGCTGCGCCCGGTTTGCGCACAGAGACGTTACAATCGCAGCGGAATGAGCCTTCTGCCATAATCGCATCTGAGATACCAAGCCACGTGACCAGCTGATGAATGGCTTTAATATAAGCAAGCGCTTCGGAAGCCGAGCGCATATCAGGCTCGGAGACGATTTCGATGAGTGGCGTGCCAGCGCGGTTAAGGTCGACACCCGTCATACCATCAACGGCATCATGAACGGATTTACCCGCATCTTCTTCCAAATGCGCACGGGTGATACCCATTCGTTTCGGGTATTCGTTTTTCTCGCCTTCATTGACCACGACATCGATATAACCTTTACCGACGATAGGGTTGGCCATTTGGGTAATTTGATAGCCTTTTGGTAAATCAGGGTAAAAATAGTTTTTTCGGTCAAAGGTATTAAATAGTCCCAGTTCTGCATTGACACCGATACCGAATTTGAGCGCTCGATCGACCACGCCCGTATTCAATACAGGCAATACGCCAGGCAGTCCTAAATCAACGATGCTGGCTTGAGTATTTGGCTCGTGACCAAAGTCGGTTGGCGCGCTGGAAAATATTTTACTTTCGGTGTTCAACTGGCAGTGAATCTCAATGCCGATGACCACTTCGTAGCCATCAACGAACAGCTCTTTTCGGACAATTTCTTGGTGAGCGGCATTATCAGTAATAGTTGCTGTGTTCATTATACCGTCTCCTTTGCGATGGTAGAGTGTTGTAAATGATGGTCTGTATGCTGCTGGAATAAATGGGCGGTAGAGAGCAATTTGCTTTCTTGCCAATATTGTCCAATTAATTGCAAACCAATTGGCAAACCGTTTGTGGTTAAACCAACAGGTTGACTAAGGGCAGGGAGACCGGCCAAGTTGACGCCGATGGTATAAACGTCGCCTAAATACATCGTCGCAGGATCAAGGTCTTCAGCAAGTTTATAAGCTGCGGTTGGCGCAGTTGGACTGGCGATGATGTCACAGTTAACAAAAGCATCTTCAAAATCTTGCACGATTAATCGGCGTACTTTTTGTGCTTTGGTGTAATAAGCATCAAAGTAACCCGCCGATAGCGCGTAAGTTCCAGTCAAGATACGACGTTGTACTTCAGGACCAAAGCCTTCAGAGCGAGAGCGCGTATATAAATCAATAAGATCGGTTGGGTTTTCACAGCGATAACCAAAACGCACGCCATCAAAACGTGATAGGTTTGAAGACGCTTCTGCAGGCGCTAACATATAGTAAGTAGCAAGAGTAATCTCGGGGTCAGTGATGTTCACTTCTACAATCGTCGCACCAAGCGCTTCGTATTGTTTTAGCGCTGCACGTACCGCTTGCTCCACCTCAGTATCTAACCCTTTGCTAAAGTACTCTTTAGCAACGCCAATTCGTAAGCCTTCTAATGGCTTAGCTTTGTCTCCAGCGGCAGTGACGGCATGATTTAAGTCTTGCACATAATCAGGCATATCGTGCTTGATAGAAGTGGCATCGCGTGGGTCATGACCAATCATTGGTTGCAATAAATAAGCACAGTCCATCGCACTACGGCCCAAGCTGCCTGCTTGATCAAGACTTGACGCATAAGCAATCATACCAAAGCGCGAAACGCGACCATAAGTGGGTTTAATCCCTGTCAGGCCACAAAATGAGGCAGGCTGACGAATAGAGCCGCCTGTATCACTTGCAGTAGCAACCGGAACGAAGCCTGCGGCGACGGCAGCGGCACTACCACCCGACGAGCCACCAGGAACGCGTTCAAGACTCCAAGGATTGTGCACGGCGCCATAATGTGAGCTTTCATTATCCGAGCCCATTGCAAACTCATCCATATTGAGCTTACCAAGGCTAATCATGCCAGCCTTATCGATATTGGTGACGATAGTGGCATCATAAGGCGACACAAAATTATGCAGCATTTTTGAACCACAAGTCGTCAGAACGCCTTGGGTACAAAAAATGTCTTTATGCGCCATTGGTACACCAAGTAATGGGCGTTTATCACCTTGGACACGCATCTCATCAGCGGCTTTTGCTTGCGCTAATGCCGTTTCAGAAGTATGAGTAATAAAGCTGTTAATCTTGCTATCAAGGGCATTGATGCGCTTAATATAGTGTTCGGTTAATTCCGTGCTGCTAAATTGTTTGTCTTGCAAGCCCGTAATAAGCTGCTGGGTACTTAAAAGGTGAAGTTCAGACATAAGGTGTCGTCCGTCAAAATGTGAATAGCATTAAATAGGATAAAATAAAGGCAAGAATAATTTGAATATATTATTCAATCACTTGTGGTACAAGATACAAGCCTGATTCAACGGCAGGGGCAACCGATTGATTGCGCTCGCGATTGATATCGTGTTTAGCGACGTCCGCGCGCAACTCTTGGCAAGCTTCATGAATGTTTGCCAAGGGTTTGATACCGGTGGTATCGACATTAGCAAGCGTTTGCATCAGTTTTAATACGTCGCTGATATCATCAGCATAGCTATTGGCGGTATCTTCATCAACGCCAAGACGCGCAAGGCGGGCAACTTCTAAGATTTCTTGACGGCTGACATTGTTTTCAGTCGCGAGGGTTGGCTGTGACATAATTTCTCCGGTGAAGGACAGTTTTTATTAGAGTAGGGTATGACAAGTAGATAAGCATTAAGACAGGTAATGATTACAATACACTCAAATAAAGTGTTTGTAGCTGTGTCTTATAAATAGTAGGGCTATTATAAAGCATCTCACCCAAGTTTACAGAGGAGCAGCGCTCGATTGCTGCATAATATCAACCAAGCTGGCATGTTCTACAAAACTGAGCGATTGAACTTAAGATTATGGTGGGGTTATCAATTACTTACCATTTTATTAAAAAATACGTTACAGTATGCATCCACTGCTAAGCCAAACGCCAAGTTAACGACTCGGAAAATCATGCAGTAGGAATATCGTATTGCTGTAGTGCCTTAGTAGTGATTGAATTAAATGATGTTTCATTAAATAGCATCGTATTGTCTGTGATTTTAAACTTTGTAACAACTTTTCGCGTTTAAGCGTGAAATTCTAGCGTACTGATGCAAATATCTGTGTTTTTTTTGAGCCAAATCGGTATAATTTAGCTCAGTTTTTTCATTTCATCATTAATGCTTCGGTTTGACTTGCTGCGATGATAAACTCGCGCCATAGGTCATGTCTAACGACGACCTGCTCAATACTGACGAGTAGCCCTCAGTCAATTTCGTTCGCCTCATTCGCCTCATTTGTAATACGCTGGATATATTAGCCATGAACCCGTTTGGATTTTTATCAAATAATATCGCAATCGACCTCGGTACTGCGAACACCCTCATTTTTATTCCTGGTAAAGGGGTGGTGCTCGACGAGCCAACCGTGGTCGCGCTACGAAGTAATCGTACTCAAAACCCTACCGTCGCTGCCGTTGGTATTGATGCTAAACAGATGCTGGGTCGTACGCCTGCCAATATTACGGCTATCCGTCCATTAAAAGATGGTGTGATTGCAGACTTTGAAGTGACACAAAAAATGCTCAAGCATTTTATCACTAAGGTGAAAGCCAAGCGTTTTATGGCCCAACCTAACGTGGTGGTTTGTGTGCCTTGCAAATCAACGCTGGTTGAACGTAAAGCGATTCGGGAAGCAGTATCATCAGCAGGCGCGAGCAAAGTATTATTGCTAGAAGAACCAATGGCCGCCGCAATCGGTGCGGGCATGCCCGTTCATGAAGCCAGTGGTTCAATGGTCGTTGATATCGGTGGTGGTACCACTGAGATTGCAGTTATCGCGCTGTCAGGCTGCGTATATGCTGAGTCGATTCGTATTGGCGGAGATATGTTCGATGAAGCAATTATTACTCATGTTCGCCGTACTCATGGCTGCGTGATTGGTGAAACCACGGCTGAGCGCATAAAACAAGAAGTGGGTTCGGCATTAAATGAAGACAGCCAATTAGAAGTTGAAGTTCGCGGTCGCAGCATGGCAGAAGGCGTACCAAAAACTTTTACGGTCAATTCAGAAGAAGTACAAAAAGCCCTAAGCGATCCATTAAGTGGCATTGTTAGCGCGGTAAAAGCGGCGCTTGAACGAACGCCACCTGAGCTGTCATCAGACATCGCTGAGCGCGGTATTGTCTTAACGGGCGGCGGGGCATTGCTGCGTGATTTAGATAAACTCATCTCTAAAGAAACCGGTCTGCCTGTGACCGTTGCAGAAGAGCCATTGACCTGCGTGAGCCGCGGCGGTGGCATTGCGCTCGATTTTATTAACAATAAAAGTCTGAATATGATTTTTGTTTAAGTTGTTAACTTTAATAACTCATCAAGTAATAATGGCTATATTTGCCTTGATTGCTTGATTGCTTGATTGCTTGGTTGAAGCTAGAGTCATATTGAGTAGCCGTTTCATTGTAAAAATCGTTTTATTCTATTAAAGGTAACCAATAAGGTTGCCTTTAATGATATTTACCCATGCCAAAATGAAATATCAGTACGATATTACTTAATTAGTCATAGGTTTTTAGCATTCATTATTGTGATTTATTAAATAAAAAATTTTGATAAGGTCGTATTTTATATCTTGATATTTGTTACTGTTATATCAAGTAGCAGCTATTGCTCACCTTAAAACCTCTAGATTAGACCAATTATGATTCCAAGTATTTTTGCTCGCCAACCGTTAGCACTTCGTAAGACTGCTATTGTACTAATAGTGGCGCTAGTACTGATGTGGTTTGATAGTAAAAATCCAGAATGGTTTAATCCGATACGCTCGACCACGCATGCCGCGATGCAGCCCATCTATGAGCTGTCATTATTACCGAGTTATGCAGAACACTGGTCAAGTGGCAGTTTACAATCAAAAGAAGCGCTTCGCCGCGAAAATATGCAGCTAAAAACGCAACTTATCCACGCTCAAGCCAAACTACAACAGCAAGATTATATCTTGGCACAAAATGCCCGCTTGCAGGGTATCCTATCGACTACCCGGCCTGAACAGTTTGATTTAAACCTCGCTCAAGTTATCGGCACTGATACCAATCTGCTCAGACAAATTGTAGTGCTTAATAAAGGTGAGCAAGATGGCGTGCAAGTGGGTCAAACGGTCATCGATGAAGTGGGTGTCTTAGGTCAGATTATTAATGTTTACCCCAATACCAGTCGTTTATTGCTGATTACCGATGAGCAGCAATCCGTTGCTGTGACGGTCAAACGTACTGGGCAGCGTGCTATTGTCACGGGTGAAGGCATACCAACCTCATTACGCCTCAACTACGTCTTTAAAACCTCAGATGTACGCGTTGGCGATGAGCTAGTGTCATCAGGCTTAGGTGGACGAATTCCCGCAGGCTATCGCGTCGGTCGCATTGCGCATGTTGAAGACACGCAGGAGGATAACTTTAGAAGTATTGAAGTCACGCCAGCGGCAAACTTTATCGACAATGCTTACGTATTAGTGCTACAAGATAAGTTGGTCAATAAAAAGAATGCGGGTATTAGAGAAAAATAAGAGCTTGTCAGCTTATTTGTAAGTCTGCATAGCTCGTCATCATTTATAGCATAGACGCCTAGACAGACAAATAAAATAAATAGTATTCAAAACTATCTTATTAATCAGCGCTGCTATTCCTTTCGATACTAAATGAACTATTAAATAGCTACTGCTAAACTCTCGCTAAAGGTAAGTACTCATGGCATATGATGATTCTGATAATGCAACTGGGGTGCTCCCTGCCTTGATTATACTGAGTTTTATTGTCGCCTCATCGCTGAGTGTATATCCCTTAAGTCCAAGCATGGCAACATTGCGTCCCATGATTATGATCATGGTACTTATTTTTTGGTTACTGTTTCAGCCGCGTTATATCGGGATTTTTAGCGCCTTTATCATCGGCATTATCGCTGATTTATTAATGGATACCCATTTAGGTCAGCAAGCTTTTGCAGCAGTAACGGTGGCACTGGTAATAAAAATCACTAGTATTTATATCAGACAACTAAATACCATCAGTGCTTGGTTAATAGCAAGTCTAGGATTGATTGTTTTCCAAGTGAGCTTATGGATATTACAGCTGTTTATCCAAAACACTTTTGTCGCCCAATCTGCACTGTCGTTATTAATGAGCATTATCAGTTGGCCATTGGTGCTATTGGCATTACGCAAATTTGCTCGCTAACTTCATATTCTCATCGGCCTGCAAAACCAGAAAATCAAAAAATCATAAATTTATACAATGAGAGAATAGCGATGGAACTTATTTTAGCCTCTGGCTCGCCGCGTCGCCATGAGCTGCTCAAAAGGGCGCAACTAGAATTTACGGTTATGAGCGTCGATATTGATGAAACGCCGCAAGCTAATGAAGCGCCTAAAGATTATATTGAACGTATGGTTGCTACCAAGGCGGAGGCCGCGCTAGAACGATTGAATAAAGAGTTAAAGGATAATCATACTGATTACGCTGATTTATCTGAGTCTTTTATCATTTTAACCGCTGACACTATTGGTGTCTTGGCAGATGATAAAACGGTATTGGTTAAGCCCGATAGTCGTGAAGATGCTTATCGCATGTGGCAGCAGATGTCTGATAGCACTCATCAAGTATGGACAGCAGTGCAAGCTACTCAAGTATTATTATCGGCTAAGCTTTCAAACTCTTCAAACTCTTCAAACTCTTCAAACTCTTCAAACTCTTCAAACTCTGAAAGGGCATTTCAAGTCGTTCATCAGCAACAAATCACTGAGCGCACCGAAGTGACCTTTATACCCTTAACCGAAGAGATGATGCGAGATTACTGGGAAAGTGGCGAGCCTGCTGATAAAGCTGGTGGCTATGGTATTCAAGGTTTGGGCGCGGCATGGGTTAGCCGTATTAATGGCAGCTATACCAATGTGGTTGGCTTACCGCTTGCGCAAACGTTGACGTTAATTAAAAATATCACAGATGTTAGCGCTGACAGAAAAGTCTAAAGCGCTTAACAGACCAATAGATAAGTGTAGGACATATTTGGTCAAGAGCGGTTAACGGCGCGGCTTTAAGTGAAGTTGCCAATAGCTACCATTCAACCATTTGCACATAATGACACGGTAGGGTAATGGGCAAACACAAGGTGCATTTGGTACACTGTAAGGCTACCAAACTATGAACGCTTCGCAAGAAAGCTGAGTGATAAGAGAAAATATTATGTCCGAAGAGCTGCTGATTAATATTAGTCCCATGGAATCCCGCGTCGCCGTGTTAGATAACGGTGTCTTGGGCGAGATTTATATTGAGCGTCATCATAAATTGGGTTTGGTTGGCAACATCTATTTGGGGACGGTAGTACGCGTACTTCCTGGCATGCAGGCAGCTTTTGTCGATATTGGCCAGTCACGAACGGCATTTTTACATGTCAACGATATGCAGCGCGAGCCGCGTCCCGTCACCGAAGATAAGCACAAGACCTCAGAGAATACCGATAATGAACGTTCTATTATAGAAGCCTCTGCTGAAGATTTGGCGGTTACACCGCCCGTTGTCAGCGCGCAAAGTACCGAGGTCGTGGCCGTTTCAAAGACTCTCATTCAACATCGGCTGCACGAAAGCCAGCGTATCTTAGTTCAAGTCACCAAAGACCAGCTTGGCAGTAAAGGCGCGCGTTTAACCACCAATATATCGCTACCATCACGTTACTTGGTCTATCTACCATCGAGCGACCATATCGGTATCTCGCAGCGAATTGATGGCGAAGAAGAGCGCACACGGCTAAAAACAGAGCTTGCGAGCCTGATGCAAACGGTCAACCTACAAGGTGGCCTGATTGCGCGTACCGCCGCTGAGCGCGTACCTGTTAATAAACTTGAAGAAGATATCTACTATTTATTGCAGCTCTGGCGCACCATTTGTGCCCGTCGCCAAGAAACAAAACCAAATCAAAGCTCTGAGCTCATTTATCAAGAATTATCACTGCCGCTGCGCTCCATTCGTGACTTGGTGCATGCCGATACCGAAAAAGTAGTGATTGATAACGCGCAAATCTATGAGCAGGTCCGTTATTTCGCCAAAGAGTTTGTGCCTTTTGTCTATGACCGCATAGTGCATTATACCGCCGAGCCGTCTTTGTTTGACGTCCACCGTGTCGAAGACGATTTGCGTGACGCCTTAAAACGCCGTGTCGACTTAAAATCTGGCGGTTATCTAATCATTGATCAAACAGAGGCCATGACGACGATCGATGTTAATACCGGCTCTTTTGTCGGCGGGCGTTCGTTAGAAGATACGGTTTATAAAACCAATTTAGAAGCCACTCATGCCATTGCTCGGCAATTACGCTTAAGAAATCTTGGTGGTATTATTATCCTAGATTTTATCGATATGCTTGAGCAGCAGCATAAAGACGATATTTTAGAGAGCTTACAAGCGCAGCTAGCGCAAGACTACGCCAAAACCAAAATCACCCAAGTCAGTGAGCTTGGGCTGGTTGAGATGACGCGTAAACGTACCCGAGAATCCCTTGGTCAGCAGCTCTGTGAACCATGCTCAACCTGTCAGGGTCGCGGCTTTGTGAAAACGGCTGAAACCGTCTGCTTTGAGATATTTCGCGAAATCATGCGCTGTGCGCGTACTTACAACTCACCAAAAAAATTCACCGTGGTTGCGCATGCCGCCGTAATTGATTTACTTCTGACCTCAGAATCCGACACCGTAGCGGACTTAGAATATCTATTAGGTAGAGTGATTACGTTTGACGTAGAAAATCTTTATACCCAAGAGCAATATGACATTGTTTTAGACTAGTGATAGATTAAAATTCTGGCCATTATTGAAAGGTTCAGCTAAGGTTTAGAGGAAGATATTATGGATAAAAAGGCTTGTTTATAAAGGGTAATATCTCAAAACACCACAGATATTGCGCTTGCAATGAGTAAAATACTATGTATAATACACACCACTGAATTATATATGCGCAGCCAATTAAACAGCTGGCGCTATGACAGCTAGAGCATCGTTTCTAGCACTATTTCATTATGCCTTTGCTGACATCCTATAATGGAAGGGTCGGCGGGGCTTTAAACTATTTTGCTTTTGGCACGCTATAAGTTCCGGTAACGAACTCATTCTGGTTAAGAACAGAAGGCCGCTTAAAGTGAATATTTAACCAAACGGCTTTTGCTCATATCTTCAAAACAAGAATGACAAAAGCACATATTAGGAGCTTGCTGGCATGGCTAACCAGAGAATCCGTATCCGTCTTAAGTCTTTTGATCATCGTCTGATTGATCAATCTGCACAAGAGATTGTTGATACTGCAAAGCGCACCGGTGCGCAAGTTTGTGGTCCTGTACCGTTGCCGACTCGCATTGAGCGCTTCAACGTTCTAACCTCTCCACACGTTAATAAAGACGCTCGTGACCAGTACGAAATCCGTACTCATAAGCGTATGGTTGATATCGTTCAGCCTACCGACAAAACTGTGGATGCGCTAATGAAGTTAGACTTAGCGGCGGGTGTTGACGTTCAAATTGCTTTGGGTTAATGCACATTACACACCCAACCCATTAATATAAGATATAAAGAGGTCTAAAATGGCGATCGGTTTAGTCGGTAAAAAATGCGGCATGACCCGTATCTTCACTGAAGCAGGCGAATCTATCCCTGTCACAGTGGTTGAGGTCCATGCTAACCGCATTACTCAAGTAAAAAATACTGATGTAGATGGCTATCAAGCCATTCAAGTTACCACAGGTACTCGTCGTGACAGCCGCGTAACTGCTGCACAAAAAGGTCACTTCGCTAAAGCTGGTGTTGCAGCTGGTCGTGGTGTTTGGGAATTTCGTGCCAATGACAGCGATCTTGAAGGTCGTGAGATTGGTGGTGAGATCCTAGCTGACTTGTTCGAACAAGGTCAGATTGTAGATGTCACAGGACAGAGTAAAGGTAAAGGCTTTCAAGGCGGCGTAAAGCGTCACAACTTTAGCATGCAAGATGCCACTCATGGTAACTCAGTTTCTCACCGTGTCCTTGGTTCAACTGGTCAAAACCAGTCACCAGGTAAAGTCTTCAAAGGCAAAAAAATGCCAGGTCAAATGGGTAACAAACGCGTTACCGTCCAAGGCCTAGAAGTGATATCGGTTGATGTTGAAAAAGGGTTACTTGTCATCAAGGGTGCAATCCCTGGTGCCACCGGTGGCGATGTCATCGTACGTCCGTCAGTCAAAGCCTAAGCAAGGGGATTAACGTGGATTTAAAAACAGTTACAGGGGCGGCAGTTGAGCTTTCTGATACGGCTTTCGGTCGTGAATTCAACGAAGCATTAGTGCATCAAGTCGTCACCGCATATCTTGCTGGTGCTCGTCAAGGTACACGCGCTCAAAAAACCCGTGCCGAA
The DNA here is from genome assembly GCF_002453355.1 of Psychrobacter sp. UBA6766. Lineage (GTDB taxonomy): Bacteria > Pseudomonadota > Gammaproteobacteria > Pseudomonadales > Moraxellaceae > Psychrobacter. The sequence continues at coordinate 56,585 of NZ_DKGQ01000036.1, read as the reverse complement.
GTTTCTGGCGGTGGCATCAAGCCATGGCGCCAAAAAGGTACTGGTCGCGCTCGTGCAGGCTCTATTCGTAGCCCAATCTGGCGTTCTGGTGGTCGTGCATTTGCAGCCAAACCACAAGATTGGTCACAGAAAGTTAACCGCAAAATGTATCGCGGTGCGATGCAGTGCATCCTAGCCGAATTGATTCGCCAAGAGCGTTTGATTTTGGTTGAAGAGCTAAGCGTTTCTGGCCCAAAAACCAAAGAGCTGATTGCAAAGTTAAATGATTTGGGCGCACCTCGTGCACTCATCGTCACCAAAGAAGTTGACGAAAATTTATACTTAGCTGCTCGCAACATTCCACACGTCAATGTACTTGGTACAAACGAAGTGGATCCAGTGAGCTTGATTGCTTTTGATAAAGTAATCATGTCAGTTGAAGCTGCGAAACAATTTGAGGAAGCACTAGCATGAATAACGCAAGACTTTATCAGATCCTAAGAGGACCTGTATTCTCAGAAAAATCTCAAATGCTTGGCGACTCACTTGGTGTTCAGGTATTTAAAATTGATTCTAATGCTACTAAGCTTGAAGTCAAAAAAGCAGTTGAGTTGATGTTTGAAGGTGTTGAAGTTACTAAAGTAAACACTTTGAATGTTAAAGGTAAGACAAAGCGTTTTGGTAAGAGTATCGGCCGTCGTAACGACTATAAAAAAGCCTATGTTACCTTAAAAGCTGGTCAAGATGTACAAATGGCTGATGCTGGTGAAGAAGTCGCAAATACGACTACTTCTACTAGTGAAACAGCGATCAACGAATAAGGATTACACTCATGCCTATCGTAAAAGCAAAGCCAACATCACCAGGCCGTCGTTTTGTTGAAAAAGTGGTGCATCCACACCTTTACAAAGGTCGTCCGTTTGCAGCACTTGTCGAATCAAAAGGTAAGTCAGGTGGTCGTAATAACAACGGTCGCATAACAACTCGTCATATCGGTGGTGGTCATAAGCATCATTATCGCGTTATCGATTTCAAACGTACTAAAGACAATATCCCAGCTGTGGTTGAGCGTATCGAATACGATCCAAACCGTACTGCACACATTGCTTTACTTAAGTACGCTGATGGCGAACGTCGCTATATCATTGCTGCTAAAAAACAAGCAGTTGGTGATACAGTAATGTCAGGAGAGAACTCTCCAATCCGTCCAGGTAACTGCTTACCGCTAAAAAACATCCCACTGGGAACTGTGATTCACAATATCGAACTTAAAATCGGTAAAGGTGCACAGATGGCTCGCTCTGCGGGTGCAAGCGTTCAGCTACTAGGTCGTGACGGTATTTATGCTATTCTACGTCTACGTTCAGGTGAAACTCGCCGCGTTCACGTGAACTGCCGTGCTGTTATTGGTGAAGTTTCTAACACTGAAAACAACTTGAAATCACTTGGTAAAGCCGGTGCTTCACGTTGGCGCGGTGTTCGTCCTTCAGTTCGTGGTGTCGCTATGAACCCGGTTGATCACCCACATGGTGGTGGTGAAGGTCGTAACAAAGGTCGCCATCCAACCAGCCCTTGGGGTCAGAAGTCTAAAGGACTTAAAACGCGTCATAATAAGCGTACTGACAGTATGATCATCCGCCGCCGCGCCAAGAAGAAATAAAGGAAGAATTTCATGCCTCGTTCATTGAAAAAAGGTCCATTCATAGACGCGCACTTATTTGCTAAAGTTGAGAATGCATTAGACACCAACTCACGCAAACCAATTAAAACTTGGTCGCGCCGCTCGATGATTTTGCCACAAATGGTTGGCCTAACCTTATCTGTTCACAACGGCCGTACTCATGTACCGGTTATCGTGAGCGAGCAGATGGTTGGTCATAAACTAGGTGAATTTGCCCCGACTCGTACATATCGTGGTCATGGCATTGACAAAAAAGCTAAGAGATAAGGTGCTTACCATGGAAGTAACTGCAAAATTACGCGGTGCCGCCATATCGGCACAAAAAGTTAGACTCGTTGCTGATGAAGTTCGTGGCAAATCTATCGAGCGTGCTTTGGATATCCTAACGTATAGTAATAAAAAAGGCGCTGTGTTCGTTAAGAAATGTCTTGACTCAGCCATCGCCAATGCTGAACATAACAACGGTTTAGATATTGATACTCTTAAAGTGTCAACCATCTATGTCGATGAAGGCATTACGCTAAAACGTATCCTACCACGTGCTAAAGGTCGCGCTGATCGTATCAGTAAGCGTACTTGTCACATCACTATAAAGGTAGGAGAATAAGTTATGGGTCAAAAAGTACATCCAATCGGAATTCGTCTTGGTGTTGTCAAAAAGCATAACGCAAACTGGTATGCTAACCCTAAACAATACTCAGAATACCTCATCAACGACATTCAAGTTCGTGAGTATCTTCGTAAAAAACTAGACAACGCTATGATCAGCAATATTATGATTGAGCGTCCTACTGGTGCTGCTAAGATTACCATCGCCACTGCGCGTCCTGGTATTGTTATCGGTAAAAAAGGCGAAGATATCGAAAGACTTCAAAAAGAATTGACCAAAATTATGGGCGTTCCTGCTCAGGTCAATATTGAAGAAATCACATCACCTGATCTTGATGCACGTTTGGTAGCAGACGGTATCGGTAGCCAGCTTGAACGCCGTGTTATGTTCCGCCGTGCGATGAAACGTGCGGTTCAGAACAGTATGCGCTCTGGTGCTAAAGGTATCAAAGTTGAGCTGTCTGGCCGTCTTGGCGGTGCTGAGATTGCTCGTACTGAATGGTACCGTGAAGGTCGTGTGCCATTGCATACACTCCGTGCTGATATTGACTACGCGTCAATTCGTGCAGAGACAACTTACGGCACTATCGGTGTAAAAGTTTGGATTTTCCGTGGCGAAATCCTTGACGGTATGAACAGTGTTTATAATCCCGTCAACGAAGAGAAGCCTCGTGCGCCAAAACGCCGTGGTCGTGGAAACGGAAACCGTCGAAACTCAGACAGAGGTTAAACTATGTTACAGCCAAAACGTACCAAGTTTCGTAAAATGCATAAAGGTCGTAACACAGGTCTTTCTCATCGTGGAAGCACCGTTGCATTCGGACAAATTGGTCTAAAATCGTTGACTCGTGGTCGTATGACTGCCCGTCAAATTGAAGCAGCACGTCGTACCATCACTCGTAAAATTAAGCGTGGCGGTAAGATTTGGATTCGTGTATTCCCAGACAAACCTATTACCAATAAACCACTAGAAGTACGTATGGGTAAAGGTAAAGGTCCAGTCGAGTACTGGGTATGCGAAATCAAACCTGGTAAAGTGCTATATGAACTCGAAGGGGTTTCAGAAGAACTTGCTCGCGAAGCGTTAACGCTTGCTGCAGCAAAACTGCCCTTTAAAACTACCATTGTTAAGCGGACGATAATGTAATGAAGATCAGTGAATTACGTGATAAATCATTAGAAGAACTGACTCAGTTACTTGATGAAAAGCAACTTGATGCTTTCCGTATTCGTATGGCTAAAGCAACTGGTCAGTTGGGTAATACCCATGAAGTCAGAAGCAATCGTCGTACGATTGCTCAGATCCAGACTTTGATTAACGAGAAACAACGAGGCGACTCATGAGCGATAACAATCAAACAGCTAATGCTAGCGTATTGACAGGACGAGTTGTCAGCGACAAGATGGACAAGTCCATCACAGTTTTGATTGAGCGTCTGGTTCGTCATCCTTTGTATGGCAAACAGCTTCGTCGTTCTACAAAAATCAAAGCTCATGATGAAGATAACGTTTGTCAACAAGGCGACCTTGTCCGCATCAAAGAAACGCGTCCAATCTCAAAAACCAAGTCTTGGACTTTGGTTGAAGTGGTTGAAAAAGTAGAAAAAATCTAAGTAAATTGCATTAAAAGCCAGAAGCTGTTAAAATAGCCGCCTTTTTAAGGATGCTGATTGCGCCGAGCGTAAATCACTCACATTAAGAGTAGCAGCGGTTATTATTATTAAAATGCCGACTACTCATTCTGTGCTAGCGGCAGCAACTGGTTTTTATTGCTCATACGTGTGGAGTAACGCTATGATTCAGGTTGAATCGATGCTGGAAGTTGCAGACAATAGCGGTGCAAGACGAGTTCAGTGCATTAAAGTACTGGGTGGCTCTCATCGTCGTTATGCATCAGTTGGCGACATTATTAAAGTAACGGTTAAAGAAGCCATTCCGCGTGGTCGTGTTAAAAAAGGCGACGTGATGAATGCTGTAGTTGTTCGTACCAAAAAAGGCGTTCGTCGTCCTGATGGTTCTGTTCTGCGTTTTGATGACAATGCTGCGGTATTGTTGAACCAAAACAAAGCACCGATTGCAACTCGTATTTTTGGACCGGTAACTCGTGAACTACGTGGTGATCAGTTTATGAAAATTGTATCACTAGCACCAGAAGTATTGTGAGGTAATCCATGTCAAAATTACGTAAAGGCGATACAGTTATCGTGATTGCTGGTAAAGACAAAGGCAAGCAGGGTACTGTTCAAGCTGTAAAAAATGATCGTATTAAAGTTGAAGGCATTAACATCGTCACCAAACACAAGAAGCCAAATCAGGCAGCTGGTGTTGAAGGTGGCATTGTTAAGCAAGAAGCTTTTCTGCATATTTCAAATGTCGCAATCTTAAATGCGCAAACCCAAAAAGCTGATCGTATTACTTATCAATTCGGCGAAGACGGCAAAAAACAACGCGTCTATCGTTCGAACGGTGAAGTAGTGGCGACTGCGTAAGACACTAAGGGTGTAATGGTAATGGCAAGATTAAAATCTTTATATAACGAAGAATTAAAGCAACAAATCAAAGAAGAGCTTGGTTTGGCGAATGTGATGCAAGTGCCTAAAATCACTAAAATTACATTGAATATGGGTGTAGGTGGCGCATCTCAAGACAAGAAATTGCTTGAAGGTGCAGTAGCTGACATGACCGCTATCGCTGGTCAAAAACCTGTGGTCACCAAAGCGCGTAAATCAGTTGCTGGCTTTAAGATTCGTGAAGAATGGCCAATTGGCTGTAAAGTAACGCTACGCGGTGAGCAAATGTACGAATTTTTAGATCGTCTCATTGCCATTGCAATTCCTCGTATTCGTGATTTCCGTGGTTTTTCACCTAAAGCCTTTGACGGACGTGGTAACTACTCATTGGGTATCAAAGAGCAAATCGTATTCCCAGAAGTAGACTTTGATAAGATTGATCGTATCCGCGGTATGGATGTAACGATCACCACGTCAGCTGGTACTGATGAAGAAGGTCGTGCGTTGCTTAAAGCATTCGGCTTCCCATTTAAATAAGGTAAAGACGTTATGGCAAAAAAGAGCATGATTAACCGCGAACTAAAACGCGAAAAAATGGTTGCTAAGTATGCTGAAAAGCGTATCAAGCTAAAAGAAACTATCAGTGATATGACTGCAAGCGATGAAACTCGTATGGAAGCGATGTTAGAGCTACAAGCTCTTCCACGCAATGCCTCACCAGTTCGTCTGCGCAATCGTTGTGCTATCACAGGTCGTCCTCACGGTTACTTCCGCAAGTTTGGCTTATCACGCAATATGCTGCGTGAGCGTGTCATGCAAGGCGATGTGCCTGGTGTTCGTAAAGCAAGCTGGTAAGGAGTAACTATATGAGTATGCAAGATACCGTTGGGGATATGCTAACCCGTATTCGTAACGCACAAATGGCTAATAAAGTATCGGTAGCAATGCCGAGCTCTAAACTACGTAAATCAATCGCTGACTTATTGGTTAGTGAAGGTTATGTAGCCAGCGCTGTTGTGACTGAGCAAGAAAACAACAAAGCGACTTTAACCATCGAACTAAAATACTTCGAAGGTAAAGCTGTTATCGAAATGATTCAACGTTATAGCCGTCCTGGTTTACGCCAGCATCGCGGTAAAGACGCTATCCCTACTGTTAAACAAGGTATGGGTGTTGCTATCGTATCAACTAGCCAAGGTATCATGAGCGATCGTGCTGCACGCGCTGCTGGTATCGGTGGTGAAATCGTTGCATTCGTTGCCTAATTAGCAATTATTGCTATCGGTAATGAGACGATAAAGTCTACTTGATATTCGTTAGGCACTTATCAATTTTATACTAGATATTTTTTAACATTGATGGGTGTCTAACGTGTTCAATTATGCTAAACTAACACGCTTTTTAGCCTGTTAGTTTTTTCGCTAATAAAAGAAAGTCAATTTTTTAAGGAATATTCCTATGTCTCGTGTGGCTAAAGCCCCAGTAGCACTGCCTAGCGGCGTAAGTGTTACTTTGAACGATCGGCAGGTCGAAGTTAAAGGCAAGAACGGCAATATGTCTTTACGCCTGCATGAATTGGTCGAGCTGAAACAGGAAGATGATGCGATCATTTTCTCACCTACAGTCGATTCAAAAGAAGCAATGATGCATACTGGCACTATGCGCGCCCTGCTTAACAACTATGTTATCGGCGTAAACGAAGGCTTTGAAAGACGTCTTCAGCTTATCGGTGTTGGTTATCGCGCTCAAGCTACTGGTAATAAAGTAACGTTGAACGTTGGTTACTCACATCCAGTAGAATATACGCTACCTGAAGGTGTGTCAGCTGAAACGCCATCGCAAACTGAAATCGTTTTAAAATCAAACGATAAACAGCAGCTTGGTCAAGCAGCGGCTAATATCCGCGCTTTCCGCCCACCTGAGCCTTATAAAGGTAAAGGTATTCGTTATAGTGACGAGCATGTGATTCGCAAAGAAGCCAAGAAAAAATAAGGTGAGTTGAAATGTTTGATAAAAAAGCAGCTCGTCTACGTCGAGCAAAGAAAACCCGTGCGCATATCCGTTTCTTAGGCGTGAATCGTCTAACGGTTAACCGTACCCCAAGACACATCTATGCCCAAATTATCTCTCCGAACGGTGGTGAAGTGATTGCTCAGGCATCTACCTTAGACAGCAGCTTGCGTTCAGGTGCGACTGGTAACGTTGATGCAGCGACGTCTGTGGGCCAATTGATCGCAGAACGCGCAAAAGCAGCTGGAATTACTAAAGTTGCCTTTGACCGTAGTGGTTTTAAATATCATGGTCGAGTAAAAGCTTTAGCTGAAGCTGCTCGCGAAAACGGATTGGAGTTTTAATCATGGCTAGAAATGATAAAAATGATAAAAATGAACAGACTGACGGTCTAGTAGAACGCTTAGTTACCGTTGATCGCGTTGCAAAAGTGGTTAAAGGCGGTCGTATTTTCTCTTTCACTGCGCTAACCGTAGTGGGTGATGGCAATGGCCGTGTTGGTTTTGGTCGTGGTAAAGCACGTGAAGTACCAGCGGCTATTCAAAAAGCACTTGAAGCTGCTAAGCGCAACATGATTACTGTTGAGCTTGATGGTGCAACATTATTCCATCCGATCAAAGCACGTCATGGTGCTAGTAAAGTCTACATGCAGCCTGCATCTGAAGGTACTGGCGTAATCGCCGGTGGCGCAATGCGTGCGGTATTAGAAGTTGCTGGTGTTAAAGACGTTTTAACAAAATCTCATGGTTCTACCAACACGGCAAACGTTGTTCGTGCAACATTCAACGGTTTACGTGATATGTCAACTCCAGAAAAGATGGCAGCAAAACGTGGTAAATCTGTAGACGAAATCTTGGGTTAACTTAGAAACTAGGTGAGTTACGATGAAAAAAATGAAAGTCACTCAATTTAAATCGGGTGCCCATCGCCTCAAGAGCCACAAAGCGAGCTTGAAAGGATTGGGTTTACGCCGTATTGGTCATACTGTTGAAGTAGAAGATACTCCTTCAACCCGTGGTATGGTCAATCGCGTCAACTACATGGTAAAAGTGGAGGAAGCGTAATGGGACTTAGATTAAATGAATTATCACCAGGTGTTGGCGCCAAGAAAACTGCCCAACGTCGTGGTCGCGGTATAGGTTCAGGTCTTGGCAAAACCGGTGGTCGTGGTGTAAAAGGTCAAAAATCTCGTTCAGGTTCTAGCATTCGCTCAGGATTTGAAGGTGGTCAAATGCCTTTATATCGTCGCCTACCAAAATTTGGTTTTACCAGTAAAATGGCCATGACGACTGCTGAAGTACGTCTGTCTGAACTGAACAAAATCGAAGGCGATGTGGTTAGTATTGAAACGCTAAAAGCTGCTAACGTTATCCGTCATGACATGAAGCGCGTTCGTATTATGTTGTCAGGCGAAGTCACTAAAGCTTATACTTTTAAAGGTATCAAAGTGACTAAAGGCGCCAAGCAAGCAATCGAAGCTGCTGGTGGTAGCATCGAGGAGTAGTAACGTGTCAAAACAATCAATGTCATCGGCTGGTGTTCCGCTTAATCCATTTGCCTTCATACGTAAGTATGATGAGTTATGGACGCGTTTGTTATTCTTAATCGGCGCATTGATTGTTTATCGTTTAGGGTCTCATATTCCAGTTCCGGGTATTAATCCGGTCAACTTGGCTGATCTGTTTTCGCGCAACGAAAATACCATTTTGAGCATGTTTAATATGTTCTCAGGTGGTGCACTAGAGCGTATGTCCATCATGGCGCTTGGCATCATGCCATATATCTCAGCATCTATTATCGTTCAGATGATGTCTGCGGTATTGCCATCGCTTGAAGCCCTCAAAAAAGAAGGTGAAGCGGGACGACGTAAGCTAAACAAGTATACCCGTCAAGGGACGCTTGGATTAGCCCTAGTACAGTCATTAGGAATGTGTGCTGGCTTAATCAGTCAGAATCTTACTTTATCTACTGGTTTGACCTTTTACATTCCAGCGGTTACCTCATTGGTAGCAGGTGCTATGTTCTTAATGTGGCTTGGTGAGCAGATTACAGAACGCGGCGTAGGTAATGGTATCTCAATGCTCATTTTTGCGAGTATTGTGGCTGGTACGCCAGGAATGATTTCGCAGTCTATCGAACAGGTCAATCAAGGGCAGATGAACTTGATTGTACTTTTTATCTTTGTATTGCTAGGCATCGCGGTAACTGCCGGTATCGTTTATATTGAACGTGCTCAGCGCCGTGTTCCGGTAAACTATGCTCAGAAGCAACAGCAAGGTCGCAAAATCTATGCTCAGCAGCAGTCTCATCTGCCGCTCAAGCTAAATATGGCCGGGGTTATTCCAGCCATTTTTGCCAGTTCATTGTTGTTGTTTCCAGCAAGTTTAGGGCAGTGGGTTGGTCAATCTGCTAATCCTACTTTTACCCAAAAGATATTACAAAATATGGCGCTAGTATTGTCTCCAGGACAGCCGCTATATTTGGTTCTTTTTGGCGCAATGATTATTTTCTTCTGTTACTTTTACACGGCATTGGTATTTAGTCCGCGTGAAGTAGCTGAAAACCTTAAACGTAGTGGAGCTTATATCCCAGGTATTCGCCCCGGACAACAAACTCAGCGTTACCTCGATCATGTATTAAACCGACTGACCTTTATTGGCGCGATGTATATGACGGTTATTTGTTTAATGCCAATGGTCGTGCAGTCATCGTTTGGTGTACCGTTTCAACTTGGTGGTACGTCTTTACTGATTATGGTGGTTGTGGTAATGGACTTCATTTCGCAAATCCAAGCGCATTTGATGACCCATCAATATCATGATCAGACGTTAATTCAATCGCCCACTCAACCTTAAATGAGCGGTACGATATCTCAAAGGAGCATGCTATGAAAGTTCAAGCATCAGTTAAAAAGATTTGTGGTAGCTGTAAAGTTGTGCGCCGTAAAGGCCGTGTACATGTTATTTGTACCGCAGAACCTCGCCACAAGCAACGTCAAGGTTAATGTCATAAAAGAATAAAGCATAGAGCTTATTCTATTTATAAAATTAATACTTGAAAAATAACGGCGGATGCGATATCATCCGCCACTTGCCGTAGTTTATGCGAAATCTTTTATAAAATGGTCAATGAACAAACTTGTGAGCAAGTTGAAGCAGTGATAATAATTATAAAAGCTTTAGTATTGACAGCAACAAATCTGAAGAATATCGCCTTATTCAATCAATAAGGATATTTTTCTTTAATGGAGAGAAATCAATGGCTCGTATTGCCGGCGTAAACATTCCGGATAATAAGCATGCTGTTATTTCACTAACTTATATCTTTGGTATAGGTCGTACCACTGCTCAGAAAATCTTAGAAGCAGTTGGCATTGCCCCTACTACTAAAGTTAGTCAGTTAGATGATACACAGTTAGATGCTATCCGTGCACAAGTTGCAAATTACATGACTGAAGGTGACCTTCGTCGTGAAGTGTCAATGAATATCAAGCGCTTGGTTGATCTTGGTTGTTACCGTGGCATTCGCCATCGTCGTAATCTACCAGTAAGAGGTCAGAACACCAAGAACAACGCTCGTACTCGTAAGGGTCCGACACGCCCTCTCAAAAGATAATTAACTTAGGAAGCTAAAAGATGGCTAAAGACACTCGTAGTCGCAAAAAAGTGACTCGTCGTTCAGTATCGGAGGGCGTTGCCCATATCCATGCGTCTTTTAATAACACCATTGTTACGATTACCGATCGTCAAGGTAATGCACTGGCTTGGGCCACTTCAGGTGGACAAGGCTTCCGTGGTTCACGTAAATCTACACCATTTGCAGCTCAGGTTGCAGCTGAAGTCGCTGGTAAAGCGGCTCAAGAATACGGTGTTAAGAATATCGACGTTTTGGTCAAAGGACCAGGACCGGGTCGTGAGTCTGCGGTAAGAGCACTTGGTGCATTGGGTTATAAAGTTAACAGCATCTCTGATGTAACCCCAATCCCACACAATGGTTGCCGTGCGCCGAAAAAGCGCCGCGTCTAATATTAAAGACGAAGCTTTTTATCATAAGAGCTTATAGGAGACATAACAATGGCCCGTTATATTGGACCAAAACTCAAATTATCACGTCGTGAAGGTACAGACTTAGGCCTTAAGTCTGGTGTTAAACCATATGACGTAAAAACGAAAAAAGCGGCTCGTCCACCTGGTCAACATGGTGTCAGCCGTAATAAAAGCTCAGAATACTCTCTACAGTTACGTGAAAAACAAAAAGTTAAGCGTATCTATGGTGTGTTAGAGCGTCAGTTTGCTAACTACTATAAAGAAGCTGCTCGTAAGCGTGGCGCTACTGGTGAAAACCTACTAGCAATGCTTGAGAGTCGTCTTGATAACGTCGTTTATCGTATGGGCTTTGGCTCAACTCGCGCTGAAGCGCGTCAGCTAGTTAGCCATCGTACTGTGATGGTAAAAAAAGCTGGCCGTGATGAGTTTGTTCGTGTGAACATTCCATCAATTCAGTTGCAAGATGGTGATGTCGTCGCTATCCAAGAGAAATCTCGCGAACAACTACGTATTAAAAACGCTATTGAACTAGCGACACAACGTGGTATTCCAGAATGGCTAGATGTTGACCACAGCAAACTACAAGGCACGTTTAAACAAGCGCCTGATCGTATTGATCTTCCTGCTGAAATCAACGAAAGCTTGATCGTTGAGCTATACTCTAAGTAAGTAACGTACTGCTCGATGTTATAGAAATAGCATTGAGCAATCAACGTTCATTAAACCAGTTTAATAAATCGAGGTGACATCATGATGCTAAGTGCAACTGAGTTTCTAACGCCGAATGCCATTAACGTGGATACGGTTAATGAAACGATTGCGAAAGTCACGCTCGAACCGTTAGAACGCGGCTTTGGGCATACCTTAGGTAATGCCTTACGTCGCATCTTGTTATCTTCATTACCTGGTGCTGCAGTCATTGAAGCTGAGATTGATGGTGTTGACCATGAATACTCAACGCTTGAAGGACTACAAGAAGACGTGCTTGACTTGCTTTTGAACTTAAAAGGCTTGGCAATCACCCTTCATGACCAAAATGAAGTATTCTTGACCTTGGATAAACAAGGTCCAGGCACTATTACTGCTGCAGACATCGCGTTGCCGCATAATGTTGATATTATCAATCCAGAATTGGTATTAGGCACATTAAGCGATCGTGGTCATCTTAAGATGCGTTTGCGTGTAGTAATGGGTCGTGGATATGAGCCAGCAAACCAGCGCCGTGAAGATGGCGACACTAAAGCGATTGGACGCTTAAAGCTTGATGCAAGTTTTAGCCCAGTACTTCGTGTTGCTTATCAGGTTGAGAACGCACGTGTAGAGCAACGTACCGATCTTGATCGTCTTATCATCGAGCTTGAAACTAATGGCACTATCGATCCAGAAGAAGCAATTCGTAAAGCAGCCACTATTTTACAACAACAGATTTCTATCTTTGTTGACCTAGAAGCTGAAGAAGCGCCTGAGCCTGTGAAAGAAAAAGAAGAGGTTGATCCGGTGCTATTACGCCCTGTGGACGATCTTGAACTAACGGTTCGCTCAGCCAACTGCTTGAAAGCTGAAAACATTTACTATATCGGTGATTTGGTACAGCGTTCAGAGACTGAACTACTAAAAACCCCAAATCTTGGTAAGAAATCATTGACGGAAATCAAAGACGTATTAGCGTCTAAAGATTTAGAGCTCGGAATGCGCCTAGATAATTGGCCACCAGCTGACCTTCGTGTCGATGATCGCTTTTCTTATCGTAGCCGTTAAACTTTAAGGATTTTTGACTATGCGCCATCGTAAGAGTGGAGTCAAGCTGGGTCGTACCGGCAGTCATCGTAAAGCAATGTTTCAGAACATGACCAACTCATTATTTGAGCATGAACTGATCAAAACAACTTTACCAAAAGCAAAAGAATTGCGCCGTGTTGCTGAGCCATTAATCACTATGGCTAAAGAAGACAGCGTTGCTAACCGTCGTTTAGCATTCAGCCGTATGCGTAGCAAAGCTATGGTAGGCAAATTATTTGGCACGCTTGGTCCTCGTTACCAAACTCGTCCAGGTGGTTATTTGCGTATCGTAAAATGCGGTTACCGTGATGGTGACAATGCGCCAATGGCTTATGTAGAATTGGTTGATCGTGACTAATTTTATACGCTTATTGTATAATAAAAAAGCTCCAATAATTTGGAGCTTTTTTTTATGCCTTTTATTTATACAAGCTTTTATTTATGGCACTAATGAGCTAACGTCAGCTGCACCTTGTCTTATAATCTCCGGTTGATTACTTGTCATGTCAACGATAGTCGTCAATTTGGTGGTTTTAATACCTGCATTGATTAGACCATCTAATTGGCTACCGAGTAACTCTTCAATTTCAAATGGATCATCGAGGATCTCATCGCGATGCGGCAATATTAAAGAGCTGGTCAAAATAGGTTCATCCATTGCTTCTAAAAGAGCTTGAGCGATAGGATTACTCGGCACTCGGATACCAATGGTCTTTTTCTTAGGGTGTGCCAGTTTCTTAGGAACATCTTTAGTAGCGTTTAAAATAAAGGTAATCGGTGCCGGGGTAAGCGCTTTTAGCTGTTTAAATTGCACATTATCTACTGTTGCATAGTTAGCAATCTCGCTCAGATCACGGCATAACAAGGTGAATTGATGCTTGTCGTCAAGCTCACGGATGTGTTTTAATTTTTCTAGCGCAGCTTTTGCGCCTAAGCGGCAGCCAAACGCATAACTGGTATCGGTAGGGTAGATGAGTAATTGATCACTACGTAATAAGTCTGCTGCCTGCTCAATAAGCCGCGGCTGCGGATTGTCTGGATGAATGTAGAATACTTGCATAATGGTTCCTTATTTTATAATTATAGATTTCTTCATACGGAGTTTTTTAATATATAAATTTGTTGATTTGACGATTCTTGATAGTGTTATTTTCTGATCAACGGTATCAAAAGATAGCGCTGCTACTGAGATAGCGCTATTATTAAGATAGTATAGCGTAAAGCAAATATAAGTTTATTAGTAAGGCGTTAATATGAGTAGGGAAACGTTAACGATATAAAGTGAGTAGTTTAATGAAGATAGACGAGCGCTAAGTAAGGAATACTTTTAAACTAATCAGCAATACAAATATGCAATAACGACTGCAGCAACGTTTTGGCATCACGCGGCAGGGTGTGAGGGTAAGTAATATACTTTTCAGCTTGTTGATAAACATCATCAGCAAAGGTGCTGTCACTGGTATCAAAATCAGCAAACAGATTATCTTCTGATACTTGAAAAGGACGTCCGCAAGCAAGCGAGAATAAACACTCTAACGCTTGTGGTTTAATCTCTACACGTTCAAATGCCTTTTGCTGCGCTGCTGAACGCCCATCGGGAGCGTACCAGTAGCCAAAGTCAGCTAACTGCCTACGACGCTCACCTGCAATACAGAAATGGCTTAATTCATGCAAGGCACTTTGAAAGAAACCATGAGCAAATTCGATGCGAGCGGGTTCATTATTCTTGGCAGGGAAATATTCTGGCTCGCTATCACCGCGTACAAGGATCACTTGCTGGTGAGCAAATAGTATATTGAATAAACTTATAAGCCAATCGGTCGCTGCTTTTTCATTCTCATCAGCAGTTTTTATACTTTGAGCACGAGCAATTTTCTGCCATTGTTCTGGTAGTGCGTTTAACTGCATCTCTGAAATAGAGCTCGAAAACTCAGGAGGCTTTTTGGTTTCTAAAGTATTTAAACGATGTAGCAAACGCTTAGCATCAGAGGTAGGAAGCAAAACAGAAAAGTCAGGACCAACAGCAGGCGATATCATATGAATAGATCAACTAAATAAAAAGGTAGAGCGCGTGATTTGCAACGCGAGCAAGCTAAGGTAAATGCAAACTTAATACGAAAGCACGTGCCAAAAATCTTAACATACTAGCCCTAGCGCTCATCAGCGCTTTCCGTTAGTATGGCAGGCAATATTATACACCGTTTTTGATGAATGAGGCCGCGCATGTCAAGCACTCCAACAAACAAGCCGTCAGCGCTTCAGGCTGACAAAACAGCAGCTGCGATGTTGTCCAACCTGCCAGAAGATATTTCTTTAAGTAAGTGGGAAGACAGCGGTTTTGAATGGTCGGGACAAGTTGCGCCGCGTTGTTTTGAGCGCCTCGATGCTATATTGACGACCGAGCATGAGCAGTCAAACCTTCAGCTTAAAGCCAATCTATATCGCCACAATAACGTGTTGCATTTATCTTTTACGCTAACGGGTGAGGTATGGTTGACCTGCCAGCGCTGCTTGCAACCCGTCGCTATCGATTTGACCGATGATTACGATATCGCCCTACTTGATAATGAAAGCCAAGTGCGCCTGGTTGGTGAAGAGCAGGATTATCTATTGCTTGATGAAATTATCACTGAGCCTGCCCCAGAGCGTTTATTACCGTTTAAAAAATTGATCGAAGATGAGATTTTACTAAAAACGCCGATGGCGCCAAAACATGATGATTGTGAGATGAGCGTTGAGCAGTTTGGTGAAATTCCAGAAGAAGAGGAGAATGAAAATCCTTTTGCAGCGTTAGCTTCGTTAAAAGGCAAGTTATAGCCGAATAATTGGCAGTATAACGTCGGTAAATCGTTACTTTCCACCTTTTATCAGCTTTTTGCCCAAGAGTGAAAAGCAGGGCTTTATTAATTCGCTAAACATGCGTATAATGTCCCGTTTATTGCATTCTAGCAACCTGCCGCTGGCAGAGAGAAGCTGGCTTCGCAAACGAACTATAGATTTTAGACGTAGTCAGCACTTTAATACGTGTGGCAATCTATTTAACTAATGATGCGTAAGACTTAGGTTGTTGTGATTATATAGCCTCTGTCAGTATCGATTAAAGCTGAATTTTAAGCTTAACCCTTTTAAGTATAGGAGCTATATCATGGCTGTTCAAAAAAGTCGTAAAAGTCGTTCTCGTCGTGACATGCGCCGTTCACATCATCGTATGGAAGTGGCTGAATTAAGCATCGACGCTACTACTGGTGAAAAACATCGTCGTCATCATATGACTAAAGATGGTTTCTATCGTGGTCGCCAGCTTTTTAAAGTTAGTCAAGACGTTTAAGTTATTTGCTCATTGATGGTTGCTGCAAAATGATGATAGTTCTGATGACTATCGATGATTTTACACAGTTATTATGGCGCAAGCAGTTTGAGTAAACGAAAGCCAAGTTATTTCGCTATCATATATTATGGGGCTAGATAACTTGGCTTTTTGTTATGCGTTTTTTATCAGTCGCGGGTTTTAGAAATACCCTATTTTAAGCTTTCGACTTTTTGGCGGCTATGCTAATTGTCTGCGTCAGTGTATAGTTTAATAGCAGTCGGCTGTCTTAACGGAATAATGATAGCAAATGCTCTTAGAATAAACTTTCTTATTAGACTTTAATCTTATAATAAACCCCATTAGTTTAGGGGTATTTCCAATTAAATAAGGAATATTGGTTATGGCCTCTGTACCCGATATGATAAAAAAACAACCTACTCGTATTGCCGTCCTGTTCCCCGGACAAGGTTCGCAAGCTGTCGGTATGTTGAGTGAACTGGCTGAAACATACCCTGAAATTCGTGATACCTTTAGTGAAGCGAGTACGGCACTTGGTGAAGATTTATGGGCAATTTGTCAGGACGAGGACAAACTTAATCAGACTCAATATACTCAGCCAGTGTTATTAACTGCTAGTATCGCCATTTGGCGCATTCTACAACAAAAAATAGAAGATAAGCCTTGTTACCTAGCGGGTCATTCTCTAGGCGAGTATAGCGCCTTATGTGCCGCTGGTGTGATATCCCTTGTTGACGCAGTAAAGCTAGTGCATAAACGTGGTCAATTGATGCAAGAGGCGGTGGTTGGTGTCGATACGGCAATGGCAGCGGTGTTAGGTCTTGAGGATCACAGAGTCGAAAACTTGTGTGAGCAAGCAACTGAACACGTCGATGATGCCATTGTTGGGGCAGCAAACTTTAATAGTCCAGGGCAAGTGGTGGTTTCAGGCAACGTGGCAGGCGTCAATGCGGTTATTGATAAAGTTCAAAATACTGGCAAAAAAGCCATTCCATTAAAAGTCAGTGTGCCTTCGCACTGTGCGCTTATGGAACCTGCGACCAGTGCCTTGGCTGACGAGTTGGCAGCCATTCAATTTGATCAAGCAGCCATTCCCGTAATTCAAAATCGTCATGCACGTGTTGAAACCAGTGCAACGGGTATCAAGCAAGCCCTGACTGAGCAATTAAGTGAACCCGTCCTATGGTCAAAAACCATGCAGGAATTGGCGGATAAACAAATTAATATATTAATCGAATGTGGCAGCGGTAACGTTCTTAGTAATTTGGCAAAGCGTCAAGCGCAACCTATTGCCAGCTATCCGACCGACAAGCTCGCCCGATTAGAGAAGTTAATGGAGGTATTATCATGAGCCGTACGATTACATTAGTGACGGGCGCGAGCCGCGGCATCGGTAAAGCCGTCGCCAAACGTTTTGCAAAAGAAGGGCACTTTGTCATTGGTACCGCGACCACAGAAAAAGGCGCAGCGCTTATTGAAGAATACTTACACGATAGTGGCGGTATTGGACGCATGTTAGATGTGCGTAATACGGCGCAGATTGATAAACTATTTGAAGAAATCGAAAGCGTTTACGGCGCCGTGCAAGTACTGGTCAATAACGCGGGTATTACCCAAGACGGCTTATTGATGCGTATGAAAGATGAAGACTGGGACAATGTTGTCGATACCAATCTGACCTCAGTTTACCGTATGAGTAAGCGGGCGGTACGCGGAATGATGAAAGCGCGCCGCGGCCGTATCATCAATATCACCTCTGTGGTCGCGCAAATGGGTAACGCAGGTCAATCTAACTACGCTGCCACTAAAGCGGGCGTTGAAGGGTTTAGCCGGACGCTGGCGCGCGAAATCGGCTCACGACAAGTAACGATTAACTGTGTCGCTCCAGGCCTTATCGAAACCGATATGACCGATGAGCTTGATGAGCGTCTACTTAATTCAATGCTTGATGCGGTACCGATTAGCCGTCTTGGCCAGCCAGAAGACATTGCCGCAGCCGTATTTTTCTTAGCCGGTGATGAAGCCAGCTATATCACCGGCGCTGTCATTCCTGTCAATGGTGGCATGTACATGTAATGGTTAGGATTTGCATCCTACTGGCAATAACTGCATTAACTGAACTATCTAGGCGTTACATACTGATAATAAAAAACTCTGTGAACGAGTGTAAACTATAATAAAGGGTGCTATAATGGCGCATACTTTTTTGTCAAAGCCCTGTATGATAGCTAGGTTTTAGCGGACATCCGTCAAAATGTATAATTTGTTATCAGGCACTCAGACAGCCATGATAATTTGACCAGTCCATTTTATATATATTGCCATGGTGCTTTATCAAAACACGATGGCAATTTGTCAAAATAATAGATCAAAAAGGAGAAATCTACATGAGTAATGATACCGAGCTAAGAGTTAAATCTGCGGTAGCGGAACAATTAGGTATGAACATTGAAGATATCAACAACGATGCTTCATTCATGGAAGACTTAGGTGCTGATTCATTAGACCTAGTTGAATTGGTTATGTCATTCGAAAGCGATTTTGGCATCACAATTCCTGATGAAGATTCAGCAGAATTAACGACTGTTCAAAAAGCCATTGATTACGTGCAAGCGCAGCTATAATTAGCGATTCGCTGAGTAAGTGTCATACGACCGTTTATCTTAATCGATAAGCGGTTTTTTTATGTCTTTTTGATAACTATATGTATATCTAATTAGTTAATCTCTATCACTTATGGCGATTAATTCTTATGTTACATAAGCTACGCCAAATCAACATTATTCAACATACTATTACTATCTACGGCATTTACCTTTGTCTATACTAAGGATGGTCAGTGGCAATAAAGCGATCTTGAGAAAAACATCAATTAAAAGTAATGAGTGATTAAAGGTGGTGATACTCAAATTTGACGCTTTCCACAACAATAACGATAAATAATAAATAACAAAATATTAAGGAGCAATTATATGGGTATGTTCAGTTTTGCAAAGGATATCGGTGAAAAGATTTTTAACCGTGACGATGCCAAGCATGACGCTAAATCAGAAACCAAAGCGGATGCTAATACCCCAGTAAAAAGTAGTGAACCCTCTGCTCAGTCAGTTGCCAATATTTTACTACGCCGTATTCAGCAGCAACATCTGAATATCAGCAATCTAAAAGTGAAATATAATGGTTCAACGGACACTGCGGAAATCAGTGGTAAGGCCAAAACCCAAGCAGATCGTGAAAAAGCCATTATCGCTATTGGTAACGTGCAAAACGTTGCTAAAGTTATCGATAATATTGATATCGAAGAAGATGCCCCTGAATCTACCATGTATACGGTAAAGTCTGGTGATAGCTTATCTAAAATTGCCAAAGAAGTTTATGGTTCAACTAGCGATTATATGAAAATATTTGAAGCCAATAAACCCATGCTTTCTGATCCAGATAAGATTTATCCAGGCCAAGTTCTACGTATCCCTAAACCATAATATGCTATTGAATAGCTAGAATTAAATGTTTAAAGATAAGAATTTTTTAAACATAAATATTCAGAATTATATGCCAATAAAAAATGCCTCTTATGATACTAAGAGGTATTTTTTTTCTCAAAAAAATCTATGGTTCAAGATTGTTGAGTTTATCCTGCTGTTCCTTGATTGCCCAAGTAATATGTTCATCTAGCGTAGCATTATGTTGGCCTAATTTCGTCTTAAGCTGAACGATTATGTCCTTATTAGGAACTGCATTGCCGAGACCGATTGCAATATTACGTAAAAAATTCACATAACCGGTGCGCCTAAGTGGGCTGCCTTCGGTTTTTTTCATAAACTCCGCTTCTTGCCATTGCCATAGCTCAAGCAAACTGCTGTTATCAAGATTGTGCCTTGGGGCAAAATCTTCTATGGGCGTGATATTGGCGTAGCGATTCCACGGACAAATAAGCTGGCAGTCATCACAACCAAAGATACGATTACCAATAGCGCGGCGATATTTAGGATCAATAATGCCGTCGTGCTCAATGGTAAGGTAAGAGATACAAGCAGACGCATTAAGCTCATAAGGCGCGACAATCGCTTGAGTAGGGCAGACGTCGATACAAGCGCTGCAGCTGCCACAATGCTCTTTGACTGGTTCATCATCGGGCAGCTCAAGGCTCATAAATAGCTCGCCCAATACAAAAAATGAACCGGCTTGTTTGTTTATAAGTAAGGTATGCTTGCCCGTCCAACCAAGTCCCGCTGCATCTGCAATAGGACGCTCAAAGATAGGCGCAGAATCACTAAAAGGTCGAAAAATAAAGTCTTGCTCTGAACCAATATTAAGATGCTGCCACTCAGGAAGCATCGCTTCGATTTTTAATGCCAATTGCTTCAGGCGACTACGCATTGTTTTATGATAATCGCGCCCTCTGGCATAACGGGCGATGATGCCTTGATTGGGATAAGCGCTATCAGTGACCGCACGCGGAGTAGGGGTTTGGGTTAAATAATCCATTCGTACGCTGATGATGGTTTTCGCACCTTCCACCAGTTGTTCAGGATGGGCACGCAAATGATGGTTATTGTGCATAAACTGCAATTGTCCCTCATAGCCTTTGGCCAACCATTGCTTTAAGTGCTCTGTCTGCTGAACAAATAAAGGATGATGCACCGATAAAAAACCGCAATCAGCAAACCCTAATGCTTGGGCTTGGGTTTTAATCCACTGCTTAACGTCTCCTGCTGTTGCAAAGGTTGGCGCGTTATGAACGGCAATTTTTGTTTGTGGGGCATGATTAGGCTCAGAGGATGGCTGCGCATCTACCTGTATCAATGGGCTAGGTTGTGATTTGCTATTCATAATCAGCTATAAATGATAATGTGAATAGCAGTATGATAGTCCAGTGAGCTAAGAGCGCAAGTGTTAAAGCAAATAAATCTGTATTTATATGAATCTATAAACCAATGCAGAGTTTAACGAAGCAGATATAATTCACACGTTATCTTGTTATTAAAATAATAAAACTATTAAATAAAAATAAGCGAGGATTGGCTATGACAGTACCAACCAATTTATTTACAAATACCACCATGCCTGTAGCGCTGTATAGCAGCAATCAAATTTATGCAATGGAGCAGGCATGGTTTGCTGAAGGTCACGACAGTTTCGGCCTCATGAAGCAAGCGGCGTGGCAAATGGCACATTATATTGTAGCGCTTTATGAGCAAAAAATGTTCAATACTCATGTATCCGCTCATGCTAAGACTCATAACCGCAATAATTATCCGCGTCGAGTAAGTGTCTGGGTGGGAAAAGGCAACAACGGCGGTGATGGTTGGTTGATTGCTTATTATTTGCAGCAAAGTGGCTGGCAAGTAGAGGTAATAACCGTTGGCTTTGATGGTGGGGGTTTTGAAACAGCTGAGGCAACGCAACCATCTAACAAGGAAGGTTCTTTATCTGATGCGAGAAAAGCGCTACAGATAGCGCTGTCTGCCAATTGTCCTTATCAACGCTTTGAAGACATTAATGATAATGGTAAAGCAAGTAAACAGCTACAAGCGGACGTTTATGTGGATGCAATATTTGGTATGGGTTTGGATCGCGAGCCTGACGGAATTTATAAGCAAGCGATTTGCGCCCTTAATGATGCTGTTCAGGCTATCGGTGCTTTGGTCGTTGCAGTTGATATTCCAAGCGGATTGGTTGCCTCTACCGGCCAAGTATTTAAAAAAATCGCGGTGCAGGCTGATGCAACTTTATGTTTAATCGCGCGAAAATTTGGTTTGCATACCAACGATGGGATGGATTATAGCGGACAAGTGATTGACATTCCGCTGATACCTTATCAAATGGGCAGTAAGGATTTTACTCCAATGGCCGAATTAATGACGACTGCCCATCATTTGAGTCCACGCCGACAAAACAGTTATAAAGGCAGCTATGGCCATGTATTGGTCATTGGTGGTAATCGCATTGATGGCTCTCAAGGCATGGGCGGCGCAGCTATCCTTTCTGCTTCAAGTACGATGGCGACAGGTGCTGGTAAAATCACCGTCGCTTGTCATGAGGCATTTCATGGGGCACTATTAACCTCACTGCCAGATGCAATGACCATCAATTTGCATGATTCAGATGGCGTAAAAAACCTCATCAAAGAAGCCAGTATTATTGCCATAGGAATGGGACTGGGCCGCGATGAAAAAGCAAAATCATTATTTATAAACTATATCCAAACTGCGATGGAAGAGAAAAAGCCAATAGTGATTGATGCCGATGGCCTGTATCATTTAGCATCATTACAGGCAGATGGACGCAATCTGATAGAGCAGCTAAAAGAATACAGCACTAAGAACCAAGTTTGCTTAACACCGCATAGTGGGGAAGCTGCTAGATTGTTAGACAAAGAGGTCAGTGAAGTAGAAGCGGATAGGTTAGCTGCGATAAAGCAGTGCGCCAAAATGTATGGTGGTCATTGGGTTCTAAAAGGCGCAGGATCATTGGTTTTAGAGCAGCAGTCAAAAGAGAGTCAAGTTTATGTTTGCGGCGTAGGGAATGCAGGCATGGCAAGCGCTGGCATGGGCGATGTGCTATCGGGCGTGATAGCTGGTCTGTTAGCTCAGGAGGATTTAACAGGAGAGACGCGTAGTTTGCACCAAGCAGTCCTTCTTCATGGACTGGCAGGAGACTGCTTAGTCAAGCAGACGGAAAAATTAAGCAGCTCCAATTATCATGCTAAACCATTATTGATAGGGCAACGAGGCTTACAAGCTCAAGATATGCCTGCTGCCATTCGTCATGTTATGAAATTAATGACTGATTGAGCAGTTCATGCCAGTCAGGGCGTATTACATTTAAGTTGCAGAACCATTACAATATTGATTGATGGCTTGCTGCACACGCTCGCGTTTCAGCTCAATTTCGCGGCCATCTAAATATTGACGTTTGCCATTGGCATCCATCTCATAGATACGTCCGCCAACATTTAGATTGGTTAAATTGTTGCGTAATGATTGGCAACGCTGAGCATTGGCCTGTGCTTCTTGCTCTTTAATACGCGCTTCTAACTGAGCCACGCGCTGCTCTTCTGCGCTTTGCGGCGCTGCTTGATTGGCTTTGGTCTTGCCTGCCAATTGTCCCGCCTTACTTTGTCTGCCGTCACTGCGAAACTCAATCACTTCAACATTTCTACCATCTTGCGGTGCGTGTTGACTGTATTTCACCTCACCATACGCGCCGATAGACTTATAGACCTGAATAGCATGGCTGGCATTGATTGGCAGCATGAGCATACACGCCGTGCTGATACTCATAAGCAGTTTAGCAGCGGTATTTATGGTAGACGTGGATGCCGTGTTAACAATTGCCATAGTGACAATCCTCTTAATAGGTAAGAAACAGATGTATTTATCAGCTAAGAATAATATTTAATCGTATTGATAACAATATAAATACACTAACGTTTGATTTTAGCAAATAATAATTATAAATGTATATTGTTTAATAACTAATAGTTAGGGATAGGGTTTAGAAGTTTTTCTTGACAAAGGTGCTTAAACCATCGAATATAATAGCAGTTGATTGGTCAGTGAGCGGCTTTTATAAAATTGTCGTGGCACTTGAAAATAAAGACTACGGGTTGCTTATCAGTAGCTCGCTTAGCTTTATTTTCTTTGTGACAATGATATGGAATAGAGCGCCATTATCGTAATGGTTATCAAAATCTGTATTTATTGTCTCCGGACTTATCTGTCTACAATGACTAAGATAAACTTATTATTACTGTGGTTAGTAAGATTTGGCTGTAATAAACAATAGGGCGCAATGTGTGATTTCAACAACGACTCATTAAGTAAGTTATAAGATTTCGTAATCCTATAACGTGTCAATACTATTGAGATTCGTTTTATATGCTGCCTCTACTTATTTGTCACTAGCGTAAACTTGTATTTTTCGTAAATAATAAGCCTCTTTTATAGATGCATTCGCATCTTGTCACTGTCTATCGATAAACTCTGTCACAACGCTGACCATCCATATATTGCTGTGTTTGAGTAGCATGCTGTCTTCTATAACAGCGTTACTTGGATATAGCGGGCACACATTCTTGATATGGATAAGAATTTGCCGTCATTTTTGTGAGATGAACGACCCTGTGCAAACGGTGTTTCATCTTATAAGTGAGCGCAACTTCTTACCACAAAAAAAGGTGATGACAGTGACGCAAACCACGCAAAGTCCTAACATGACTGGACATACCCAAACGGGTAATGCCGCCAAAAATTTTGAAGAAAAGCAACAGCGCCTTGCAGAAGGTAGCGAGCAGCCGGTGATGTTATCTGGCGCTGAGATGTTGGTGCAAGCACTGACCGACGAAGGAGTCAAATATATTTTTGGCTATCCAGGCGGCGCCGTTCTACATATCTATGATGCCTTGTTTCAACAAGAAAATATTGAGCACATTTTAGTGCGTCATGAACAAGCAGCCGGGCATATGGCAGATGCTTATTCGCGCGTGACCGGTCAGACAGGTGTGGTGCTCGCCACCTCAGGTCCGGGCGCGACCAATACGGTAACGGCGATTGCCACTGCTTATATGGATTCGGTGCCAATGGTGGTTATTTCAGGTCAGGTGCCTAGTAGCCTAATCGGTGAAGATGCCTTCCAAGAAACCGACATGGTCGGCGTATCGCGTCCTATCGTCAAGCATAGCTTCCAAGTGCGCCACGCTAGCGAAATCCCTATGATTGTCAAAAAAGCCTTTCATATCGCTCAGTCGGGACGTCCGGGTCCGGTAGTCATTGACGTGCCAAAAGATATGACAGCACCAAGCGAAAAGTATGCTTATGCTTATCCAAAAGATGTGTTTATACGTTCATATCAGCCATCACTAAAAGGTCATACCGGTCAAATTAAAAAGGCCGTTGAAACCTTGTTGTCATCGCAGCGCCCCGTTATTTATGCAGGCGGCGGCGTCATCTGGAGTAAAGCCAGCAGAGAGTTGACTGAGCTTGCGCATCGTTTAAACCTGCCAGTAACCAATACTTTGATGGGATTGGGTACTTTTCCAGGTTCTGATGATCAGTTCTTAGGCATGCTTGGGATGCATGGCACCTATGAAGCCAATATGAGTATGCATCATGCTGACGTTATTTTGGCAATCGGTGCGCGTTTTGATGACCGCGTGACCAATAATGTCAAAAAATTCTGTCCAAACGCGACGATTATTCATATCGATATTGATCCGGCATCTATTTCAAAAACCATTAATGCGCATATTCCAATCGTCGGCGATGTTAAAGCAGTTCTGACTGATATGTTAGAGATTATCGGTGATGATAAACAGCTTGAGCAACACGCCTTATTAGATTGGTGGTCACAGATTAATGAATGGCGTAAGCGTCATGGCCTACGTTATGACACCAATACTGACAATGGTATTAAGCCCCAAGCGGTGGTGCAAGCTTTAGACAAAGTGACCAATAGTAACGCCATTATCACCAGTGACGTCGGTCAGCATCAGATGTTTGCTGCTCTTTACTATACTTATAATGAGCCGGGTCAGTGGCTGAACTCAGGTGGTTTGGGCACCATGGGCGTTGGCTTGCCCTATGCTATGGCGGCAAAACTTGCTCACCCTGAGCGTGACGTGGTTTGTATTACCGGTGAAGGCTCTATTCAGATGAATATTCAAGAGCTATCAACCTGCTTGCAATATAATTTGCCGGTCAAGATTTTGAACTTAAATAACGCACAGTTAGGTATGGTGAAGCAGTGGCAAGATATGCTGTATGAAGGTCGTCATGCGCAGTCTTATATGAACTCACTACCAGACTTTGTGAAACTGGCTGAAAGCTACGGTCATGTCGGCATTAAGATTACTGATCCTGCAACGATGGAAGCACAGTTGGCTGAAGCCATGGCAATGACAGACAAATTGGTATTCATCGACGTTTATGTCGATCGTAATGAGCATGTATATCCGATGCAAATCGCTGGGCAAGCGATGCGTGATATGTGGTTAACAAAAGGGGAGCGTACCTAATGCAACAACAACATCTGATTTCGGTATTGATGGAAAACGAAGCGGGTTCGTTGTCGCGGTTAGTCGGCTTGTTCTCCCAGCGTGGCTACAATATTGAAACCCTAAACGTCGCACCTACCGATGATCCAAGTATTTCACGTTTGACAGTCACAACGATTACCTCGCCTGAAAGTATTGAGCAAATCACCAAGCAATTGCATAAATTGATTGAAGTGGTTAAAGTGCTAAATCTGACAGATAACGTTCACGTTGAGCGCGAGCTGATGCTTATTAAAGTACGGGCGACGGGCGGCGTACGTGAAGAGATTAAACGCAGTGCCGATATTTTTCGGGCTCAAATCGTTGATGTGACCTCTAATCTATACACCATTCAAATCGTTGGCGATAAAGCCAAGCTCGATGGCTTTATCGATGTGATTGGTCGCGAGCGCATTATGGAAGTGGTGCGTTCGGGTGTGATTGGTATTGCACGCGGCGAAAAAACACTCAGCTTATAGCTTTGTAATCTTTATTAAAAACTTTAATTTATTATCAACAGCGCGCTCATCTTAGCCAACACATTACGATTGTGGTTAGAGCAAGAGCGCTTATTATCCATGGCCAGCCATGTTTTAGGAAAAGGACTCTACTTATGAACGTTTATTATGACAAAGACTGTGATCTATCAATCATCCAAGGCAAAAAAGTCGCTATTATTGGTTACGGTTCACAAGGCCATGCTCACGCGCTTAATCTACAAGATTCAGACGTCGACGTAACAGTCGGCCTACGCGCTAACTCAAGCTCGTGGAAAAAAGCAGAAAACGCGGGTTTAAAAGTTGCAGAAGTGGAAGATGCAGTAAAAGCCGCTGACGTCGTTATGATTTTGACGCCTGATGAGTTCCAAAAACAGCTTTACAGTGACGTGATTGAACCAAATATCAAAGAAGGTGCGACGCTTGCTTTCGCCCATGGTTTTGCCATTCATTACAACCAAGTAGAACCACGCAGCGACCTTGACGTCATTATGGTTGCTCCTAAGGCTCCCGGCCATACCGTACGTTCTGAATTTACCAAAGGCGGCGGTATCCCAGATTTAATCGCTATCTATCAAGATGCGTCTGGTCAAGCTAAGCAGTTGGCTTTGTCTTATGCTGCTGGTGTTGGTGGTGGTCGTTCAGGTATCATCGAAACCACCTTTAAGGACGAAACTGAAACTGACTTATTTGGTGAGCAAGCGGTTCTTTGTGGTGGTGCAGTTGAGCTAGTCAAAATGGGCTTTGAAACCTTAACTGAAGCAGGCTATGCACCAGAAATGGCTTACTTTGAGTGTTTACATGAGCTTAAGCTTATCGTAGACCTCATGTATGAAGGCGGTATCGCTGATATGAACTACTCAATCAGTAACAACGCTGAGTACGGCGAATACGTGACTGGCCCTGAAGTTATCAACGAACAATCACGCGAAGCCATGCGTAATGCGCTAAAACGCATCCAATCTGGCGAATACGCAAAGATGTTTATCTCTGAAGGTGCAACCAACTATCCTTCAATGACTGCCCGTCGTCGTAACAACGCTGAACATCAAATCGAAGTGACTGGTGCTAAATTGCGCGGCATGATGCCTTGGATTGGTGGTAACAAAATCATTGATAAAGACAAAAACTAATTTATTAGTGAATGATTGATTAAACATTCAACACTCAATATTTTAATTATTAAGCATTAAAAACCCATGTTATCACTTGATAGCATGGGTTTTTTAATGGTTAGCAATTTAATAGTCTAGAGAAAGTTGCCACAGTAATCGCTTGCTACTGGTTGAAAACTCACTACCCCTGCCTCATATAAGCAGACTTGCTTATTTATTTAAAAAATACTAAAACCAAACGCTGATAAATTATCTGAGCGCTTGGTTCTTATCCTTATTTTTTTTTGATTACAGGTTGTCTGTTGTGCAAATATCAAGTCCTAACTGGTTAACGCCGCAATTTATCTACATTACTCTGAGCGCTGTGGTAGCAGTATTGATATGGATAGAAGGTGAGATGCTCAAGCGCAGCGAAGGTAAGCTGCCCCAATCCAAGTTTTTTCGAGTCAGCTCTTTACTGGATACTGCTTGGTTTTTTGTCTCTACTCTTGCCTTATACGTTATTGACTTGGCGCCACTAGCGATTGCCGTCCCGGTGGCTTATAGTATTTATACAATATACGGCTGGATATATGGCACCCGATTGCTCAAGCGCAAAGGCATACCAGACTCGCCAAAAGACTTGGTCGTTCCAGCTAAGTACATTGCTTATAGCCAATCATTTTCCTTGATATTTTTTGCGCTGTGTTTACTGGTTTTATTATCACCGTGGTTGCCGCTACCGATATAAGTATGTTTTATTACTTATATAATGAGTAATTGAAATCAGCTATTATTCGTTAATTATTAAATACTGATAATAATCAAATACTTAAGTTAAAACGTCTACTCTCGAGTTAAAATTTACCGTAAGCAGTAATTGTTTACAAAAAAAAGTAATTTAACCTGTTGCAGTTGGGAAAAGCTGTTATAATCAGCTTGTACTCATAGGATTTTAGGTAAGAACTCGTCGGTTATCTTGTAGATATATCAAGGGTTTAGGCCAAAGCATTTAGCAAAAAATACTTGAGTATATAACAATCAATCGGTGATGACAGACGTCTCACCAACCGTTAAAGAGTTAGGAAAATTTATGTCAGAGAAAGTTGAAGGCACTGTAAAGTGGTTTAATGAAGCTAAAGGTTTTGGTTTTATCGCTCAAGACAATGGCGGACAAGACGTATTCGCTCACTACAGCGCTATCCAAGGTAACGGTTTCAAAACTCTAGCCGAAGGCCAAAAAGTGTCTTTCATCTTAGGTGATGGCAAAAAAGGCCCACAAGCTGAGCAAATCGAAGCTATCTAATCTTAATGATTATTGAGTAAGGCTGATTTATCAGTTTACTTGATACTAAAAGATGATCGATAAGTATTGATTCCTTTGTTTGTTAAAACAATAAAAATACTGTTTAGACTTTAAAAAAAAGCAACCATTCATCAGGTTGCTTTTTTTATGAAATTTTTTTGCTGAGAAACAGGGCAGACAATGTGTGGTTATCATTAAGTTTAAGCAGAAGAGCTCTTATTTTAATAACGTATTTATTTACTAAAACTCAATAAAAAAGGCTAGCCTATGGACTGGAAATCTTGGTTTGCGATTGAATGGCAGCAAGTAGTCGGCATTTCTATAACGGCGTTTGGGTTGTATTTAGCGCTTATTCTATTCACTCGGGTTATGGGATTGCGCAGTTTTTCCAAGCTTTCAAGCTATGATTTTGCAATGACCGTCGCTATCGGCAGCATACTGGCGTCAACCATCTTATCTGACAACCCATCTTTGTCGCAAGGCTTAGTCGCCGTTGCGGTTTTATTTCTTATTCAAGGTACTATATCTCTTATTAGGCGTAAATTTAAGCCTTTAAAATCGATCATTGATAATCAAGCAATCATATTAATGGCGCATGGAGAGTATTTTTGCGATAATTTAAAAGAAGCCAATCTGACCAAAAGCGATGTTCAGGAAGTATTGCGTAAGAATGGATTGAAATCAAAGAGCGAAGTATTCGCCGTTATTATGGAAACGACCGGCGATATGAGCGTCATTAAGCAGGATAATACCGCGCCTGACTGGTCGCTGTTTGACGACATTCGTGACAGTCACTTACTAGTTCATTCCTCAAAAGCAGTCTGATGACACACCCTGAGGGTAAAAAAGCTCGCTTGAGAAATAATAACAAAACAGTCGGTCATTAGAAGATTGAAGATGCTATAAAGGTTAAAGCTTTTGATCAGATCAATCTACTATTTAAGCGCTTATAGACAGTTTTTGCAACAATGGTGACAAATTTATGACGCATTATTCACGGCGTTGTCTTGACCTTATTCCTGTGCTCACGCAAGATAGATGGGTCTGATAATAACGGTTGGCTTAGCTTTAACAGGATTTAATGGTTTTCTTTTAAATTTCTATTTTTAGTAAATAGCAATTTGAGTAAATACTAGTAGTAAATCACAAGTAGCGAATAATGGACATTGTGCCGATACACTTTTGGTCAGTGGCTTATGAGTGGCTGTTTTAAATCTATGTTAATGTGGTAATAACCTTTAGTAGTATTTTGAACGACAATTTTCACAACAGTTTGAAAAAAATGAACCTTTGGTTCTTAATTGGTAGTTTTAATTCATAACATTAATAAACGAGGAACGTATGAAAGCATTAGTAGCGGTCAAGCGTGTCATTGATTACAACGTAAAAGTTCGTGTAAAAGCTGATAATTCGGGCGTGGATTTATCTAACACTAAAATGTCAATCAATCCTTTTGATGAAATCGCCGTTGAAGAAGCGGTTCGTTTAAAAGAAGCGGGCGTGATTGATGAAGTGATTGTTGCCTCAATCGGTCCAAAAGAATCACAAGAGCAGATTCGTGCAGCTTTAGCATTGGGTGCTGACCGTGGTGTTTTAGTGGTGTCTGATGAAAAACCTTATCCATTACAAGTGGCTAAAATACTTAAAAGCATCGCTGAATCTGAGTCTACAGATATTATCTTATTGGGTAAACAAGCAATTGATGACGATAACAACCAAACCGGTCAGATGCTCGCGGCATTGATGGGTATCGGTCAGGGTACTTTCGCGTCAGAAGTAAAAGTTGAAGGCGACAAAGTAAATGTCACACGTGAAATCGACGGTGGTTTGCAAACACTAGCGCTTGAGCTACCAGCAGTTATCACTACCGACTTACGCTTAAATGAGCCACGTTATGCTAAATTACCAAATATCATGAAAGCGAAGAAAAAGCCACTTGATGAAAAAACCCCTGCCGATTTTGGTGTTGATATGGCTTCTAAGCAAGAAATTATCAAAGTCGTGCCGCCTTCTGAGCGTAAAGCGGGCATCAAGGTAGGTTCAGTTGACGAGTTGGTCGATAAGCTAAAAAATGAAGCAAAAGTAATCTAATACTTTAGTATTGAGTATTTTGCTACGGCATATCTTGTGCAAAGTTATGATAATTAAAAGGTTTAACATTTAAACTGGACTCTTAAATAACTTTGTACACCAACAACTGCATGAATAGATGATACGAATAAATAAAGGATAAAAACAATGGCAATTTTGGTATATGCAGAACATGACAATGCCAGTCTAAAAAAGGCAACCCTAAACACTATCGCTGCTGCTAAGCAAATAGGTGATGATGTTCACGTATTGGTTGCTGGTAGCGGTGCGCAAGCAGCAGCTGATGCCGCCGCTAAAGCAGAAGGTGTGACAAAAGTACTGTTAGCTGATAACGCAGCTTATGAGCATCAATTAGCAGGTAATATTGCCCTATTGGTTGCTGATATCGCTGGTGATTATAGTCATATCATCGCCGCTGCTACCACCACTGGTAAAAACTTTATGCCACGCGTTGCCGCTTTACTTGACGTTAGCATGTTGTCAGAAGTCTCTGCTGTGGTAGATGCAAACACCTTCGAGCGTCCTATCTATGCTGGTAACGCCACGGCAACCGTTAAAACGTCAGAAGATAAAGTGGTACTAACAGTTCGTACCACTGCTTTTGATCCAGTAGCCAGCGAAGGCGGTTCAGCGTCTGTTGAAACCCTTGATAATGTCCAAGATTTGGGTAAATCAAGCTTTGTGAATGAAGAGATGGCAAAGTCTGACCGTCCTGAATTGACCTCAGCAAGTATCGTGGTTTCTGGTGGTCGTGCGCTAGCAAACGGTGAAAACTTCACTAAATACATCGAACCACTAGCGGATAAGCTTGGTGCTGCGGTTGGCGCGTCACGTGCCGCTGTTGATGCAGGTTATGTACCAAACGATATGCAGGTCGGTCAAACGGGTAAAATTGTTGCACCAGACCTGTATATCGCAGCTGGTATCTCAGGTGCGATTCAGCATTTAGCGGGTATGAAGGACTCTAAAGTCATCGTTGCTATCAATAATGACCCAGAATCTCCAATCGCTAGCGTTGCTGATTACTTCTTAGAAGCGGATTTATTTGAAGCATTGCCTGAATTGACTAGCAAGATCTAATTATTACTTACTTGATGAATCAGAAGTAAAAAAGCCCGCTATAAAATAGCGGGTTTTTTATGCTTTATCTGAATGACTCTAAGCATAATTTCTTTGACGCAACGTCTCATACAAGCATAATGACCCTGCGATAGCGACATTCAGGCTTTCTTGACCATTCGGCTGCGGCAGAGCAATAGGGGTCGCGCATTGCATCAGCTCATCGCAAACGCCTTGGCCTTCATGCCCCATAATCCAAGCAATTGGCTTTTTTAAGTCATGTTGATAAATAACGGTATCGGTATGCGAGCTGGTGGCAAATAGCGGCGTTTGCACATTATCTAAAATATCTTGTACGCTTAACCCTTCATAAATGCTGAGGGCGAACTGTGCTCCCATTCCTGCTCTTAGTGTTTTTGGTGACCAAGCTTGTGCTGTGCCACTGGTGCAAAGTATGTTTTTGATACCAACTGCAGCAGCCGTGCGTAAAAGAGTGCCCACATTGCCGCTGTCTTGGACGTCATTAAGAATCAAGCAATCATCATTGATGGTTGTTAGGCTAGGCGTTGGGATATTAATCAGTGCCATGATATCGATACCAGTTCCTAAACTGCGAATACTTTCATACAGGGAATCCGATAAAGTTAAAATAGGCGTATAAGTTGGCAAGCGCGTCAATAGTTGCTGAACTTCAGAGTGATGGTGCGCTGATTCAGAAAGCAATATTTGAACAAATGGGTAATCGCTACGCAGAGCGGCATCGATTAAATGCACGCCCTCAACGACCGTTTGGGCCTGTTTTTTGCGTTGGCGCGCTTGCGTCAATAAACCTTTGACCAACTTGATACTGGTGTTCTTATCTGAGGTAATCAGCTCGGTGGGATTTGCTACCATAATGGATCGCTTAAAAAATATAAAGAGTTTGAATAATCAGCGTAAAGTCGATTGTTTATACCGTTATACGCCGATTATTATCAAATGGGGTGCGGTTAATTTATTTAGCAGCGTGTTTTAAATGCAGGTTTTTAACGTAATCAACTTCATTTCTGCTACCAAGTACCACAGGAACACGTTGATGGATATCGGTTGGTTCTATATCCAAAATACGCTGCACCGCATCAGTAGCAGCGCCGCCCGCGCGCTCAACCAATAAACTCATCGGATTGGCTTCATACATTAAGCGCAATTTTCCCGCTTTATTAGCATCTTTGGTGTCAAATGGATAAGTGAATAAACCACCGCGACATAAAATGCGATGCACATCACCGACCATGGCAGCAACCCAGCGCGTGTTAAAGTCACGACCACGTACGCCGGTCTTGCCAGCAATCAACTCATCGATATATTGCTGCATGGGCGCTTGCCAATAGCGATAATTAGAAGCATTGATAGCGTATTCACTAGTATCCGCATCAATCTGGACATTTTCTTCTATGAGCACATAATCATTATTATCAGGGTCGAGGCTAAACATCACGACATTATCAGCAATGGTTAATGCGAGTACCGTAGAGGTGCCATATAATAAATAACCAGCTGCTAATTGGTGCTTTCCTGCTTGCAAGAAATCGCTATTTTCACTAATTTGACCTTGGCGCTGGTACGGTAAAATGGAGAAGATAGTACCGACGGCCATATTAATATCGATATTTGATGAGCCGTCAAGCGGATCGAACAATACCAACAAACTGCCATCAGCATTGGCAGGGGTAGCATCGTCCAGCTCTTCAGAGGCAACGCCGGCACAATGGGTGTTTTTTGCCAGAGCCTCTAACAATAAATCGTTAGCCAGGACGTCCAGTTTTTTCTGCTCTTCACCTTGGATGTTTTGGTTGCCTGCCTCTCCTAAAATATCTGCTAATGCTCCTTTTCTTAGTAACTGCGAGATAGTTTTACCGACATCGGTCACAGTGGTAACCACGTCATTAATTGCTGGGTTGCTCGCATGAGCGTTTAGATAATTGGCTAAGGTTGTCATAAGGCGTCCTGATAAAGGCTATTGAGATGGATATTATTGAAATAAAAATTTTTAAAACTAAGATGAGTGAGGGTAAAGAGTGCCTGAAGGTTTAAGAGTCGATTGAATGGCATTTAATCCACCTAAATTTGGCAAATTTTTAAATACCCAGCAAGGCAACTTTGTCCTGACCACAAAATCAGCTACACTATCGCTATGATTATTTATTTATCGTTTTAATAAGCGTATTTGCAATAAGTTCTGCTATGAGCGCTATAAATCTAAGTGCACTGCTCAGTAGAACGACAAAACTGTTTTGAAGGCTGTCTGTCATTGCGCTAAATTGTAGCAAATAAGCGCCAAAATGTCCTTGTCTCTGTGCTTAACGACCGTAAAACGCATAAATAATGATTATCACATCATATAACCTAACAATAAAGACGTGCCATTATGTCAAATTCTATCGATAGTCGCTCAACCGAGACAGTTTCGCCAACTGATTATACCAAGTTCAATCCTGAGACCATCCATCAAAAACTCAACACCTCGCTCAGTCGTCCGCAGCTGAATAACGATGGTAGTATTCGCCATTTCTTAGGGGTGGAGGGTTTGAGTAAGGCGCAATTGCAGGCGATTATTACCAAAGCAGAAACGTTTTTTGATGATAATGGTCAACTGATTAATCGCCCTGAGCTTGACGGTTATACGGTGATGAATTTGTTTTTTGAACCGTCAACTCGTACGCGCACGACCTTTGAAGTCGCAGAAAAACGTCTTGGTGCCAATGTGCTTAATATCGATATCGAGCGCTCTAGTACCAAAAAAGGCGAGAGCTTGCGCGATACACTTTGGAATCTACAAGCCATGACAGCGGATATCTTTGTGGTAAGGCATTCAGCGTCAGGCGCGGCGCATTTTATGGCGACAGAAGTCACGCCAGATATTGCCATTATTAACGGCGGTGACGGCTGGCATGCTCATCCAACCCAAGGTATGCTCGATATGCTCACCATTCACCGTGAAGCGCCGCGTCCATTTGAAGAATTGTCCGTAGCTATCATCGGCGATATTAAGCATTCACGGGTCGCGCGCTCAGATATCAGTGCGCTACAAACCCTAGGTGTCAAAGATATTCGCGTCTGTGCGCCGCGCACCTTGTTACCTAAAGGCATTGAACGTTTTGGCGTGCAAGTTTATGAAGATATGAATGAATGTGTGACTGACTGTGATGTCATTATGGGATTAAGAATACAAAACGAGCGGATTGGCTCGCCGCTGCTGGCCTCATCGAGTGAGTATTATAAGCATTATGGGATTACGCCCGAACGGCTAGCACTGGCCAAACCGGACGCACTGGTTATGCATCCGGGACCGATGAACCGCGGGGTTGAGATTGCCTCAAGCGTTGCTGATGGCGACCAATCTGTCATTTTAAAGCAGGTAAATAACGGCATCGCGATTCGTATGGCCGTATTATCGCTGGCAATGGAAGGTCAGCGCGCTCATCAAGCTGCGAGTCAATAATACTTTGCCACGCTGTTCTATATTTATTTATTCCATTTTATTGATACGGTAATAACGCTCATGTCTACTATGCTAAATACGGAAACACCGATAATTAATCAGCTTCCTCAATCATTCAAAGACGCGCTACCAAGTGCAGTCACCGATAAGCTGGCTGCACTTGAGTCAGAACGCGAGATGTGGCTACTGCCGCCTTTAGTTGATTTGTGTGCACGCCTACGTGAACCGGGACAACAGCAACATGGCACCTTGCAATCAGAAGGGCGAGCTGCCCGTGCCAATGGTTTTTTACATGTAGTCATTCCACCCGATACCAATCCCATTTTAGAAAACGGCTCGCTGCTAAAAGGCTTACGTGAGCGCGCGCTGAGCGATGGTGGCATTTATTTGCATGTTTTGGGTGCTTTGACCGCGGGCTTAGAAGGCGAACGTCCATCGAATATTGCTGGTCTTAAAAAAGGTGGCTGCATCGCGGTCTCGAATGCGCGTCGACCTTTTCGTAATGACTTAGTGTTACTGCGCACACTTGAGTACGCTGCCACTTTTGGCATGAAAGTATTCTTTTATCCTGACGAGCCAAGCTTGTCGGGCGATGGGGTCGCGCATGAAGGCTATATTGCCTCCTATCATGGTTTGCAGGGGATTCCTTGGATTGCAGAAACGGTCGCCTTATCAACGCAATTGCTTATGGTTGAAGAAACGGGTATCGCAGCGCATTTTAGCCAGTTATCTTGTAAGTCTTCGATTGAGTTGATGCGCTGGGCAAAAGATAAAGGTCTGCCTGTCACTTGTGATGTGGCGATGCATCAGCTGTATTTAACCGATGATAATTTAAAAGGCTTTAATGCCCAAGCTTATGTGCTACCGCCGCTACGTAGTAATACGGATCAGCAAGCCATTCGTAGCGGCCTAAAAGATGGCACTATTGACGCGATTTGCAGCCATCATGAGCCGCTAAACAGCACGGCTAAAAAAGCACCGTTCGCCGAGAGCACGCCCGGTATCTCGAACTTTGATACTTTTATGGCGTTGGCGTGTCAATTGGTACGTGATGAGATATTAACGCTTGAGCAACTGGTTGATAAAATCTGTCTCAATCCAGCAAAAATTGCTGGTATTAGCGAGCAATATGAGAATATTGGCGGTGCAGTACTGGTCGATCCTAATCTAGAGTGGCAAGTAACCATAGAATCTATGATATCGAATGGTAAAAATACCCCATTCTTTAACCAGCAGTTGCAAGGCCGTGTTGTGGAGACTTTCTTTGCCTAATTCGACCCGACGGGATGACCGCTTGCCATCATCATCGAAGGATAACGACCCAGATCTAATCAGCCAACAGCCTACAAGACCCAATCGTTCTAGTACTTCTAGCGAATCGATTAAGGCGGTGGCCATATACGAAGTCGTAAAAGGAATCGGTGCGTTATTAGGGGCAGTGGCATTATGGTCATGGCATAATGACCTTGAGCGCTGGCTTACGACAGCGACAGCGTCTTGGCAGCAAACCTTTGGACAGCTATTGGCACCGCAAGTTGCTAGTGCGGTAAGCATCGCCCAGCAGGCAAGTCAAAATTGGCCAATATTTTTGTTACTAATTTTCGCTTATGCCAGTCTGCGCTTCCTTGAAGCCTATGGTTTATGGCAAGATCAAACGTGGGCTTATTGGTTTGGTGTATTAGGCTACGGAATTTTTATTCCGATT
The DNA here is from genome assembly GCF_002453355.1 of Psychrobacter sp. UBA6766. GTDB lineage: Bacteria > Pseudomonadota > Gammaproteobacteria > Pseudomonadales > Moraxellaceae > Psychrobacter. Next base: position 19,374 of record NZ_DKGQ01000036.1, on the reverse strand, counting down.
GAGCTTTATTACTTATTTGCCAGTCCGTTTGACTGGTTTAAACTTGCCATTTTGTTATTAAATATTATTATTGTCATTGTGGTTTATCGCAATATGAAACGAAAAGGCTTAATTTAATGACCTAACCTTAGTTTTAAAAACCCATCAAAAAACTGATCATGAAAATAAATTTTATGCTGGGTTTCTTATTAAAGTCATTTATACCTTTACTGTTTTTTCATTAGAACGAATGCTTTTGGCCACTTTACCAACGCTCAAACCTTGTACTAATATAGAAAATATCACCACTGCATAAGTAAGTGCCAATAAAATATCGCGCTCGGTGCCTGCTGGTAGCTGTAACACCAAGGCGACCGAAATCCCGCCACGTAATCCACCCCAAGTCAGCACCTTCCAAGCCCCTTTTGGTAAATCAAGCTGATGATGAAAGGTTTTGGTGGTCATACCGACGACAATAAAGCGTGCCAGTAAAGCGATAAGAATTGTTAAGCCAGCGGCGATAAATAAATGACTCGAATAAGCAATCATTACTACTTCAAGGCCGATTAATACAAACAAAATAGCGTTAAGAATTTCATCGATTAATTCCCAAAATAGATCAATATAGTGGCGCGTTTTATCACTCATAGCCAGCGCTCGCCCGCGATTTCCCACCATTAATCCCATCATTACCATGGCAAGTGGACCCGATAAATGCCAATGGCTGGCGAGTGCATAACCACCTATCACGCCAGCAAGCGTTAATAACACTTCTTCTTGGTAGCTGTCGATGCTTTTGAGCATGTAATATAAAATTGTCCCAAGCACCAAACCAAAGACAATACCGCCACCAGCTTCTACTGCTAAGGTGTGAGCAACATAATTGACGGTTGGAATATCGCCACTTGATAAAATACCGAGCAGCAGCACAAAAATAACCACCCCAATGCCATCATTAAATAAGGATTCACCAGCGATAACGGTTTCAATGCTTTTTGGGGCGCCAGCTGACGCCAAAATTCCCATCACAGCAATCGGATCGGTCGGCGATATCAAGGCACCAAACAATAAGCACCACAAAAATGGCAGCCCAAAACCAAACAGTGGTAGCATAAAGTAGAGAGCCGCGGCGATCAGCAGCGCTGATACGAGGGTGCCAAGACAAGCAAGAATACCAATGGGCAGTTTATAACGTTTTAAGTCGCTAATATTGACGTGCAACGCGCCAGCAAATAACAACATAGATAGCATGCCGTCTAATAAGACCTCGGTAAAATCAAGCTGCTCTAATAAACTTACCTCATAATCAATCAACTTATCAAAACCTAAAAAGCCTAAAAATATCGCGGCCATAGATAACAAAATGGAGATGACCATCACACCAATCGTCGTTGGTAAGCCGATAAATCGATGATTTACATAAGTCAGTAAAGCGGTAATCGATAAAAATATCGCGCTGATTTCAAGTATGCTCAGGCTACTAGTAGGGGCCATGAAAAAGGTCTCAAATAATGATAAAAAATTGCCCTATGCTTAAAAATTATGGGGTTAAATAGTATTGTATTTTAGTGAGTTTTTTATTTGCTTGCTAGGGCGTGTCCTCAATTCAATCGATAGTCATCTAAATGGGTTAAAAATGGCTAAATCTTGCCAAACGGCGTCAAATAGCTGACTAATATCTCGATATTATCTGCGCTATTTTCCTTGTTTGACGGCAATTTATCTCATTTTTATCACCATTTTTAAAATGAGGACACGCCCTAGTGATGAATGGCAAACTTATTTTTGGCAGTAGGGCTCGCTTTAGACGTTATATTAACTGCTTTTGTCGTGCTTGATGAGTATGAGCATCAAACTTAGGGATGTAGGAAAAATATTGATGCTGAGCATTTTCATTAATAATCAACTGCTTTGTCTGTTGGCACATAGCAATTAAGTCATCAACCAATTCTTGATAGTTTAGATTGTCTTGTCCTGCGCGTTCAATCAGGGTTAACTCGTGCAATAGCGTCTGCTGTTGGTCATCGTTGACTTTAGCATAATTGAGATCCACCATTGCCTGACAAAGCGCTTTTAATACCAATAAATCTGCCGTCGCATAGCGACGTATCTCACCAAGCGAGGCATCAATAAAGTCAGATATGTTGGGGCCATGAGTAACGACGGCCAATATGGCGGCGCTTGACGCATTTTTGACAGTGCCAGTGCCATCCGAATCTGCTTTATTTGGCGTCGATTTATCTGGCGATGCTGTACAAAAATGATAGGGGCTAGGCGGCTGATAACGCATCATGATACTTAAACAAGTAGTCAGCGATTGAACACAATTCACCGCTGTTTTAGGATCATTAATACCCGGTGATAGGGCACGAACGGCGATTTCAGTCATTTGTCCCAAGCTGTAAGCAATATCATCGGAGTGGCTCAAGCGTTGTTCAATGCGTATACAACCAGCAAAGCGTTGCCAAAATATGCCATCAGGCGTCCGCGGTACGATAGCGAGATTTGGCGTGTTGGTTTGTTGGCGATTGTCTGAATGATCGGCTGGACGTTGATAAAAGTATCCAATCACGTTCTTATCAGTGACAAAATCACCAAGATTGGTCTTTATTTGCACCACGCCTGCATAATCTTGGCTCAGAGCTACCAGTGACTTAAGGTAAATTTGCTGTAAATACCCCGAGCTTAGCGCATAAATGGGCGTGACAGACCAAGTGTGAAATTGTTCGATATCTTGGTGCTCAACGTCACGTTGATGCTTGAGATCGCAGCGGTCTTTATACCAGTAGTGAATGTTCTTAATCGCCTCATTACTGGCGCCTTCAATCACATGTGATGCCTGAATCGCATGTACCATATGCTGCACAAAATACACCAATAATAACGCGCAAATAATCGCCATGATAATGCCAAAGGTCACGGCCAATTGCGGCACACCAAAGGCAACATCATATTTATGAATCGCTTTTAACACCAACAAGCTATAACTAAAGGTGCCAATAAAGGCGCCTAAAACAAACTGATTGGGCGTATCGGTCAAAAAATTACGCAGCAATCGCGGACCAAATTGCGAAGACGCCATTGATAACACGGCAATGGTAATTGAAAAAGTCGTACCAGCGACACCGAGTACGGCACCAGCAATGGTGGTCATGATAGCGCGGGCAGCCTCATCATCGCCGGTAAAAGCAAAACTTAGCTCTCTAACCGTTTCACGGTCAAAATGCTCGTCAATGGTGACCAATATAGGCGCGAGGAGAATACCTGCTAACACACAAGCGCTGGGAATAAACCAATAAGAACCAATGAGCTGCTGCCACAGATTTTTTAGGCGATCGGGTAAATCCAATAGCGTCTGTAGCGACCAGAGCTGGGCAAATTGCTTTAACCTATGCATGATTGTGAGCAATAGCGACTTAAGCCCGCCATTTTTAGGGTGTTTGTCCAATATAATGCGCTCCAAAAATGACCTAAAAATTAAACAAGTTTTGTCGATAAAAGCTATGCTATTGCACCACTAAATAAAGAGGCTTAAAAGGAATTACCTTACCATATAAATAGGAGCGATTAAAAAGTTAGTAAAAAAATAAGCCCCTATGATAGAGGCTTATTTCTAGACTTCGCAGTAACTATATAATAAGAGCTGTCTTAGCAAAATGATACTAAGCTAACCTCTCGTAGGCTTATCCGCTTCAGTAATGATATCGCCTCTGCTACTTGTTTTATTATGATATATGGAATCTTTATCTTCATTAACATCTTTAGGAATGAGGATTTCATTATTATTCTCGTCGCACTCTACGTCGCTGTCTTTATCATAAGCGATAGGATCAAAATCTGGCGTGACGTTAACCCGATTTTTATCTTTTTTACATAGATGGTTAGGGGCTGCCTCGCTAGATTTTCTAAAAAGCTTAGATCGATTTTTTTTAGCCGAGTCTGCTGCATTTTCCTCAGATTTTTTACGGGGTTCACTATGGGCGAAAATCATGTTCAATGGTAAAGCCAATTGCTGTTTAGCAAAAGCTTCTGTATTTTCAAAGCGATCTACTAATAAACTCAGCCAAGGTTTTTGCTCTTCCAAGCTCATCTCATCGAGCTCATCTTTAATAGGTAAGGGGTAAGGTAAGGTGCGGTAAAAATCCCACAAGGTCATTTTGCTCAAATCTTTTTTCAGTACGTAATCTTCTTCTTCCGTCATGGTGATGAGATTGCTGTCTTGCAGATAGTTAAGATAGGTATACCATTTTGGCAACTCTTTGCGTCCCAAAACATTGCGCAGGGCTTGTTCGCTCACCGCTTCACCTTTTAGATGATGGGTATAAACGAGATTTAACATATCGAGCAAACTTAAGAGTGGATGGCGCGGATAGACCTCTTCCGTCTCAAAGATAGTCAAGGTATAGCTAATTTCAACGCCCAATAAAATCAAATTCCACGACAAATATATCCAAAGTAAGAAAATAGGCAGCGCCGCAAATGCTCCGTAAATAGCTTCATAGCTGGTGAAATTCGCCATTACCGTCCCAAAAAGGTTCTTCATTAGCTCGAATATCACGGCAACAAAAACACCTGCAATCGCGGCATTTTTTGCAGGAACACGCGCTTTTGGAATAAACCAATACATACCGATAAAACCAGCCACTGTAACCGCAATGGAGACGACTTGGATCCAAAACGACCAGTCAATGCCATAGCCCGCAATTTGTCGATTTAAGAAACTTAAACTTTGTACCGTACTCGAGACGATAAATGCTGTGCCCAAAATCAGCGGTCCCAGCGTCACGATGGTCCAATAGCGCAGTATGCTCTTCATTCCACCTGAACGATTTTCTACCCGCCAGATTTGATTAAAAGCGCGCTCAATGGTCGTCAATGTCATGATGGTGGTAAAAAACAGTACCATCGAACCGATGATGGTCAGATTTGAGGATTTCTCGGCGAAGTTATTGATATATTTGCTGACCTGCAAACTCGATTGCGGCAGCAAGTTACTATAAATAACCTCGTAAATCTGCGCTCTGACCGATGCAAGTGCTGGAACAGAAGACAAAATCATCAAGAGTACCGTTAAGATAGGTACAATGGACAATAGCGTCGTATAAGTTAGTGACGCCGCTTTTTGCTGACAATTGTCTTCAAGAAAGTGCCGCGTCAAGAAACGTAGAAACTGGAACCAGCGTTGATGTAAAAAGGGGATTTTTTTTAGTATATTTTCCATAACAACCATTTAACGGCAATAAGAGTGCGAGTAGTGTAGCAAAAATGGACATCCAGAATCTGCCGCTGAATTGTGTCAAAATGCACTGAGGGCGTGTACATGGTTTTGAGAGTCTTCCATAGCAATTTAAGTCAGTTTTCTACAAAAACGAAATAGCAAAACTGGGTTATTAAAAGGGGTTTGTTTGCATGTCGGTGAATGACTCGGGCATAATGTGCACATCTATTGGTCAGGCGTGTCATTTATAATAGAGTTGACACGCTTTTAATCATTCATTTTCACGATTTTGTAAGGATGTTTTGCTAATGAGTCAGACCGCCCCGTATGTTTTGGTGCTTTATTATTCAAATTATGGTACGACGAAGACATTAGCATATGCCATCGCCCAAGGTATTGAAGAGGCTGGAATGACAGCGCGTATTCGTACGGTGCCGACAGTTGCACCTGAAACCACGGCAAGTAAGCCTGCTATTCCTGATGACGGCGATCTATATTGCACCATGGACGATTTAAAAGATTGTAGTGGTCTCGCGCTAGGAAGCCCAACGCACTTTGGTAATATGGCCGCGCCAATGAAGTATTTTTGGGACAATACCGTCACGCTATGGCTGGCAGGAAATCTACAGAATAAACCCGCCGCTGTATTTACTGCAACCGGTTCGATGCACGGCGGACAAGAGACGACACTGCTGACGATGATGATGCCGCTATTGCACCATGGCATGATGATTGTGGGCGTGCCCTATGCTGAGCCTGCCCTAAATCGTACTAGTCGTGGCGGCTCGCCTTATGGCGCAAGTCATGTTAGCGGCGCGGCGCACGATCAGCCAGTATCGGCTGATGAGCGTGAACTGGCTATTGCTCAAGGTCGTCGCTTGGCTATTAGTGCCAAAGCGTTAGCCCAAGCCAATTGGAGTCGCTAATTGACCTTTATTTATTGCCGCTTGCCGCTATCAATTAGGAATTAAATACCTCTCATGGCTACTAACCATAATCAGTCCAATCATAACAGTAATACCCAAACGCCAGCAGAAAAAATGCCTGAAGCAATTAAGGCGCAAAAACCGATAGCGCCTATCCGCCAGCGTTTAACGATCACTTGGTTGGTTTGGCTGGTTTTTAGATTGCTTGGGCTGCCAATCTTAATCAGTATTTTCAATCCCAGTAGTCCAGATATTGTCGGCGGTATAGCTTGGCAAGCGTTATGGTTAGTGCCAGCGTTTGTCTTAACGCCATCGATACTACGCGGGCGTTCACCTTATGCGCTATTGATAGGCAGTATGTTCACTTTGGTTTATCTCGGGGCGAGCGGTGTAGTACTATTTACGCGTATGTATGGCAGCAGTTGGGTTGAGATAGCAGTGTATCTGTTAGATTTTGTTTTACTGTTAGCCATTAATATTTGGTTGTTTATCCTTCTCAAGCGTCTACCTTCGATGAACAATGTCGTTAAGCAACCTCGATCACGCTAGTTAAGACTTTAAATACTATCGTTTGTAGTAAAAAATCACTCAAAAAAGGGCGCTCTAACATAGAGCGCCCTTTTTTATGCTAGCTATTTATTGATAACCAACTAACTTATAAACAGTGATTTATAGACAGTAACTTAATTAACTTTGGTCAATTCCAAGTCCATTTTCTTACCATCGTTAATTTGGCTCACTTTCACTGGCAAGTAATCTAAGCTTGGTGCCAGCCAAAAACTGGTCGAGCGGCTATTGTCATCGTGAACACGGTCGACACGAACGGTATCGAAAGTACCTGCTGGAACCGTAATCTTAGTATTACCCGATTTCTTAAAGGGCGTTTTCTCAATTTTGTCTTTTTTCGCCATGTAATAGTTGCCAGAGAATTTGCCATTTAATAAATCTTGGCGAATTTGAACCTCAAGACTCAAATCATCAAAGGCTTGCTGCGCCATATTTAAGGTGGTCGATTTACCTCTATAATTACTCACCACTTTTTTACTGCTTGGATTGAAGTCCAATTTATGCGTTCGACCAACACCCAATAACTTATAAGTAGTACTGGCTTGAGTTGGAATGACATTATTACCGTTAATAGTAAAAGTACTGTTTTGCGCGGCGGTTGCGACACCAGCAACTCGAGCATTGACATTATACTTCCACGTATTTCCAGACTTATTCAAAGTACGAGTGGCCGTTCCTTTATATTTGTCTTCAATAGTAAAGCTATAGTTGGCGCTTGAGGGTTCAACGCTCTTGGCACTAGCAAGGGTTGGTACAGTCATACTCAAAGCTCCGATAGCAGCGATGCTAGCACTGGTGGTTAAAACCGTTAAAAATTTAGATTTACTTTGTTTTTTATCATTATGGACGGTCATTGATATTCCTTAATTAATTTATATTAGATAATAAATGAAGCAATGCGATGGTTTAAATATTATGTAAGAATGATTTTGCTGTAGAAATACGGTTATGTTATTAAAGACTATAATGGTCATAACTTGTTACATTTTCAAGGGGTAAGAATTGCGCGGTCGTTTGGCTCTTGTAGCCGATGTTACGGCAATCATTCCTATCATCAATTGAGTAACTTGCTGTAAGTCTGGCAAGACAATGCCTGTTATTTGGAACGCATTCATCATTTATGATGGCTTTTTAATAAACGCTATCTAGTAAGAAAAATTCTTGTAAATTTTTAGGCTTTACACTTGAAGCCAACTCACCATGCCCCCACTTTTTGAATCAAGCTCAACGCTTATGTATAAGAAGCTACTTCTTAGTTGCAATTCTTATAGATACTGGTCTTGAGACCATTTATTTCAATAAACCTTTATTTTAAAAACCCATTACTGGAGACATATTGATGAATATTCGTCCTTTACATGATCGTATTGTTGTCCGCCGCATAGAAGAAGAAACGAAAACGGCGGGTGGAATTTTGCTTCCTGGTTCAGCGCAAGAAAAGCCTTCGCAAGGTGAAGTGCTAGCAACCGGAAACGGTCAGATTCGTGACAACGGTGAAACTCGCGCATTAGATGTAAAAGTTGGCGACAAAGTCTTGTTCGGTCAATATGCTGGTCAAACGGTTAAAGTTGACGGCGAAGAACTATTGATTATGAAAGAATCTGATGTACTCGGTGTGCTAGAAGGCTAATTTTTTGAGTATTACTTTATACTCGGCACCTTTTGAAAATATTGAAAATAACATTAAAACATTTAATTGCATTCTCATACTTATAATAGTGGAGTAATTTAACATGGCAAAAGACGTAAAATTTGGCATTGATGCCCGTAAACAAATGATGGACGGTGTAAACGTTCTAGCAAATGCGGTAAAAGTAACCTTAGGCCCTAAAGGTCGTAACGTGGTTATCGATAAATCATTTGGCGCACCAACCATCACTAAAGATGGTGTTTCAGTTGCTAAAGAAATCGAGCTTGAAAACAAATTTGAAAACATGGGCGCGCAATTGGTTCGTGAAGTCGCTAGCCGCACCAACGATGTCGCTGGTGACGGTACAACGACTGCGACTGTATTGGCTCAGTCAATCTTGCAAGAAGGCATGAAATCGGTTGCCGCTGGCATGAACCCAATGGATCTAAAACGCGGAATCGATAAAGCGGTTCGCGCAGCAGTTGAGCAAATTCACGAGCTATCAACCCCAGCTGACGATTCTAAAGCGATCGCCCAAGTAGGTTCTATCTCTGCCAACTCAGACACCAAAATTGGTGAATTGATTGCCCAAGCAATGGAAAAAGTTGGTAAGCAAGGCGTTATCACTGTTGAAGAAGGTTCAAGCTTTGAAGATACCTTAGAAGTCGTCGAAGGTATGCAGTTTGACCGTGGTTATATCAGCCCGTACTTTGCAAACAAACAAGACAGCCTGACTGCTGAATTTGAAAACCCATACATCTTGCTTGTCGATAAAAAAATCAGCAACATTCGTGAAATCGTGCCATTGCTTGAGCAAGTGATGCAGCAAAGCAAGCCACTACTCATCATTGCTGAAGACGTAGAAAACGAAGCATTGGCGACTTTAGTAGTAAACAACATGCGTGGCGGCTTAAAAACTTGTGCCGTTAAAGCACCAGGATTTGGCGATCGCCGTAAAGCCATGTTAGAAGATATCGCAACCTTGACTGGCGGTACCGTTATCTCTGAAGAGATTGGTCTAAGTCTTGAGACTGCGACACTAGAGCAATTGGGAACGGCTAAGAAAGTCACTGTTGGTAAAGAAAACACCGTAATCGTTGACGGCGCTGGTAACACTGCTGATATCGAAAACCGTGTTGATTCTATCCGTCGTCAAGTTGAAGAATCAACGTCTGACTATGATAAAGAAAAGCTTCAAGAGCGTATGGCAAAACTGGCTGGCGGCGTTGCCGTTATCAAGGTTGGCGCTGCAACTGAAACTGAAATGAAAGAGAAGAAAGACCGCGTTGATGATGCGCTTCATGCAACTCGCGCAGCGGTTGAAGAAGGTGTTGTCCCTGGTGGCGGTGTTGCCTTAGTTCGTGCGATGAACGCATTGTCTGAACTTCGCGGTGATAACGACGACCAAAACGCTGGTATCAATATCTTACGCCGTGCGATGGAAGCGCCATTACGTCAAATCGTAACCAACTCAGGCGACGAAGCGTCAGTAGTGGTTAACGAAGTGAAAAATGGTAGCGGTAACTACGGTTATAATGCTGCTTCTGGTGAATATGGCGATATGCTTGAGATGGGTATTCTTGACCCAGCAAAAGTATCACGTTCAGCATTAGAAAACGCCGCTTCTGTAGCTGGTTTAATGCTGACTACTGAAGCCATGATTACTGACCTACCAGAAAGTGCTGATCCTATGGCTGGCATGGGCGGTGCTGGTGGAATGGGCGGTATGGGTGGCATGGGCGGTATGATGTAATTTTACTTCTGCTAAAAAGCGATTTCTATTTGTCAGGCGCGCTCAATGTACGATAGATACCATTTTCGCGCGTCTTCCTCGACAAATCACTTTTTTCTAGAAGTATGACTTTGTCATAACGTACACGTTAAACCGAGTTTAAACAAAACCCCGATAGGCTAAGCTTATCGGGGTTTTATGATACAAATTAGATAACTTTTTAAAAATTACTGACTTGCCTCATCCCGACGAAACACCCACGTTTTATCATCAGATAGCTCATCAATATAATAATATCCCGCCAAATCAAACTGCTTTAACTGTTCAGCACTGGTTAATTTATTATCAGCCGCATACTTCACCATCAGTCCACGCGCTTTTTTGGCATAAAAGCTAATCACTTTATATTGACCATTTTTTTCATCTTCAAATCGTGGCGTGATAACTTCAGCATTCAGTGCTTTCTTTTTTATTACCTTAAAATACTCATTAGAAGCGAGGTTAACCAAAACTTTATCTTCGCTATTTGCCATACGCGCATTGATAGTATTAGTTACTTCCTCTCCCCAGAATTCATACAGATTATCGCCACGCTCATTTTTTAGCTTAATTCCCATCTCTAGGCGATAAGGCTGAATTAAATCCAGCGGTTTTAATACGCCATAAAGCCCTGACAAAATACCAAGATGCTCATTGACGTAAATAGCAGTTTCCTTATCCATGTTATACATATCAAGACCGCTATAAACATCACCATCGAATAAATAACCCGCAGGTTTGGCGTTGGTGGTCGTAAAAGGTTCATTATTACTCCAAGCCCAGTTTTGATTACGTTTAGCATTGAGCTGTGCCAAATCGTCAGAGATACCCATCAGCTCTTGCAAATCAATCGGCTCTTTTGATTTCAATGCTTTCATCAGTATTTGCGCCTGTTCGATCAGTTCAGGCTGGCTATAGTGATTGCTTAGATTCACGGGGATAGAGTCTTTTTCATTGAGAGATTTGGCAGGAGAGAGTAAAAAATACATCGTTATTCCTTATTATAATGAGTCAATAATCAGCAAAGTATAGTGTCCAGTTTTCTTATTATACGTCATCCATAAGTTTATCTTGACTTGTTGATAATCGTTTTGTATTTTTAAGTTCTATCATAAAACTATTTTATGATTTGAAATATTATATATTCCTATTTGTACTGTTACCAATTCTAATTCTTTATATATTTTCAAGAATAGCTAAAAAGTAAAAGTTTTTAATATAACAATAAAAGTTATAACTATGGCAAAGGTGGCAAACTTTTTATTAACTTATGGGTCATTATTAGACGATGAAAATTAGAAGACGATATATCTATAATAAAATGGCATGATGGTAAAGTAGTCATCATTTATTAAATTGATAATCTTTGGTCGTCAGTTCTCAATCAACCTGACCGAAGATTTTTTGTCCCCTGTGCTTTTTAGATGTGCGTTGAGGGTGTTAAAAGGTAGTCATTAGACGTGAGAATAGTCGTTAGACAAAAGGAGACGGTATGAAGATTGGTGTGATTAGTGCAGATAGCGCAAGTGAAAGTCGGGTCGCGCTAACCCCAGACGCAGTAAAAAAATTACGTAAACTTGGGTTTGAAGTCGTCATTCAGTCAGGTGCAGGTCAAGCGGCGTATTACGCGGATGAGCTGTATCAATCTGCTGGAGCTGACATTGCTAACAGTAGCACCGAGGTCGTCAATCAATCTCAAATTATTACCACGGTGAATGACTTACCCATGACAGTGACTGAACATTTAACAGCTGGTCAAATCGTCATTGGTATGCTCGACCCATACCGTAATGCCCAACTTGATACTTATGCAGCCAAAGGTGCAACTGCCTTTGCCATGGAGCTATTGCCACGAACCTTGTCACGCGCCCAAAATATGGATGTCTTGTCATCGCAAGCCAACCTTGCTGGTTATAAGGCAGTACTGCTAGCTGCCAACGAATATTCACGACCATTCCCAATGTTTATGACCTCAGCTGGTACAGTCAAACCTGCTAAAGTCGTTATCTTAGGCGTTGGGGTTGCAGGATTGCAAGCGATTGCCACGGCAAAACGCTTAGGTGCTGTTGTTGAAGCCAGTGATTTGCGCCCTGCTGCGAAAGAACAAGTGGAATCGCTTGGCGGCAAATGGCTTGATGTTCCAATGAGTGAAGACGAAGCGCAAAAGGCCAAAGCCACAGGTGGCTATGCGTGGACACCATCTGAACAATACATTAAAGACCAAGCCGCTGTGGTGGATAAGGCGTTAAGCAATGCTGATATCGTTATCACTACCGCGCAAATTCCTGGTCGTAACGCTCCACGCTTGGTACATGCGGCAACGCTTGCCAAAATGAAAGCAGGATCCGTGCTCATCGATATGGCCGCTGGAACGGGCGGCAACGTCGAAGGCAGTATTCCTGACGAGACCATTACCACGGCAAACGGTGTTCGTATCGTTGGCGCAGCAAATATCCCATCACAACTGGCGGCGCAGTCTTCAGACTTATACGCCAATAACCTAGTTAATTTTATCACCACCTTAATAGCCCCTGCCGCAACAGACGCTGCAAACACACTGGCACTCAATTTAGACATGAATGATGAGATTCAAGGCGCATTAGCAGTGACGCATGACAACCAAGTTCGCCTTGCTAAACGCTAAGCTTTAAATCAAGTCTCAATTACTTCATGACCCTACATTTGCAGTAACGAATAATTTTTTAGGAGGATTAGATGATTGCCACTATATTAGCGGCAGCGCCAGCGGGTGCGGCCATGAGTAGCACACCGTTCGTAGCGATTTTCACGGTATTTGTGCTCGCTATTTTCGTCGGATATTACGTCGTTTGGGGCGTCACGCCAGCATTGCACACGCCACTAATGGCAGTAACCAATGCCTTATCAAGTATTGTTATCGTCGGTGCGATGCTGCAAACCGTCACCATTGATGGGTCGGTATTTGCGCCAACCAGTTTGCTGGGTGCCTTCGCGGTATTTTTAGCCAGTATCAATATTTTCGGTGGTTTTGCCGTGACTGAGCGTATGCTTGCAATGTTTAAGCCTAAAGTAAAAAAAGCCCCTGCACTTGAAGCTGGCACGACTGAGAATGGAGGCAACGCATGAGCGATTTAACAAACATGATTTCTGCAAATGCTGACTGGTTCTACTTAGTTGGTGCTATCCTTTTTGTCTTAACCTTGCGTGGTTTATCTAGTCCAAAGACGGCGATTCGTGGTAACCGTATGGGTATGGTTGCGATGGCCATTGCTGTCGTGACGACATTCTTCTTAGCGGAAGGCCCTGTCCTTTGGTTAATTATCGGTGCGATGGTATTAGGTGCTATCGTCGGTATGTGGAAAGCAAAGACAGTCGCCATGACCCAAATGCCAGAAACGGTCGCTTTGATGCATTCCTTTGTTGGTTTAGCAGCGGTCGCTATTGCCTTAGCAACCGTACTGCATACTGAACAACAGCACGGCACAGTTGCTCGTGTTGAATTATTTATCGGTTGCTTTATCGGGGCGATTACCTTTTCAGCGTCAGTCTTTGCTTTTGGTAAATTAGCAGCGAAGAGCTGGGCGAAAACTTTGGTTGGCGGCTGGGTAAAGCCAGTACAAGCACTACTATTTATTGCGATGATTGCTTTCGGTGGCGTGTACTTCGTTACTGATTCATTACCAGCGTTTTATGCCATGGCAGTGATTGCAGTCATCTTCGGTTGGATGTGGATTGCCCCAATCGGTGGCGGTGATATGCCAGTGGTTGTGTCTTTGCTAAACTCATTCTCAGGTTGGGCGGCAGCAGGTATCGGTTTTACCCTTGGCAACTCGATGCTTATTATCGCAGGGTCACTCGTCGGTTCATCAGGCGCGATTTTATCTTATATCATGTGTAAAGCAATGAACCGCTCATTACTGAACGTCTTATTTGGCGGTATGGGCAAGACAGCGGCAGCGGCAGGCGGCGATGATGGTGCACCGAAAAACTATAAAGCAGGATCAGCAGAGGACGCAGGTTTCCTCATGGCCAATGCCAGTAATGTGGTCATCGTACCGGGCTATGGTATGGCGCAGGGTCGCGCGCAAAATGCGGTAAAAGAATTGTACGAGCTATTAAAAGAAGAAGGCGTCAATGTTCGCTTTGCCATCCATCCAGTCGCTGGTCGAATGCCAGGACACATGAACGTACTATTAGCAGAGGCTGATGTGCCTTATGACGATATCCTTGAGATGGATGAGATTAACTCGGATTTTGCCAGTACCGATGTGGTATTAGTCATTGGGGCGAACGACGTGGTCAACCCTTCTGCTAAAGACGATCCAACATCGCCTATCTTTGGTATGCCAATTCTAGAAGTCAGCAAAGCCCAAACGGTGATGGTGATTAAGCGTTCGATGAGCACGGGCTATGCAGGTCTTGATAACAGCCTATTCTACATGGATAAAACCATGATGATCTTTGGTGATGCCAAAAAGATGGTTGAAGAGATGGTTCGTAGCATCAATGGCGGCGGTCATTAATTGCTAATCATCTACTAATAATATTTTCACGAAAAAAGTCACTGAGGTGGCTTTTTTTACGTTAAGGTAGGCAGTATTTATCAAAGCTATATTTACTCATAATTAATACAGAATAACGGTGCAGAGACTTCCTTTATGAATATGTTGATACGTTTTTTTATTATGGTCAGCTTATTAAAGCAGCAGCTTAAACAGCAATCGGCTAATGAACACCTAAGTTTCGAAACATTAACCAAACCAATTGTACGCCACTATAGAGTATTACCACATGACATGGGCTTTCGTGATCATCTGCCCAATTATCGCTACTTATCTTTTATCGAGTTAAACATCACTAAGTGGCTGATGGCATGCTGTCATCAAAAAGGCATTAAAAATCTCGGCTGGATTATTGCCATGCAAGAAATGGTTTATCTTAAAGAGATTAAATTTTTAGATAAAATGACGGTAAATAGTACACTTGTCGGTTGGGATAAAAAATATGTCTATTTTGAAACACGTTTTTTTGTAAAAAATCAGCTGATGGGTGTTGGTATGACTAAATTTGTTTTAACCAATAAAAAGGGTAAGTGCACAACTGAGGTACTAGATATGATAGGCGCGCAGCTGACAGATGTTATTGACTCATGGAACGAACATCAAGTAGCGATTAAATCTACCAAATCCACGACGCTGACTAAATCAGTAGCATAATTAACTTGGCTATAATCCTGTGATAAATTTTGATAGGATAGTGCTGAGACATTTTATAACGCTATTTTATGAAAATAATTAAAAATAAGGAGCTACCATGACCCCGCAGAAGTTAAAATGGACAGACAGCTTAGATATCGCTATTGAGCTTTATGAGAAATTTCCAGAGACTGATCCACAGTATGTCCGCTTTACGGATTTGCATCGCTGGGTGACTGAACTTGAAGGCTTTGATGATGACCCGCAAAAATCAAACGAAGGTATTTTAGAAGCGATTCAGATGAATTGGATTGACGAGGCTGACTAGCATAATACATCGAACATATTTCAATAAAAAATATCACCTTAAATATAAACAGGAAAAACTGCCTCATGACTGCACCAATCCAAGAGCTGACCGATGAACAAGCCTGCGTAGGCATCAGCGTTCGTACCACCAATCACGCTGAAATTAGCCATGAAACAGCAAGGTTAGGCAAGCTATGGCAAAATTTTTATCAAAACCATGCGGGCCAGCTTGAAAAAGGTCAGGATATCTTCGGTATTTATCGTAACTATGAGAGTGACGATGCAGGTGCTTTCGATGTGGTTGCCAGTTGGAAGGTAGATAGTGAGAAGGCACAGTCAGATAATGATGACGCGGTTGATAGGGTCAGTGCTAATAGCGATAAACAAGCAAGCAATTTGGTATCGGTCAGCATCCCTGCAGGAAAATATATGGTGTTTTCTGAAAAAGGTAATATGCCAAATACAGCAATGAATGCGTGGGAGAAGGCTTGGGAGTATTTTAATGATCCAAGCTGTGAGCACAAACGCACTTATAAGGTCGATTTTGAGCACTATATTGATGGTAATTTAGAATATGGCGAGTTGGATCTTTATATTGGGATTGAGTAGAGTCGCAAGTCTGTGACGCAATCTTGTCAGTGGCGGTAGGGTGGGTTGGCGCAGCATAACCCACCAATTGAGTGCTTATGTATAAAGGTAGATTAAAGCGGCTTAATGGTTACGCTCTTTCTAAACACAGTGACATTAATACCAGTTAGCTGCTTTAACGCTCTTTCTAAGTTTTCAAAATCAGACTTAGTCAGTTTTTTGGGATAGTAGCTAATTTGAAGGCTAAGTTCTGAATCGCCTGAGTAACCAAGTGATTGCAGTTTAGCGCCATGCGTTTCTACAATTCGCGCTACTGAGTTGATATGTTCGTTATTATAAATCGAAAAATTTGCTATCTGATTTTGGTCAATTGCTGATAGCTCTAAAGTTTCCAAGCTTCCCATCTCATCAACCATCCTACTATCTAGAATATTTATTACGATAGGTGCTCCTACCAACTCTGATAATGTTTGAGTCAGCTGTAGATGATTGTCTTCTGATATATCAGCATTCAGGACATAAATATCAGCAGTTTCTAGGATTTTAGCATCACTATAACCCAAGCCTTGTAACTCACCGCCGTAACTCACGACAATACGTTTTATCTCATTAACTTGTTCATCTCTATCGAGTGTAGACCATGGTGTTTTTGATGCAGGATTGACTGGAAAGCTGCCTTCGCCTTGCGGCATTTGCACTTTATCGACATCATTACTATTATCTGGTTCAGTTATTTTTTCAGAAGCTACCTTTTCGGCGTACATTTCAGGTTGCACTTTTTTGATATTGTTACAACCACTGACTACCAAACCAAAGCTTACGAGTACCAAAAATAAATGAGGTTGATTAATTTTCATAACCGCTTTCCTGTAGATTACTCATCACCTAACAACAAGTTTTCTAAAATCCCTTCATAAATCTGCGCCAATCTGCCCAAATCATCTATTTCTACCTTTTCATCGACCTGATGAATCGTGGCGTTACGTACGCCAAGCTCAACCACTTGCGCACCGGTTGGCGCGATAAAGCGTCCGTCAGAAGTACCACCAGAAGTTGATAAAGTAGTATCGATATCAGTAACTTTTTTAATCGCTCTCTGGCAGGCTGATACGAGTTTGCCTTCAGGGGTCAAAAATGGCTGACCGGATAATTTCCAATGAATACCATAGCTGGCTTTACTATTCTCAAAGTATTTATCAAAGATAGCATGGGTTTTTGCTTTTAACTCATCTTCGCTGGTTTCTGTAGAAAAGCGAAAATTAAACACGGCATTAAGCGTTTCTGGAATGACGTTGGTTGCACCCGTGCCGCTATTGATATTAGAGACTTGTAAGGAAGTCGCAGGGAAGTAGTCATTACCGTTATCCCAAGTCGCGTTTGTCAGTTCTGCTAATGCTGCCATCGCCGCATGAATCGGGTTGCAAGCCAAATGCGGGTAAGCGACATGACCTTGTTTGCCAGTGACACTAAGCACCGCGCCCAAGGAGCCACGGCGACCGTTTTTGATAATGTCACCCAGCGTATCGGTACTTGATGGCTCGCCAACGAGGCAATAGGTAATTTTTTCATCGCGTGCTTCGAGCGCTTCGATGACTTTCACTGTACCATTGATAGATGGCCCTTCTTCATCTGCGGTGATTAAAAAGGCAATAGAACCATTGTGCTCAGGATGGTTAGCGACGAAACGCTCGGCGGCAACGGTAAAAGCAGCAATCCCCGTTTTCATATCAGCTGCACCGCGCGCCCATAAATAACCATCGGCAATGGTGGGCGTAAATGGCGGATAAGTCCAATTGTTTTCATCACCCGTAGGCACGACGTCGGTATGACCAGCAAAACAAATAACGGGATCAGTAGTGCCACGCCGCGCCCAAAGGTTTTTGACTTCCGCTTGTTCGCCTTTTGCCTGTCTATCACCATAATACATAAACTCACAGTCAAACCCAGCCTGCGTCAGACGTTCTGACAATATATCTTGGCAGCCATCATCATCTGGTGTGACTGAAGGACACTCAAGTAGAGCAATGCTTAAGTCTAGCGTTTGCTGTTGATGGGTTTTACTATTATTTTCTAAACTCATGACAGTCCTAGATAAGTTAATTTAATATTTCTTGTGATAACATCTGGCTCATTCTTATAAGATTTATCTAATGCTGATGTTTATCAACTCAATTCTGATACTCAAGATAACTTTAGTTTTTATCCAAGTAAATTTTTTCATAATCGCCGTAATATATTGCTAGATACTTTGTAATGCACTTTTCGGCTGGGATATTACTATAACTTTTAACTTTGTCACCGTTGTAAGGACGCACATAGCCAGCTGCAGAAATGACATCACCCATTTTATAACTTGTTTCTAATAGTTTTAAAGTCTCATAATGACTATCAAAAGTTGCATGTCCTTCAGGAAATACAGGTGTCATCCATCTGCTTCCGTCAAATGCAAGCAGACACCCATCCTCATATTTGAATTCAGTAGTAATGGCGGTCGGATTAATTAGTAGAGGTTTTTCAGGGGTGGATTTTGGCAAATAATAGGTAAAAAATAACTCATTGTGTTGTTGAGTAGCGGCTTGATGATTGGGCGTCTCGCAGCTCACAATCAGAGGAAAGATGATAATTAAGAGAAAGCTTCTAAATAAGGTTTTATGCATTGTCATTATCCTTAATAAACAAGGCTTATTTAAAGTAAGAGTAATAGCTGATGAATTTTAAATATTATCCTCAACAAAAGGCACCAAACCATCACGGCGCATCCACGTCGCGATAGAATAACGCTGACGATGAGCAATTTGCACCTGATGTTGTAGGTCGCTATCAAATATGACCAGCCGATTGGCAACAGGCATAATATTATGATGGACGCCATGTTTATCGACGATTTCTAAAGCACCACCGTCACTATCGCTCCAATCATCATTGAGATAAAACACCGCCGAGATAACGCGCTCGTCACGCCCAGCGGGATTGTCGCTATGCCATTGGTAGCCAAATCCCACTGGATAACAAGCGTAATGCGCCTCACTATGGCGAATACCGGCAAACAAACTGCGATTAAACAAGGCAGCAAGCGCATTGATACTTTGCAAATAATAAAACCCGGCAAAGAAGTTTTCGGTGATCCAGCGAATACGGTCACCGCGAATATCGCTAACCCGAATACCAGCCGTCAGCTCGGCGTCGCGATAGTCAATAAAACCGCTCTCAGA
>NZ_DKGQ01000003.1:9997-15271 GCF_002453355.1 Psychrobacter sp. UBA6766 | reverse complement strand
ATTTAGCGAAAATACTGAATGAGAATTAGTATCTAAAAGCATTTGATTACAAGACCTTCGTATAAATAGACTGAATTATTTATTTATCATATAATAATAATTACACAAGGTCAAACGCATTCATCCCACTACCTTAGAGGTAGGGGATTTCTGCGGTAAAATGTTAAATCAACTAGCGTGCGCAAACGTTGCTACAAGATTTTGAATTATCAAGTTTGGCTAATGCCCGCGTGCAAACCTTGTCAGGCGGTGAAAAACAGCGTTTGGCTATTGTAAGGGCGCTGATGCAAGATACTAAAATTATGATGTTCGATGAGCCGACCAATCATTTAGATATCCGTCATCAGCGTTTTTCCCGTTTTAAGCAGAAATTAAGCAGAAGTTTTTTACTCTGCTTGCGTACGCCATTGACCTTGAATCATAATACCTTTAATAGGGTTTAATCCCATCTGATAAGCAAGGTCAGCCGGGCGGGTGATATCCCATAATGCCAAATCAGCATCGCAGCCCACCTCTATTTTGCCTTTTTTGGCTAGGCCTAACGCTTGTGCCGCATGAATAGTTGCCCCTGCCAACACTTCTGCAGGAGTGAGGTAAAATAAGGTACAGCCCATATTCATCGCTAATAACAGCGATGTGAGCGGTGAAGTTCCAGGGTTGCAATCGGTTGAAACGGCAATCGGAACTTGATGTTTACGCAACTTTTCAATCGGTGGTAGCTTGGTATCGCGCAGGGTATAAAATGCGCCCGGCAATAGCACGGCAACCGTGTTGCTTACGGCCATCTTCTTAATATCATCTTCTGATAAATGCTCAAGATGGTCGCTCGACAGCCCTTTATAGTCGGCGACCAAAGCGCTAGCGCCCATATTTGAGAGCTGCTCAGCGTGTAATTTCACTGGCAAGTCTAAGGAACGGGCAACATCAAAGACGCGTTTAATTTGCTCAGCAGTAAAGGCAATATTTTCACAGAAGCCATCAACCGCATCGACTAAACCCTCAGCATGCAAGATTGGTAACCACTGGCAAACTTGTTCGATATACGCATCGGCATTGTCTTTATATTCAGGCGGTAGAGCATGGGCAGCTAAGTACGTGGTACTAATATGAATACCGTGTTTTTCACCAAGCGCGCGGGCAACTTTCAGCATTTTGCGTTCAGTTTCGAGGTCCAAACCATAACCAGATTTGATTTCGACACTCGTCACGCCTTCTTTAATAAGCGCGAGCAAACGTTTCTCACTTTGGGAAAATAATGCCTCAAAACTGGCCTCGCGAGTGGCACTAACCGTTGAGACAATGCCGCCACCTTGTGCAGCAATGTCTTGATAGCTGACACCATGCAATCGTGCTTCAAACTCATTGCTTCGGTTGCCAGCATAAACGATATGGGTATGACAATCGATGAGGCCGGGCGTTATCCAGTTACCCTTAACGTCTTTGATTTGATCATTTTTATAATAAGAGAGGTGCGGCTTTATTTGCTCATGCTTGCCAATCCAGGCAATTTTGCCATTCTTAATGCCGATAGCGGCGTTTTCTAGTTGACCGTAAGCTGTGTTGTCATCTTGATTATCACTTTGATTGGCGTCTTGATTACCGCTATAAAGATCAAATCCATATTGCGCTAAAAAGGTGGCAAGATTTGTATTTATAATGATATGGTCAAATGATGTCAGGGTGGTATTGTCAGGTGTCTGTTTTGTAGAATTTGTAGAGTTATTCATAGTGTAATCCTGCTTATGTTAAAGCTAGTGGGTTTTGGTAATGAATAAGTGCTGCTCGATAATAGTGGCTAATAAGCGAGCGGCAACCTTAAAGCTGCGCCCATCAATATCATAAGTTGGGTTGATCTCAGCAATATCAGCCATTCTTACTTTGTTTGACGCCATGATAAGTTTGACTGCGCGCTCAACGAAACTCAGCTCAATACCATAGGCCGCTGGTGCGCTGACGCCCGGCACTACACTTGCTGGCAAGCAGTCCATATCAATAGTTAAGTAGATCACATCAACTTGATTAATAAAACTCTCTATTTGAGCAGCAATTTTTTTCCATTTCTTATTGGTGCAATCTTCATCACTGATGATATGCACACCTAACTGCTCAGCACGGTCAAAGAGCGCGGCAGTGTTGGAAAATCGACTGACGCCGATACAACAATAGTGAAATGGCTGATCCTGTGCATCAATGTTCTCGGCAAGGTGCTCGGCAATCTGACGAAATGGCGTACCAGAAGTGGCGACGTCAGACTGACGAATGTCCAGATGCGCATCAAAGTTGATGACGCCGATTCTAGGAATAGCGCTCGCATTGCTTTCGACATTGTCAGTATTATTAATAGTCTTATCGGTTTCTAATGACAGTGCTTGCCACAATCCTAAAAAGCTACCAAAAGCCATGGCATGACCACCACCAAGTCCAATGGGTAGTCCGCCTTGCTCAATTATATGACTGACTTTATCAGCATACTTCCGCTGAGCTTGCTCTAGAGTATTTGCGGCAAAATCATTATTATCATCGCAGTTAATATCTCCTGCATCACCCAGTAGGGTTAACAATTGACCATCGAAGCGCCGTTGCAGCTCAGCGATCACCGGTAGTGTTGCAAATGCCTGACGAATTAAGGGCGGAGCCACTCTTGCACCCACGCGGCCTTGATTGCGTCTGACACCTTGGTCACAAGCGAACCCGATCAATCCAATGCGCTGGCCGTTTTGCTGACCGCTGTTATCAAAGGCATAAGGCTGCGCGATCTGATACCAGTAGCGGGCACGCGCAGATTCAAACGGCTCTGCACGTCCTGTCCACTTGCTCATATCAGCGTGGCTGTGGCTAACAGTTGTACCTGTCGTCGATATGCTCATTGCCGTCCTCCTTCAATCCATAAAACTTTTATCTAAAGTGATACTTTTATTTAGACTCGTACCAATCACTACGCAATGACTGCCAATGACTTGTCAGCGAGCCATCTAATACCAACTGCTTCGCTGCTTCAATATCAGGCGCTAGGTAGCGATCTTTATCATAAAAAGTCACTTGCTCACGCAACTTTTGATGTGCTGTCTTTAATGCTTCTGAGGTATCTAGTCCACGATGAAAATCGATACCTTGACCAGCAGCCAGTAATTCGATGCCGATAATGGTGGCAGTATTTTGTGCCATCTCATATAGGCGGCGTGCACAATAAGTCGCCATCGATACATGGTCTTCTTGGTTGGCAGAGGTGGGGATACTATCGACGCTACCAGGGTGAGCAATAGATTTGTTTTCTGAAGCCAGCGCTGCTGCGGTCACATGAGCAATCATAAAGCCTGAATTGACCCCAGCATTCTCTACCAAGAATGGCGGCAAGCCACCTGATAAAGTGGCGTCAATCAATAGAGCAACACGGCGCTCAGACATAGAGCCAATCTCGGCAATTGCTAAGGCTAAAATATCAGCAGCGAAGGCCACAGGCTCGGCGTGGAAATTACCACCAGATATCGCAACTGGACCATCATCATTATTAAAGATAAGCGGGTTATCTGTCACCGCATTGGCTTCTATTAACAGCGTCTTGCCTGCTTGGTTAATGATATCAAGGCAAGCACCCATGACCTGTGGCTGACAACGTAAGCAATAAGGGTCTTGAACTCTATCGTCCTGTTCGCCATCATGTGAGGCTCGAATGGCGCTACCTTTGATTAGCTGACGATGCGCTTTGGCAATTTCAATTTGGCCATGGTGACCACGCACTTCATGAATGCGCGCATCAAATGGCGCATCTGAGCCTTTGGCGGCATCAATAGACAGTGAGCCGACGATGGTTGCTGTCTCAAGTAAATCTCGCGCTAGAAAATAGCCACGTAATGCTAGGGCCGTTGATACTTGAGTACCGTTAATAAGGGCCAGTCCTTCTTTAGCTGCTAAGGTAATGGGCTCAAGGCCATGCTTCGCTAACGCATCAGCGGCAAGTACTTTTTTGCCATCAACATAAACATGACCTTCGCCCATCATCGCAAGCGTCATGTGCGATAAAGGCGCTAAGTCACCCGAAGCACCCACTGAGCCTTTGGCAGGGATATGTGGCGTAATTTGATTGTTAATTAAGCCAAGTAAGCTGTCGATCACGACGCGTCGAACACCAGATACGCCCTGCGCAAGGCTAGCAACTTTCATCACCATAATCAGACGGACGACATCAGCAGGAAGGGCGTCGCCAGTACCAACCGAATGCGAGACAATCAAATTGCGCTGGAGCAATTCTAATTGATCATCGCTGATACGAGTTTTTGCCAGTAATCCAAAACCTGTGTTAATGCCGTAAGCGCTCTTGTCGCGAGCAATGATGGTACGTACATCTTCATGCGAAGCGTCGATCGCTGCGTACGCACTGTCAGGAAGAGTCAATATGACCGGTTGCTCATAAATATCGCGCAACATCTCAAAGCTTAATTGGCGGGGGTGTAGGGTAAGGGTTTTGATGTCAGTCATGGGGGTTATCCTAGTTGTATATTTATTTTTATAACGTAAAAAAGATATGTGCTATTTAATCATCGGTAGTTTTAAGCCATAGTCTTTGGCGGTTTTGATAGCCAGCTCATAACCTGCATCGGCATGACGCATGACGCCTGAGCCACAATCATTGACCAGTACACGTGCTAAGCGTTTGGCTGCGGCATCAGTACCATCAGCAACGATGACCATGCCTGAGTGCTGCGAGTAACCCATGCCAACGCCGCCGCCATGATGCAGTGATACCCAAGTGGCGCCGCCTGCGACATTGAGCATGCCATTTAAAAGTGCCCAGTCAGAGACAGCATCTGAGCCATCTTTCATACTTTCTGTCTCGCGGTTTGGACTGGCAACAGAGCCCGTATCCAAATGGTCACGACCAATGACAATAGGACCTTTGAGCTCACCGTTTTTGACCATCTCATTGAAGGCGAGACCTGCTTTATCACGCTCGCCCAGACCTAGCCAGCAGATACGAGCAGGCAGTCCTTGGAACTGAATACGATCTTTTGCCATATCAAGCCAGCGGTGCACATGGGTATTTTCAGGAAACAGCTCTTTGATCTTTTGATCAGTTTTATAAATATCTTCTGGATCACCTGATAGTGCCACCCAGCGAAACGGCCCTTTACCTTGACAAAACAGTGGTCGTACATAAGCTGGGACAAAACCTGGGAAGTTAAAGGCGTCTTTTACCCCTGCATCGAAGGCCACTTGGCGGATGTTATTACCGTAATCAGTCGCAGGAATCCCCATGTCTTGTAGGTCTAGCATGGC
>NZ_DKGQ01000003.1:0-9771 GCF_002453355.1 Psychrobacter sp. UBA6766 | reverse complement strand
TTCTTGAGCGGCCTTCCATTCTTCAACGGTCCAGCCGCTTGGTAAATAGCCATTGATTAAGTCGTGCGCCGAGGTCTGATCGGTCACTAAATCAGGTTTGATTTCACCAGCTTTGGCGCGCTTAACTATCTCGGGCAAGATGTCCGCAGCGTTACCGAGTAGAGCGATAGAAACCGCTTCACCTGCCGCAGTATGTTGTTTGATGAGCTCATAAGCATGGTCTAAATTGTCAGCTTGTTTATCGACGTAGCCAGTACGCAAACGAAAATCAATACTTGATTGCTGGCACTCGATATTTAAAGACGTCGCCCCAGCAAAGGTCGCAGCCAATGGCTGCGCGCCGCCCATACCACCTAGACCGGCGGTCAAAATCCACCGTCCTGCCCAGCTACCATCATAATGCTGGCGACCTGCTTCGACAAAGGTCTCATACGTGCCTTGCACAATGCCTTGGGTACCGATATAAATCCAGCTGCCAGCCGTCATTTGCCCATACATAAATAAGTCTTTGCGATCAAGCTCATTAAAATGCTCCCACGTTGCCCAGCGTGGCACTAGGTTGGAGTTGGCAATCAATACGCGCGGCGCATTTTCATGAGTTTGAAAAACGCCAACCGGTTTGCCTGACTGTACGAGTAGAGTCTCATCGTCTTCTAGTTCTTTGAGTGATGCTAGGATTTGATCGTAGCTTTCCCAGTTGCGGGCGGCACGTCCGATACCACCATAGACGACCAAGCTCTTTGGATTTTCAGCCACATCAGGATGAAGATTGTTTTGAATCATGCGATAAGGGGCTTCGGTTAGCCAGCTTTTACAATTTAGCTTACTGCCCGTCGGCGCCGCGATATTACGACTCTCGTCACGACGCGTAAATTCATTATTATTGTTTGATGCATTTTTACTCATTCCATTAACGCTAGTCATGATCCCATCCTTTTGATTATCTGTATATAGTTTGCCAATCGTCGTTTTTCGGCGGCATTATTTGAAGTGGCCAATAAGTTGTATATACAAATTATCAAAGATAGTTTTTTCATGCAAGCATTTTTTATTAGCAGCCAAATTAATTATAAGGTTGTCTTGCTCAAAAGGCTGTGCTCATGGTGATTATGATAATGGTCATGATATTATGTCAGCACTTGCACAGTTTGCAGTCAGCATTTAAAGATGAGCATGACAAAGGTGAAGCGTGACATGACGAAAGCAGTTCCAGCATATCAGCGGATTAAAAGCGCCATATTGGATAATATCCATTCGGGTAAATGGCAGGCAGGTGAAGCCATCTCCACTGAAATGGCATTGGCAAAAGAGTTTGGTGTGTCACGAATGACCGTAAACCGTGCCTTAAAAGAATTGAGCGAGGAGCGGGTATTAGAACGTCGACAAGGATCAGGGACGTTTGTTGCTCAGCAGCAGTTCAATCATACCTTTGTAGAAGTGCGCAACATAGCCCAAGATTTAAAATCAGCCAATCGCAATTATCAAGCTTATGTTGTGAGTAAACGTACTATTACTGCAGGCATGCTAGACGATGAAATGCGAGACAAGTTTAATATTGACGAAGAAGTTGTGGCTTCTAATTTAAAGGACGATATTAGCACTACTGATAGCAATGAAGCAGCTGTTTTATATGAAGTAAAAATCATTCATTTCGCTGATGGTCAGCCGATTCAGTTTGAAGAACGTTGGGTGGATGCGACAAAAGTACCAGATTTTATTGAGCAGGATTTTAATGTGGTAAACACCAGTGACTATCTCATTGCCAAGAGCCCACTTGAGCGTGGTAGCTATATTATTCGCGCCTTAGCGGCTCCTGAAGAGATTGCTAAGGCTTTACAAATTCCTGTGCAGTCACCGACATTGGTACTGCGCCGTCGGACGTATTCAGCAGGGCAAGTACTGACCTTTGTCAAAATGTGGCATGCAGGAGATCGTTATCAGTTTGCAGGCGAGCTGTAGGCTTTATTTTTAAACGAACTTTCATTGACGTATCTGACGATCTCTTAGCGTAAGGTTTTTGACTTTGGACACTGTAGATCAACTAACTTATCATATTTTTATCGATAGCGTATCGTCGGCACAGCAAGCAAAATTTGTATCAGTCTAGTGTATGTATTCAAAGTATTTATCTTATTTAGCACCGTCTATAACAAATTACCGTATCTCCTACGCGTTATTTATTCTGCAATTATTCCTCACTGATTTTTTTATTGTAGTTGTCTTCTTGACAATTCTTGCTATAAGAGTGATTTCAATTTGATTTCTTGAATAAACTTAACAAATATTTATTTATTAGATATTAGCTGTACTTATAATTGCTATTAATTTATAACGTTTGACTGTCGCTTTTCAGCAACATATATTAAGTTAATGTTAGTAAGTGTTAGATTTGGTGCTACCGACAATGAGATGGAACGAGATAATTGTGATAGAAGCATTAGATTTTTTAATACGAATTCTCAATCGCTTTTAAAACGTGTCAATGATTTCGAGAGGCAGCCAACACGCTTATTCGCCAGAAAATAAGTTTTTTAGAAACAAAGGAATGTGTAGCATGAAAATTTATAGTCATGAAAATCAAAAACTTCATCAGCCAAAGACTTATTTCTCGCGTGGAAAAATGCGTGAACCTCAAGAAAAACCTGAGCGCTTGGTTGAGCTTTTAAAGGCACCAAAAGAGTTAGGATTGGCAGTAACGACTGCTAAAGATATAGGAATCGCGCCGATTTTAGCTGTGCATGATTTGGATTATGTTGATTTTTTAAAGCATGGCTATGATGAATGGATGGCAGTAGACGAGGAAATGGGCGAGGAAGTTCAGACGACCGTTTATATTCAAAATAATCCTGGTCTTGGTATCCTGGCAAAAGCAGCTAAATATCAAGCCGATGGAAGTGCTCCCATTGGCAAGCATTCATGGACTTCTATTTATTGGTCAGCTCAAACGGCACTCAATGCTGCTGATGCTTTATTAAACGATGAAGGCGGTCAAAACCCTAAGCAAAATAATATGCAAATATGTCTGACCAGACCTGCAGGGCATCATGCTCGTAAAAACGCCGCAGGTGGTTTCTGCTATCTTAATAATGCAGCAATTATTGCTCAGCATCTTCGTCAAAAATTTCAAAAGATCGCCATCATCGATACGGATATGCATCATGGTCAAGGTGTTCAAGAAATATTCTATGATCGTAAAGATGTGCTATACACCTCTGTACACGGTAGCCCCATCAATTTCTATCCTGTAGTCGCTGGTCACGAGCATGAGAGAGGTGAGGGAGAGGGTTATGGCTATAATATCAATTTTCCGATGCCGCACGGTACAGATGAAGCTGGATTTTTTCATTATGTCGATCGCTCAATCGAGTCCTTAAAAATATTTAATCCAGATGTCATTGTTCACGTCTTAGGGTTTGATGTCTATAAAGATGATCCACAAGCCAAATGTCACGTTAGTACTGAAGGCTTTAAAACCTTAGCACAGAAACTTAAAGCGTTAAATAAACCCATTATCGTTCTGGTTGAAGGAGGGTATTGCATAGAAAAGCTCAATGAGAACCTACAAGCTTTTTTATCTGGGTTTATCTCAGAAGAACAATAATGAAAGATAAATGTTTAGGGCTACCCATATAAAGGATTTATTAGGGTAACTGTTCGGTTAACTCACAACAACAGGGATGTTTCATATGAGTGTGTCAATTATCAAAGCGATCAGCTATGCCGGTGTGTATGTCGGGGCTGTCATTGGTGCAGGATATGCAAGTGGGCAAGAAGTACTGCAGTTCTTTGCAGGCTATGGTTTTATAGGAATGTTAGGTGCTGCCATTACGATGATTATGTTGGCATGGTACGGTACGGTATTTATGGAATTAGGTCATCAGCTTAAGACCAATAGCCACCGTGTGGTTCTTAACTATTTATGTGGTAAAAAAATAGGTTTCTTTGCTGATTATGTTCTCTTATTTTTTATGTTTGGCGTCATCAGTATCATGTTTTCAGGTGGTGGTGCAGCGATACATCAATACTGGAGCCTACCGCCTGTTGCTGGCAAGATACTTATTGCCGTAATGACTTTATCAACGGTAATATTCGGTTTTACTTCATCGGTTAGGGCGTTAGGAATTATTTCTCCATTAATGATTTTGGCAGTGGTTGTTATCTCTATCCTTACCTTCACCACTTATTCTGATCAATTAACAACTGTCGATACTACTATTCAAATGCTTAACCCCGATACAGCTACTCCTTTTTGGTGGACGTCGGCGATAGTTTATGTCTCCTACAACGTGATTCCTGGGGTATCTACTTTTGCATCAATTGGTAATAAAGAACCAAATTTAAAAACAGTTAGAATGGCAGGCGTAATCGGTGGAATGACCTTAGGAATTTGTTTGTTGTTCATCATTATGGCGCTCTTATCCGATCTTGAAAATGTGATGAGCTATGAGCTTCCGTTCTTAGAAATAGCGCGTGGTATTGGTCCGACTACTGGGTTTTTATTTAGCATCGTGCTAGTGGTTGCTGTATTTACAACGGCGGTCTCTAATCTTTATGGCTTTGTGATCCGCTTCTTTGATTCAGATACGGAAACGTCGAAGTTTCGTATGTTGACTATTGTAGTTGTGGTGCTATCTCTGCTTGCCTCGCTCTTTCCATTCAGTACATTGGTAGGTACGTTGTATCCAGCTTTAGGCATTCTCGGAATGTATGTTCTGCTCTGTGCTTTGTATAAAACCTTTAAAGGTCAGATATTTATGGCTGAACGACCAAAGTTACAGTAAGGAAAATAAAGGAGTATGGTATGGGGTACAAAGCGATTGTGATTGGTGCAGGTATGGTGGGTACGTCTATCGCTTGGCATCTGCAAAAAAATAACTCTCAGGTTCTATTGTTAGATAAGAAGCAACCTGGATCGGAGACATCGTATGGTAATGCTGGATTGATACAGCGAGAAGCGATTCATGTACACCCATTCCCCAGGCATCTTGCCGAACTCATTAGGGTATTACCGAATCAGAACACAGATATACGCTATCGCTGGCCTGCGCTCTTCCGTTATCATCAGGCTTTGTTAAAGTACTGGCAGTTTTCAGCACCTTCTTCTGTTCAAAAAATTGAAAAGGAGTGGAACACGCTGATCGAGCACTGCACAAGCGGACATCAAGAAATGATTACGGCAGCTGGTGCTGAAGATTTGATCAGACGTGTTGGTTGGATTGAGATGCACCGAGACGAGGGTAAACTTAAAACAGCGATTGTGGGTGCTGAAAGGGCACGACAGCAAGGTATCGAACACAAGGTTTTATCCGTTATGCAATTGAAAGCATTAGAACCTAACGGTAATTTCGACGATTTTATCGGCGCCATTCATTGGTCTAATTCTTGGCAGGTATCAAACCCAGGAGCGTTGGTAAAAGCCTATGCAAAGAGTTTTCAAGAGAGGCACGGGACAATAGGTGAGTGTACAGTCAAGGAAATACTACCCGAGGGTGATGGCTGGCAAGTCATTACCAATCATGAGAATTTTTATAGTGATAATTTGGTTATTGCAGCGGGCCCTTGGTCTAACCAATTGATAAAGCCTCTGGGGTATGATTTACCTCTATTTCCCATGCGTGGTTATCATCAGCATTTTGAAACGACAGAGAAAAACAAGATTTATCATAGCTTGGTTGATATTGACAAAGGTTTTGTGATGGGGCCGATGCAACAAGGTATTCGTGTTACTACCGGTGCTGAAATGACTACTATGGACGCACCAAAGAACTTTGATCAATTGAACGCTGTATTACGTTTCGCTCAAGCTATTTTATCCTTGAACCAGCGAGTAGAGACAGAGGCGTGGGCAGGCTCGCGACCATGCATGCCTGATATGAAGCCAGTTATCGGAGCAGCTGGTAAGCATAAGAATCTATGGTTTGCCTTTGGACATGGCCATCAAGGTTTTACTTTAGGTCCTATCACTGGACGTATCATAGAAGAGTTATTACATAACAAACCTACAGCAGTAGATATTAAACCTTTTAATGCTCAGCGATTTTCTAATACTTAATACATATTTTTTTAACCATTGTATTTTAAAAGCATAAGGATAAATAAACATGAAGAAACTTCATAGTAATCAACGTATGAGCCAAATCGTTATTCATAAACAAACGATATACTTATCAGGACAAGTTGGCGCCATCGATGAAGATATGGCTGCCCAAACGTTAAGCTGTCTAAATAAAGTTGAAGGTTTGCTAGAAGAGGTAGGTAGTGATAAATCAAAAATCTTGACTGCAACCGTGTGGCTAAAAAGTATGTCAGACTTCGAGGCGATGAACGAGGTATGGGATAAATGGTTTACGGATACGCAGCCACCTGCTCGAGCCTGCGGTGAAGCAGTACTAGCTCATCCTGATCTGCTAGTAGAAATTACGGTCATTGCTGCTGAGTAAAGCATCTAGATATCTAGAAGAATTGAAGAACTCACTAAGATAGAAAATTAAGGGACTAACAATGAATAATATAATCCACGGTGGTCAAGTGATCGTAGATAGTCTGCAATTACATGGGGTCAGTCGCACCTATGTCGTTCCTGGTGAGAGTTATCTCTCGGTCTTAGATGGTTTATATGAGGCTGATATCCAAACAGTTGTATGTCGTCACGAAGCCGCTTGTACCTATATGGCGGATGCTCATGGTAAATTTACGGGTCAGCCAGGTATTGCCATGGTGACCCGTGGACCGGGAGCGGCGCAAGCTTACACTGGTATCCATACTGCATGGCAGGATGGTGTGCCACTTATATTATTCATTGGACTTATTCCTATTGCTGATAGAGACCGTGAGTCGTTTCAAGAATTTGACCCTAAGCAGTGGTTCTCTAGTCAATGTAAGCGTGTATTCATATTAGATGAAGTCTCGAGAGCGTCTGAGATTGTAGCAAAAGCGTTCCATGCGGCTTTAGAAGGACGTCCAGGTCCTGTCGTTGTGGGACTGCCTGAAGATATCATTCAGCAAGAATTCCATGGACAATTGCATCCAGTGATACCTGTTGCTGAAGGTTCTGTAAGTGATGACAAGCTTGAGGTAATATTAAGCGCCTTATCGACTGCTGAAAAGCCGCTAATTTTTGTAGGAGGACAAAATTGGACGACAGAGGCCTCTATGCAGCTAACGAAGTTTGCCGAAGATAATTGTATTCCCGTTATTCATGATTGGCGTGCCTCAGACAGAGTGACTTTTGACTCTCCTGCCCATGCAGGTTATCTGGGTTATGGGCGATCTGATGAGTGTGCCGCTCTTATCGAAACGGCTGATGTGCTACTGACGATAGGTACAGTACTAGGTGATGTCGCTAGTGATGGCTATAAATTACGGCAATCTTTTGATAAGCCTAATTATATTGTCAATTTAGATACCAGCTTGCGCGGTCATAGTGGTTCAGTTACTGAGCATATTGTCGCTAGCCCTATTAGCTTTGTTAAAGCGATGAGTAAAGTATCGCTGGTCAATTCGGTATCTCGTGAGACTTGGTTTCATTATTGTCATGAACAACAAAGAAAGGATTGCGCTTTCCCAGACAAAATGACCACCACAGAAAAAGCAACAGAAACTTGTGATGTCGCCGATTTAGCCACTGACCACAGTTATGCTAGCATGACGCAAGTGATTCAACAGCTTACTGAGCAGTTACCTAAAGATGCCGTATATAGCTTTGGTGCCGGTAATCACTGCTTATGGGCGCAGCGTTATCTGCCTACTCATACTTTCCCAAGCCAGCTCAGTACCAGAAATGGCGCGATGGGCTATAGCTTACCGTCAGGCATTGTTGCTGCTTTAGAGTCGCCAAAACGTCTATCAGTTGTGATCACTGGTGATGGCGAATTTATGATGAATGAAGCGGAATTATCAACATCCATTCGTTATGATGCCCCTGTTTTAATTATTTTGATGGACAATCAGCAGTTTGGTACTATCCGCCAGCATCAAGAGGCACATTATCCTGATCGGGTATCTGGCACGCAGCTACAAAATCCTGACTTTGCAGCACTTGCCAACGCCTTTGGTGCTCATGGTATACGAATCACTAGCAATAAGGGTATTGAAGCGAGTGTCACTGAGGCGATGCATATCGTCACAAAAGAACGCAAAACAGTATTGTTGCACGTGATTACTGATCCTGATGAGCTGACACCCTAGCTGTTGCTCTAATTGGCATCTTAAGCTAGTAATAACAATAACGAACTTGGCAGGGACGAAGCGAGCGAGAGCGGCTGTTGCACAAACAGCCGCTGAAATGCCTTTTGATGGTGTTAAGCGCTCAGCTTTTGGCTGTGAGCTTGGCTCTTAGGGTGTGAATGAGTTCGTAAACTTTAACTCTATAATAAATAAACGCTTATACAGTCCCGTTATCTCTATCTATATAGTATTATGAGCTGAGGACAATAGTGAAAGGCAAACTAAAAATCCGTAGACTAAAACACTATCATAGAAACTAAGCCTTTTATATTTTTAGCAGTCCTTTCACATTGATCGGTTATCAATATATCTAGAATATAAGTGTTGAAATACCATGCTGCAACAAAAACTAGCCGATAGCTTGAATTGGACATTGCTTCATGTATTGATTGTTATCTATGAAGAAGGGAGTATTAGCGCGGCTGCAAATCGCTTAAATATTACTCAATCAGCAGTAAGTCAAAACCTCAAAAAGCTTGAAGAGCAGCTCGAAAGTCAGCTGGTCATTCGTAATACCAAGCCGTTAGAGCTTACCCCCATCGGACATTACTGTCTTCAAGTTGCTCAAACGATATTTACAGAAATAACCTCTATTGAAGCTATGAAGGGTAGCAATTCGCATCTCTTAGAAGGCGAGATTAAATTGCTGGTGGCCAGTCGACTGCATAATCCAAAATACAATGAATTCTTAGTCTATTTCAAAAAAAAATATCCAAATATCACTTTAGATTTGACAGTAAAATCAAGTATGGATATTTTAAATAATCTGAAACAAAAGACGCCTGCTGTTGGTATCTGCTTGGCAAGACGTATCCCAGAGACGCTTAATCAGCAGTTATTATTTACTCAGCGCTATTATCTATACTGCGGCTACCACCACCCGCTATTTACAGTACCCGATTTGAGTTTTGACAGTCTATTAAAAGAAGATTATATCGCTTTTAGTAGTGAAGATATTGGTGATGTACTTTCACCAATTACAGTATTTAAAGAAAACCATGATATCACTGGCCGCATTAGTGCTTATACCAACAATTTAGACGAAGCGGTTCGCCTTATCTATACCGGCTATGGCATTGGTGCGCTACCTGACCAATTTATTGCTGCAACGCACCTAGAGTCAAAGCTGAGACGTTTACCGCCAAACGAAGGTATTGCTGATATACCCGTTTATCTTTTTTGGCATAAACACCGTGCTTTATCACCTATCGAAGCCAAATTTATTGAAGAGATTATAGAGTTTGATATTTCTTTTTAGGCAAAAACGAAACATTCCAAATGTTGACCTAGGCTGTCCTTATGTAGATATTGACTCACGAGGCTTGAGTTATATAGCCTGACGATAAGACTCAATTCCTAGTTCCGATAACCTAATCAATCTATCTAAATTTTCGAAGCTCTGCAAACCATACAGTGCCAAAGATACAGAAGTAGAGATACACTAGACTGGTAGTTCTAGTGCTTCGTATTTGCGTCTTTCTGAAATTTAAGTCTCCATGATTTTGGGTAGTTTATCATCTAAGTAATACCAAACCCAAAATATAT
>NZ_DKGQ01000008.1:85348-122794 GCF_002453355.1 Psychrobacter sp. UBA6766 | reverse complement strand
ACTTCATGTGTTAATCTAAGTTATTAATAATCCATAAATGTGACATTAAAAAGCCTAACAAGCAAGCCATCCCCTAGTAAAATTCTTATTACGGTTCATAATATTATTCGGCTCAAGCCTTTCTAATTTCTCGTCTTTCTCGTCAGTAAACAACCAAACTATCTGATAATTTTAAGGCATTGACCAGCATGGTATAAGGTCAATCCCAGTTCAGTAAAGCCAGATTTAATGCCTGCGAAAGGGATTTTGGCCTCTTCTAAGGTTTTAAATGGAATAGGAATACTGTCTCTATTACCGGTCAATATATACTCAGCGAAGCATTTGCCCATAAGCGTACCGGTAGTAATACCGCGGCCATTATAAGCGGTCGCCGTCAGCAAACCTTCATCGGGCTCCATCACGCGAAAGATATGATCTTGGGTAAAGCCAAAGCTACCGCACCACTCATATTGCCAATTAAACGCCGGCAAATCTGGATAATAGCTCTTTTGCACCGCATTGGCCCACGCTTGATAAAAGGATTTTGGTTTCATCTGTATACCACCGACCGTGCCCAATAATAACCGATTGTCATTATCACGGCGGAAACTTGATAACGCCAAACGCGTATCCCACGCCCCCGTTTTGTAAGGTAAAATACGGTCTGCCGCCTCGCCGCTGAGCGGTTCAGAGGCAACCTGATAGTAATAAACCAGATAAAAAGTTTTAGTAATTTCTGTCCATTCGCCTTCGCTATAAGCGTTGGTAGCGATGATAACGCGCTCAGACTTGACGCGCGCTTTAGCAGTTCTTGCATACCAATGACCGTCTACTTTTTCTAATGCTTCAACGCCAGAATGCTCATAGATCGTTACGCCAAGGTTGGTGGCAACTTTGGCAAGGCCTCTGACATATGCTAGCGGATTGATGGTACCCGCGCGGTGGTCTAATAAGGCTTTATTAATACTGGTCGTACCACAGTATTCATGACATTTGCTGCCAGTTAATACCTCAACATTGGCACCGCGGCGGCGAAGCTGCTCGTATCTGATATCGACATCGATTTCACCTTTGGCGTTATGAGCCATGTGAAGGTTACCAGCTTGAGTGGCTTGTGCGTCGATATCATAGCGTTTGATTAAGTCGAATACCAAACTTGGTGCTTGCCCAAGTGCTTCTGTCAAACGCTCACCGGCTGCTTCACCCAGACTG
Source organism: Psychrobacter sp. UBA6766 (assembly GCF_002453355.1). Lineage (GTDB taxonomy): Bacteria > Pseudomonadota > Gammaproteobacteria > Pseudomonadales > Moraxellaceae > Psychrobacter. The sequence continues at coordinate 121,603 of NZ_DKGQ01000008.1, read as the reverse complement.
ATATTCAAGTCATCAGGGCGCGCCCAAGTTCCGGCGTTCACTAGCCCAACGCTTTTTCCCGAACCGCCACTACCAATGGTTTGACTTTCAAGCAAAACAACCTTGACGCCTTTTTCGGCTAAATGAATCGCAGCCGATAACCCAGTATATCCACCGCCAATGATGCAGACGGCCGCTTGGGTATCGCTACTCATTTGGCTATAGGCATCAATATTAGGCGCCGTCATGTTCCATAAACAGTGCTCTTGCAACATATCATATTCCTTTGCTATCACGCTTCTTTGACGGTAAAAGTTGCGTCAACTTTTTCTACTTTAGGCTCTTCGCGCGGTATGAATTTATCAAGGAACGCCCATAACAGCCCAAATAAAGGCGATAACCAACAGGCAAAAGCAAAAGGCGCATAAGTCAATGTAGCTATACCGAGTGTCGCTGCGACGAAACTACCGCCCATATTCCACGGGATAAGTGGTGATAAAAGCGTACCAGTGTCTTCGATAGAGCGCGTCAAGGTTGTGCGCTTATAGCCCATGTCTTTATATTTATCTTGTAATAAACGTCCTGGCAATACCAACGTCGTATAGACATCACCGATTAACGTCCCAACCCCAAGAACACTGGCGTAGGTGGTGAGAATCAAACCGATACGCGACTTCACCGCTTTATCTATTTTGGCCATGATGGCTTTGAGCGTACCGTAGTGCTCAAGTGAACCGATAAAAGCAAGGGCAAAAATGGTCAAAGTAATGACCCATGTCATCGACATTACGCCACCCTTTGACAACAATTGATCTACCACTTCAAAACCCGTCTTACTGACAAAGCCATTTTGTAGAACATTAAAAACATCACTCACGCCAACGCCTTGCATAAAGACAGCAATTACTGAACCTACCAGCACCCCGCTTAACACCGTCGGTATCGCTGGCATTTTCATCACAGCGGCGACAATGACCACTAACGCTGGCAATAAGGTGATCACACTTAAGTTGTAATTGGCCGCTAAGTTGTCTTGTAGCGCACGGATAGAAGACAAATCGATACTATCGTCACCATAACCCATACCAATCCAAGCATAGAGCGCTAAAGCGGTAATCATGGCGGGCACGGTCGTCGGTAACATACCCTTAATATGATCCCAAAGGTCTACACCCGCCGCGGCTGGGGTTAAATTAGTGGTATCTGATAGCGGTGACATTTTGTCGCCAAAAAAAGCACCGGAGACGATAGCGCCACCTGTCAGGTGCGGGGGAAGACCAAGCCCCATGCCAATTCCCATCATCGCAAGACCCACGGTTCCGACCGTACCCCACGAGGTTCCAGTAGCGACAGAAATGATGGCGCAAATAAGACAGACAGAAAATAAAAACGAGGAAGGAGAGAAGATACTAAAGCCGTAGTAAAGAATGGTTGGGACGGTTCCGGCGATAATCCATGAGCCGATGAGCATTCCGACGCCCATCAGGATGATCATTGCTGGCAAACCAATTTTGATCACCTTTAAAAATCGCTCTTCCATTCCTTGCCAATTACGGCCTCGTAGCTTCATAAATAAGCCAGTGATTAAAATACCGCAGGCTAAGGGTATGTGAGGGGTGAAATCTTTGAAGACGAAAAACTGTATCATCAGAATGATGGCAGTCAATACAAGCGGCGCAATATCGAGTAAAAAGCTAGACGACGGATCGTAACCGTCTATATTGGGGTTATGCGTTTTATCATCGATCATAATAGTTCTACCTTCCTTAGTAGTCGTCGATGGGAGTGGCAATCAATCCTTGATTGCTTATCATTTTTAGCCTGCCAAGCTTATACAAAGTACGCTTGGCAGTTTATTGATAAATACATCAAATTAGCAAAAGTTTGTATAAACCTTTTTATTAACCAAAGCTAATACCTTGGGCAAGCGGTAACTCTTTTGAATAATTGATCGTGTTAGTCTGACGGCGCATATAAACCTTCCACGCATCAGAGCCAGATTCGCGGCCACCGCCGGTTTCTTTTTCACCGCCAAACGCGCCGCCAATCTCAGCGCCACTGGTACCGATATTGACGTTGGCAATACCGCAATCACTACCACGATTACTGAGGAAAGTCTCCGCCTCACGCAAATCATTGGTAAAGACGCATGATGATAGGCCTTGTGGCACATCGTTTTGCATCTCAATAGCTTCGTCAAAGTCTTGGTAGGTCATGACATAAAGAATGGGCGCGAACGTCTCGCTTCTGGCGACGTCATTTTGTTTGTCAAACTCAACAATGGCAGGAGTCACGTAATAGGCGTTAGGATATTTGTCTGCAAGGACACGCTCGCCTCCTGTGACCGTGCCGCCCGCTTCTCGTGCCTTTTTCAACGCTGCTTGCATATTATTGAAGCTGTCTTCATCGATCAGTGGCCCGACCAGATTGCCCTCTAGTGGATGACCGATGCTGACGGTTTCATAAGCGGATTTAATGCGAGGTAAGATATCGTCTTTGATAGATTCGTGGACAAATAGGCGGCGTAGTGTCGTACAGCGCTGACCTGCCGTGCCAACGGCTGAGAATAAAATACCACGTAACGCAAGGTCTAAATCAGCACTTGGCGCCAAAATCATGGCGTTATTACCACCAAGCTCAAGTAAGCATTTACCAAAACGATTGGCAACTATTGGCCCGACTGCTCGGCCCATGCGCGTACTGCCCGTGGCGCTCACTAAAGCAACATCTTTATGCTCAACCAAGGCATTACCGACATCTGTCTTGCCAAGTAAGACTTGCGACAAATGCTCTGGCGCATCGCCAAATTTGGCCAAGGCTTTTTCAAACATCGCCTGACAGGCCAAAGCCACGAGCGGCGCTTTTTCTGACGGCTTCCAAATCACAGGGTTACCGCAGACAATAGCCAGCGCGGTATTCCACGACCACACTGCAACGGGGAAGTTAAAGGCTGAAATGACACCAATCACCCCGAGCGGATGCCACGTCTCACGCATGTGGTGACCCGGACGCTCTGATGCAATCGTCAAACCATAAAGCTGACGCGATACCCCAACGGCAAAGTCGCAAATATCGATCATTTCTTGCACTTCGCCTAGGCCTTCTTCTTTGATCTTGCCAGCCTCAAAGGACACCAGCATGCCTAAGTCTTCCTTATGCTCACGCAATACTTCACCAAGCAAGCGCACCAGCTCACCACGTCTTGGCGCAGGCACCACGCGCCACTCTTTAAAAGCTTTTTTGGCATTGGCAATCTTGGTATCGACCTCATCAACGCTGTCCAAGGTTATGCTGCCAATCACCGAGCCATCAATCGGGCTATTGACGTCAAAATCACCATTTTGATATTGCGCTTCTTCGACGCCCATCGCGGCCATATACTGCTTGATCATAGTCCATCCCTTTTATTAATTTATACTTCCTTGAATACTTATTAACTTAACTTGCACCCAGTTAAGTTGCAAAATAATTAATTTCGTACTGCCATTCCTTTTTGGAATGCTCATTAATAGTTCCAATTATCTATCACTGTTTTAGATAACACCATTTAAAGCTTTACTATTTAGATTCGCCAAACATGCTTTGAGACTTTGCGCTTGCAGCGTTTGATAAAGTTCAAGCTCATCGTAAACCTGAGCGCCCAAAGCATTCTCAAACGCTTCTTTATTGGCATGACCTTTATCATTGCTTTGCTTGCCGCTGTGTTCGTCGTTTTCATTGCCGTTTGTACTGTCGTTTGTGCTGTCGTTATGTAGATTGGACTGAAAAATCCCCGCCGCACTGACAGGTAAAAAATCCTCATAGACAATGGGTTCTAGGCGAATCATTCCTTGCTCAAGCAAATCAGTAACCACTTGCTTTGATAGAGGGTCATTTACGTTTTCTACGTCTATAGAATCTAGCGTTGGCTCGTTATCTGTATGGCTATCGACCGCTTGATAGTAAAAATACGCTAAACCTTCATCATGCAGCGTTTGATAATCATCAGGGAACGCTGCAAATGCACTTTCTAAAACCTGATAATACTCTGAGGCGTTATCGGCATTTGGCGTCATGCCCAACTGGCGGCGGGCTTGATTAAGCAGCTTGTCATAAAGCGCTCTGCCTTTGGGCGTCAGCGCCACGCCGCGCTGCTCAATCTCCCCAAAGCGCGCAGTATGATGTCCTGTCTCATAGCCGCCTTCGGGATTTTTAAAATCAACTGCTTCTTCTAACGCTTTAAAACTTGTTTGACGTAATAAAATAGGACAATTTCGTCTAGGCGGCCCTTCTATGATGGCCTTTGGCGGGATGCCTTTTGCCTGCATACCTGCTTGCACCGCATCGATATCTAGCGTTCTAGGCGTCAGATGGTTGATATGCGGGCCCTTAAAACCGACGACGTCAGCAACAAGTCCGTGTTGGCTTAGTAGTTGCCGATAAAGCCCTTTAGACACGGGTGTTTTGTCATGCCAGCGAAAGGTTTCTAACGCTTCTTTGACAAATTGCTTAGCGTCTTCCGCCGTCAGCCTGCCCTGCTCCTCAAAACGTTCAATCAAGCTAATAACATCATCTGTAAATATTTTGCGCTTATCTAGCACCGTCATCGCTTCTTGTTTTAATGCTTCATCATCGATTAAATCAAGACGCAATAAAGAGGTAAACACGCGAAATGGGCTGTTATTTAATGACGGTGTCTCAAGCGCTCGAAAAGCCGTAGAATGCACAGGCACGCCAGCGGGCGCCAAATCATAGTAACCAACGGGGTACATGCCCATCACTGCAAACAACCTTCGCATCATACTCAGCTCAGCGGCGGTGCCTAATCTAATCGCACCGTGGCGCTCCATATTTAGCCTATCAATCTCTCCGGTGTGCTCAAGTTGCTGCCTAATTTCAGGCTGCTTATTTAATACTTCAGTATTTACCTCGCTCACCAAATCAATGAGGTCACCATATAACGGCACTTCTTTTTGGTACATCTCTGACATGGCGATAGAAAAATTGTGGCGAATATCATCGCTATTGATAAAGGTAGGGTTCACAAGTATGTATCCTTTTTAATTAAGATATTTTTTAGATAAAAACAGTCTTTTCAGAAATTCTCAGTAACTCACAGTAACTACCGCTTTGGCATTTCATTAGGAATACTGCTTAGCACGCCTTTTAAAATATTAAGACCCGCCGTTAAGGTTTCAGGCTCAATCGTGAGCGGCGGCAGTAAGCGAATAATATGTCGATATTTGCCACTTGGCATGAGTAACAGACCCTGCTCGCGTGCTTGTTTTAAGACACGCGCCATCACACTTGGATGCGTGCCATAAGTTGGGTGACGCAGCTCGATACCGCGCATCGCCCCGATTCCTGTAAGCCCATATAGCCATGGAGAGATATTTTGCTGCTGCCATTCCTTGACGGTATTTTCAATGGTGTTGGCATAATGCTGAGCTGATTGCCAGACCTCATCGTCCTGCATGATATCCAAAGTAGCATTTGCCGCCGCACACGCCACTGGATTACCTGAATAGGTCCCGCCCAAGCTCCCTTTTGGCAGACCATTCATCACGCCAGCTTTGCCTACTACAGCCCCAAGTGGTAAGCCGCCAGCGATACTTTTACCGAGCAATAATATGTCAGGCTCAATGCCCAAATGCGTAAAGGCAAACGGCGTCCCTGTGCGGCCATACCCAGACTGAATCTCATCCATAATGAGTAAGATGCCATGCTCATCACAAAAGCTGCGTAGATATTGGGCAAACGTCGCTGACAGCAGCTGAAAACCGCCCTCGCCTTGGACGGGCTCGACGATAATGGCACCGATATTAGCTACATCAGTCTCCACCGCAAATAGACGCTCTAAAGCCGCGATCGCATGCTGATCGCTGATATCATTATCGGGACTAGGAAAAGGAATATGATAAACGCCACCGGCTAATGGCCCTAAGCCGCGCTTATAAGGCGCAACCTTACCATTTAAATTAACCGCCGCCAGCGTGCGCCCATGAAAGCCGCCATCAAAGGCAATGACACCAGTGCGGCCAGTCTTCATGCGAGTGATTTTTATGGCATTTTCGGTGGCTTCTGCGCCGCAGTTGGTGAGCATGCCTGCAAGCTCACCCTGAATAGGAATCCATTCACACAGTCTTGGCATAAAAGTTTGATACGGCTGATGAGCCGCGGCGTTGTAAGCATAATGAATCAGAGATTGCGCTTGATTGACAATCGCGCTGACGATGTGAGGATGACAATGGCCAAGGTTTAAGACGCCAATACCGCCGACAAAATCAATATAGCAACGGCCCTTATCATCCCAAACGTTGGCATTTTTACCTTTGGTTAGTGTCAGCGGATGTACCATCGTAAAGGCATCGGTGACGTTATATAGCTGTTCCATGGCGGTCTCTCATCTTCCTTGATTAAGGAATCATTTGAGCAAACCGCTTTACTATCAGCAAACGAATAATAGTTGTGGCGCCATTCCTTTTTGTCATTGCTATATCTATCATTGGCAAAAAACCGGCTCAAGGCCGGTGCGTTTCTATCTTTCAAACTGTACTTTTGCAAACCTCACTTTTGCAAACTTTGTTTTTTAACCTTGTTAATAGCTAAAGGGTTAAAAGATTAATCGCTAAAAAGTTTAAATCTGCTCTATATTACAAGACAAAATCCAAGTCTTGCTCAGGCTCCGTTGATTTTTCAAGATAAGCTGAGATCCATTCTAAGATTACCTTTATTTTATGCGCATTGCCCATGGATAAAGGGTAAGACATATAATAAGCACCTCTGCCTTTTGAGGCATATCGCCATGCCGTTACCAAGGCACCTGATCGCAGCTCGGGCGCAACCAAACGCAGTGGCACCAATGCAATCCCATAACCAAGTAGTGCCGCCGAAATAGTCGTATGAAAGGTATCAAAGCGTGGGCCGACAAAGGTGCCATCGATACGAATATCCTGCTGTCTAAAATATTCATACCAAGCGCTAGGGCGTGAGCTGAGTTGTAATAACGTGCAATTATCTATATTGCCTATATCACCTATGCATGCGGCTTTGTCTGTTAAATAATCAGGGTGACAGACGGCAACATTATACTCGTCAAACAACTTAATCGACTCCATGCCGCCCCAAATCCCATCGCCATATAAAAACGCCACATCGACGTTTTGATCTTCAGAAAAAAACGGCCCCGCCAGCTCTTTAATGGTTAAATTAATCAGCGGATTTTCTGCACTAAACCCATTTAATGCAGGCAATAACCAACGCGAGCAAAAAGTTGGATGCGAGACGATTTTGAGTGCCTCTGAGTTGTCGCTGTTTGACATCAAGCTGGTGGTCGCCGCCTCGATATGTTTGAGGATTTCCAACACTTCTAAGTAGTAAGTTTTACCAGCTGGCGTTAAAGAGATGCGATGCGGTGTACGATAAAACAGCGACAGGTTCAGCATTTCCTCAAGCTGCGCGACTTGCTTACTGATAGCGCTTTGCGTCATGTGCATCTCTTGCGCCGCATTGGTAAAACTTAAATGCCGAGCCGCCGTCTCAAAGCATTGTAGCGCCGTGGTCGAAGGATACCTTCTAAAAGCAAGCGGGGTTTTATCAGTATTCATAACGTATTCATTCTTTTAGTCATACCCATATTAAGCGCATAAATAAAGGCCAAAAAATTCATTTTATATATTGAGCGTTGCCTCATTTAAAGCAAACACCACAAGAAATCGCCTAACAATTCAACTCAGATGAATCGAACAGTTTATAGGTTTAACGTTGCCATTATTACTCTATTTTAAACGATACGTTAAACGACCGTTAAAGAAAAATAGCCTGACACCCCTGTTTTAGCGCTTAATCTTAATTGCCATTTTTTGCTTCAAAATCCTTCCTCACTTGCTCCCATTGTAAGTCCTACTGTCTTAAAAAGCTTATCCGAAAAATTGTGTAGGTAAACTTAACCATATAATACTATGCTTATAAATTTTATTAACTAGTATATGATACAGAGATTGACAATCTTTTACCTTTATTCACCTGAAAACCTTAAGTTTTTTTATTATATTTAATCTCGTTGATGACCATTTTATAGCCACTTAGTGCTATGTAATGTTTATTAGCAATTTACTAGCTTCAATAATTAAATTTCATTGGATGAATATAAAATAAGGAAGGTAGAAAATGACTAATCAATCAAACAACTCAAACCAAAACAATCAAAACAATAACCAAGGTAGCAACAACAGCAACCAGGGTGGTCATGGTAACAACCAAGATAGCAGCAACAATAGCAATCAAGGTGGCCATAACCAGTCAGGCAGCAATAGCAATAGCAATAGCAATAGCAATAGCAATGGTGATACCTCAAACCGTGGCTTCGCTAGTATGGATCCAGATAAACAACGTGAAATTGCTAGCGAAGGCGGCAAAGCTGCGCATGAAAAAGGCACAGCTCACGAATTTGATTCTGAGGAAGCGCGTGAAGCCGGCAAGCAAAGCCACAAAAACGATGATAACAACCGTTAACAATAACAAAAACGATATTTGGCTATCCTCGTGCTATCTTTAGCTTAGCTCAATTATCGTGAGATCGTTTTTAAAAGGCGACTTTGGATAGTTTTCAAAGTCGCTTTTTTAGTGAACGTATACTTTAATTGTAAGAAGTACCTTAACTAAAATAAGGATATTAAAATGAAAAACTCAGTACTGAAAAAAACCTTCCAAAACAAATTATGGATAGCCGTATTGGCAAGCCTTATTGGTCTTAGCGCGTGTAGTAATGAGAGAGAAGACACGACTAACGCTAGCACAGACTCTGCTACTGCGGACTCTAGCGAAATGAACACTGTGAATGACAACGTTCAATCTACCGATGCTGAAGCTGATGAAATGGCACCTGTAGCAACACCACAAGACAATACAGACGCGATGAACACTTCCACAGATACCTCGACAGACAATACAGGAAACGATGAAGATCATACCTATTATTCTGGCGTAGACAGTGTTGAGGATGAAGAAAAAGGAGTTGACGCGGTCACTGTCAACGAAAACAATCCGAACCTAAATCAAACTCCAGCAGAGGGAGTGCAATAGTGCTAGCAAGCAGCCTATCTAATTAGTACGGTGACTTGATTTACTGTGATAGCTCTTATCAAAGTCGGGCCGCCTAGCTACTATTACTTATGTTACTTAAAACCCAATCATGCCTAATACAAAATAAGCGAGACCATCATAGTTCTCGCTTATCTTTTATCCAATCATATTAAATCGCATAATTATCAATCTTTGCGCCTATGTTTTGGTTTAAAGGGTTTTGAGAATTGCAAAATGATGAATCCGACGACAGACAATATAATGGCAATTTCATAGCGTGCATAGGCGACGGAGATACCAATAGCCGCTGTGTTCCATAGTCCAGCAGCGGTTGCCGTACCCTTTGCACCATCTTCGTTTTTGAAAATAGCTCCGCCACCAATAAAACCCATCCCCGTAATAATACCGTACATGATTCTCGCTTCCGCGTCAGATCCCTGATAGATATCCATACCTACTAACATAAAGGCGCATGAGGCAATTGTCACTAAAGGAAAGGTTCTGAGTCCAGCACCGTTGTCTTCAAGTTCACGATTAAGAGCAATCGGTAGCGACAATATAAAAGCAATGCCTAGCTGAAAAGAATGGTAGGCCAAGATTTTCAGACTGATATCAAATTCAAACATAGGTACAACCTAAGAGTCCATTTAGATGTCCATCGACCGAATTGCGGACGTGCCCTATTCAGTTTAAGTTAAAAAGTGATTGGATACCAAACATTTTGTATTGTTTGTGGCCGTTATATTTTCTCTAAAGTCTGATAGTCAAAACTAAGTGACAATAAATGGCAAACAATGCTACAGCGAAATGGTACGGTCCTTTTTAGTATTTGAGCCATAGCCGCAATTTGCTCTTACTCTTACCCTTGTCATTACATAAGAAAGTAAAAAACTGTTACGCAAATTCATCACGACGTAAATTGAATTTTAAAGAAGAAAGTACTGTAATAACTGCTTAGATAATTACAATTTTTTTGAAGTTACTTTTTTTAATAAGGAGGGCGCTGTGACTGATACGTGTGCAAAACTGTTAGCAGATAAGGGATTAACCGTGGTTTTTATTGAAAGCGCGACCGCAGGCTATCTAGCGCACTGTTTTTCTGTCAGTTCCTATTCAGGCGATGTATTAATGGGTGGATTAGTATGTTATGACGCTTCCATAAAAAAGAACGTGTTAAAGGTGTCTAGCGAGTTAATCGCGGAGTATACGCCTGAATCTTTAGAGGTTACCCACGAGCTCGTCGTTAAATCTAAAAAAATGTTTGAGGCCGACTTACATGTGGCGTGTACAGGCCTGCTAAAGCCCGGTGGTTCTGAAACGGAAGAGAAGCCCGTCGGAACGTTTTTTTACTGCATTGGCTATAAAGGCGAGATTTATGATTTTCGCTGCTTCTGTGAAGGCGCGCCTGAGCAAAAGCTACGCAGCATAAACAGTATTATTTGTAAGAGTATTATTGACGTGGTCAACCAGCATGGGGATTGATGCCTGCCAAGCTGGTTCATGTTGGTTAGTTCACAATCTTATTATTCAGCGCTTTCGCCCAGCCTTTTAAATGATGACAACGATTGCACACTTCATCTGGCGCTGAGATATACTCGACATAGGCGCAATGCATACAGGCATAAGGGTGACCATTTTCTATTACCTTTGCTGCCTGAAATTCTTTAGGGAAAATTGGTAGCCCATACTGCGTTTCGTCGTGTGGAAATAACAAAACACTAAACTGACCATCCGTTTCGAGTAATCCTATCTCCACTTGTCCTAAGTGACGCACGCCTTGTTGCCGCATTTCAGTAAAAAATTCATCGTGCGACATTTTACCTTTTTCGACATCTTCAATGATCAATAAACCATTTTCTACGATATAGGTAGATTTGCCTTCTAATAGAAGCTCAAAGAACTTGTGCTTCGTGGTGAACCACGTACAAAGTCTATAAAGAAGTAGAACAAGACTCATGATGAGCACCGCTTGAATCAGCGGCAAGTCTTCTGTGAACATCGGGTCACCAGCGATAGAGCCTAGTGACAGAATCATGGTTAATTCAAAAATAGTGAGTTGGCGAATGCCGCGTTTGCCTGTACTTCTTAACAATAAAATGATTAAGCAGAACATGACGGTGGTGCGTATGACTATTTCTGCGGCAAAAGACCATGTTGTGTCATAAATAAGAATACTTGCCCAATCCATTTTATTCTCCCATTATTCTTTTTTATTTCGTTATTTTTTTATGTATAAGTATATTAAGGCGAATCGCAGCCTTATGTATAGCGCTTTTGATACTGATGTCTTAAAACAAGCCCTGACTTAAAAAAGGCTGCTAACACTATGACAAAGATAGCGCTAACAACCTTTTATATGGATAGTTTTATTGAACTGACGCGAAAAACATTTTTTGCCTAACATTGCCTAACATTGCCTAACATTGCCTAACATTGCTTAACTGGGCTTACGTGCCAACATCGTCGCAAACTGTAACTGAGCGCCGTTGTGCATGGTGCCGACGTCTTCATTGTATTTAACCATCTCCCAGCCTTGATAAGCATCACGCAAATGCCCTTCCTTTAGGGTAAATGGAAAATTAACGGGACATGGATAGGCTTGCGTGCTCATGGCACAAACGATGAGATTATAACCACCAGCCAGCGTATGCGCCTGCATATCGGCAATAACAGCATCAATACGAGCGGGATCCAGAAACATCAAGGTTACGGTACAGCTGATAAAACCATAATCCGCATCAAGGCTGGCACGATTGATATCGTACACTTCGGCTTTGAGGTTTGTAAGTCCCTCTTGTTTAACAATGTCTTGTAGCATATTGATAGCGCTAGGATTGGCATCTATCGCCGTCACATTAAACCCAAGTTGGCTAAGATACAACGCGTTGCGCCCATTTGAGCAGCCCATGTCGAGTGCATCGCACGGTGCAATAATTTGGCAAGCTTCTACAACGTCACTGTGAGCAGGGTTCAAGCCGTAGCGGCTATTGAGATCAACGGTCATGGCAACCTCTTATATGTAATTGAGAGATTTTATCATAGCACTAATAACGGTCGATGAAAGCGGCAGGAAAAACCACCACGTCATCTTCTTCTTGCCAAGATTGAAATTTGGTCATCGCTTGCGAAAAAAGCGGATGGGAGAGCCAATCTTGTAGCCAGCGCTGCAGATTTGGATAAGGTAAACGGTAAAAAACATCGCGATTCACATGCGCAAATTGACGGATAAAAGGCATGATGCCAATATCAGCGGTAGTCGCGCTGTCGCCTAGCAAATAAGGATTTTTAGTCAGCAATTCCTCTAACGTTTGTAAAAACACTTCACCCTTTTGTCGATATTCTACTTGGGTCATCTCGAGATGACGGTCAGCGTATTTGTAGCGATCGAGCCAATATTTAAACTCATTGTCGTTTTTATCAATCAGCGCATTCGCTTGCTGCAAAGTCTGGGCAGCAAGCAATCCTTGCACATCTTGCTGCGTAAGCGCCCATGTCATTATCTCTCTACTCTCCTCAATCACCGTGCCATCTAAAAGCTGCAGCACAGGCACCGTGCCTTTGGGGCTAATCGCTAGCATTTGCGGCGGTTTATTTTTCAGCGCTATCTCGCGCAGCTCCACTTGTAATTCGGCGAATAAAATACCAAGTCGGGCGCGCATGGCATAAGGACAACGACGAAAAGAGTACAAACGGGGATAAGAAGAGGTCATAGAGATGTTTCGCAGTTTGATTAATTTTTAACGCTTTAGACTTAAAAGCTATTATTTTACTTCCAATTATTGTCAAGGTAGGGACGGTTTCTAGAGGTAATTATGACAGTTGTGACAATAGCTAGGCTTATCATAACAATGACCATACTTGCCTTCAATAGTAGGCTTAGAGCTTAAAAATTGTTTTCTTCATACAAAAAGCCTCACTACTATTAAAAGTAATGAGGCTTTTGTTTAATACGAGGTTTAATCTAAATTACTATAAAAGTGACTTGTTAGAATGATAAGCGAAATGATACGTAGGCTGTTAAACACTCTTAGATTTTGGCAGATTATACTCGATTCTATCGACCTCTTTATCTTGCTGCTCAATAATCAATCGATAGCCTTTTATAACACCATTGTACGGTACATTAGCCCCATGCTCTTGATAATGCGCGCGGATACTGTTTTTGATAATAGTGCTACGTTCGGCTTCATCCAGCTTAGCAAATCCGCTTGGCAACTCGATATGAGTCCAAAATGAAGCGCCCCAACGAGATAACCAATTTGAGCTGCCATCAAAATTAAAATCAACATCGGCTTGCAGGCGATATCGAGGCTGGGGCTTAGAGCCCTGTGCTACTTCATCCTTAATCTGGGCAATGTCTTCTGCAAATGGCTCGTAAGGCAAATCTAGTACTGCAAATAACTTGGCTAAAAATTCGTCGGCGGTAAAGTATTTATCGACATAGCTGCCATCAAGCCCAAGACGCTTATTTGACAGCACGTGACGTAAACGCTCGCAGGCGGGAATGGTATGTTTTAAAGGATAACCCATGGCTTTGATAATATCTTGTCCACGCAGTTCAAGAATATCTATTTGCGTGATGGCATACTGCGCAAGAGGGTGACAGGGCAGATAACGGCGAGTATATTTGGATGGGTTGGTAGCGTGGCTCATGATAATGAAGACCTTATATTCCTATAACTCCGACAAAAAAGTATAAAATCAGGCACAAATGAGGATGTCGGAGTACAGGCTCATGCGCTTTACCAGGATTGTTTTATATCGTGCTGGAAGTTGCAAGGTTTGTACGCTGCCATTGATTGCAATCATAATAATATGCAATAGTCATTGGTAACGACAAAACTGTTAAACCCACGATAGACGGTTAGATCGTTTAATAATGATAGCACATCAGCCCATAGAAAATAAACACGAGATACCGACTTCTTTTTTAACAAGGAAACCGTTAATCTTCGCCATGATGTGTCGCCTCATCCATCCAAACGATAGGGTCTTCACAAAGATGAACCAAGTGATACCAAATATCACTACTACGGGCAATTCGGTGATGACCGCCGTCAAAATAATCAACTTCCCAGCTATCAGGTAGATTGACTAAGGTTCGTCTAGCAACCGCTACATCCAAGCTTTCATCATCAACCTCAACCATCACTCGCATCATCTCAGTGTTTGAGGTTGGAAAGGACAGCTTCATATCGGCCACTTCTGGAATACGGTCAGCTAAAATGTCACTTGGATAAATACAAGGCGCGATCAAGAGCGCTCGTAAGTTGTATTTATGGGCAAAATGATTGGCAAACCAACCACCAAGCGAATGTCCTGCCAATACTACGCGTGGGTACTGCTTCATCTTTTCTTGAATCAAGGTATCGTAAATCTCAAATATTTCTGCAAAATTGTCGCGGTAATTGACCGTTTGGCAGTATTTTGGCTCGCGTGTGATACAAGTGTATTTACTGGTCTCGCAACTTGAATCGAGACCATGGAAAAACAGTAAAAAGGTATCATTATTTTCGATAGGAAACATCATAGCGTTCTCCTTTTTTGATTATTCTTTAGAGTTATTTTTATCAATTTGGTTTGTCATTTAAACCACTTTTTGACTGGCAATCTGCGCTTGATATAAGCTCAAAATCTCCTCACAAGCCTGCATTGAGAGATTTTTTGCAAAACCTTTACCAAACCAAAAATTGTAAACTTCTTGGACAATGGCTTTTACCGCCTCAGCATTTTTTGGCTTTTGCTTTTTTAATTTACGCGCAATATCTTTTGCCTGAATATCGGACTCATTGTAGGGCGCACTCCAGCCCACACAATAGCGATAGAGCACATCATTAATAGCCAAGATAAATATGGCGTCAGCCACGCCATACTGATCGATAAATTGCTCTAGCACCGAACAGCGCTCCTCATACAGTAAAGGCTCTATCGGCATCTCATCACGCTCAGTTAAACAATCACTGCTCACTACGTGCGAGGGCTTGCTAAGATCCTCCCAAAGTAGTGGATAAGACCCGCCAATTCCGCCCTTCTCCACCACATTAAACTGCCAAATGCCATAATGCGTATCAACGCCTTTATAAGGCACAGTAATAAACCATTGCATCAGCGCATCGCTATCATAAATGATATGCATACTACCAATACGCACCGCTTGCTTGGGTAAAACGTCCGTGTATAAGCAATCCATATCATCGCTATACAGTTTCACTTTTTCTACATTTTCGGCACTGACATCACCAAGCTTAGCCCTTGCTTTATTTATGTTCTGCCACAGCGTAAATGGCGCGACAAAGCGCAATATATCATCAGTATTATTGACAAAATATACATCGTCTTCATAACTGTTTATCGAAACGGTCTCAAGATAAAACAATGGACTTTTGCGCACGCGCCCTTTCTCATCATTCGCCAGCGCCGTGATTCCAGAGAGTTTTGCGCCATCTGACCACTGCAAATTGTCTATGCGTTTTTGCTCAAATTGATAGGTTAACTTCGTCATCGTCTTATCCTTATTATTTTGCTTTCAGTTTTAATTTTGGGTTACTTGTCGCGTTATTTTTCATATTTTCTTATATTATTTTTCGTACTTTTTAATCGCAATTTTAAGCCAGCCGAGTCTATTCGCCATTTTTCAAATGACGTCATGAGCTATAAAGTTAAGCAATCTGCTCGATTTTGGGAGGTAATAGTCGTTATATTCTTAGTTTTTTTAGACACAGCTTGCCGTTGTTGCAGCGTCAGCATTTTGCTAAGTTAACGAGTATTTTTTCTATTCAGTTTTTTGAATTTTAATAAAATAGTTTTTGGGTTTTACAGGCGAAGTTGTTTAGGGGTAAACGAAAATCACATTGCTCAAAGAGCGTTTAAAGACAACTCAGTTAAAAAGTGAAGCGTTGCGCCCCGAGGGTTAACTGTTCGTCATGTTATTTTTGCCTGACTCAATAACTATAGTATAAAAGTATATATAAATAAAGCAGTTCAAATACGACCTGCGACAACTGCTGTCGTTTGGCTTTCTATTGTTAAGTCTTATATTATTGAAGCAATTATACAAGAACCCCATAAGCGGCATGCAACTTATGGGGTTATCTTTTGTCAAATGGTTAATCGATTATTTAAAAGCTAGCAAGCAATATATTAGCGCTTACTGACTTGATTAACGCTCCAAATGAAGGTACTGCATATGACATTCGTACTGATGCAAAATATCGACCAACACTTGCTCTTTGGTGTAGCCAACCAAGTCGTACTCTTGTGAGCCGTCGCTTAAAAACACTTCAGCACGGTAATAAAACTCGGCCTGCTTACTTGAAGTATTGAGCGTAAAGTTCGGACGCTCAGCTTTGATTAAATTGACCTCGTAAACAAAGTCATCTTCATCGCCATGACCGACACGCAGTTTTACGCCATCTATCTGGTCGTCATTTTCATTCAGCCCAGCATCGATATCTTTACTGATAGTGGCCAGATTTCGAATATCTAAAGAAGTATTTAGACCGCCTGCTTTCAGCTCTTTTTCAACCTCAATCATGGCAGGCTTAACCACCGTTTGTAAAAAGCGCTCGACCTGATTATGGCTTGGGAAGCTGACGATGCGTTGCAACCGCGCCTTCCAGCCTTTACCGCTATCAAGCACGTTTGCCGTGCCAACCGTACTGGCTTTGCGCTTATTGCCCTCTTCTTTTAACGACTTCCACATCGACATCATATACATGACCAAAATAAGCGAAAATGGCAGACCTGCTATCACAGACACGGACTGTAACGACGCAAAGCCGCCAGCAAATAACAATCCTAAAGTGATAAATCCTGTTGCTGCTGCCCAAAATAAACGTAACCAAACAGGGGCATCGGTATCGTTAGTCATCCCTCTCGAGCTTAGGTTGGCTAGCACTAAAGCGCCTGAGTCAGCGGAGGTGACAAAAAATATCAGTCCGATGAAAACACCAGCAAATGACAATACATCGCTATAAGGAAAATGCTCAAACAAGGCAAACATGCCCATCGCCGCGTCATTGACTGCGATTTCACCAAGCTCGGTTGCACCATTGGCGACCAAATCTATCGCTGAATTACCAAAGATAGAAAACCACGCAAAGATAAAGCCAAGTGGAATAAACATCACTCCAAAGACAAATTCACGTAAGGTACGACCGCGGCTAATTCGCGCGATAAACAATCCGACAAACGGTGCCCAAGCGACCCACCATGCCCAGAAAAATATTGTCCAACCTGATTTCCAATCCGCACCAGCCGCACCGTCATAAGCATACACATCAAAGGTTTTATAAATAATGGTTTGAAAGTACTGACCGATATTTTGCGTAAAGGTGTTGAGCAAATACACTGTGTTGCCCATTACCAATATGGCGAGCAATAGCAATATCGACGACAGCATATTAAACTCAGATAAACGGCGAACACCCTTTTCAACACCTGTCATCGCAGAGATAGCAGCGACTGCAACCACACCCAGAATAATAATGCTCTGCACCATTTTGCTTGATTCAATACCGAAGACATGGGTCAAGCCCGCATTGGCCTGCAATACGCCGATGCCTAAGCTAGTAGCAATTCCCATTAAGGTACAGACAACGCCAAAAGTATCAATGCCGTCACCAAGCCAGCCTTTAATCAAACGTTCACCAAATATCGGAGTCAACGGCGAGCGCAGCGCCAGCGGCATATTTTTACGATAAGCAAAATAAGCCAAGGCCATACCGATGAGTGCATAAATACCCCAACCATGAAGACCCCAATGTAAAAAGGTTTGCGACAGCGCTTGGCGCATGGCCTCGGCACTGGCAGGCTCGAGTCCCGCATGCGGCGTCAAATAATGCATCAACGGCTCAGAGGTACCAAAAAACAATAAGTCGATCCCGATGCCCGCAGAGAACAGCATTGCCGCCCACGCTAGGAAAGGAAACTGGGCTTTTTCGTGGTCTTGCCCAAGCTTAATATCGCCGTATTTAGAAAAGCCAACAAATAACGCAAAAATACTATAAGCGGCAACCACCAGCATGTAATACCAGCCAAAACTCTCTGATACCCATGCCATGCTGGCGCTTAATAATGCCTCACTATAGTCTGGCAAGGCAATCGTCCAGATAATCAATAAAATAGAAATAATAGCTGAGCCTAAAAAAACCGTCTTATTTAGACTCAGGGGTTTCGTCGCATCTTCTGGTGGCGAGCTGTACATAAAAGACCTCAATCGGTAAATGAAACAGGGTCTGATATTGCTTTGTCCGTCATAGTTTTATGACTTATAAACTCATAAGGTATAAATCAGCGCATGACGCACAAAGCAGTACCAATTAATAAAAATTGAAATATAAACTGTTATAAAAACAACGACGCAAATGCTAAGTAAATTTAACCACAACGGTTTTCATCTCTATAAACATATGCGCTGATAAAAAAGACCTTTACGGTGAAAGGCTTTCTTGTTGATATCGATTTATATTGTTCTTTGTTTAATAGCTTATGACGTCGTTTAGACAGTCATTTAAACAGGCGTTTAAACAACAGAGTTATAATCACGCATTGGCTCGGCTCTGAGCGGCGCACCATTGGCGACATAATAATCCGCCGTTGAGCGCGGTAGCTGCATGCCGCGCATTTTATCGACAATTTTTTCTGCGAGCATAATGGTGGTGGCGTTGAGATTACCACTGATGATATTTGGCATAATTGACGCATCGACCACGCGCAGGCCGTCAATACCATGCACCAACCCTTCACCATTGACCACCGAATCATTGCCCTCACCCATCGGACAAGTACACGACGGATGATAAGCGGTCTCGCTATGATTGCGAACATACTCATCTAACTGCGCATCGGTCACCAAATCATCGGTCGGCGCAATAGCACGGCCACGATAAGAGTCAAGCGCTGGCTGATGCATGATCTCACGGGTAATACGCATCGCCGCGCGGAACTCTTGCCAGTCTTGCTCATGAGACATATAGTTAAATAAAATACTTGGATGCGCGTTTGGATCTGTTGAAGTCAGCTTGACGCGGCCACGACTTGGTGAACGCAATGAGCCAACGTGCGCTTGAAAACTATGCGATTTCACCGCACTGCGACCATCGTAACGCACCGCTAATGGCAAGAAATGATACTGGATATTAGGATGAGTAAATTTCTCATCGGTACGGATAAAACCGCCACCTTCAAACTGATTTGATGCACCAAGTCCTGTACCATTAAATAGCCACTCAGCACCAATAGCTGGCTTGTTCCACCATTTATTGGCAGGGGCAATAGAGACTGGCAACTTACATTCATACTGCATATACAGCTCTAAGTGGTCTTGCAGATTATTACCGACACCCGGTAATTCTAAAATCTCATTGATACCCAAGTCTTTAAGCCATTGGCCAGGGCCAATACCAGAGCGCTGTAACAGCTGTGGTGAGGCAATCGCACCCGATGAAACGATGACTTCACGAGCGGCGTAAAAGGTCTTAGTTTGACCTTGATGCTCGACTTTCACGCCAACCGCACGCTTACCATCGAATAAAATCACATCGGTCAATGCGCCAGTCAAAATCGTAATATTGCTGCGCGGTTTAGCACGGTCGAGATAACCACGTGCGGTAGAAGCGCGGCGACCATTAGGCGTCACAAAACGATCCATTGGCCCAAAGCCTTCTTGCTGATAGCCGTTTAGATCCTCTGTGCGTGGATAGCCAGCTTGCACGCCCGCTTCAATCATCGCTTCAAACAGCGGATTGACGCCTGGTTTTGAGGTGGTAATTTCAACCGGACCACCAACGCCGTGATAGTCATTTTCGCCCGCATCACAGTTTTCTGATTTTTTAAAATAGGGCAAGCAGTCAAGATACGTCCAGTCTTCCAAGCCTTTGATTTTCGCCCAGTCGTCAAAATCGAGCGCATTACCGCGGATATAGCACATCCCATTAATCAAAGATGAGCCGCCAAGTCCCTTACCGCGGCCGCAGTCCATGACACGGTTATTCATATAAGGTTCAGGATCGGTTTTGTAGCCCCAATTATAAGTGGTTCCTTGCAACGGCATCGCGAGCGCTGCTGGCATCTGCGTGCGAAAGTCCAAACGATGATCCGGACGACCCGCTTCTAAAAGCAACACCTTAATGTTGGCATCTTCGGTCAACCGCGTGGCCAGCACGTTGCCTGCTGAGCCTGCACCGACGATGATGTAGTCATATTCAGGTGTGGTTGATGTCATAAAACGCTCCATAAAATTAAAAAAATCCATCATTTCATAGCAGTAAGGCGGTGCTAAAAGGAAAAATTATTTCTCATGCCTCAACCTTACTGTGTTAAAACTTCTTACCATACAACGGATTAAAATACCGATTCGAATTTACCCAGCTCTACTTGGACAGACTTGGTCTGCGTATAGTGTTCAAGGGCTTCGATGCCGTTTTCGCGGCCAATTCCTGAATGCTTATAACCGCCGACTGGCATTTGCGCAGGCGACTCGCCCCAGGTATTTAACCAACAAATTCCCGCTTCAATCTGTCCGATGACGCGATGTGCGCGGGTTAAGTCTGTAGTCACGACTCCTGCGGCCAAGCCGTACTCGGTATCATTAGCACGGCGAATGACTTCTTCTTCACTCTCATAAGTCAATATCGACATCACTGGGCCAAAAATTTCTTCACGGACAATGATCATCTCATCGCCGCAATCGGTAAATACCGTCGGTGCGACAAAAGCACCTTTAGCAAGATCGGCTGCCGTGATACGTTCACCACCGATTAATAAGCGTGCGCCGCTGGCTTTACCCTGCTCGATATAGTCAAGCACTCTCTCCATATGCGGAAAGCTAACCAGTGGTCCCATATTGGTGTTTTCATCCAGCGGATTACCCAATTTGATACGTTTGACCCGCGTTAAGATCGCTTGTTCAAATTTTTCTTGTAAATGCTTAGGAATAAAGACCCGCGTTCCATTAGTACAAACCTGACCGGTGCTATAAAAGTTCGCCATCATAGCGATATCCGCTGCCATATCGATGTCCGCATCGTCAAAAATAATCAATGGTGACTTACCACCAAGCTCCAAGGTGACGTCTTTAAGCGACGATGATGCTGCGCTTGCCATAACTTTTTTTCCTGTTGGTACGCCGCCTGTAAACGATACTTTGGCAATATCAGGATGCTGGGTTAATGCTTCACCCACTTTATAGTCGCCTTGCACAACGTTAAAGACGCCATTTGGCAAGCCTGCTTCTGTCAATATCTCTGCCAGTTTTAAAGCAGTCAATGGCGTGACTTCTGAAGGTTTAAAAATCATCGCGTTACCAGCAGCCAATGCAGGCGCAGCTTTCCACATGGCGATTTGAATAGGATAGTTCCATGCACCGATACCAGCAACCACACCGAGTGGCTCACGACGTGTGTAAACAAAGCTGCTATCGCGCAATGGAATTTGACGACCTTCTAACATTGGTGCAAGACCAGCATAATATTCAATAACATCGGCACCAGTCACGATATCGACATACTTGGTTTCAGACAGCGCTTTACCTGTGTCTTGAGTTTCGAGCAATGCCAGCACATCATTACGCTCGCGCAATAGCGCAACCGCCTTTAACAAAATCCGACTACGTTCGACTGGCGCCATCGCCGCCCAAATTTTTTGGCCTTTTTGTGCTGCTTTTACCGCCTCATCGATTTGCTCAGCAGTCGTTTGTTGAATGATCGCAAGTACTTCACCTGTCGCTGGATTAATATCTTTAAAAGCTATTAGTGCGTCATCAACAGCCAAATAACGTCCGTTGATATAAGCGGTCTGTGTTTGTTTTAAATCGATAATGTCTTTTACGTTACTTGTGTTTGTCTTAGTAGCTGTCATGCGTTCTCCTTTTGACGACTGGCAAAGCTTTTTGAACAAGCTAGTACCAAATAATTTCGTCATGAGTTAAGTGTTTAAAATAAATTTACCTGATCTATTTCTACAATTTTTTGTAAGTGCATCTTTTATAAATCATTCAAAAACGGCGTTTTATTTATGTTCAGGTTGCGTCATGTTTATTAAACGCTTACGTAGTGATGCTTTGTCCGAGATATCGATACCTGAAAAATCAGAGAGCCAAATCCCATCGGCGATCAGGCGCACCATACATAGCGTTTCGTTATTGTCAGTAGCAGCATGCTTCTTTAGTTGCTCATTTGACCATTCAGCCCAGCGCTCACGCAGTTTGCGATCTCCTAACATCAAGACATATAACGTCGCTTGGCTATTGAACTCTGCTTGCCCTTTTTCACCCAGACTGATAGTGGCATCGATATAAGCGCGGGTAAAAGCGCCATAGCTGACAAGATCTTTTGCCATGGCTTGATTGACTTCAGCCTCAAACTTGGCCATCGCGTCATAAAATACCTCTAAAATGAGCGCGTCTTTGGTGGCAAAATGATGCATCACTCCGCCTTTGGTTACCCCAACGGCATCCGCCACCGATTGAAAGGTGACTCTAGACAAGCCTTGATCTAGCGTTATTCGTGCCGCCTCATCTAGTAGAGCCCGCCGAATAAGCTCTGGCTGTTTTTTACGTTTATGAGCGTTTTGAGTTTCCATTTTTGTCTCGATATTAGCACGTCAGTTTAACTAAAAATAATTTGGGCTTTAAAAGAATGCGTTCTATTAATACTGAAAAGAAAAATGTATTTTTATAAAGAAACCGTACGGTTGGTATTTTATAGAAATAAAGCAGCAATGTGAAGGACGGACATGTACCGAGGAGTTACGGAACATTGTTTTACTAAATTTTTATACTAAATATGTAGCTTATACTTAAAAGATATCGAATATATTTTTTAGGAAATATATTCAATGCCCTTTTTTATAGTGAAACAATAGCCTACAAACCACTTCAGCCTTTATTAATAATCGCTACAGTATCCGTCTGCATATTATCTTTTTTCCAAGTCAGCGCCAATAACTGGAGGCAGATGACCAGTTTTAAGATAAATAGTAGCACCACACGCGCCTGCTTTTATTTGCGGTTTTTCACCCACTGGCAAGCGTATCCAACCACCGCGAGCATAAGTTTGAGCGTCAGCTGTTATATCACCGTTTCCTAATTCGCTATCTATCAATTCACCCTCTAATAACAGTATCTCTGCGCCACCTTTGATTGTGTCGGTAAATAACACTTCATTGACATTTAAACGCTGTAAGCTGACCTGCTCGCTGTTGTCTGAAAATAAATAACAGACCTCACGATTGTCCTGCGTTTGCCAATTTGCCGCATCATTGGTATCGATAGCGACATAACGTCTCTCTGCTGTTGGCATTTGCCAAAGCTTGACAAAAATAACCGCGCCCTCATCACTGTAAGGCTGGTGACCAGAATTTGGTGGATTGCGTAAATACCAACCCGCTGGGTAATCGACATTGTCTGCCGAAAAAGTACCAGACAAGACCAAAATCTCTTCGCCGCCATGATGCAAATGATATGGAAAATACGAATCAGGGGCATAGCGCACAATACTGGTTGCACGGGCTTTTTCTGCACCAACGCGGTCAAGCATCACGCGCTCGACGCCGCTTTGCGGTGAGGATACCCATTGATAGTGTTCGGGCGCTAATGAAGCACGGCGAGTAAAATCTGCATTGATAAGCATAAAATAGGTTCCAAAGATAAGGGTTAATAATTTAGATTATCAACTGATTTATCTGCTTTAACAAACTAGACAGTATTCTCATTTTAAAAAATGGTATTTACATTTTTAAAAGTAAGACTTATTTAAAAGTAAGTCTTTGGCAGCATGAAAAAACTGTTTGTCAATAATTAGGCGATCCGCTTCTATCGACAAATTTAGATGTCATCGGGTGATGTATTTTTACAATGCTTAGGCTATTTTTATCTGATATAAAAAATTACTTTAACTGCTGCAATTGACTTGCTATCTTGCCCTCCTTCTTGTCATTAGAACCTATTTCCGCCTTTTTTAAGCTAATTTTCTTTATTAGCCCCTTTTTTATTTGTATTGGATATTATGAAACCTAACATTGAGGTGAGCGCAGATGCTCGCCGAGCTCAGTATTTTCAAGTGTTTTTGATGGGCGTCAGCGCCTTTATTATGAATACCACAGAATTTGTCCCTGTTGCTTTATTGAGTGACATTGCCCAAGATTTTTCTATTACCACGGCTGAGACTGGCTGGATGTTAACGCTGTATGCGTGGATTGTCGCCGCTATGTCATTACCGTTGATGCTGCTGACCAGTCGCTTTGAGCGTAAGCGTTTACTCTTGGGATTGTTTGTGGTTTTTATTGCCAGCCACGTATTGTCAGTATTTGCTTGGAGCTTTGATGTATTGCTCATTAGCCGTGTTGGAATTGCGCTCTCACATGCGATATTCTGGTCAATCACCGCAGCGATTGCGATACGCGTGGCGCCAGAAGGCAAGAAAGCATTCGCGCTTAGCGTGCTTGCAACTGGCACGTCATTAGCAATGGTACTTGGTGTCCCTTTAGGCCGATTAATTGGACAATGGTTTGGCTGGCGGGCGACCTTTGGCGGTATTGGGGTGATTGCTTTTATCGTCTTTATCTTGCAAGCAAGGCTATTGCCAACGCTACCAAGTATGTTTGAAGGCTCGTTTAGAAAAATTCCAGAATTGCTCAAAAACCCATTATTGGTCTGTCTATACCTGCTTATTTTACTGGTCTTTACCGCGCACTATACAGCTTACTCGTACATCGAGCCATTTATGCGACAAGTTGGTTCAATCAGTGAAAACGCTGCTACTTTTATACTGCTATTATTCGGCATTGCAGGGATTGCAGGTAGTGTGATATTTAGTCGCTGGGGCGATCGCTTTAATACCAGATTGATGCTGATATCGACGATATTAATGCTGTTATCTATGCTCGTGTTACTGTTTGCCGTGAGCTCTATCTGGGCGCTGAGCTTGATTGCATTACTTTGGGGCGCCGCACTGATGCTGCTAATTATCTCTATGCAAGCAAAAGTCATCATGGTTGATGTCACAGCGCAAGACATGCTGATGTCGATGTTCTCAGGGATTATTAACTTAGGCATTGGCGCCGGCGCGCTGTTTGGTGGTTATGCAGTGACGCATATTTCGATATCAAGCATCGGCTATGTCGGCGCGGCTATCGCTGGTGTGTCGCTACTGTTGATGTTATTTATGATCAAGCGCTTTCCTGAATTAAGCAGAAGACTGGGTTAATTAGAAGGCTTGGATAGCTAAAAACTTTATAGTAAATAAGCATAAAAAATGCCAGCCCGTTTAAGTGGCTGGCATTTTGCTATCGGGTTTATTAAAAATACTGAATAAGCCGTTTAATTAAAAATCTACTTTGCCGCGTAAGGCTTTGGTCTTACCGCGCTGGGTTTTTTCATCGACGCGTTTGCGTTTGGCATTTCTGCTTGGTTTGGTCGGCCTGCGTGTTTTATTAACATGAGTGGCCTTTACAATAAAGCTTTGCAGTCGCTCAAGCGCATCAATTCTGTTACGTTCTTGGGTTCGAAATTGCTGCGCCTTAATGATAAGCACGCCTTCTTTTGTCATTCGGCTGTCTTTACTGTCCAATAAACGCTGCTTAACGACATCGCTTAAGCTCGAGGCATGAATATCAAAACGCAAGTGAATCGCAGAAGAGACTTTATTGACGTTTTGCCCACCCGCCCCTTGTGCGCGAATGGCGCTAATCTCTACTTCGCTGTCATTCAGGCTAATTGCATTGCTAATAAAAATCATAAAACACTTTTATAAAATATTGATAAGTATGATTGATGATAAAACATTATTAATGAACGCGCCACCTGCCAACTTAACCACTTTCGAAAGACAGTATCTTTTTAAGAATCCAATCATTTCTTCTAAATGTTATCGTTTGACGTTGCTATGTCTATCCTCTGTCTGTAAAGCGTAAGCCTGCGTAGTGATTCGGCTTTAAGATGATACGATGACTGTAAACAGACACGGTGTTGTTTAATTAAACAGTTAACAAGCCAATTTTAGTCAAAGGAATAAGCGTTGTATGACGACCCATAATAAGAAATCTAATCATAAAAAACCTAAGACCTCTCCTATCACTCAGCCCTCTCTCGTAAATAACAACATCGCCCCTGATGAGAGCATTCAAGTAAGAGGCGCTCGGGTGCATAATCTCAAAAACGTCGATGTTGATTTACCGCGAAATGCGCTGGTTGTTTTTACTGGTATTTCAGGTTCAGGAAAATCATCACTAGCGTTTGGTACCCTATTTGCTGAGTCGCAGCGACGCTATCTTGATTCAGTATCGCCTTATGCCAGACGCTTAATTGACCAAGTTGGTGAGCCTGATGTCGATTCGATAGAAGGGTTGCCCCCTGCCGTCGCTCTGCAACAGCAGCGCGGAACGCCGTCGGTACGCTCATCGGTAGGAAGCGTGACCACCATTTCAAACGGATTGCGTATGCTCTACTCGCGAGCAGGCGAATATCCTGCTGGGCAAGAAATGCTATATGCCGATGCGTTTTCACCAAATACGCCAGAAGGGGCTTGCCCGACTTGCTCGGGTATTGGCCGCGTGTTTGAGGTCACAGAAGATTTGCTCGTTCCTGACAAGACAAAAACCATTCGAGAACGCGCCATTGCTGCCTGGCCGCCTGCTTGGCAAGGGCAAAACCTAAGCCGGATATTGACCACACTTGGCTACGATATCGATAAACCTTGGAATACGTTACCCAAGGAAACGCGCGATTGGATTTTATTTACCGATGAAACGCCAGAAGTGCCCGTTTATCCAGAATACAACCTTGAGCAAGTACGCGAAGCAATTAAAAAAGGTGAAAAACCCAACTATAAAGGCACCTATACCAGCGCAAAAAACTTCGTTTTACATTCCTTTGCCACCACACAAAGTCCACGTACCAAAAAACGCGTGGCGCAGTTTATGCAAATCTCAGAATGTCCAAGCTGCCACGGCAAAAAACTAAAACAAGAATCGCTGTCGGTTAAATTTGCGGGGCTTGATATTGGTGAGTTGTCGCAATTAACCTTAACTGAATTGGCGCTTAAACTTCAAGACGCTGCCAATAAAAACCTCAGCGATAATGTGCCCGACCGTGAAAAAGCCATCGTCGCTAAGCGTATTGCCAGTGATATTTTAACGCGTGTTGAGGCGTTAACCAGACTTGGGTTAGGTTACTTATCGCTTGAACGCACCACGCCTACCTTATCGCCCGGCGAGCTTCAGCGCTTACGGCTTGGCACCCAAATTCGCTCTAAATTATTTGGTGTGGTTTATGTGCTCGATGAACCATCCGCCGGCCTACATCCTGCCGATACTCAGGCGCTATTAAGTGCACTAGATGAGTTGGTAGCCGCAGGTAATTCATTGTTCATCGTTGAGCATGATGTTAGCGTTATTCGCCACGCCGACTGGATAGTCGATGTCGGACCAAAAGCAGGCCGTTATGGCGGTGAAATCATATACAGCGGTCCTATCGAAGGCTTGCGCGATATCTCTGATTCCTATACGGGACAATATCTCTTTAGTTCTGACGCAGCAAAGCAAAAATCGAAAAGCCACACGCCAAGAAAGATTAGTAATTGGCTAAAACTTGCTAATATTGAGCGTAATAATCTACATGGTTTAGATGTGGCATTTCCTTTAGGCGTATTAACAACGGTAACGGGTGTATCAGGATCGGGCAAATCAAGCTTGGTCAGTCAAGCGCTTGTTGAGCTGGTATATAACGAACTTGGACGAAAAACTGTCATTGAAGTTCCTACCGATGAAGCGGCTTTACTGGAGCAAGAACAAGAAACGCCAATAGGCGGTGAGATAGTCAGTGGTATGGAGCACATCAAACGCTTAGTCACCGTCGACCAAAAAGCCATCGGTCGTACACCGCGCTCAAATCTGGCGACTTATACTGGACTGTTTGACCATGTGCGCAAGTTATTTGCTGCCACCAAAGAAGCAAAAGCAAGACACTATGATGCCGGACGCTTTTCGTTTAACGTCAAAAAAGGCCGTTGCCCAAATTGCGAAGGGGTTGGTTTTGTTAGCGTTGAGCTGCTATTTTTACCAAGTGTTTACTCGCCTTGTCAAGTTTGTCATGGTCAACGCTATAACGATGAAACCCTAGAGATTACTTATCACGGTAAGAATATCGCTGAAGTGCTCGATTTAACAGTCGAAGCGGCTTCTGAATTTTTCGTTGATGATGCCCCGATAATGCGTGCATTGGATGCTTTGCTAAAAGTGGGACTTGGCTATTTGCGACTCGGGCAACCAGCGACCGAGTTGTCCGGCGGCGAGGCTCAGCGTATTAAGCTTGCTACCGAACTTCAAAGGACGCAGCGCGGTGATACGCTGTATGTGCTCGATGAACCGACGACTGGCCTCCATCCTTCTGATGTCGCGATGCTGATGGCACAATTGAATGGACTGGTCGAAACGGGTAATACAGTGATTATGGTTGAGCACGATATGCAAGTCGCTAGCAACAGTGATTGGATAATC
This sequence comes from Psychrobacter sp. UBA6766, assembly GCF_002453355.1. Taxonomy (GTDB): domain Bacteria; phylum Pseudomonadota; class Gammaproteobacteria; order Pseudomonadales; family Moraxellaceae; genus Psychrobacter. The sequence continues at coordinate 93,067 of NZ_DKGQ01000008.1, read as the reverse complement.
GATATGGGCCCAGGTGCTGGCGATGAAGGCGGTCTTATTGTTGCAGAGGGCACACCTAAAGAGGCGGCTAAGTCAAAAAACAGTCGTACCGCACCTTTTTTATTGACTTAGTATTAATATTGCAATGCAAGAAGTGAAATGGCTGAATAAAAACATCAGTATAAAAAACCGCATTACTATTAAAGTCATGCGGTTTTCTATTTTTAAACATCGGTTTTTTAAATGTACATTTCTAACTAAGCAAGCATGCCACCATCGACAACCACGGTCGCACCCGTGGTATAGCTTGAGGCATCAGACACGAGGTACAATACCGTACCAGCCATTTCGTCTGGATCGGCGACGCGACCTAAAGGAATCGTATGAAGCGCCATTTTTAATACTTTATCATTGGTCGTTAAGGCCGAGGCAAACTTGGTATCGGTTAAACCTGGCAGTAGCGCATTAACGCGAATGTTTAAGGGACCGCATTCTTTAGCAAAGGCTTTGGTCATGCTAATCACCGCCGCTTTAGTGATTGAGTAGATACCTTGCTTATCACCCGCGACCAAACCATTGACCGAGGCCGTATTTAAAATCACCCCGCCGCCCTGCTCGCGCATCATTTTCCCCGCTGCCGTCGACATAAAGAAATAACCACGAATATTGACTTCAACGGTCTTATCAAACGCTGCTAAGTCAGTATCTAAGATATGACCATAATAAGGATTTGCCGCAGCGTTATTGACTAAGATATCAATACGACCAAACTCGCTCTTAATATACTCAAAAATAGCATCGATCTGTTCCATCTCGCCCACATGGCATGCAAAGGCACTGGCTTTATAACCGTCGGCTTTGATGCTATCAGCGACTGCTTGGCAAGCATCAATTTTACGGCTAGAGACGATGACGTGCGCGCCTCTTGATGCCAAAAGACGAGCGATAGATTCGCCAATACCGCGGCTCGCGCCCGTTACCAAAGCAATCTTACCGGTTAAATCAAATAAATCTTTCATCATTATTCCTTATATTTTTAGATATATTAATGGTTTATACATTTTGGATATGTAGCGGAGCTAGGAAATGACACTATCAGCTCTGCAAAATGTATAAAATCTTCTAAGAAATTATCGGCATTTCCAAAAATTTGAGTAGCAATGAAAACGAGTGCAAGTACTACAAGTCGTAGACTAAGCAAGTTTGACACTGCTAATCATATTTTTGAGATTGCCATAAAACTATTAAGCCAACATCCCGCCATCAAGCGTAAAGGCATGACCATTCATAAAACTGCTTTCATCACTAGCCAGCCAAGCAATCGCGCCAGATACTTCATCAACGTCACCCAATCGGCGCATTGGACTGGCTTTGATGGTCGCTTGCTGCGCGCGCTCATCCATATTTGCCATGGTATTACGAACCATTGGCGTATCAATAAAGCTTGGACAGACGGCATTGAAGCGAATATTGACGCGCGCATATTCATGAGCAGCAGATTTGGTCAATCCCATCACGCCATGCTTGGCAGCGCTATAAGCGGATAACAGCGGCGCCGAACGCAATCCTGCAATAGACGCCACATTAATCACATGACCACCGCCATTGGTCGCCATGCAAGCAACCGCGGCGCGCATACAATGCCAGACGCCTTTTAAATTAACTGCAATATTACGGTCAAAATCCTCATCGCTTAGCTCGTGCATTGGCGCTGGCTTATGGTCAATACCGGCATTGTTGATCACCACATCAAGACCACCAAGCGTTTCCATGGCAAAGGCAAACAATGCGCGTACTTCATCACCACTAGTCACGTCAACCTTTTTAAAGACGATACTATTACCAGCATCTTGCCCTTGCTGAGCAACCGCTTCCCCAAGCGCTTCTGCCAAATCGCCAATCACCACTTTCGCACCGCGGCTGGCGAGCAGTAGCGCACTTGCCGCACCGATGCCAGACGCACCGCCCGTGATTAAAATACGTTTACCAGTGACGTCTGATGCAATTCCATTTGTATTCAATGTCATGATTTATCCCTCTACCTTAAGTACCAGTTTGCCGAAGTTTTCACCTTTAAACAGCATCATCAAGGTATCTGGGAACGTCTCGATACCTTTTATGATATGGTCTTTTACTTTAATATCGCCTGACTGAATCCAGCCAGCAATGTCTTTCATCGCCGTCGGGTATTCTTTGATATTATCAAAGACGACGATGCCTTCCATACGCGCACGGTTGACCAACAACGACAAATAATTTGATGGCCCTTTGACTTCTGTGGTGGTGTTATATTGGCTAATCGCTCCGCAAATCACAATACGTGCATGCAGATTAATTTGCGTCAGCACATCATTTAAAATATCGCCACCGACGTTGTCAAAAAAGACATCGACGCCGTTTGGACAAGTTTCTTTTAACGCTTTTTTAACCTTCTCGTTTTTATAGTCGATTGCCGCATCAAAACCTAGCTCATCGACTAAAAATTTACATTTATCAGGACCACCAGCGATACCGACGACGCGACAACCTTTGAGTTTGGCAATTTGCCCAACTAAGCTACCAACCGCGCCCGCAGCGCCAGAAATAACCACAGTCTCGCCAGCTTTTGGTGCGCCGGTTTTTAATAAGCCAAAATAGCCCGTCATGCCTGGCATACCGAGCACGCCTAAGTAATAAGACAATGGCGCAAGGTTTGGATCGATTTTATGTAGCCCTGTGCCATCGCTGACTGCATACGACTGCACGCCGTTATGACCTACGACATAGTCACCGACGGCGAACTTTTCATGTTTACTGTCGATGACTTTACCCACCGTTCCTGCGCGCATCACCTCACCAATCTGTACTGGCGGTATATAAGACTTGGCATCGTTCAGCCAACCACGCATTGCAGGATCCATCGAAATATACTCAATTTTTATTAACAGCTCACCATCTGCGATAGTCGGTAGTTCTGTCTCGGTATATTCCCACGTATCGGCACTTGGTTCGCCAATTGGTCTTGCTTTTAAGCGCCACTGCTTATTGATCTGTTTGTTATCAGCTGTCATCATTTATTCCTTTAACGTTGTATTTATTATTCATACCAATCACGATATAAAATCGATTAAAACCACTCTGCTTGCATATCGGTACAGACCGCATTGTCATTATTGAGCAGTTCGATATCGCGATTGATTAACGGCAACTCCCAGTCGATAAAGTATTTGGCCGCCTGGATTTTGCCGTGATAAAAGTTTTGCTTTTCAGCGTCTGAGGTATCACTGTTGTTAATTGCGCTTAGCAATTGTTCCGCTTTACTTGCTTGGCGAATCCAAATCCAGCTCATCACGATAGAGGCAAAGATATTCATTAGTGCTTGTGCATTACCCGTCAGCGTGATGGCTTTTTCGGTCTGTAAAACCTTGCTTAAATGCATTAGTACTTCATGTAAATGGCCCATATAAGGCATCAATTTACCGGCAAGTTTGGCGGTTTCGGGTGTGCGGATATTCTCTAAATCTTGGGTGATTTCACGTTTTAGAATTTGGATGCCAAGCCCGCCCTTTTGCCATAGCTTACGAAATGACAAATCTAGTGCCTGAACGCCATTTGTGCCTTCATGAATGGGGTTCAAGCGATTATCACGCCAAAACTGCTCGGCCTGATATTCACGCGTATAACCTGCGCCGCCCAATACTTGAATGCCCAAGTCATTGGCTTTTGGCCCATATTCAGACGGCCATGCTTTGAGAACTGGCGTGAGCAAATCTAGCAATTCTGATAGCTCATTTTTTAGCGTAGCGTTTTCACACGTATTGATACGGTCGATTAGGTTTGAGCCATATAAGCACAAGGATATCCCACCTTCGGAATAGGCTTTTTGCGCAAGGAGCATCCGCTTGACATCACCATGCTGAATGATTGCCGTTGCCGCATCTTCAGGCTTATTATTCGGTGCGATTCTACCTTGCGTTCTGTCTTTGGCATAATCAAGCGAATACTGATAACCACGATAGCCAATCATCGCTGCACCAAAACCAACCGCAATACGCGCTTCGTTCATCATTTTGAACATATAGCGCAAGCCAAAATGCTCTTCACCGATAAGATAGCCATGACACTCGCCTGCATCACCAAAACTTAACGCCGTAGAAGTCGCGCCGCGATAGCCCAGCTTATGAATAAGACCCGTTAAATGGACGTCATTACGTTCGCCGACTGATAAATCGTCATTGAGTCGATACTTGGGCACGGCAAATAAAGAGATGCCTTTGACGCCAGCAGGACCGCCCGGAATTTTTGCTAAAACCAGATGCACGATATTGTCAGACAATTCGTGATCACCCGCTGAGATATAAATCTTGCTGCCTTTGATACGATAGCTGCCATCATCTTGTTTCACGGCGGTGGTTTTGATATCGGCAAGCGATGAGCCTGCATGTGGCTCAGTCAATGCCATGGTACCGGTAAATTCACCGGTTAACATTCGCGGCATAAAGGCGTTTTTAATCTCGTCGCTCGCGAAATGTGAGATAACATTAATCGCCGCCGTGGTTAAAAACGGATAAGCGGTTGTCGAAGGGTTGGCCGCCATAAAATAGCCTGCCACCGCCGTCATGACGGTTTCGGGTAATTGCATACCGCCATCTTCAAAGCTATAACGACCTGCTATAAATCCTGACTCGCGAAAGGCGTCAAAAGCAACCTTTACGTCGTCTATCATGCTGACTTTTTTACCATCAAACTGTGGCTCGTTTTTATCCGCGACATGGTTGTGCGGTAAAAATAGCTGAGTGGCGATTTTATTGGCGGTGTCGAGTACCGCATCAAAAGTTTCGCGGCTATGCTCTGCAAATTTTGGATGCTTGGTTAAATTTTCAGTCCCTAATACATCATATAATTGAAACGGTAATTCAAAGTCATTGATAAGCGTATCTGCTGCCATAGTAATTTCCCTATTATGATAATGATAAATAAGCGGTAATAAATAATTGATGTATTGATATTAATCTAATTTAACGTCTTACCGTATTGTCATTTATGACATAATCATAGTCAAATAAGACAAACATAATTGCCTTTAATTAAAAAAAGTCGTCGAGAAATACTACTCTTAGCAAGCTTCTCTAAGGAAATTTACACAATCATGCCCTACTTTAAACCCTTTAAAGTCATCATCGTTGGTTTCGATGGCGTGCTTGGCAGCGCTTTGACAGGAGCGTTAGATTTATTTTCGTTTACCGGCGTCAGTTGGCAGCGGTTTTTGGATGAAGAAGTAGAACCAAGGTTTAATGTTCAGATTGCCAGTCTTGGCGGCGTTGATATCAGATGCAGCAATCGCTTGATCATGCAAGCGCACCGCGATATCCGAGAAGTGCTTGAGTGTGATTTATTATTAATCCCAACGATTGGCGATTCAATTGATAAAGTATTGAGACAAAATAGTGAGTTGATTGCGCATATAAAGCGACTGGCAAATACCAAAGCTGATATCGCCAGCAATTGCAGCGGTGCGTTCTTTTTAGCAAAGGCAGGTTTGCTCAATGGCAAAGTAGCGACAACTCATTGGGGTTATGCCGATAAGTTCAAAGCAGATTTTCCATTGGTTGATTTGCAAGAAAATCAGTTTGTCACTCAATCAAAGAGCCAGTCAAAAAGCCAATCTGGCAATATATTCTGTGCAGCGGGAGGCAGCGCCTTTTATGACTTGGGATTATTATTAATCGAGCGTTATTGCGGGCGCGAGATTTCGACCCAAGTGGCGAAAACCCAGATTATCGATAGCAAACGCGGAAATCAAAACAGCTATACCAATGTGACACTGCATAAAACACACGCAGACCAACTGGTTAAGCAAGTACAGGAGTTTATCGAAGAAAATTTCACAAAAGCCATTCGAGTCAGCCAATTGGCAGCTATGGTCAACATCACCCCACGAACGTTAAATAGACGTTTTCAATCAGCGGTCGCCATGCGGCCGATTGAGTATATTCAAGCAGTGAGAATTGAGCAGGCAAAGCGTTTATTAGAATTGGGCAATGTGACAATAAAATCCCTTGCTGAGCAAGTTGGCTATGATGATATCTCCTCATTTACGCGGCTGTTTAAACGTGCCACCGAGCTGACGCCAAAAGAATATCAGGATAAGTTTTCACGATTGGCGATTTAACTTTATAGTAGATAATTTTTAAACTAATACGTTGCTGCTGTGATAAATTTTCTTTGCTTGCTGTGTGACTTCGTTACCCCAGAGGCTGCAGAAAATTTATCCCAGCAGAGATTCTTATATACCTAAACATTTTGCCACAAGCCTTTCACACGAATCGCATCGGCTTTAATCGTTGGATAATTACTAAATGCCAACTGATAGCCGCCCGCAGTATTTGTGCTTATCTGACACGTCGCTCCCAGTGGAAAGCTGTGTTTTTGGGCAATATGACCAAAGCGCATGCCGCTATAAACCGGCAATCCTGTCAACTGATGCAATTGCCGAATCACGGTGGCGACATCATAACGCTTATCATAGCTGTCCTCACCTGCGCCCGATAACGCCCCAAATACAATCGCTTGCTGATCTTTAAAGACGCCTGTTAAGTACAAATCATAGAGCATGCGCTCGATACGATAGGGCTGCTCGCCGACATCTTCTAAAAATACAATACCGCCTTTAATCCGTGGTAAATACTCACTTCCTGCCAGCGCCGAGACTACGCTTAAATTACCGCCCCAAATAGTGCCGGTTAGCGTTTTAGGTTCAGTACTTGTCAAAATACTGGGTAAATTTGGACTGGTTAAAAATGCATCTGATATGCTGATAGTCAAATTGGAATTGGTTAATGCTTCTGCGAATCGGCGACAGCTGACCTGATCCGGTTTGGTTTTACCAAACTCGCTATAAAGCATCGGCGCAGCAAGTGAGCTCATACCTCCTTTTGCCAATAGCGCACATTGAATAGCCGTCACATCACTAAAGCCTGCGAGTATCGTTCCGCGCTCCTTCATCACACGACCTAGCGTCGACCAGTCAATCATGGGTAATACTCGCACTGCCCCATAGCCGCCGCGTACGCCAAGTAATACTTTGGGCGCTTTAATCGCACCCGTAGCGATATTTTGTAAGTCACTGGCGCGCTGAGAATCCGTACCTGCAAAACGTAGATACTGCCGAGTGGTAATCGCAGGATTGTCCACTTTAAACCCCGCGCAAGCCAAACGATCCAAGGCCGATTGGTTACGCTCATTGCTACCGCCGACGTTGGAGCTGGCAAAAAGCCGCGTTTCAATCGTTGGGGCAATACATCTTGCTTGCGCTTGTTGTGTCTCGCCTTTGAAAGACAAATACTCATCTGAAAACGCTGTTGGTAAATCATCCTTGGTAAGCTGCGTGCCGCTATCTTGCTCAATTGCATTATCAGCCAGCGCCCCAGTGATGCTTTGGGTCGCCAATAGCCCTGCACCAGCGCTCATACCCACTTGACGTAAAAACTGACGACGATTTAGCTCGGAGGATATCTTAGTCATTATGCTACCTTTTTTACCGTTTAATTGCTGTTTATCCTAACAACCATTACTGAAACAAAGCGCGTATTATAACGCAGGTTCAGACAGTAACATGAATTGGAAGAATTGACGTCAGCGCCATATGTCATTTTGATAGACAACAAAACGATACAGATTTACCCATGGCCGTGTTTGGAAGCAGTCATGACTCTTGTTATAGTAAAAGGCGTCCAATCACCATTAACCATTAACCATTAA
>NZ_DKGQ01000008.1:0-85092 GCF_002453355.1 Psychrobacter sp. UBA6766 | reverse complement strand
TTAACCATTAACCATTAACCATAAATGTTAACTACTAATACATACTCAATACTATAAAAGGAATACAACGATGGGCGATAAAGAGAAAACCAAAGAAAAAGACAATAAAAGCCTGATGGATAGTATTAAAGTTCTCTTGGGTAAAGAAGACAAGCTAAACGACCAACTCGAAAAAGGTCAAGGCCTTGAAAGCTATGCCAAGGACTTACTTTTAATGATGAGCTTGGTTAAAGATTATTACCAAGGCAACTATCGCAATATTCCTTATAAAACCATTTCAGCGGCTGTAGTTGGGCTGCTTTACGTCCTAAACCCTATCGACATTATTCCTGACTTTATTCCGTTTATCGGTTATATCGATGACGTATTAGTGTTGAAATTTTGTCTCAAATTGATGGAAAAAGATTTAAAGACGTACAAAACTTGGAAAGATAAGCAGACCGCTGCTAAAGAAGAGACAAAGCCTAGCGATAAAAAGCTAGAAGATAAAAATAAGAGCCTAAAGAAAGAAGACAAAGGTTCTGGCAAGTAATAACAGCCATTAAAAAGACACGGTCAATGATATTCTTTGACCGTGCCTTTTTATGAAACCAGCTTTATCATAAATTCAGAGACTGAATATAAGACCAAAACGTTGTAGTGTATGCCTTTGATTCAGTAAGCCTAATTGTCTAACTTTACAAACAGCTATTAACAAACAGCTATTAGTCAGGTACTCCATAGTTGGGTTTTTCGGGATTGAGTCCAAATGAATAAACAAAGGTACCGACGAGACTATTGACAATAATAAATGGCAAATCAATCGTGGCATGGCCGAGCAAATAGCGGCCAATCAGCCACGACACTATCATCATGATAATAAAAAATGCCCCAAGATATCCCAAGATAGTTGGATGCTTGAGGTTATAAGGCTGTTCAGGTTTAGGCTGTTTATCGAGGATATAGGTTCTTACTGCCCAGCCAGCTGCATAACAAAACCCACCCAACACCACATAACTAAAAAAATTCATATTACCTAACTCTGCTGCGATGGTTAATTATCAAAAATGATGCGTAATACTGGTCTATCACTGCCAATCAATTGCGCTCATTAACGTTGTCAATGACGATATTGGCATGAGGATTGGCTAAAATATCTGTATTAACGTCATCACATTCCACGCGATAGATGGTATTGGCGCCGCGATAAATATAAGACAGATACTCACTGTCGAGTAGCGGATCAATATTGGCATAAACAGGTTTCACATGCGCCAGCACCAGTACTCTATCCGGACGACCAATGACCGCATCGACATTATCAGGATCAATAGAGAAAAATGTTGGAATATCGCTATTTTTAATCACTTCTAACGGTTCAGCGTCATCCCAAACACGCCCGCTACTTGCCGGCTCTTTCATTTGCATGACCCAAGCGCCGCCCTGTTGACTTACCTTTATTTGCGCAGGCTCATCATGACTTACGGTGTAGCAGCCTTCAAATACTGATAAATCTGTTTTCGTTTCAACCGTATTAGTATTCGATTGAGTATTGCTATCATCACACGCACTCAAAAACAGCGCGCTACTTGCTGTAATAGTGACCATTAAAGCCGTCAATTTCTTATAAAACACGTTTGGGCGTACGGACATCATAGGGTTATCCTACATTTGGACATAAAAAACTGATATTGAGTGTGTAACTATTAAAAATCATCAAAGAAACTAATCAAATCTTGCCATCACACTACAATCGCAGCCATTTTAACAGAAAACCACAGCGTTATTATTATCATCTGCGCCTTTACGATTTTATGCATGGCAGCCACCCATAGCTAGGTTAGATTTGTTATACTCAACCTTAAAATAAGCGGTGCTAGTCTGCGTAAAAATAACGCTAGAAAACCTCTTCGCTCCAAGTTTATCATTTATTAGGTCAATACATTTTTATGTCAGAAAATCCTACGTTAGCGCAGTCATTTAGTACTATCAATGCAAATAATCCGCTCGCCGCTAAAGCAAATACGACGGTTGCTTATACGGACGGTGCCTGTAAAGGTAATCCGGGCGCTGGTGGCTGGGGCGCACACCTGATATTTAGTGACGGGCGCACGCAGGACTTATATGGCGGTGATAAAGAAACCACCAATAACCGCATGGAGCTGATGGGTGCGATCCAAGCATTAACCCACAGTCCTCGTGAGCAAACCGTCGAGATTTGGACAGATTCAAGCTATGTCAAAAAGGGCATCACTGAGTGGATTGAAGGTTGGAAAAAACGCGGTTGGAAAACGGCCAGTAAAAAATCCGTCGCCAACCAAGATCTGTGGCAGCGACTGGATGAGCTTTGCCAGCAGCACGATGTTGAATGGCATTGGGTCAAAGGTCATGCGGGGCACGCAGGCAATGAAAAAGCAGACGAGCTGGCGAATTTGGGTGTGACATCTAGTAGTGAGAATTTAACCACGGCTAACTCGCGAGATTTTTCTAAAAAAAAAGACCTATTAACGACTGATAAAAAACTGAATTCGGGCGACGATTGGCTAAAATTTGATCCGTTAGGCTTTAACATGCTGGATGATGAACTTGAGACAGAATTAGAAAGCGAGGCAGCAGAAAACAACTTTTCAAAAGACGGTAGTCAGTACGACGAAATAATAAATAATGATGTTTTAGTCGAAGAAAACTGCCCACCATATGAAATCCAACCTCAGCATCATGCTAGCAAACCCATGAGAAATACCGATATGTCAGAGATAGATTTGAATATGGATACTGAAATAGCAGCCAACTTAGAAAACCAGTCAGAAAACCACACAGAAACTGACTCGCCAAAATTTGATGGTGACACCAGCCGTGCCAATCCGCATTTTATACCGCTACTACCCAAACCTATCCATCGCCATGAATCTGACCGCCAGCTCATTATGGATACGGAGACCACCGGTCTTGATCCAATGAAGGGCGACCGAATTATCGAGGTCGGTATAGTAGAGATGGTTGGGCGTAAATTTACAGGCGAAAAGCTCCACGTCTATATCAACCCACAGCGCGGAATGGATGAGGAAGTTATTCGCATTCATGGTATCTCTGAAACGTTTTTAACCGATAAGCCAACCTTCGATCAAGTGGCTCAGGTATTGTATGACTTTATGGATGGTGCAGAAATCATCGCTCATAACGCCACCTTTGATATGAACTTCTTAAATATGGAGTTTGCCAAAGTTGGCATGCACGACTTTGCCGAGCGTGTAAAAGTGACCGACTCGTTGATGATGGCCAAACAGCAATATCCTGGGCAAAAAAACACCCTCGATGCCCTCGTTCGCCGCTTAGATGTCGGTAAACAAGACCGTACTTTCCACGGGGCATTACTTGACTCTGAGATTTTAGCAGAAGTTTATTTGGCAATGACCGGTGGACAGGTCACGCTGGCTATTGAGGAAGATACCCAAGCTGATGGCGGACACACTGCTCATGCAAACTTTGCCGATTTGGCCGCTTTACTGCTTGAATCGAGTAGTAACGAGAGCGCCAATCAAAGCTGGTATACTGCACTTGCCGAAGATTATCCTGAACTCAAGGCGAAAATGTAGCTAGTGAAGCAAAAGTCATTAAAATGGTTTTTTATATTGACATAACGTCTTATACTGACCGTTGAGTAAGTTAATCTTGCTGATTATGCCGATAAGCGTTAAAACTTTATTGATATACATTTTTACATTGTGATCTAAACCCTTGCTATTTTCATCAGTACGTCATGGAAAAAAATAACTATGAACCCTTCTACACAAATGAAATTGACCGCCCCAACCTTGAGTGTGACTGATTTTAACCTACCATCACTGCATTTATTGCACGATGAAATTAACGTCATTTTAAAAGATACCGAAATTCATTTGGGCGAATTTAATGATGATGATAGCCAAGCGCCTTTATTGTTAGACTCTATTATTGTATTAAAACAGCTGTCTTGTATTTTTGAGCTGATTGCTTTGGTAGGTGCAGAAGCGCTAAATACAGCAATTGTTCATGGTTTACAAAAACTTTATGACAGTGGCGATAATAATAATAACGCTTTGATTATGGATTTATCAGAAGCCATAATGACGCTTGATCGTTACGTGGAGTTTGTATTACTGACTGAATCGGTAGAGCCAACTTTACTGCTACCTATTATTAATAAACTCAACGCTCACAGTCACGAAGCACCTATCGCTGCCGATTATTTTGCAGCGTTTGGTCATAGTAGCGTCATTATTGCCAACCCTGAAAACAATTTTCAACCGCTTAGCGAGCTCAATCTTGATAGCGAATTATTAACTTACGCTTATCGTAGTGGACTTGGCGTTGCTTTGCTAAATCAAGACGGCAAGGTGAACCAAGATGAGCAGCAAAAACTCGATGCGATGTCGGCAGCTTGCGCCTTGATAGCAGCAAATACCAATAGTTTGTTTTGGCAGGCAGCTAAGGCTGCCGTTGCTGATATCGCCAACATCTTACCGTTAAATTTGAGCCAAAAACACACCCTTATTTACTTAGAGCAGCAGTTTCAAAGCTATCTGCCGGTTATGGACTCGCGTTTTGCAAACTTAGTCAGTTTTGCTTGCCAACGTGACACCGAAGAGGCAAAAACGCTGCGTGATCTCTATGCTGCCAATCAATTAGAAGATTCACAGCGTGAACAAATGGAGCGCTTCTTATTTGGTCCTAATCGTGCTTTAACCGATACGTTAAATACGATTATTCAAGCGCAAATCAATACTATTAAAGAGAATGTCGATAGCTACGCGCGCGGTGATTCTATTAATCCTGTCGATATGCAAACCTCTCAAATCACTGAGCAGCTTACCGAATTGCGGTCAGCTTTTCAGTTATTAGGATTGGCAAATGCTGCAAACAGTCTGAACGCTGCAGCAGATGCCGTGAGTAAATGGCGTACGCCTACTCCAGAAGATTTTGATCACTTATTATTGGCGTTGATGCATGCTGAAAACGCGACTATCGCGATGGCAGAAATGCACACCCCAGGTGCCATCTACTTACCTTTGAATAATCCACATATCTCACTACATCAGCTGAATACTGCTTACGACACCTTGATACAAGAAAGCCGCACGGCTATTGCCAGTGCCGAACAAGCCATCACGGACTATTTGGCTGAACCTGAGCGAGATGTATTGAATATTCAAAATATTCCTGAAATGCTGCGCCAAGTAGGGGGTGCAGTGCGCTTTTTACAATTGCCCACGCCTGCGAGTATGCTTAGCCAATTAGCGAGTTATTTGCAGCAGCGTATTAACAGTGGCGCACGCCTAGATGACAGCACTTTGGCTTATATTGCTGATGTCATTATGGCGGTTGACCACCACTTAGATGGCTTTGAGAACAATCGTCCCGTGAGTAAACAGGCGCTAGATGTCGGACAACAAAGCTTAAGCCAACTGCTCGCTGCTTAATTGCTAGAGTATCAGGTAGCTTGCTTATTTAGCCATCATTTAACCACTTATTTTAAACAGACTCGTACAGCGGATATGAGTCTGTCTTTGACTGTTTGGAAACTTGCTTTATGACCAATGCCTTTATCCTCAATGACGAAACGGTTTTATGCCGTCAAACGCCTAACGGTTGGTGGCCTGTGCAGGTTCAATTACCACAGTCGGATATCGACATCACAGCGTTAAGTGCTAGTGACGCTCAGCCAGCCTATCAAGTTAGCCGAGTAACGCTACTTGAAAGCTTAGCGCCAGCTCACTGGTTACCTAATGACAATAGCAGTAGCATTAATAGTAAAGATGCAGATCGTCTGGCTGATTTTAGAATTAAAACTGCCAATTCATTTACTGCTAATGATTTTACCGCACAAGCTGCCATTGCCATTACTTATGATTATGCAAAAGCTCATAATGTTACTTCGCCTAAAATTTTAGAAAGTGATGGGTTAGAAAATAGTCATTTAGAAAGTAGTCTAGAAACTGACGCCTGCGCCTTTATTGCCTATCGTCTGCTTATCACTCATTTACCAGTTGCCCTATCTGGCCAACTTAGCCAAGCCATTCAGCTGTTGCGCTGGCAAACAGATACGCAGTTTTGTAGCCGCTGTGCTACCCCAGTCATCGCCGCCACCTGCGGTGAGCGCGCAATGGTTTGTCCTGTTTGCTGCTTACGCCATTATCCACGTGTGCAGCCATGCATTATCACCGCTATTACTCGTCCGAACCCACAAACGGGCGTGATGCAAATTTTATTGGCGCATCATCACCGTTATGGACAACAAAAAACATCTAATCAGACGTTACAGTATGGTTTGATTGCCGGTTTTGTAGAGGTTGGTGAAAGTCTAGAGCATGCGGTAGTACGCGAAGTGGCAGAAGAGGTCAATATCAGCCTTACCGATATTCGCTATGTCAGCAGTCAGCCTTGGCCGTTTCCGTCTAATTTAATGCTTGGTTTTCGAGCGTCGTATGCAGGTGGTGAAATCGTGATACAAGAAGATGAGCTGTCACACGCGGATTTTTTTGACCTAACAAATTTACCCAAAATACCGTTTAAAGGCAGTATTGCTTATGAGCTGATTGCGCAAATTGCCCATGAACAAGGCATCACACTTTAATTGCTGTTTAATTTATAAAGGCAAGATATCTTTTATAAATATAGCTATTACCCTATTTATTCTAATATCAGATCAGCATTCAGAGCGACTAGAAGAGATAATAAGGTTTTATATTAAATGCAAAGCACCATGAGTAAAGACAGTAATAATATCCGTCTTATCAATCTTCCTATATTGTTCGATAGCTTGAATATAGAGAGATTGCCTGCTGCTACCCAAGCAACGATTGCGCGCATTGACGCCTGCCTGCCACAAACCCAATGCGGGCTTTGCGACCATGCCGATGGATGCTTGCCGTATGCCGTAGCAATTGTTGTCGACGATGAGCCTTATAATAAATGTGTGCCCGGCGGTCAGCCTGTAACGGATGCTATCGCTCATATCCCCGATATCGATAGCAGCGAGCCATTACTGACGGCTGCGCCTTCGCAGTGGCCGATAGATACAACCTCTGCACGGCCTACCGAGGTACGCGCCGTGATTCGAGAAGATGATTGTATTGGCTGCACCAAGTGTATCCCTGCTTGCCCTGTTGACGCTATTGTCGGTACGGGCAAGCACATGCATACTATTTTTACGGATTTATGCACGGGCTGTGAGCTATGTATCGCGCCCTGTCCCGTTGATTGCATTGATTTGGTCACTGTTGAGCGCACGCTGTCGGCAGCTGAGCGCACCCTTGAACAAGACGATTTGCGCCAACGCTATCATACTCATTTAAGACGCGTTAGTGAACAACTTGCCGATAGCAGTAATAGCAAACCCGTGGTTAGCATGGTACAAGCTAAACTAAATAATGCTGTTAGTCAGTCGTTAAACATCAGCGAAGAACAAGCAAAAAATACCATTGCCGCCGCAAAGCTCCGTAGTAAAATTAAAAAGCTAGAAAAACAGCTCAGTGTACGTCCCAACGCGAGCAAGCAGATGGAGCTTGAATCATTACAAGCGGAACTTGCGCAACTTTAATAGTTAACCTCTATTTTGAATAACTAACCGCTAAAATAATAGTAAAAATATCATGAGTAAAACCGTTAAACATAAAACTGCCGAGACGCCGCCTTCGAGGCGCATGCCCAATCGTGACGTTCGTCCGTTCTTTGAGAAATTGGCAGCGACGATTGATGAGCCGGTAACTGAGCTGAATTATAATAGTAATTTTGAGCTATTAATCGCCGTTATATTATCAGCGCAAGCAACCGACGTCAGCGTTAATATTGCTACCAATAAGCTCTATCCTGTAGCAAATACGCCTGAGTCCATTTTGGCATTAGGCGAAGAAGGATTGAAAGCGTATATTAAGAATATTGGCTTATATAATGCTAAAGCTAAAAATGTCATCAAAACTTGCCGTGATCTGATTGAGAAATTTAATAGTACGGTTCCTGATAACCGTAAAGATCTAGAGTCTTTAGCAGGGGTTGGGCGCAAAACCGCAAATGTGGTTTTAAACACTGCCTTTGGGCAGCCGACAATGGCAGTCGATACCCATATCTTTCGTGTCGGCAACCGTACTGGACTTGCGACGGGTAAAAACGTCTTAATCGTTGAAAAAAAACTACTCGAACGTATCCCCGATGACTTTATCATTGATGCACACCATTACTTGATTTTGCATGGGCGCTATACGTGTCAGGCGCGCACGCCAAAATGCGGCGCATGCCCTGTTTATGAAGAGTGTATGTTTAAAGATAAAGCCAAGTTTTTAGAATTATAATTGTAGCGTTAGTTTTGACAATAGCTGAAGGCCAATCACAATTAAACTCATCACAAAAGAGACGATACTTAATCCTAATAATGCCATTGTTGAGTATTACTTATAAAAGAACAAGCGACGCTCACTAGAGTTTTCTCACGTTTCGAGTTAGAATAAGCCTATTTTAACGCTGCTACGCCCGATTTATTACTACACTATAATCAGACATTAAACGCATTATTGGTAAATGCTTAGTATGAAATATCACTTATGCTATTACCCTAAAGCGAGCTAAGCTTAACCATATTTTTTCAAACCTATTCAGTAAATACTTTTATTAAAGTAAATTGAGCAGTACGATTTATCAACAAGTTATCACCGAGCAATCAATTTGTTTGGTCAATATTACTTAAAGCAGCGCCCAGACGTTATGCTTTTTCCTATTTTTATTGATTCAATTAAGCGATCCCATTATGCGCGAATACAATTTATTTACCTCAGAATCTGTGAGCGAAGGCCATCCAGATAAAATGGCTGACCAAATATCAGATGCCATCCTTGATGCCATTTTACGTGAAGATTTACATGCACGTGTGGCGTGCGAAACACTAGTCAAAACTGGCGCAGTGATCCTAGCCGGTGAAGTCACCACAACTGCCAATATCGACGTTGAACGTATCGTTCGTGATACGGTAAACGGTATTGGTTATCACCACTCTGACTTGGGCTTTGATGGCGAAACCTGTGCAGTCATTAACATGCTAGGCAAACAATCTCCTGAAATCGCTCAAGGTGTCGACCGCAATGACCCTGAAGAACAAGGCGCAGGCGACCAAGGCCTCATGTTTGGCTATGCCAGCAATGAGACCGAAGTGTTGATGCCAGCCGCTATCGAATATGCGCACCGCTTAATGGAGCGTCAGTCTGAGCTGCGCCGTGCAGGTGAGCTGCCTTGGTTGCGCCCAGATGCAAAAGCGCAAGTGACTCTAAAATATGATGGCAGTCAGCCTGTTGCCATTGATGCGGTAGTGTTATCTACCCAGCACGACCCAAGTATTTCACAGACCGATTTACAAGAAGCGGTGATGGAATCTATCATCAAACAAGTACTGCCAGCAGATTTATTACATGCGGGAACGCGCTATCACATCAACCCGACTGGCAAGTTTGTGATTGGCGGTCCTGTTGGCGATGCCGGTCTTACTGGCCGCAAAATTATCGTTGATACTTATGGTGGTATGGCGCGTCATGGTGGCGGTGCATTTAGCGGAAAAGACCCTTCAAAAGTAGACCGTAGTGCCGCTTATGCGGTGCGTTATGTGGCCAAAAACCTTGTTGCCGCTGGTATCGCTGAGCGCTGTGAAGTACAAATCAGTTATGCGATTGGGGTCGCTGAGCCGACTTCTATTTCAGTTAATACTTTTGGCACCAATAAAATCAGCCATGAAGAAATTATCCGCCTGATTCGTACCCATTTCGATTTGCGCCCTTATGGCATTACTCGTATGCTGAACCTATTACAGCCGATGTATCAGCAAACTTCTACCTTTGGTCATTTCGGTCGTCAAGGTTCTGAAACCGCCTTTACTTGGGAAAAAACAGACAAAGCTGATATTTTAAAAGCGGATGCTGGTTTGTAAGGCTTGCGCTAAATATCCTATTCACTGATCTAACTATTAAATGGTCGTGATAAATTCAAACTTACCTACTATGACTAGGAGTCGCTTATGTCTCAAAACAACACGCCAGACAATGTCCAAAATGACGATATTGACCCTGCTCTTGAAATCACTCCTGAAATGCAGGCATTCTACCAACGTGCGGATGCCATTATTGGTGTCGCCAATAGCCAATTAGGCCCTGATGCTCATTCGGGTCAAGTAGGCGCATCTCTGCTCTATGCAGCCGCCCGTTATAGCGCGTCGGTCGCCTCGATTGGCTTTGTAAAAGGTGATGATTTTGCCAAAGAAAAAGATGATATCGTTGAGTTTTATACCAAACAATACCGTCAGATGTTAAGCGACAATTTATCCGATTATGCTCAAAACTTTGACAAATATGTTCAGCTTAATAACGATGATAAGGCGATTAAATAAATCGTTGGCATATCCCTCGTTTTCTAAAGTTACAAAAACTCCCGCACCAAAAAACCTAAACCCAAGCTTATGATTAGGCTTGGGTTTTTTGTTAGTCATGATTTAATGGATGACTGTTGCTAAATAGGCTACTATAGATTTAGACCTGTTTATGATTTATATAGTTAAGGCTAAATATCGACGACAGGAAGTTATCGAATGCTGTCTATAAGGAAATATTACTATGAAGCATTTATTTAAATCACGGCGATTATGTATATCATTATTAGGCTTATCAATGATGACTTTGGCAAGCTGTAATAATATCCAAAGTGTTAATGCACCTGACACGCCTCCTATTCACACCATTGAATACGAACAGCAAATATCCCGTGATAACCCTTTTATCAAATGTCCGCCTTATAATCCTGAACAAACGATGTGTACCATGCAATATGACCCTGTCTGCGTTAAAATAAAGACCAATTCAGGTGTCAGCTATCGTACTGCGGGCAATGCCTGCTCAGCCTGTGGTTCTACGGCGGCATTGGGTTTCATTGAAGGAAAATGCTCAGAGCCTGGCGTCAACGTTCGCTAATAATAAAATAACGACGCTGAATTCTAAAAAAGCTCCAACTTTATATAAAATTGGGGCTTTGGTATTCAATGATATTTACCAAATAAAGCTACTCATCAGGTTTTTCGATATCAGGAGGACCTGTTAGCAAGTCTTCATCACGGAACTCATTGGCTGAATTATGCTCTGCTGACTCCTCAGTGATAAACCACTGCTGATTGCGATATAATATTAGCCTATCTCGACTGAGACCGCGCAGTAACGAATACATCATAACAACGATGACGACAGCAAACGGGAAACCTGAAACGATAGAGGCTGCTTGTAGTGCGTCCAAACCGCCCGCTGCTAATAATACCGCCGCGATAACCCCTTCTGTTCCCGCCCAAAATAAGCGCTGGATTTTTGGTGGATTGGCATCACCGCCAGAGGTCAGCATATCAATGACAAAACTGGCTGAATCTGATGAGGTGACAAACCAAAGGACAATCATCACTACGATCAGCAGGTTCAGTGCTGATGTAAATGGAAAAGATTCCATCAACTTAAAAATCGCACTACCCGTATCAGCCCTGACCGCTTCAATTAAGCCTGGACTTGCAATACTAGGATCAACAGCGGCCATCAGCTCCATATGAACAGCGGAGCCACCAAACGCGGTAAACCATAAAAATAAAATAGTAATAGGGATTAACAATACACCCAATATAAACTCACGAATGGTGCGACCACGAGAGATACGCGCGACAAATACGCCTACAAAAGGTGACCAACTAATCCACCATGCCCAGTAAAAAATCGTCCACGATGACTGCCAGTTCTCTTCGCCATTATAAGATTCAGTCCACGTCCCCAACGGTATAACTTGATGCAGATAATTACCGATATTTTCAACAAAGCTATTAAAGATAAATTGCGTGGGTCCTAAGATAATCACAAAGCTGAGTAGTACGACGGTGAAAAATATATTGATATTACTGAGGCGCTTGATACCTTTATCCAGCCCCATAAATAACGACATTCCTGCCAGCATCGTAATAAAAACAATCAAAATGATCTGCACAGTGATGTTATTAGGAATACCAAATAACGTCTCAAGGCCAGAATTAATCTGTAATACCCCAAGGCCTAGCGTCGTTACTACACCAAACATGGTTCCGAACACCGCCAGTATATCGACCGTATGGCCCATAGGACCGTAGATTTTTTTGCCGATCAAAGGATATAAGGTAGAGCGAATAGCCAACGGTAAACCCACTCGATAGTGGAAATACGCCAGTGCCAATGCCACCATGCCGTAGACTGCCCAAACGTGCAGACCATAATGTAAAAACGAAATATTCATTGCTTGTTTGGCCGCAGCAATCGTTTCAGCCTCGCCTAATGGTGGCGCCATAAAGTGATATAGTGGCTCGGCAGTTCCCCAATACAGTAACCCAATACCGATACCGGCTGAAAATAACATGCCAATCCAGGAAACCAGATTATACTCTGGCTCCTCTGTTTGATGACCAAGCCTGATATCACCGTAGCGGCTAAAAATCATGTAAATACTCATGACCAGCACTAAATTGACGACGACAATAAAGAACCAACCAAAGCGTATAGACACAAATGCCTTGGCTTGACCAAATATTTCACTGGCCACATCATTAAAAAAGGCACCGAAAATAATAAACGCGAGGATTAAAAGCGCAGAAGTTAAAAACACAGGTCTACTTACCCGTGGAAAAGGGCCCAATCGGCCAACTTTCACATGATCCATTCATAATCTCATTTTTTTGGGGTGCCTACCTTAACAAGATAGACCCCAACTATCAAACGTGGCTGAGCGCTACGACAATAGTTAGATTAATGAAAGCCTAAGGTAGACCAGTGCTTTAGAGCTTTTTTGATACTATTTATCAAAGTGTTTAAATTTAGTAACATAGGGGAAACACTGAAAGAATTATCCTCTTTTTCTTATCAAATAAATTACAATAAACAGTCGCTTATCATTAAAACAGTAAATTTCTTTCCATAAAAATATCTGAATGTTTATGGTTGTAGTTTTAATAACTTGGCATTATTACCATCTTCTAGCACCCAAACTTGGCCATCGACATTTAACACACTACGAATACGCTCTCCCATATCATAACGATAACGTTCGGTAGCCCTGTTGTTGTCATCAACATTGACCACGATGAGCGCTTTTGATGATAAACCACTGATCAGAGCATTACCTTGCCACGCTGGGAAGTCATGGTGTTTACCCCCTTTATAAATGCTCATCGACGAAGGGGATATCACAGGTGTCCAAGATATTTTTGGTGCAGCAAAATCAGGACGCGTATCATGATCAGGAATATCCGTCCCTGAATAATTGCGTCCGTTCGAGACTATTGGCCAGCCGTAATTATTGCCTTTTACTATCAAATTAAATTCATCACCGCCCCGTGGTCCCATTTCATGCGCCCAAAGTCTACCCTCATCATCAAACGCCATGCCAAGCACATTGCGATGACCAGTTGTCCAAAACTGGGCGGCAATGTCGCTGCCATTTCCCGTAAACGGATTATCGGTTGGCACTGAACCATCGGCACGTAATCTGATAATTTTGCCCAAATTCACGCTCATATCTTGCGCTGGCGTTTTTTGTTGACGCTCACCTGAGCTGATATATAAATACTGCCCGTCAGGTGAAAAAAGTAATCGATGACTATAATGACCTTGGCCTTTTACCTTTGGAATTTGCTGCCAAATTGGCATAGTTCGTTGTAAACGCGGCGCATCAGTATCCAAATCTGTCAGCTTTGCTCGAATAACTTTAGCGCCAAATTTATTACTACCATTTCCTGTTCCGGCTTCGACGAAGCTAAGATATATATTGTTAGATCTGGCAAAATCTGGCGCAAGAACAATGTCACCAAGACCGCCTTGCCCGCCATAAGCTACTTTTGGCAAGCCAGTCACGGCCGTCTTCGCACCTGTAGCTGTATCGACAATAAATAACGCTCCTACTTTTTGGGTCACCAGAAGTTTAGGCGCTGCATCATTAATGGTTGGTAACGCCGTCATTGCCCACGGTTCATTAAAGGTAGCAACGGTCTTGGTAGTAAAGGTAGGTTTTTCAGAATGTAAAAATTCATTGACGACTGAATCTTCGGTTTTTTGCTGTTCTGTCAAATTGCCATCAGCCTCAATGACTGACTTATCAGAGCAAGCAGCTGTGCTAAATAGTAGCGACATCATTGCTAATGATAGTGCTATATATTTTTTGAGCCTTTTATTTTTAGGGGTTTGAGCAGTGTGCCTTTCCGTCGCCATAATTATATTTGTCATGCTAGCCATCCTTGTGCACTTTTTTATAATATAGCAAGCGCATCATCTATTCTGGTACAGATTATGTGTGCTCATAGAAAAACCCCTCACTTGCAATAACAAATGAGGGGTCTGGCTTAACGTCAAAAATGGCTGTTTAAGTGTGCTCTTAGCTCATTCTAAGCTTATCAAAAGTTAGCTCATCATCAGCGCCGACATCAATTTTGATGATATCGCCTGGGACAAAATCCCCAGCTAGCAGTTTCAGTGACAATGGGTTTTCAATCTCTTGCTGAATAGCACGTTTGAGTGGACGCGCACCATACACAGGATCATAACCCACTGCGACCAGTTTATTCATCGCATCTGCCGATAGCTCGATATCCATCTCACGCTCTTGAATACGTTGACGTAAACGATCCAATTGAATATCGGCAATACCCGCCATCTGCGACATGCCAAGCGGATGGAATACGACAATTTCATCAATACGGTTGACGAATTCTGGACGGAAATGCTGCCCAACTGACTCCATGACTTCCGCTTTAATATCCTCGTAGCTCTCACCAACCATTTCTTGGATTTTATGCGAACCCAAGTTACTGGTCATGATAATGACGGTATTTTTAAAGTCGACCACGCGACCTTGCGAATCAGTCAAGCGACCATCGTCTAGCACTTGTAGCAAGATATTGAACACATCAGGATGCGCTTTTTCAACTTCGTCAAACAATATCACGCTATAAGGCTTACGGCGAACCGCTTCGGTTAATGTACCACCTTCTTCGTAACCGACATACCCTGGAGGCGCACCCACCAAGCGACTGACGCTGTGCTTCTCCATATATTCACTCATGTCGATACGAACAATTGCATCCTCACTATCAAACAAGAAGTTCGCCAGTGATTTGGTCAACTCAGTTTTACCGACACCCGTTGGGCCAAGGAACAAGAACGAACCTGAAGGACGATTCGGGTCAGACAAACCAGCCCGGCTACGACGCACCGCATTGGCGACCGCTTCGACCGCTTCATCTTGACCGATGACGCGCTCGTGGAGTTTTTCTTCCATCGCCAGCATTTTGTCACGCTCGCCTTGCATCATCTTACTGACTGGAATTCCAGTCGCTGCGGCAACGACTTCCGCAATTTCGTTATCCGTGACTTTATTACGTAGCAGTTTTACACCGCTATCTTCACCGCTCTGCTCTTTTTGCTCTGCCAAATCCGACTCAGTGATACGGCGCTCAAGCTGCGGAATGGTCTCGTATTGCAGCTTACTCATGGTTTCATAGTCGCCTTCGCGGCTGGCTTTGTCATAAGCAATACGCGCTTTGTCCAGCTCATCTTTTAGCTGCTGACTGCCTTTAACCAACGCTTTTTCAGCCTGCCAAATCTCATTAAGATCGGCGTATTCTTTCTCTAGCTCTTCGATTTGGCTATCAAGCACCTTACGTTCTGCTTGCGCGCCAGCATCTTCTTCATTTTTGAGCACTTCGCGCTGCATTTTTAACTGAATCAAACGGCTATCAAGCTTACCGAGTGCTTCAGGTTTGCTGTCCATTTCCATCCGCAGACGACTTGCCGCTTCATCAATGAGGTCAATCGCCTTATCCGGTAATTTGCGATCAGTAATATAGCGATGGCTCATCCGCGCTGCTGCAATGATCGCGCTGTCTTGGATATCGACACCGTGATGCAGCTCATAACGCTCTTTTAGACCACGCAAAATAGCAATGGTATCTTCGACCGTTGGCTCATCGACCAATACTTTTTGGAATCGACGCTCAAGGGCGGCATCTTTTTCGATAAATTGACGATACTCGTCCAATGTCGTCGCACCAACGCAGTGCAGCTCACCACGCGCAAGCGCAGGTTTTAACATATTGCCCGCATCCATCGCGCCTTCTGATTTACCAGCGCCGACCATGGTATGTAGCTCATCAATAAACAAGATGACATTGCCTTCTTGTTTGGCCAAATCGCTCAGCACGCCTTTGAGTCGCTCCTCAAACTCGCCGCGGAATTTTGCTCCTGCAATCAGCGCGCCTAAATCAAGCGATAGCACTTCTTTACGGCGTAGCCCTTCTGGAACATCACCATTGATAATTTTTTGCGCCAAGCCTTCGACAATAGCAGTTTTACCAACACCCGGCTCACCGATGAGAACAGGGTTGTTTTTGGTACGACGTGATAATACTTGAATGGTACGGCGAATCTCTTCGTCGCGACCAATCACGGGGTCTAGCTTACCAAGTTCCGCCTGCTCAGTTAAATTAATAGTATATTTATTCAGCGCGTCACGTTGATCTTCGGCATTTTGATTATTCACCGTTTCATCACCACGCAGTTGCTCAATGACCGCTTTTAATTTAGTCGCCGTCACACCCGCGTTCTCAAATATCTTTTTGGTTTCGCCTTGTTCAGCGAGCGCTAACATCACCCATTCAGTCGCGATAAAATCATCGCCTTCTTTTTGGGCTTGGCGATCTGCCAAGTTTAAAATCTTCACCGAATTTGGATTTAAATTAACATCGCCTGTTGGCTCGCTAATCGTCGCTTGATTGTCGAGCGCTTTGGCGACGCCATTCTTTAGGGCAGGAATAGATGCGCCCGCTTGTTGGCAGATAGACAAGTTAGACTCATCTTGCAGCAATACCGCAAGTAAATGTACCGGATCAATACCAGTATGATCGCGGCCTAACGCCAGACTTTGTGCTTCTTGAATCGCTGATTGCAGCTTTTGGGTAAATTTTTCGAACCTCATATTTGTGTCCTTTTATAATTGCTTAAATATCTAAGTAGTCGATGCGGTTTTTATAAGTATTAAACATTACCGCAGGCTTTTCGTTGTTATTTATATAGGGTTTATTGAGTAATATTTCAATATCTATTTAACTATTGTCAATAATAGTTAGTGACCTACTAGTGTAAACACATACAAGAAAAATAAGTAACAATTCAAAATTAAACCTTACTAGCAACAATGATATTAATATAGTTTCTTAATAAGCACATTATGGACGTATTTCAAGAGTGTAAATAAAAGAAATTTGAGGATTTAAGAAAGAGAAATGGGATTAAAAACAAGGGAGTCATATATAAATTAAAAGGTTAATAAAGGTTAAATAAGCGCCACTTACTCAACAATCTCAATGGGAGTGCCAACCTTCACGGCCGCCATAATTTCATCCATCTCATCGTTGGTGACTGCCAAACATCCTGCTGTCCAATCGCGCTGCTGGTTAAGCATCGCTAAGGCACCAAAGCCATTTTTTTGACCATGAATCATAATTGCGCCACCTGGGCTCACGCCGTGTTTCTTAGCACGGGCTTTATCGACAGCATTGGGATAACTGACGTGAATAGAACGATAATATTGAGATTTCTCGTTTTTATAATCAAGAATATACGAGCCTATCGGTGTGCGCTGATCGCCTTCTTGTTGTTTGTGACCAATAGGATTGCCACCAAGCGCAATATGATAGGACTTAATAACTTTATCACCGCTTAATAACTGCAGACGACGCTCAGATTTATCGACAAAAACTTTATCGATAACAACGTCACTAGGAATGGTCTGCGGTTGTTTAGCAATATTTTTAGCAGTAGCGATGGCACTTGTGCTCATAATAGCAGCAAGGCTAAATCCAATTGCGATAAAGAGCCCACTTAAATACTTCCTGACATTTGGGCGAAAAAATAACATAGGCTTTAATCCATATAACTAATATTTAATAGCAATGAGTCATAATATATCAAAGCACTATGCCATTTTTTGGCGCTAAACGCTGTGCAAAAATAATGAATAAGATAAAAACACCTTCTGACAGTCGTTATACCATACGAATCGCGCCATCTAAGCGAATGACTTCACCATTTAAGTAGGCATTATCAATGATGTGCAGTACTAATTTAGCAAACTCACTTGGATTTCCCAAACGTTTAGGATAAGGAACGCTTGCCTCTAGCTGCTCACGCGCTTTTTCCGGGATAGTTTCCATCATCGGCGTCGCAAAAACGCCCGGTGCAATTGTCATGACGCGGATACCATGACGCGCCAGCTCACGAGCAAGCGGTAACGTCAGACCGACCACGCCCGCTTTTGACGACGAATAACTCGCTTGCCCTACTTGACCATCGAAAGCCGCGATAGAGGCTGTATTTATGATAATCCCATTATCCATATTGGCTTCATTTGATGGCTTAGCAGCCACACGCTTAGCAATACTGGCCGCGACCAAGCGTGCCACATTAAAAGAACCGACAAGATTGATATTCACGCCGCGACTAAAAGCCTCAAGCTCCGCTGGATTGTTTTCGCGGTCTAAGAGCTTTTGCACGACAGCGATGCCAGCACAATTAATCGACCCTTGCAAACCGCCAAATTCTTTTTCAGCCGTAGCGACAGCCGCTTGCACATCATCACCACTGGTAATATCACAGCGTACAAAACGGGCATGATCACTAAGCTCATCAACTAATGCTTGCCCTGCTGACTCATTAAGGTCGGCGATAACGACTTTACCGCCTTGAGCGACGATAGCACGAACCACTGCCTCACCCAAACCTGATGCTCCGCCAGTGACCAAAAAGCTGTGTTGTTCAATTTGCATAACTCTTCCTTGGTATTATTATTTAACTGTCTTATTTGTTACTCGCTTAATAATTTCATTTTATTTAAGAGGCAGATAAACTTCGTAGTAAAAAACGCTGAATTTTACCACTTGGCGTTTTTGGTAACTCAGACACAAACTCAACTTCACGTGGATAAGCATGCGTCGATAGGCGTTTACGAACCAAATCTTGGATTTCTTTGGCAATCTCGTCTGTTCCTTTAATACCTTCTTTTAGTACCACATAAGACTTTATAGTGTGACCGCGAACTTCATCAGGAACACCTACCGCCGCGGATTCTGCAACAGCTTCATGCTCAAGCACAGTATTTTCGACGTCAGTTGGTCCAACGCGATATCCTGCCGTAGTGATAATGTCATCATCTCGACCTGAAAACCAATAGCTGCCGTCACTATGACGCTCGACCACATCGCCGGTCAAATAGTAATCGTCTGTAAAGGCGTCTTTTTCATTCCAGCTATAACCGCGGAAATAAAATGCGGGCGATTGGCTAACCACCACCGCAAGCTGACCTTGCTCACCATCGGGTAATACTTGCCTATCATCATCTAATACGACGAGTGTGTGACCCGGTAGCGCCATTCCCATCGAACCAGTGGGGCATTCATGTGCTAACGCATGGTGCGCACAGCATGTCATGCCCGTCTCTGTTTGACCATATTGATCTTTCACTTGGCAGTTTAAATATGTCTCGACCCAATTCACCACTTCAGTGTTTAAAGTTTCGCCTGCTGAATTGGCACAGCGCAGTGATAGTTTATTGTTAGTATCAGAATCATTAGCATCAGAACTATTATCATCATAAGCCTTTTCAAAGACGCCGCTAGATTTCATCATTCGAAATGCCGTTGGTGAAGACGCCAAATTGGTAATCTTATGACGAACCATAAAATCGCGAGTATTTTCAGCGTCAAAGCCTGCCTCATTAAAATAGGTAGTGACACCCATCAGTAAGGGTCCCGTAATGGAGTAATATAGTCCATACGCCCAGCCTGGATCGGCCATGTTCCAGTAGTTATCATCAGGTCGTAAGTCAATGGCGTAGCGCATATACAGATAAAAAGCAGATAGTGCTGATAACGGTACACTGACGCCTTTTGATTTTCCTACCGTTCCCGAGGTAAACATTTGCAAAAACGGCGCATCGGTATCCAATAATACGGGCTCGATCGTTTGCGACTGTGATGCCATCATCTGGGCGTAATTATCATCTGCCCATTTGTTTTTGCTATCCGTTTGCGCATCATTCTCGCTGCTAATCATGACCATTTTGGTTTGCTCAGCTAAGTCTTCAAACTTGCCGCGGTTTTCTTCATTGGTAAAAACCACTTTGGTATTAGCTTTATCCATGCGATATTTAATCGAATCGTAACCAAAAGCGGTAAATAGCGGTTGATACACTGCGCCAATGCGCCAAGTCGCTAAAACAATGGTGAGCAGCTCAGGGGTACGCGGCAGCATGGTCGCCACTTGGTCGCCGACTTGAACGCCGTAAGATTTTAGTAGGTTGGCAACTTGCGCACTCGCCTTATCAAGCTCGGCAAAGCTCATTCGCGTTACTTTGCCAGTGGTATCTTCATGGACTAGAGCAGTATTGTCCCCGCGACCATCACGAACATGGCGACCACAGCAGGCCATATAAGCATTTAAACGGTCATCTAAATGCTCACCATACATTTCTGTTAATAAGTTATCTATATTAAAGTTATGATAATAGTCATTATAACTGGTTGGCGTCTGGGCGCTATCTGTAGCAGGGCTTACAGCCGATTGACTTGCAGAGAAGGTATTCATAAGCTAATCCTTTAGCAATAGTGAGTAAGTGATAGAAAATTTACGGTTTAGCAAAAATGAGTATTTTCTATCTTAATCGTTAAGATAGTCTATTAGTAACGTATTTTTTTACTTATTTCAATACATAATGTATCATTTTTTAAGAACCGAACCTTGAAACCTTTATTGGAAGACGCTTAAAAACCCAAGTAACGCCTTCTCCTCACAGCTTTGATAATTTTTAGTTCGTCCACGGCGCGCTTGTTTATACGTGTCAAAAAACTGCCTTGCCAAAAAACGCTCAATCACAATGGGATTGATATAAGAAGCACGGCAGACAGCAGGCGTATTGCCAAGTTCTTCTGCGACTTCTTTAACCATATCAACCACCAGTTGTTGACGCTCAGCACTGTTAGGTTCAGTATTTAATATCGACTTTCCTATAGGCGTTTGCAGCTCATCGTATAAATGACTGGCGGCCAACACACTTGCCATCCAAGTTCGAAAATCCTTGGCGCTGTAACTCTTACTTTCGCCATCTTGAGCACAAGTATGTTTACGAATATAGTCGTTGATATCACTGCTATCGACGACTTGTTTATTGCCATTGTCATCCAAATATTTAAAAATCTGATAACCTGGCAACTCAGAACAGGCTTGAACAATCTCAACCAAACGCTCGTCTTGCAATTCAATATGATGCTCTTTTGAGCTTTTGCCAACAAAATCAAACGCCAGTCCTGACTCCGTTTCACTCACATGCCTGCTGCGTAACGTGCTGAGTCCAAAGCTTTTATTGAGCTTTGCATAGCGGCTGTTACCAATACGAATTAACGTTGTTTCTAATAATTTAACCACGGCAGCAAGGACATTGTCGCGTGATAGCGGCGCCGCTTCTAAGTCTTTTTCAACTTGCGCTCGCAGATTGGGCAAGGCCTCGGCAAAACCTATCATCGCATCAAACTTAACCTTGTCACGAACGCGATTCCACTCTGGATGATATAGGTACTGCTTTCGAGCTTTTTCATCACGACCAGTCGATTGCAAATGGCCATTCTCATCTTGGCATATCCAAACCTCTGACCACATGGGCGGAATCACCAGCGCATCAAAACGCTGACGTAGCGCTTTGTCTTTGACCGTTTTGCCGGCCGCATCTTTATAAGTAAATCCACGACCCCAACGCCTGCGCGTAAATCCCGGCTCATCGTCGCTGACGTAGCGCAAGTTGGCTAAGCGCGCCAAATACTCATAATCATGGCGCATATCTTGCGTGGTTGTCTGCTGGTCTGACTTCGCCATAAAAAATACTCGATTGATAAAATAGACGTTTTAGCATAATGAATTGCGGCTGTTTTTGCTGTTTGTTTGCCACGAGCAAAGTGTAATCGATGTGTAAAACACTCCTTTAAAAGGTTCTAAATGATGAGTTTTTAAGCCATAATTCGCTAAAATCTATAACTTAAGTTGAATAAAATATAATGGAAAATACTTCTATTAGAATAACGCCATACTCTAAAGCTGATTACGACGCTTGGTCAAAATTGTGGCAAAACTACCTAAGGTTTTATGAAACTCGTTTACCACTCAGCACCACAGACAAGACTTGGAGCAACCTGCTCGATAGCGATATGCCGATTTGTGGTTTTGGCGCTTGGATTGAGGATAACTTGGTTGGTTTTACGCATGTGGTGCTACATCCCAATACGTGGAATACCACTGAATGTTGTTATTTAGAGGACCTATATGTCAGTGAAGATATTCGCGGTCAAGGCGCTGGAAGGACATTGATTGAGCATGTTTATGAGTTCGCTCGCCAAAAAAACTGTAACCGAGTCTATTGGACCACCCAAGAAGGCAATACAGCAGCGCGCTATCTTTACGATATGCTGGCCACTAAAACAGATATGATTCAATACCGCAAGGATTTATGATTAATAGCAGCAGTTTTATAAGCTTTTCAAAATAAAAAATGCCAAGTATAAACTTGGCGCCTTTTTTGACGACTGCACTCATATGAGAAATGACTATTTACCGTACGTACACAGATAAGCGCTTTCCACTGCTACTTTTACTTGAAATTTTTGGTTGGCGTCAACAGTAAATTGCTCGCCCGCATTAAAGGTCTGCCACTCGTCACTCTCTGGTAGCTTAACCGTCAAAGCACCGCTAACCACGCTCATCGTTTCAAATTCGCTAGTGCCAAATTCGTATTCACCGATTTCCATCACACCGACGGTTGCAGGCAGGGTTGCTGTTTGAAAAGCAATAGAAGTGACTTTATTATCAAAATAGTTATTAACGCTTGGCATAGTTTTCCTTAAATTATATTTATTTCAGAGAATGAACTAAATTTAGCTTTATATAAGTACAGCACACAGTTTTTAGGCTTGATTTAATAAAGATAAGCGAACGACTTTGAGAGCTTACGAACAACGAAGTTGAGCGTTCTTTATTAAATCATGCATGACATAATTTATGTATGACACTTACTTTTAACATTCATAGTGACAACTACAATCCAGCTTTTAAACTGGCTTCGATAAATTGATCCAAATCACCATCAAGTACAGCGCTGGTATTAAACGTTTCAACGCCAGTACGTAAGTCTTTAATACGTGAATCATCGAGTACATAAGAGCGAATTTGACTGCCCCAACCGACGTCAGACTTGTTGTCTTCAACCGCTTGCTGAGATTCCATGCGTTTTTGCATCTCAAGCTCATAAAGCTTAGCACGTAGTAACTTCATTGCCGTCGCTTTGTTGCCATGTTGACTACGCTCGTTTTGACACGTGACCACCACGCCAGATGGCTCGTGAGTAATACGAACGGCTGAATCAGTAGTATTTACGTGCTGGCCGCCCGCTCCCGATGAACGATAAGTATCAATGCGTAAATCAGCCGGATTGATATCAATCTCGATATTATCATCGATCTCAGGCGAGACAAAGACAGCAGCAAACGAGGTATGACGACCATTATTGCTATCAAATGGCGACTTACGAACTAAGCGATGCACGCCAATCTCAGTCCGTAACCAACCAAAGGCATAATCGCCTTTAATCTCAATCGTTGCTGATTTAATGCCAGCGACGCTTCCTGACGATACTTCAATGACGTCCACTTTAAAGCCGTGAGAATCTGCCCAGCGCGTATACATTCGCAGCAGCATTTCTGCCCAGTCCTGCGCCTCTGTTCCACCACTTCCCGATTGGATATCTAAATAGCAGTTGTTTGGATCCATCTCACCACTAAACATCCGGCGGAACTCTAAATCTGCAACGCGTTCTTCGGCACTATCGAGTTCTGCTTGAACATCAGCAAGCAATGTCTCGTCCTCTGCTTCTACGGCCAACTCAAGCATTGCTGACGCATCTTCTAAGGTCGTTTCAAGAGAGACGACAACGTCAATCACTCCGTCAAGCAGGCTTTTTTCTTTATTAATCTTGGTTGCACGCTCAGGATCATTCCAAAGCTCAGGGTTTTCTAATTCTAAATTGACTTCTTCTAAGCGCTCTTGCTTACCATCGAAGTCAAAGATACCTCCGAAGGTCCTGTCCACGCTCTGATAAATCTTTGATTCGTTCTTGATACGGATTGATTTCCATAAAATTTCCTGTTTTTTAAACTGTTTTTTTTAAAACTGATAGGGTGCTATTTTAAATGAGATTGGGATAAAATGTTTGGCTAATTCTTGTGATTGTTTCAGTCACTTCTCTATTAAATCGACCAATCTTCTACTGCCCAGCGATGCGCGAGGGCGTGCGCATGTAGCGCCTCATCAGGCGACACGCAAATAGCAACATCCGCCCATTCAAGCAGTGGAATATCATTTTTGGAATCTGAATAGGCATAGGTTTTATCGTAATGACTGCCAGCAGCCTTTTGCTTATTTAACCATTTATCCAAATGATAAATTTTACCTTCTTTAAAGTTTGGCTTATCCGTTAATTTACCGGTATAACGCTCGTTTTGTATCTCAAGTGGCGTCGATAGTACGTTGCTATCTTCGATACCGAAACGTTTGGCAATGGCTGACACCACAAAATCATTGGTGGCAGAAATAATGACCACATCGTGACCTTGCTCGATATGCTGACACAGTACTTCCATCGCTTTTGGGCGAATATGCGGCTCAATTTCGCTTTTAATATAGTCTTCGCGAAGCTCATGTAGTCTAGTCATCGGCAAACTACTTAAAAACTGAGCCACAAATTCATTATATTCCGTAGCATCAAGCGTACCTTCGATATAATCATTATAGAACTTCTGATTGGCAGTACGATATTCCGCTTCATCGACCAAGTTGTGTTTAACAATATACTCACCCCATAAGTAGTCGCTATCGACGTCAAGTAAGGTATGGTCTAGATCAAAGAGTGCCAATTGTTTTGCCGTATGTCCTGATTGTGTGACTTGCATAGTCGAGCCTTATTACTAATAAAAGATATTGTTGAATGTTGAATGTTGAATGGGATTTTATAGAAAACCTGCTATTACCCTAAGATTCCCCCGGTAATATTTCGTGAATGCGAGTGTCTACCCAACAAAATTGTGCTAAATTATTTACTTTACTGCCCTTTTAGCTTGCTGAATAATAACAATAGAGACTCCTATGAAAGCGCCTAACGATAAGACTGTATTGCTAAATAGACCGCGTCGCCCTGCTCGCTCCATCAGAGAGATTAGGCGGCGACAGTTAGGTAAAAGCCATCAGTCTCCTTTAGAACGTCTGTTTTATGCATTACTTACCGCCCTAATGTATGGCTTTGGCGGCTTGCTTATTGATCTTGCTATCGTCGTGATTCGCTCAATTGCTGGTATGGGCAATGGCGAGATATTTTGGCTCTTTACCCCGTTTATGCTGGTTTTGGGGGCGTTAACAGGTTTTATCGCTGGTAAAAGCGCTGGTGCTGAAAGTGTCAATGCTATGAATATCGATGAGACTGGCAACAACGCTTATCTTAATGACCACTCTATTCGCCATGATATCTTTCGTGGCCTGATTATCGGTATTATCATTTTTGCCATTATTTGGTTGGTTATGATGCTTATGGTATAAAAACCCACTACTACCGAAATCAATCAGGCATCGCTATCTCTGTTAAGCCAGTTTTAAATTTCTGACAACGCTCCGCATAATGCATGGCTGACAGCTTTAACATCGCTGCTTGATCGTCGGTTAAGGTTTTGACGACTTTTGCGGGCGCACCCATAACGAGCGAATTATCGGGAATCTCTTTTCCTTCAGTGACTAGGGCTTTTGCACCAATGATACAATTTTTACCAATTTTGGCGTTATTAAGCACTACAGCGCCAATCCCAATCAAGCTATTATCGCCAATCTCACAGCCGTGCAACATCGCTAAATGGCCAATAGTGACATGATTACCAATCTTTACCTCAATACCAGCATCGGTATGAATCACACTGTTTTCTTGCACGTTACTATAATTACCGATATGAATGCGCTCATTATCACCGCGAATTACCGCCCCGAACCAGACGTTGGCTTGATGACCTAAATAGACATCACCTATCACGCGTGCGGTATCTGCCACCCAGCCGTTAAAGGGTACGGCAAACTCTGGGGTTTTTTCTAAATACTGATAAATCATAATGCATCCTTAGTCATTATTTTTATAAAAAATACGTTGTAAAGCTCGATAGTCATAAAGCTTCATAAAATCTTTGTAGTATACTCTCGGCCATCAATTTTATTTAGGCGCGCCGTC
Organism: Psychrobacter sp. UBA6766; assembly: GCF_002453355.1. GTDB lineage: Bacteria > Pseudomonadota > Gammaproteobacteria > Pseudomonadales > Moraxellaceae > Psychrobacter. Next base: position 58,704 of record NZ_DKGQ01000008.1, on the reverse strand, counting down.
ATGCTCAGAAAAAAGTATCCAGCGATTATCTTGTTATCAAGTATTATTATCGCTATTCCTGCTCATGCGGGTAGTAGCTCTAGTATTGACAAGGCAGGAGATATTTTATCCTTTGTCATCCCTGCTGCTGCTTACGGTAGCACTTATTATATGGATGATAAAGAGGGCCGAGAGCAATTTTATTATTCATTTGCGACCAATGTTGCTGCGACTTATGCCTTAAAAACAGTGATTGATAAAGAAAGACCCGATGGTAGCGATAATGACTCCTTTCCCTCAGGTCATACCTCAAGAGCGTTTCAAGGTGCTAGCTTTATCCATAAACGTTATGGCTTAGAATATGGCATTCCTGCTTATATTGGCGCAGGATTTGTGGCTTATAGCCGCGTTGAGGCCGATGAACATGATGTGGCTGATGTATTGGCAGGGGCCGCGTTAGGGGTTGTCATTAGCATGTATCTAACCAAAAGCTATTATGATGATCAATTGCACATCGCCACCAACTTATCGCCAGATTACTATGGTTTATCGGTGCATTATAATTTTTAATAGCGCTTATTTATCCCATTTGAAAGCACTAAATACAGACATTAGAAATAACAGAAGAGATAAGATGCTAGCCCTTAACGCAAAACTCTAGTATAATGCGCAAAATCTGTGCCAAAGCGAGCGGACATGATGCAAGTTACTCATTCACCCTTAGTGAATCCTGTACCTTTTCATCTATGATGTCTTCTCGCTTTTTTGTGGAAAAAATTTGGCTTTAGGGCTTTTTTTATGTGTATTTAGCAGAAGTTAGATAAACATAAAAGGCCGTTTTAGCACAAAACTCTCACCATAAAATATCACGGCACTCACCCATAACAGCGGAGGCAACCCTTGAATTCATCGGCAGAAATACAAGCAATTTTGGCACTAGCAGACGGTACGATTTTTCGCGGTGTGAGTATCGGCAGTCTCGGTCATCGTGTCGGTGAGGTGGTTTTTAATACAGCCATGACAGGGTATCAAGAAATCCTAACTGACCCAAGTTACGCGCGCCAGCTGGTCACCCTCACTTATCCGCACATTGGCAATACTGGCACCAACGCTGAAGATGTCGAGTCGGGCAACGGCCATCAAGTTTGGGCTGAAGGCCTTATTATTCGTGACGCGACGATGGTCACTTCAAACTTCCGTAATTCAGAGTCATTGACGGATTATTTACAAAGCCATGATACGGTCGCTATTGCTGATATTGATACGCGCCAACTGACTCGACTGTTACGTGATAAAGGTGCGCAAAACGGCTGTATTTTTACCGCTTCCAACGGCGCAACGATTAGCAAAGACGACGAAGCCCAAGCCATTAAACTGGCGCAAGAGTTTGCCGGAATCGAAGGCATGGACTTGGCAAAAGAATGCTGTACGCCGACGACGTTTGAGTGGACTGCCGGTAGCTGGGATTTGTCAGACACCCTACTCAACCGTGATGTGGTGGGAAGCCATGACAGCGGGACGGGCGGCTTCTTTAAGCAGCTTGGCACCCATGTTGATGCAAAATATAATGTCGTCGCCTATGACTTCGGGACTAAAACCAACATTTTGCGCATGCTCGTTGATCGTGGCTGTCACGTGACGGTTGTCCCCGCACAAACGCCCATCGCAGACGTACTGGCTATGAATCCAGACGGTATTTTCTTATCAAATGGCCCTGGCGATCCTGCAGCTTGTGATTATGCCATCGATGCAGTACGCCATATCATTGAAGAAACGGACGTTCCAACCTTTGGTATCTGCTTAGGTCATCAGCTGATTGGTCTTGCCAGCGGTGCCAACACCATTAAAATGAAAACTGGTCATCATGGTGCTAACCACCCTGTCCAAGATTTAGCCACTGGTACGGTTATGATTACCAGTCAAAATCATGGTTTTGCGGTTGACGAAGACACGTTGCCTGATAATGTTAAATCGACGCATCGCTCATTATTTGATGGTACTAACCAAGGGATTGAGCTGACCAATAAGCCAGTCTTTAGCTTCCAAGGTCACCCAGAAGCCAGCCCGGGCCCGCATGACTGTGCACCATTATTTGATAAGTTTGCTGAGATGATGGAAAAGGCTAAAGCCTAAAATAGATATTCTTTTACAGCTTAGATCATGCTTGATGATTTAAGCTGACCCACGCAAAACACAATAGTATTTTTTTAAATACTGTTTTATCCAAATATAATCAATTAAAACATCATATAACGAAGGTAGCCCTAACTATGCCAAAACGTACCGACATAAAAAGCATTCTTATCATTGGCGCAGGCCCTATCGTCATTGGTCAAGCCTGTGAGTTTGACTACTCAGGCGCACAAGCGTGTAAAGCGCTAAAAGAAGAAGGCTACCGCGTCATCTTGGTCAACTCAAACCCGGCAACCATCATGACCGACCCTGTCATGGCTGACGCGACGTACATCGAGCCGATTACGTGGCAAACGGTTGAGCAAATCATTGCCAAAGAACGTCCCGATGCGATCTTGCCAACGATGGGCGGCCAGACAGCGCTAAACTGTGCGCTAGATTTGGACAAACACGGCGTATTAACTAAATATAGCTGCGAGTTAATCGGCGCGACCAAAGACTCAATAGAGATGGCTGAAGACCGTAACTTGTTTGATAAAGCCATGAAGCGCATCGGCCTTGAATGCCCGCGTGCAGAAACGGCTGAGACCATGGAAGAAGCCTTTGCCACTCAAGAAAAAATGGGCTATCCGTGTATCATTCGTCCGTCATTTACTATGGGTGGCTCAGGCGGCGGTATTGCGTACAATCGTGACGAATTTATCGAGATTTGTGAGCGCGGTTTTGATTTATCACCAAACCATCAACTGCTCATCGATGAGTCGTTAATCGGCTGGAAAGAGTACGAGATGGAAGTGGTTCGTGACGAAAATGACAACTGCATCATCATTTGTGCGATTGAAAATTTTGACCCAATGGGTGTTCACACCGGCGACTCAATTACGGTTGCCCCAGCGCAGACTTTGACCGACAAAGAATATCAAATCATGCGTAACGCCTCACTCGCTGTACTGCGTGAGATTGGTGTTGAAACAGGCGGCTCAAACGTGCAGTTTGGTATTAATCCAGATACGGGTCGTATGGTTGTTATTGAGATGAACCCGCGCGTGTCACGCTCATCAGCACTGGCATCAAAAGCCACAGGTTTCCCAATTGCGAAAATTGCTGCAAAACTGGCGATTGGTTATACCCTAGATGAATTGCAAAATGACATCACTGGTGGCAAAACGCCAGCCAGCTTTGAGCCTGCACTTGATTATGTCGTGACCAAGATTCCACGTTTTAACTTCGAAAAATTCCCCCAAGCCGATAACATCCTATCAACGCAGATGAAATCAGTCGGTGAAGTGATGGCGATTGGCCGAAACTTCCAAGAATCGATGCAAAAAGCACTTCGTGGAATGGAAACAGGCGCTGACGGTTTTGATGAGCAAATCGACTTAGCAAAAGTAAGCATCGAAAAAGCGCGTAGTGAAATTACCAATCGCTTAACTATCCCGACTCCAGATCGTATCTACTACGTGGCAGATGCATTCCGCGCAGGTATGAGTGTCGATGACGTCTTTAACTTTACCAAAATCGACCCATGGTTCTTGGTGCAAATCGAAGACATCGTCAAGACCGAAGCCCTAGTAAAAGCATTAGGCTTTGGCGGGTTGAACGAAACCAATCTGCGTCGCTTTAAACGCAAAGGCTTATCAGACTTGCGATTGGCAAAACTGCTTGGCGTCTCACAAAAGCAATTGCGCAAAAAACGTTGGGATTTGGGTGTTTATCCCGTTTATAAACGTGTCGATACCTGCGCGGCAGAATTTGCCACTAGTACCGCTTATATGTACTCAACCTACGATAGCGAATGCGAAGCCAATCCAACCGATAACAAGAAAATCATGGTGATCGGCGGCGGGCCAAACCGTATCGGCCAAGGTATTGAGTTCGATTATTGCTGTGTTCACGCGGCCCTTGCGATGCGTGAAGACGGCTATGAAACCATCATGGTCAACTGTAACCCTGAAACGGTTTCAACCGATTATGACACCTCAGACCGTCTCTACTTTGAGCCAATCACCTTAGAGGACGTATTAGAAATCGTCCGCATCGAAAACCCTGATGGCGTGATTGTACAATTTGGGGGTCAAACGCCACTGAAATTGGCACGCGCATTAGAATCAGCTGGCGTTAAAATTATTGGTACCAGCCCTGATGCGATCGACCGTGCAGAAGACCGCGAACGCTTCCAGCATATGATTCAGCAACTCAACCTAGTTCAGCCATCAAATGCTCTAGCAACCAGTTTAGAAGATGGTTTGGTCAAAGCAAAAGACGTTGGCTATCCATTGGTAGTACGCCCATCTTATGTTCTTGGTGGTCGCGCGATGGAAATCGTCTATAACGAAGATGAGCTCAAACATTACTTACGTACAGCAGTGCAAGCATCAAACGAAGCGCCAGTACTGTTAGATCGCTTCTTAGACGACGCCATCGAAGTCGATGTTGATTGTGTTTGTGACGGTACTGATGTGGTCATTGGCGGCATCATGCAGCATATCGAACAAGCAGGCGTTCATTCAGGCGACTCAGCCTGTTCATTGCCGCCTTACTCATTATCTGACGAGCTTTGCGATAAAATGCGCGCACAAACCGTCGCTATGGCAAAAGAGCTCGGCGTGGTTGGTTTAATGAACGTCCAGTTTGCGGTAAAAGGTGAAACGGTCTATATTTTAGAGGTCAATCCACGTGCAGCGAGAACCGTACCTTTTGTGTCAAAATGCATTGGTACCTCACTAGCACAAGTAGCCGCGCGTTGTATGGCTGGCACGTCACTAAAAGACCAAGGCTTTACCACTGAAATCGTTCCGTCATTTTTTGCGGTCAAAGAAGCGGTATTCCCATTTGCTAAATTCCCCGGTGTTGACCCCATCTTAAGCCCTGAGATGAAATCAACTGGTGAAGTCATGGGCGTTGGTAAAACCTTTGGCGAAGCATTCTACAAGGCGGTTATTGGTAGTAATGAGCGCTTACCAGGACTGCCAACTGAAGGCGAAACCAAAACCGTCTTTATCTCCGTTCGTGATAGCGATAAAGAACAAGTCGCCCCTATTGCGCGCCAACTGATCGACTTTGGCTTTAACATTGTCGCCACTACGGGAACACAAAAAGTACTGGCGGAAAATGGTATTGAATGTAAGCAAATTAATAAAGTCACCGAAGGTCGCCCGCACATTGTTGATGCCTTGAAAAATGGTAAAATCGATATGATTATCAACACTACCGAAGGCAAACAGGCACAAGAGGATTCATTCTCTATCCGCCGAAGTGCGCTTCAAGGCAAAGTGTTTTATGTGACTACTTTAGGCGCGGCAGATGCGGTTTGTAAATCTTATACAATTGACTTACCGTTTGAGGTTTATAAACTTCAAGATTTGCACGAACAAGCAAAGACTATCGCTTAGCACTATTGACTTGGCTGTATAATTTCAGTAGATTAAGCATAATGGTAACGCCTATTTAAAAGCGGCTGCCAAACTTATTACTGGTTTTTACACGACCGTAGTACTTAAAAAAATATAGTGGTTTAAAAAATAAAGTTTTTAAAAGATAGACCTAAAAAGCATAGTGGCTGAACTGCGACTATGCTTTTTATTACGTAAGGTTAAGGCATCTTTTTGGTCAGTGTATCCGTGCTGATAGTTAATAGCTAAGTGTACATTTACTTACGACGCAGCCTCAACCTCACTCTTTTTATATTACATACTCATTGCAACAACACTGACACCATCTCATCATGAAATGGTGCCCGTGTTATTGGTTTAAGGAAAAAACATGCAACGTTATCCCATGACCCCACAAGGTCACGCCGCTTTAGAGGCTGAACTCAAACAGTTAAAAAGTGTCGACCGTCCCCGTATCACTGCTGCTATCGCTGAAGCTCGCGAACACGGTGACCTAAAAGAAAACGCTGAATACCATGCCGCTCGTGAGCAGCAAGGATTTTGTGAAGCGCGTATTCGTGACATCGAAGCCAAGCTTGGCGCTGCACAAGTCATTGACCCTACTACACTACCAAATGATGGTCGCGTGGTATTCGGTGTAAGCGTCGTGATTGAAAATATGGACACCGAAGAAGAAAAGCAGTATAAAATCGTTGGTGATGATGAAGCGGATTTTAAGGCTGGCAAAATCTCAGTCAACTCACCGATTGCTCGTGGCCTCATCGGTAAATCTGAAGGCGACGAAGCACGTATCGAAACGCCAAAAGGTGTGGTCGAATATGAAATTATGAAAGTCATTTACGACTAATTATCGTGATTTTTAATGACTTTTAATAAAACACCTTTAATAACCATCATTATTTATAACAAGTAAGCTGTTAATCTGCTTACGCCTAAAGCACAGACAGAATGATGAGAAAAGAAAGCTGCACAAGAAACTGTTATTTATAGCAGGTAGTTACACAATGCTGCTTTTCACCTCAATTCGTTTTAGCGCATAATCTTTGCATAGAGAGTGCAGAGCAATGAGCTTAATATTCATTGTTTATCGTCTAACTAAAAATAATGATGGAAAGATGGCAAATCTGCGCTATCAACCTTTATTTACCCTCGTTATTTGACCTGTTCTGTAGTGTCATTTAACGGGGGTTTTGTTTATCCAACGATTTTTTATTTTTGCTTGACTGACTGTATTTAAAGGAAATTATTATGACTACAAATATCACTAATACATCAATGACTAAAAAAACGGCCACTTTTACGGCAGTATCAGCACTTTTGGCTGGTAGTGTATTGGTTATGTCTTCAGCCATTGCTGCCCCTGAAGTAACGGTCGTACCCTCTGTTAGCAGCAGTACTACAGTAGTTGAAAACTATTCTGATGGTAAGACAGCAGTGATCACTGCTACGCCTAACGGTATTACTATGCAAGATGGTATGCCGTTTTACGCCACACAAGTGACCAATGTTCCGCGCTATGTCGTTAACCAAGGCAGTGCGACCGTGACCAGTGTTCCTGTGACTAGTCAAACAACCAATCAAAGCAGCCGTGTCGATGTTATTACCGTACCGACCAGCACCGTTACTCAAGTACTTCCTGTCACACCAACAACCCAGTTGCCTGTGCTCAATACGCCAGTGACGACACAGGTCATTGCCAATCAACCAGTGACCAACCAAGTGATGACTGTTACCTCTGTAGATGCGTTGCAACTTAATCCAACTTTTAGCACCCCTGATGTGGTCAATGCCAAAACCAAGGTAATGAAAATCCTTAAAAATAGTGATGGACGTGAAGTGGCGGTGCCAGCCAATCATATCGCACCCGGTGACGTGATTGAATATCATACCACTTACACCAATACCACTACCCAGCCTGTCAACAATATCAATGCGATGGTTTCTCTGCCAAGTGGCGTGAGACTGGTGTCATTAAACAGCCCTTTGCCGACGCTTGCGACCACAGGTGGTGACACCTATCAAACCATTCAGCAAGTGGGTAATACCGTTGTCGTCAAAGAAAATTATTCGGGCCTGAAATGGAATTTAGTTGATCTAAGTCCAAATGCCGCTCAGACTGTGGTTATACGTGCGAAGGTTCAATAAAAATTACGCCGTATAGAAACAGCTTCTATTAAATAATTACTATAAAGCCCGGCGAATGCTGGGCTTTATCTATTTTGAAGAAAAGTGAATGACGGAGCATTTCCGATAGTCATTTTTTATCACCAAGCGACACTACTTGTCGTCTTGTTTATCTCATTATCCCACCTTTACAATGATTTAACCTTAATTTTGCTAAAATAAATGTCAATAAGTGTTTTGGTAAACAGTGCTCATGGCCACCATCAATTATGAACGACTGCAAGGTAAGCTTAACATTTTAGCGGACGCTGCTAAGTATGATGTTTCTTGTTCCTCTTCCGCTGGTACGCGCAAAAACCAAGGCGGCGGACTCGGTGATGCTTCCGCAACGGGTATTTGCCACAGCTATACCGAAGATGGCCGCTGCGTCAGCCTCCTTAAAATTCTACTAACCAATCATTGCATTTATGACTGTGCTTATTGTACTTCGCGTAAAAGTAATGACACGCCGCGCGCGGCTTTTAGTGTCGAGGAAGTGGTTGATTTGACTATGCAGTTTTATCGCCGTAATTATATCGAAGGGTTATTTCTCAGCTCAGGTATTTTTAAAAGTGGCGACTATACGATGGAGCGACTGGTCGAGGTCGCCAAGATACTACGTACTCGTGAACGATTTAACGGTTATATCCATCTAAAAACCATTCCTGGTTCATCAAAAGAATTGTTATTAGAAGCAGGGCTTTATGCCGACCGGCTTAGCGTTAATATTGAAATTCCGACCAAGTCTGGTCTGGCACTGCTTGCTCCAGAGAAGTCACATGATGAATTAAAAGCACCGATGGAAACCGTTAAAACTGAAATTATTACCATTAAAGAGAGCCGTAAGACCCATAAAAAAGCGCCCAAATTTGTGCCAGCAGGCCAGACTAGCCAGATGATTGTTGGCGCTAGTAATGAGACCGACTTGCAAGTGATTCAGCTATCGAGCCATTTTTATCAGCAATATGATTTAAAACGTGTTTATTACTCAGGTTACGTGCCGATGTTGTCCGATAGTCGCCTGCCAGCGATTGGGACGCCAGTGCCGATGATACGTGAAAATCGCCTCTATCAAGCCGATTGGCTGATGCGCTTTTATGGATTTGGCGCCCACGAAATTGTTGAGCCCGACTCGCCGTTTTTAGATTTGGATTGCGACCCAAAACTGGCTTGGGCCATCCGTCATCGTGAGCATTTCCCTGTTAATATTCAAACCGCCACTTACGAGATGATTGTCCGAATTCCCGGCATCGGCACCAAAACAGCTAAGAAGATAATGAAGGCGCGCAAGTTTAACCAATTGACGCTTTATCATCTGAAAAAAATGGGTGCAGCAGTCAACCGCGCCAAATACTTTATCGCGACTACCGGTAAAAATGAACATCTTGCTCATTTAACGCGTGATAACTTCCGCCAATATGTACTGGCGCAAACGCAGACCAAATATAAAGACCAACGTAACGGACAATTGGCACTGTTTTAATGAATATGGTGTTAATTGCTACTACTTTAAATAGGAACATAAATGTCGCACCTTATGCAAAGGCATGACTATATTGTCGGTCAATTAACGCCCAGTATTGTGCTTTATGAGCCAAGTTTTGAAGGTTGGCTGAGCGCAGTTTTCTACATTTATGCTCATAAATTACAAGACGATAAATCCTTACAGCTGATCGCTCAAGATTGTTATGTGCCGTCATTAATCTCTCAAGCGGTAAGCGTTGCGACCGACGAAGAAAACGCCGAACGCGTATTGATAAAACTTAATCAGTTATTGGGTCGTTCGGGAATGCGCAACATCCTTTGGGGATTTTTGTCCGAAAAAGACCATATCGGCACCACTTTATTTCAGGTAGTCAAATATGCAATCGACTACCCTAACCGCGCTATCATGGAGGACTTGGGCAACCTAAACGTTTTAGAGTTGGTACAGACCGTCAAGTCTGTCAGCCGAGAAAAACACCGTATGGAAGCGTTTGTGCGCTTTGAGCATACCATTGATGATATTTATTTCGCTCGTGTTGAGCCTGATTTTAATGTGCTGCCACTGATTGGTGAGCATTTTCGTCAGCGTTATCAAGATCAACACTGGGCAATTTATGATGTCGCTCGCGGCTATGGCATTTATTATGACAAAAGTAAAAGTACCTCCAAGCGCCCTGCTGACCTACAAACCATCACCGACTTAGACGATGCAGTGCTACGAAATCCTGCCAGTATTCATAGCGAAGACGAGCAGCGCTATCAAAAGTTTTGGCAAGGCTACTTTACCAACGTCAATATCAAGGAGCGTAAAAACTCACGGCTGCATAAGCAATATCTGCCGCAGCGTTATTGGAAATACTTAAGTGAAAAGCAGGTTCTACCAAATGCTGAGCATCTACAAAAACGTCGCTAAGTCTACGAATCAAGGTTGAGTTTTGAGCGCTTTTAACTGACAATAGCAACTTGATATTTGATTTGGTAACCGACGCTATTATGAAAGTTATGCGCTTACTGTCGTCTTTAAAGCATGATGAATCCGAGCGCGGTATTTTTCATCTAGGGCGTGCTTTGGCTAAAAATGGCCATACTTCCATTATCATCGCCAGCGCTGATGAAGAAAATGACTTAGTCAAACGCCTAAAACGTGACGGCAGTATTTATCATCAGCTCTATATGAATAAAAAATCTTGGCTGTCACTGCTTCAAGTCGCACCGCTACGCCGCCTGATTGAAAAATACGATCCCGACATCATTCATGTACATTCACGCACACCAGCATGGGTTTTGCATTTAGCTTTGCGCCGCGCACGCGTTAAGCGCCGACCAAAACTGGTCTCGACCATGTACGGATTTTATCCGATTAATAAATACTCGCAAGCGCTACTCGATGTCGATACCATCATTACCGTGTCCGATAGTGTGACCAATTATCTAAAAAAAGGCCTGCGCCGTGAGGAGCTAGAACCTAAAGTCATCAAGCGCATTTACCGCGGTGTCGATACTCGCCGTTATCCGTATCGGCATAATCCTTCTGTTTATTGGTTGCGCCATACTTTTGCTGAATATCCTGAACTTGAGCATAAGAAATGGCTGGTTTTTCCGACCATCATCGGCAACGAATATGGACAAGAATGGCTGATTGATATTTTGGGCAATTTGCAAGAACAATTTCCCAATATTCACGTCATTATTATGGATGAAGATTACCGCGAAGGCGATGTGGCGCATGAAGATTTTCGTCAGCGTAGCAATACGCTTGGGCTCTCTGAGCGCATTACCTATGTCGGCAGCAAGCGTAATGACATGCGTGAATGGCTGTCGGCGGCCAATATCGTCATGGCGCTTGCCAATGAGCCGGAATCTATCGGCATCAATGCGCTTCAAGCGATTCATTTAGGAACGCCGGTCATTGGCTGGGATCAAGCAGCCTTTAGCGAAATTTTACAGCCGTTATATCCGCAAGGATTGGTGAAAAAATACAACGCCAAAGCACTCTGTAAAGCGGTACGCAACCAACTAGAAAGTGTCACCCGTCCTGAGATGACCAACAAATTCACCATGCGTGAGATGATTGAAGAAACGCTTATCGTATATCAAGGGTTATATGACCAATCGCTTGCAGAAGAGCAAGCGCAGGTGGATGCAGCAGCGGTAAAAAGGACTAAAAAAAGCTTTAGCAAGACATCTAAAACTATTTCTGAGTCCCCTTATGTCAAAATTGAACTAGCAGATAAAAATGCCAAAGTCAGGTTGCTTAAAGACGATAGTAAAACGAAAGACAAAGAACAAGCAGCCAACGGCTTAGAAGCCACTCAAGACCATTAAAACCTACCAGTCTAAATGTAACGCTAATTGAGCTTTCATACTAACTTAATAAGTCGTCGGCGTATGCGCACTTACGATGCGAGTTATGCCATCAGTAGGATTGATAAAAGTGTGCGGTTTAATGGTATCAATCACATAGCTGTCACCTTCATTCAACAAATAAGTCGTCTCTTCAATGCGAATCAGGACCTTGCCTTCAATAACGGTGCCAATCTCTTCGCCTTCATGAGCTATTTTTTCTTCGGTCGAGCTATTGGGCTGATACGTCTCAATCAAAAATCCCAGATTTTTAGTGGTGCTACAGTTATATACCTGCTTTAACGACACTCTACTGCTTGACTCACTAAGCTCTATCAAATCCTTTGGTGTGACCACCACGCGGGCTTTGGGCTCTTTCCACTCATCGCTGAAAAAGGTCGTTAAATCAGACCCTAACACCTGTAAAATTGCCTTAAGCGTATTGACCGCTGGGCTGACTTTGTTACGCTCAATTGCACTGATTGAAGTATTGGTTACCCCTGCCATCCTTGCCAGCTTGCGTTGCGAATAACCTTTTGCAAGGCGCAGCTGATTGATTTTTTTACCGATGTCCTCTTCTGGCTGTCCATCCATCTCGAGTATGGAAGGCGCCTCCTCAGGCTCTGACGTGTCCTCTCCATCGCTGTTAGCGTCATCAGCTTCGTCTTCTTCAGCCTCGTCTTCGAGTAAGTCCATCTCATTTTCAGGCACAGCGCCCTCTTTTACGCTATCGTTTTCTGCACTATCATGAACCGTGTTTTTTGCTGGCATAGTGGATAAATTCCTTGAATAGAAATTTTGACAAATCGTCTTGTGCATAATTTAACTCAGGATGCCATTGTACACCAATCATAAATGGATGTTTTATCAAGCTGATGGCTTCCACCAATCCATCCGGTGCGCGCGCCTCGACAAATAAATCTCTACCTACTGTATTGATGGCTTGTTTATGCAATGAATTGACGTGCCATTTTTCACCAAACGCTGCCAGTCGACCCTCAGGTTGAATGATCACATCATGTACTGGCTGGTATTGCACCTCAAGCGGCTGGGTATTGTCCTCCAAATGAGGCTCATAAAATCCTTCTACCTCACGCCAATCTGGATGCAAACTGCCATCAAAATAGACATTCATCTCTTGCAAGCCGCGGCACACTGCCAATAAAGGCGTACCAGCCTTCTCTGCATGAGCAAGCAGTTTAAAGCTCAGCTCATCACGCCTTAAGTCCTGCTTTTCTTCAATATGCGTGGCGCCATAACGTGCAGGTGCGACGTTACTGTAACTGCCCGTCAATAAAATACCATCAACAGTGGCAATCAAAGCAGCGAAGTTCTCACTTTCAGCGACGGTATTGGGCAGCAAGATAGGATTGCCACCATAAAAATGTACCGCATCGATGTATTTTTGATACACCGCTTGCGCAGGTTGACCGTCAACCATTTTATGACAGGAAACGATGGCAATAATGGGGCGATAAGTTTGCATTTTACTCTTCCTTGAATGTGATATCTAAGCCTCAAATTTTCAATATGCCGAGATGTTCTTGATTAAAATCTAACACAAAATTTTGGATAATGTAAACTATAAACTTCATTTTTAGTTAATTAAAACCATAATGAATATAATTAATTACTTTTTAATAGATTTAAATATTAATTGACAACTATAAGTTTCAATAATATATTGAAGGACATCAGTAAGACAAAAGGTGAATTACCGTATCGACTACCCAGATGTCATTACCGATGAAAACAACACTAAGAACAACGCTAAGTGATTCATTTTGCAGTAGAAATATTACGCAATCATATGAAGTAAATACTTAGTAAAGCAAACCATGTGGTATCAGCCACGGTATTTATAAGTGCTGTTTTATTTAGAAACACTGTTTTATTTAACGTTACTCACAATCATGACTTGTCAATTATGAATGACAGCGGCCATAAACGGCGCAACCATAATCAGAGCAAAAATTAACATCAATAGGGATAATAGACATGACGACAACCAAGGGAATGGTCGAATCTGCAAATAATACGGAATATGTGTATGTTGCAGCGGGGGATATCAATGGATTACTTCGTGGTAAGCGCATCCCCTTTAATCAGATGGAAAAAGCAGAGAACGGCGCGATACGTTTGCCATTATCGATTTTAGGCGTCGACATCTGGGGTGCGGATGTCATCGAGTCCTCTCAGTGCAATGGTGATATCGATGCCATCGCCCGTCCTACCGGTCGTGCTGCTTATCCGCTCCTCAATACCAGCGCGCCCTCATCGCTCCTACCCGTTTGGCTTTATACCGAAGACAACGAACCTTATTACGGTGACGCACGCCATGTTTTAGATTACGTCAGCAAAAAATTTAAAGCATTGGGGTTGACGCCAGTTATGGCAACGGAGCTTGAGTTTTATTTGGTTGATTACACCGAAGGTGAAACGCCAAGACCGCCTATTCGCCCGAAAAGTGGTCTACGTTTAAACAAAACCTCTATTTTAAGTATCAATGACTTATTGCAGTTTGATGAATTTTTAGACGAAGTCTATGAGCAATGTAAAAAACTCGATATTCCAGTTGATGCAGCCTTAGCTGAGAACGGTTGTGGTCAGTTTGAAATTAACTTACTGCACGTCGATGACCCTTTAAAAGCTGCTGACGATGCCATTTTATTTAAGCAAGTGGTCAAATCCGTCGCAGCACGCCGCAAGCTGACGGCTACCTTTATGGCAAAACCCTTTGGTTTGCAATCCGGCAACGGCTTTCACGTTCATTGCAGCTTGCTCGATAAAGATGGCAACAATGTTTTTGATGACGGCTCAGAAGAAGGGTCAGACATCTTGCGTCATGCGGTCGCTGGCTTATTAAAAACCATGTCAGATTGCACCTTATTATTTGCCCCACATGTCAACTCTTACCGCCGCTTTACGCCTGGTACTTTGGCACCAAACAATGTGTCATGGGGTTATGAAAACCGCACCGCTGCTGTCCGCATCCCAGGCGGCGACTCACAAGCACGCCGTATCGAGCACCGCGTTTCTGGCGCGGATGCCAACCCTTATCTGGTCTGTAGCGCCGTATTAGCAGGTATGCTCTATGGCATCGAAAACAAGCTTGAAGCACCAGAGCCGGTCAATAGCATTACTTACAACGAAGCCGAGCTTAAAACTTTACCATTAGACTGGCTGTCCGCTATCCGCAAATTTGAAAGCAGCGACATCATTGATGCACTGTTTCCAAGCGAGATGATTGAGCTATTGATTGCTGTCAAAAAACAAGAAGCCAAACGCTTTGCTCAGCAAGTGACCAACCTTGAATACCTCACCTATTTACAGGATGTTTGATATGTCGAATAACTCAAATAGCAACTTAAGGAGCAATGCAACAATGAACCAAAACCTAGCTTCGAATAACACACGCAATATCCCGCATTATTCAGACAATGGCCAATATCCTGATAGTTATTATGCAGCCAGCCGTAACCCTAAACCCGATAGACCGACGCTAAAAAATGATATTCAAGTAGAAATTTGCGTGATCGGTGGCGGCTACAGTGGCTTATCAACAGCGCTGCATCTCATTGAAACCGATCATGAAGTGGTGGTTTTAGAAGGTGCGCAAATTGGTTGGGGCGCGTCAGGACGTAATGGCGGTCAAATTGTCAACGGTCTTAACGCCAGCCTTCAAAAGATTAAAAAGTCTTATGGTCAAGAAAACGCAGACTTCGTCGGTCAGCTCGTGACCCGTGGTGGCAAAATCATCCGTCGCTTTGTCGCTGATTATAATATCGACTGCGATCTTAAAGAGAAAAATATCTTTGCGGCGTTAAATAACGGTCAGTTAAAAGACTTACAACAGACGCATGCCTTATGGGAAAGTCATGGGATGCATGATCGAGAAATGCTGGACAAAAATGGTATCCAAGAACATATCAAAACCGACGCCTATGTGGGCGGTATTATTGACCATTCAGGTGGTCATATCCATCCACTAAACCTCGCCCTTGGTGAAGCCGCTGCTATTGAAAAATCTGGCGGTACTATCTATGAGAACACCTTAGTGGTTGATATTGAATATGCCGATGACTCTATCAAGATTATCACTGAATTTGGTAGCGTCACTTGTAAGCAAGCGGTGCTGTGCGGCAATGCCTATCTCAATAAAGTCATACCCAAATTAACTGACCGCGTCATGCCGGTATCGACGCAGATTATCGCCACCGAGCCCTTAGGTGATTTAGCAGATCAGCTACTGCCAACTGACGTCTGCGTCGAAGATGTGCGCTATATTCTTGATTACTATCGTCTGTCAGCGGATAAGCGCATGTTATTTGGCGGCGGTACCGTCTACGGTGGTCAAGACCCAGCCAATATCACCGCCAAGATCCGACCAAATATGAATAAGATTTTTCCAGAGCTACGTGATGTCAAAATCGACTATGCGTGGAGTGGTAACTTTGCCTTGTCTTTTTCTCGCGTACCACAAATGGGCAAACTGCATGATCGTGTCTATTTCGCCCATGGCTATAGCGGCCATGGGGTGACAGGTTCGCATTTGTTTGGGCAGATATTAGCTAATGCCATCAACGGTCGCACCAAAGAGTTTGATACTTTTGCCAAGATACCTTGGATTCCTTTCCCAGGTGGACGCGCCCTACGCGTGCCCTATTCTGTGATGGGCTCTTGGTGGTACGCGCTAAAAGACACCACTGGCATGTAACGACGTCAAAATCTAACCATAATTATCTGTCATAGCAATGGATTGTTGTGATGGCACTCGATAGAAAGAGGATGCGCTACTGCGCTACTGCGCTACTACCTATCGAGCAATAACCATAAAACAGAGTTTTAAAAAATTAGGTTTTACAGGGAGCGTAAATATGAACATGAAACTCAGCGAAGCTGTCGAGGGGCAGTTTCATAACAAGCGAGTATTTTTGACGGTATTAGCAGGGATTGTCATATATATCGCTTTTGCTTGGCTATCGACCATCCGTGCACCAAACGAATCATGGGGTGCTTTATCGCTATTACCTACATTATTAGTATTGGTCACTGCCATTGTTTCTAGGCGACCATTTGAATCTATGATTGCAGGCTGTGTCGCGGGTCTCGTGATGCTCAATCCGTTTGATTTGGTTTCGCCTTTTGCTGAAAATATATCCCTCGTACTCGGTAATGAAACCATTGTCTGGGTGGTATTGGTTTGTGGCTTGATGGGCGGTCTGATTCAGCTGCTTGAGATCAGCGGTTGTCTCGATGGCTTTAGTGAATGGCTACAAAAAATCATCAAATCACGCCGTCAATCATTACTAGCGACTGCAGGATTGGGCGTTGTGGTCTTTATTGATGATTATTTAAACTGTCTTGCTGTATCTACGTCTGTTAAGAAATTGACAGATTTTTATGGGGTATCGCGAGAAAAACTTGCCTACATCGTCGATTCAACGGCGGCGCCGATGTGCGTTATTGTGCCTATTTCGACTTGGGCGGTCTACTTTGCCGGACTTTTAGAAGAAAATGGCGTCGCAAAAGACGGTGGTGGTATGGCACTTTATATGAGTGCCATACCTTTTATGGCGTATGCTTGGTTTGCACTGGTCATTGTATTTTTGGTGGCATATGGCATTTTGGGTGATTGGGGACCAATGAAAAAAGCGGAATCTCGCGCCAAAGGCGGCAACCCTGTACCTGAAGCTTTTGTTGATGAGCAATTGGTTTCAAACGTCAAGGCCAAACGCAAGTTATCGTTTAAAGCCAATATCATGAACTTCGCTTTTCCCATGATTTTATTGATTGTTTCAACCATTTATTTTGAAATTGATTTGTTAAGAGGGGCATTACTGACCTGCTTTGTTACTGTTCTCATTTATTGGGCACAAGGTATCTTAAGTTTTGAAACCCAAATGGAAGCCATTTTTAAAGGTTTCCAAGTCATGCTCTATCCATTATCAACGGTAGTCGGTGGCTTCTTTTTAAAAGCCATCAATGATGAGCTTGGCATGACGACATACGTAATCGAGGCCATCACGCCCTATATGACAATTGTCATCTTTCCTGCTGTCATCTTTGGCGTCATGGCGTTCTTAACCTTTGCTACGTCCTCAAGTTGGGGTTTATATATCCTTGCAATGCCGATTGTATTTCCCATTTCTTTAGCACTTGGCGTCAGCACGCCATTGATGATTGGGGCTTTATTATCGGCGTCTTCATTTGGTAGTCATGCCTGCTTCTTTAGTGACTCATCATTATTAGCATCACAAGGAGCTGGCTGTTCGCCAATGCAACATGCCTTTAGCCAATTCCCCTATGCCATGCTTGGCGCGGTTTTATCCGTCGTGACATTCCTCGGTTTGGGTTATATGATGGCTTGAGCGCTATCTAGAGCATAGGCGGCATACGATGAGCGTTAGTGATTGGCTAAACCATACAAATAATGACTGAGTCAATGTTTCCCCTGCAATACAATGATTTTGCTATCGAATTATTGCTTTTAAATCATTAAGATATGAGCGTTGATAGCTGCGTTTGGAAATAATACAATGCTTGATAGTATTAATAACTACCAACCATCGCAGATTAAAAAAATTTAAAAATATATCGATAATAAAACAACCACAAATGGATTTTGAACCAAAGGAAATAATAATGAGCGACTATCAAATCACTAACCCAGCGACTGGCGAAGTAGAAGCCACCTACCCAACCTCTACTGAGCAAGACATTCAGCAAGCAATTGAAAAAGCAGACCGCGCTTATGAAGACTGGCGCAAGGTAACATTAGACGAACGCAGTGCCCTACTACATAAAATCGCTGACATCTACCTTGAGCGTCAAGATGAGTTGGCGCGTATCGTCGCAGCAGAGATGGGCAAGCCTATCGCGCAAGCAAAAGGCGAGATTGGCTTAGTAGCTGATATTTTTCGTTACTATGCTGATAACGCTGCGCAGTTATTAGCGCCCCATACCATCGATGTTGATAGCGGTTCTGCACTTGTAGAAAAGCGTCCTGTCGGCGTGCTTTTAGGCATTATGCCGTGGAACTACCCGCATTATCAGGTTGCACGTTTTGCTGCCCCTAACTTTATGGCAGGCAATACGCTTATTTTAAAACACGCGCCGCAGTGCCCGAAAACGGCAGAAGTAATCGTTGATATTTTTAAAGAAGCAGGCTTACCAGAGGGCGTCTATAACAATGTATTTGCGACCAACGAGCAGGCGGCGACCATCATCAAAAACCAACGCGTACAAGGTGTGTCGTTGACGGGTTCTGAGCGAGCTGGACAATCAGTGGCAAAAATAGCCGGCGGTGCACTTAAAAAAGTCGTATTGGAGCTTGGTGGCTCGGATGCCTTTATCGTCGCAGCCGATGCCGATATCGAACAAGCAGTGAAAGGTGCAATCGAAGGTCGTTTTGGTAATACAGGACAAGCTTGTAATGCAGCCAAACGTCTGATCGTAGTCGAGTCAGTCTATGATCAATTCGTCGAAGCCTTTACCAATGCGGTATGCAATATGACATTGGGCGATCCTCTTGATGAAGGAACCTTTATTGGACCACTATCTTCTAAAGCGGCGGCTGTCAATCTACAAGCACAGCTCGACAGCGCTATCCAAGCTGGTGCAACGGTACTGGTCGAGGGTGGTATGATCAAAGACAAACCGGGTGCTTGGTTTGCTCCTGCTGTTCTCACTGACGTTGACGACTCTATGGATGTCTATTATGAGGAGCTGTTCGGTCCGGTGGCTGTTGTCTATAAGGCTCGTGATATTGAGCAGGCGATTAAAATCGCTAATGATGTACCTTTCGGCCTTGGCGCTTCAATCCAAACGCAGGATGCGGCGTTGGCCGCTGATATTGCTGATAAGCTAGACGTCGGTATGGTGACAATTAACGCGCCGTCTGGTAGTGAAGCCAACACGCCCTTTGGCGGCGTCAAACGCTCAGGATTTGGCCGCGAGCTTGGTACCCTTGGCATTACCGAGTTTTTAAACTATAAATTGATTCGTGATAAATCCTAATCTATTCGAATCGTACTAAAAAAGCCTAGCATCTGTTTGTAGACGCTAGGCTTGTTATTATAAAGGCAGTATTTACTTCTTAGGCGGATTATCTTTTAACCATAACTGATTGACGATTTTTAATTCGCGTAACTCCTCTGCCATGATGGATTCACTGATACCCGGATATTTTACGACGGCATAGCTATAAAGACCGATACCGAGCGCTGTCCAACCAAAGAAGATCCACCACTCGATAGCGCTCAGCGCTGACGGCATCCCTGGCATATATAAAATGAGCAATCCAATGCCCAGTACAATGGTAAACATACCGACAAGCTTTCCAGCTGGCACTCTAAACGGGCGCACCATATCGGGCTCACGGTAGCGCAAGACTAAGAAAGAGATGGCGACACAGGTATAAGCAATCACGATACCAAAACCACCAGCATCAACGATCCATACTAGCATCTTACGACCAAATAATGGCGCAAGCGTCGCTAGACCACCAATCAATAAAATAGCGTTTTTTGGGGTTTTATACTTTGGATGTAGCTTGCCCAAAAACGCAGGCAACATATGGGCTTTTGACATGGCATAGAGTAAGCGACTGCCACCGATCAAAAACGCATTCCAACTCGATAAAATACCTAGCACACCGCCAATAACCAGTAAGATCCCTGCCCATCTACCCTGCCATGCATTGGTCATCGCATCAGCCGTCGCTAACGTTGAGCCTTGCGCCTGAATCAACGGCAAGGTGCGACCGACACTCCATGCCACGCCGACATACCACATCACCGCAATAATGATAGAGATTATCAAAAACTTACCAATATTGGGACGGGTCAGATCAATCTCTTCCGCTGCTTGCGGAATAACGTCAAAGCCAACAAACATAAACGGCACCATGACAATCACTGTCATCATACCGCCAATACCACCAATAAAGGCAGGTGCTTGCACGGCGGTCGAAGTTTCAGGACTATAAAGCACCGCCCCAATAAACAATAACGTGCCGACAAACAAAATACCCATCACCGCAGTTTTTTGGAACCAAGCACTGACTTCCATGCCGCGAATATTGAGCCAAGTGACAATAATTGAGCCGAGCATGCCCACCCCAACCCAAGTGGCGTAAACATCCCAGCCCGCTATCGTCCATAGATAGCCTTGGTTATAATTGGGAATAAAGTATTCAATCACCGTTGGTAATGCGACCGCCTCAAAAGCGACGACAGAAAAGTAACCGAACAAAATACTCCATGAGCAGATAAATGAGACCGTGACGCCTAGCGCCCGATGCGTATACGTATGCTCGCCACCAGTTACTGGCATCGATGAGGCAAGCTCAGCATAGTTAACCCCAATCATAATGACAGCCAAGCCACCAATCATGAATGCTAACATCGCACCCCACGTTCCGGCTGCAATGATCCAGTCCCCTGCCAAAACGACCCAACCCCAACCGACCATAGCGCCGAATGCTAAGGCAATAATATCAAACATACCCAGCGATTTTTTTAGCTCAGACATAACTTACTCCGTGTCCGTGTGTCATCCGTGTCAGACCTTTTTCTAATGGCACTGATACCAACTATTTTTATGTAATAGGGCGTTGCCCTTTTTTATCTTTTCCTGCCTATCAAGCGATAGGTCTAGTGATATTTAAAAACTGCTTAGTAGAGACAGCAACGGCGTCTTGACTTGCAAGGCGCCGTTGTAAAACCACCACTCAAAGCAGCACTGTCATTATCCTAAGCTTAAGCTTTCATTTTTTAAATTAACGCCTTGAGCGGTCAAAATACCTTTGATAATATCAAGACCTTCTTGTAATACTTCGTCTTCTACTGTCAACGGCACCATCACACGAATAGCGTTGCCAAACATGCCACAAGACGCTAATAACAGTCCTTGCTCAAAGGCTTTGGCTTTTAGGTTCGCCGTTGCTTCAGTATCAGGCTTACCGTCGCTGTCGATTAATTCAAACGCTAACATTGCGCCTTTATGACGAATATGACCGATGCTGCTTAGGTTTAAATCCTTTAAGAATGCTTCGATTTTGTCACCAATCTCAACACTACGCTCAAGCAAGTTTTCTTCTTCAATCACTTCCATAACGGCAAGCGCAGCCACACAAGCCAATGGGTTTCCAGAATAGGTACCGCCCAAACCGCCGACTTGCGGCGCATCCATGATGTCAGCGCGTCCAATAACGGCAGAGATAGGATAGCCGCCTGCCAAGCTCTTAGCGCTAGTCATAAGGTCAGGCTCAACGCCCAACTGCTCACTGGCGAATAGTGTACCTGTACGGGCAAAACCACACTGTACTTCATCAAAAATCAGCACAATGCCATGCTCATCACAAATCTCGCGCAAGGCTTTGGCAAACGATGGTGTGACTTGATGGAAACCACCTTCGCCTTGAACGGGCTCGATAATCATCGCCGCCACTTCACTTGGGTCGATATCCGCTTGGAAAATCATTTCAAGACTATGCAATGCTTGCGCTTCGGTGACGTTTAACTCTTCTGCTGGAAATAGCGCATGGAACACAGGGCCTGGCATCGGACCAAAGTTCTTTTTGTACGGCAATACTTTTCCCGTTAGGCTCATACACATCAGCGTGCGACCATGCCAACCGCCAACGAAAGAAATCACCCCTGGACGACCAGTTTTTGCACGGGCAATTTTGATACAGTTTTCGACCGCTTCTGCGCCAGTGGTCAAGAAAAAGGCTTTTTTTGGACCACTAATAGGCGCTTTTTCGCAAAGCTTTTCAGCAAGTTCCACATAGCATTCATAGTTGATCATTTGCGCGGCAGTATGGGTAAATTTGTCTAGCTGCTCATGCACTCGCTGAGTAATTTTTGGATGGCTGTGACCGGTATTTAATACTGAGATGCCGCCGACAAAGTCGATATAACGATTGCCTTCAATATCCCAAACTTCCGAGTTTTTGGCCTTTTCGGCAAAGATAGGAAACGCTACGCCCAGACCTGTTGGTAACACAGCTTTACGGCGCGCAAGTAACGATTGATTGGTAGTAGTCATAAGAATATCCTTTTCTTTCTTTTTTGCGTAGGTGCCAATGATGGTATGGCGGTTTATAGAATAAGATTTAGTGTTAGTTGGGATTCATGCTGCTGAATCCCGTTTCATGCGATATAAAAATTAAATTGTGCAAATATAATAGCTAACGATTAGCTCCAGTTATTAACTAATATCAGAGCACCAATATTTGGTCACAACATACTCTTCGATGCCATATTTTGAGCCTTCACGGCCAAAGCCTGATTGCTTGACCCCGCCAAATGGTGCGACTTCGGTAGAAATCAGACCGGTGTTATGACCGATAATGCCGTACTCAAGTCCTTCAGTGACGCGCCATGAGCGAGCATAACTGCTGCTGTAAAAGTAAGCGGCCAAACCATAAATGGTATCGTTGGCCTGACGGATGACATCAGCTTCGTCTTTAAAGGTAAAGATGGTGGCGATAGGACCAAAAATTTCTTCATGGGCAATATCCATGTCACTACTGATATCGGTAATCACTGTTGGATTATAAGACAGCTCTGATGCGCCGTTGGTGCTGCCGCCCGTAATAAGGGTTGCACCTTTATCTAGCGCATCTTTGAGTAGCGCTTGTACTTTATCCAAAGCTTTTTTGTTGATTAAAGGTCCGATATCCACGCCTTCATCCATGCCGTTACCGACATTAAGCTCAGCGACTTTTTGTACAAATACATCGAGGAATTTGTCTTTGATACTGTCTTGCACATAGACACGGTTGGCACAAACACAGGTTTGACCAGCGTTGCGATATTTAGAAGCAATTAAGCCTTCAGCGGCTTTTTCAAGATCAGCATCATCAAAGACGATAAATGGCGCATTGCCACCCAGCTCTAATGACAGTTTTTTGATGGTTGGGGCGCACTGTGCCATCAAGGTACGACCGACTTCAGTAGAGCCCGTGAACGACAGTTTATGAATGCGCTCATCACCAGTTAGAATGTCGCCAATGGTTGAAGATTTGCCAGTCACCACTTGGATGACGCCTGCTGGAATACCGGCTTGCTCCGCCAATACGGCGAGTGCCAATGCAGAAAACGGCGTTTCGGTGGCAGGTTTGATAATCATGGTACAGCCTGCTGCTAGTGCAGGAGCCGCTTTACGGGTAATCATCGCTGCTGGGAAGTTCCAAGGCGTGATGGCCGCGCAAACGCCAACGGGCTGTTTTAGGATAACGTGGCGCAATTGTGATTGATTGGCAGGGATGACATCGCCGTAAACACGCTTACCTTCTTCAGCAAACCAGCGGATAAAGCTATTGGCATAGCCAACTTCCCCGCGTGATTCAGTTAAAGGCTTGCCTTGCTCGGCGGTCATAATGATGGCCAAATCTTCTTTATTGGCATCGATAAGGTCTGCCCACTTTTGTAGTAACTCAGCACGTTCTTTGGCAGTTTTGGCCGCCCACGTGATTTGCGCGTCATGAGAAGCCGTAACCGCATCGTTAACATCGGAGGTCGTCAGACTTGGTACGTTACCGATAATATCCCCGCTAAAAGGATTGCTCACGTCGATAGTGGCCGCATCACTTGCGTCATGCCAGCCGTCTTTAATAAAGCATTGCTGTTTTAGTAGATCTGGATTTGATAGTTGTAGCGTATGTGGCTGTTGTGACATGGTGACACTCCTTGTCGGTGTTATTTTGCAAATAGGGTTTGCAGATTTATAGCAATAAATAAATGACTAACAATAAATAGACGGTTATGACTTAAATAATTATTGATAACTTGTTATTTGTTCAATATAATGAACATATATTCTATATATGAGACATTATTATAAGAATGATGAACTCAACTTTGCAAGCGCTATTATCGAATTTGTACTGATTTATTACTTTATTTTGATAATTTTTTCATTTTACCGACTTTTAAAGGTTTCTTATGAGCACCACTGCCGTTCCTGCCTTGGACAAAACCTTTCAGATTTTAGATTTGATTACCGATAGTTCGCAGCCTTTAACAGCGGCGCATATTGCCAAAGCGCTAAATCTGCCGCGTAGCTCAACCCACAATATTTTGCAGAGTCTTTTAGCCAAACATGTCATTTATAAAGACAGCGATAGTCGATTTCATTTGGGCTCGTATTTGATGTACTGGGCGGGAAGATACGAGCAGCAGCAAGGCGTCACCCAGTTATTTAAAGACCTTATTGTCCAGTACCCGATTCTACTTCAGCATACGGTGACTTTGTCCAAGCTCGACTTGGGTGAAGTGGTATTTTTGGCCTGTCATGAAGCGCCTGCCCCGCTCGGCTTCACTTTCCGCGCGGGTGTTCGTGTACCAGCGGTGTTTTCTGCTACGGGTAAAGCCATGCTTTCCACCTTCACTATGGACAATATAAAATCCATCTACGCCAGCGGATTTCCTACGCCCATCACCCAGCACGGTGTCGATAACTTTACCGATTTGTCGACCGAGCTGTCCGCCATTAAAAACAGTCGCATCTCCCTCGACGATGGGCAACTGCGCGAGGGCATGTATTGCTTAGGCACTTATATTCGTAATGCGTCGGGCAATGCAGTTGCAGGGATGGCAGTCAGTTTTTTGCAAGCAGAATATGAGTCCAAACGTGCTGAAGTCAGTGCCGTTTTGATTGAACTGGCCGAACAAATCGAGCAGCGTTTGGGTTTTAAGGACGAGCATTAAACAATCCCATCGGCTTTAAGTTTGGCGATCATCTCCCTGTCATAGCCCAAATCAGCAAGCGTGCTATCGGTATGCTCGCTCAATTGAGGCGGCGGCGAATGATAAGTAACCGGCGACGCGGATAGCTTGATTGGGTTTCCAAGCGCTCGAACTGGACTACCTTGTGCCGCGAAATCGACAATCATTTCACGCGCTTGGGCTTGTGGCATGGTCAGTGCGTCAGCGATATTATGAATTGCCCCGCTTGGAATACCTACGTCATCTAAGACTTCTAGCCAATAAGTGCGAGGTTTCTCAGAGAATTTTTTAGCAAGCTCAGCGCACAGTAGCTCACGATTGGCAACACGCTGCGGGTTGGTCGCAAAACGGCTGTCGCCATGCCAATCAACCCCTAATAGATCACAAAGTTTGGCAAACTGACTGTCATTGCCACAAGCTAGAATAAAGTGTTCTTTTTCTGCCGTCTCAAATACTTGATAGGGCACAATATTAGGATGCTGATTACCCAGTCTTGGCGGCAATTGGTCTGATGCTAAATAATTCATTCCGACGTTGGCAAGCATTGCAAGCGCACTATCAAGCAATGCCACATCGACATGCTGTCCAAGTCCAGTATGTTGACGCGCTAATAAAGCGGCTTGGATACCAATGGTCAGTTGCAATCCTGCAAACAAATCGACAACTGCCACCCCAACCTTATGCGGTTCGCCATCGCTCGGACCGGTGATGCTCATTAGCCCTGATAGACCTTGAATAATATAGTCGTAACCGGGGCGCTTGGCGTCGGGACCTGTCTGACCAAAACCCGTTAGAGAGGCATAAATCAGACGCGGATTGTCTAGTTTTAGACTGTCGTAATCTAAGCCGTATTTTTTTAGACCGCCAACCTTGAAATTTTCAACGACAATATCACTTTCAGCAACCAGCTGTTTAATAATCGTTTGTCCGGCAGGCGTTGTAATATCAACGGTCAGGGATTTTTTATTGCGGTTAATAGTGGCGTAGTAAGCGGAGGTGTCATCGCTGAATTTTGGCGGTGCCCAGTGCCGCGTTTCATCTCCAATATGCGGACGTTCGACCTTGATGACTTCGGCGCCAAGGTCGGCAAGTACTTGGGTACAAGAAGGACCGGCCAATACTCTCGATAAATCAAGCACCTTGATACCGTGCAATGCACCATTTGCCATATCAGTCATAATCTTCCCTTATTATGTCACTTATTCTTTGATAAATATTTAATAAAAAATTGCTATGTATCATTTAGCTTTTACTGTCTTTTCTTCAATGCTTTAATAATAAGCACTGATAAATAAATGAGGCATAACAACGCTAAATAGCGCTTAGCTAAATACCATTTAGAAACGTACGTTACTGTTTAAATGCGCTTATTACAAAGCCAAACAGCAACGTACGTTAATGGTCTAAAAACCCGCTAGCAGTTATTAGCTAACAACAATTAATAAAACGCTTGAATTCCGGTTTGCGCACGACCCAAGATAAGCGCGTGAATATCGTGCGTCCCTTCATAAGTATTCACCGCTTCTAGGTTCATGACGTGGCGAATGATATGGAACTCATCAGAGATACCATTACCGCCGTGCATGTCACGTGCAATTCGGGCGATATCGAGTGCCTTACCACAGTTATTACGCTTGATGAGTGAAATCATCTCAGGCGCGGCATTGTCTTCATCCATCAGACGGCCAACACGTAACGCAGCTTGTAAACCTAGGGCAATTTCTGTTTGCATGTTGGCAAGCTTTAATTGTACAAGCTGCGTTGCAGCCAATGGACGGCCAAACTGCTTACGGTCTAGCGTATATTGACGCGCCGCTTTCCAGCAGAATTCTGCTGCGCCCATTGAACCCCAAGCGATACCGTAACGGGCTTTATTTAAGCAGCCAAACGGTCCTTTTAAACCACGAATATCTGGAAAAGCGTTGGCTTCAGGAACAAATACCTTGTCCATGACAATCTCGCCTGTAACCGAAGCACGCAGTGAAAACTTACCCTCAATCTTCGGCGCTGATAAGCCTTTCATGCCTTTGTCTAAGATAAAACCACGAATCTCACCGGCGTCATCTTTTGCCCAAACGACAAACACATCAGCGATAGGGCTGTTGGTAATCCACATCTTATTTCCCGTCAGCTCATAACCGCCATCCACTGCTCGCGCTCGGGTCGACATTGAAGCAGGGTCTGAGCCTGAATCTGGCTCAGTCAAACCAAAGCAGCCAACATATTCACCAGTGGCAAGCTTCGGCAGATATTTTTCTTTTTGCTCTTCGGTGCCGTACGCCCAGATAGGGTGCATGACCAAGCTTGACTGCACGCTCATCGCCGAACGATAACCCGAATCCACCGCCTCAACTTCCTTGGCAATCAAACCATAAGCAACACTCGATAAACCAGCACAGCCATAACCGTCGATCGTCACACCAAGTAAACCCATCTCACCCATTTGGCGCATGATATTACGGTCAAAATTCTCGTTGCGATTGGCCTCTAAAATACCAGGCATCAGCTCTTTTTGAAAAAACTGACGGGCACTGTCCGTGACCATGCGCTCTTCATCGGTGAGTTGGTCGCGTAATAAAAGTGGATCTTCCCAATCAAAACTTGGGCGCGTAGATGTTGCCATGTGGATCTCCTTGATGTCCGTCATCCTGACCGACGATTCGTGATTAATGAATAAATTGACTTCACAGGTTATTGACTTGTAAGTACCGCTGTGCGAAACTTAGTTTCATAATATAAATCTATTTAAGCAAAGTTTTACGACGCTGTAAACCTTTATCAAAAAAATGAGCATAAAATGACAAAAAATGTATCAGCTGCCCTACCGTTATTGGATCGAATAACGGGCGTTCTTGAGCACAGTAAAGACAATAATGACCGGCAATTTGTCACCGCTCTTGGGCGCGGGCTGACGTTACTAGCTGCCTTTGAGCAGCATGAGCAGCTTAGTCATCAGCAGTTGTGTCAGATGACCGCTTTGCCAAAAGCGACCATTACTCGGCTTATTCATACTTTGATGACGCTTGGATTCTTACGCATGACGGAACATGGACAGTATCAATTAGGCAGTAACGCCGTGCGTCTAAGCGCGACCGCATGGAGTCGTCATGACATGGTCGCGGCAGCGGAACCACTGCTTCGGCAGTTTGCCAGTGAAAATGAAGTATCGGTAAATTTGGCCACCGAAGTCGAAGGAGAAATGCGCTATCACGCTTGCTGTCGTAGCCCTGCTCGCCTATCGGTCAATTTGCAAGTTGGCTCAGCTTTGCCAGTCGCACGCACTGCCATTGGTCGCGCTTTCTACGCAGCAAGCTCGCCCGCAAGACAAGCCGTGATTCTTAGTAATTTACAGGACCATCTATCAAAAGAAGAGTTTGACCGCGCACAGACGGCCTTAGCCGAGTCGACAGAGCATTATGCAAAATATGGTTATACGGTATCAGATGGAGAGTTTTCTACCGACATATTGGCGGTAGCCGTTGGGGTATACGATGTTGCTACTGGGCAGTATGCGTATTCGCTTAATGCTAGCGTGCCGAGCGCTAACTGGGAAGCGGAAGAATATGCGGCGGCGATGGTGCTTAAATTGCAGGCGCTGGCTGAAAAGGTTGGCAGTGGGGTTTAGAGAATTTAATTGACTTATCGATTTTTCACCGTCGTATAAAGAGATTGATAATGTATCAAAGAAAAAGCGACTTGGTAGAAGTGGTGCATACTCTGCGACAGATGGTTTGTGTTCAAGGGTGAGAGACGTTAAACTTTAACCTAAATAAAAATAAAAATATTGGAGTAAAAATGAAACTCGCCGAAGCCCTACTCATCCGCAGCGATATGCAAAAAAAGCTCGCCCAAATCAAAGGACGGATTCGTAGCAATGTCAAGGTCCAAGAAGGCGACACGCCAAACGAAGACCCAAACGCACTGATGATTGAGGCTAGCCAAGTCATTACTGACTTGTCTGTTTTGATTGAACGTCTTCACCGTACTAATGCGATTGCAAAAACCGATCAAGGCCAATCCATGCTGACGCTGTTGGTGGAGCGTGATACATTAGAGATGCGTCATAAGTTATTAATTGAGGCTATTGAAGCCACTGATACCGAGGTTGACCGCTATAGCCCTCGCGAGATTAAATGGCATGTCATGGTCTCAGTCGCGGGCTTACAAAAGCAAGCTGATGATATTGCGATGAAATTACGCAAAATTAATATTGTTATTCAAGCGAATAACTGGCAAATTGACCTTGTCGAATAAGAATCTTTAGTTCATTAATAGTAGAATTTTCTGTCCGTTTTAATCATTTAACAGTAACATTTGATAATAGACGGATAGTCTGCCCTTTTGAAACCGACTGGGCGAGTGTCAGACCCCAAACCTACACAGCAGGGGGTTGAAAACATACTGTAGTGCCGCTATGCGTTGCGGGCAGACGCTTTTTTTACCACTCATGCTCTGCACACGTCACCGCTCACAAAGCACTGTTTAGACCTTACCACCAGACACTGACGGTCGATTTCAATCTTATTTTTAGTACTTTTTGCCATGTCGTGAATGTCCCTTCCTTTTCTCCTTCGACAAACAATCCTCAAAAACTCTTCTTCTTGTCAGCATTTAAAGTTATTTACGTCTAAAAACGTCCGTTCTGAGAATAAAATTAGCACTCTGTTACCCAATTAAACCGACACGGTGTTATCATATATGTATGATGTGCGCGGTAAATGAGAGCTAGTAATCCAAATAAAATAACCATGTTTATGACATGGTTATTTTGTTATTGATGGTTTACTTTATTGTCGCCGCATTTTTATTATTTTCGTCTCACTGTTGAGTATTGTTATGCCCCAATCTCGTACCAATTTAAACCCAAAACCAAAACATGATTCTCCTTACTTAGTCGGCGTCATGTTACGCTATAGTACTTTTGCCGCTGCAGCCTTGCTGTTTTTGTCAGGGCTATTATTAATGAATGGGTGGTTAATCGTTTTGGGCGGTATTGGCGTTGCGCTTGGCGTTTATGATTTGCTGCAGTCAAAGCATGCCATTTTGAAAAATTATCCCGTTGCTGGCCATATTCGTTACTTGCTTGAAGATTTTCGTCCTGAAATTCGCCAGTACTTTTTAGAAGATGACAAGGCGCAGGTGCCATTTGCTCGTCAGCAACGTGCTTTGGTGTATCAGCGAGCCAAAAACGTCAGTGACACCAACGCTTTTGGGACGCTTGACAACTTATACACACATGGCAAAGAGTGGTTTTTACAATCGGCGGTCAGTCAACCCTTAGAAAATAAAGATTTTCGAATCATTGTTGGCGGCGAGCGCTGCAAGCAGCCTCATGATATGTCGGTGTTTAATATCTCAGCGATGAGTTTTGGTAGCTTGTCTGCGAATGCGATTATGGCGCTGAACCAAGGCGCGAAAATGGGTGGATTTACTCATGACACTGGCGAAGGTGCTATTAGCCCTTACCACCGCAAATTTGGTGGCGATTTGATCTGGGAGTTGGGAACGGGTTATTTTGGTTGCCGCGATGAGTTTGGTAACTTTGATCCACAAACTTTTGCTGAGAAAGCAGTAGACCCACAAGTCAAAATGATTGAAATCAAGCTCTCACAAGGTGCTAAACCCGGTCAAGGCGGTGTCCTCCCTGCAGAGAAAATCACGCAAGAGATCGCCGATACACGCCACGTCCCTATGGGCAAAGACTGTGTGTCACCTTCTTCACACAGTGCATTTAGTACCCCGCTTGAGCTGGTAGATTTTTGGCAACAGCTACGCGATTTGTCTGGCGGTAAGCCGGTGGGCTTTAAGCTTTGTATCGGCCAGCCGTGGCAGTTTATGGCTATTGTTAAAGCTATGATAGAAACAGACAATTATCCTGACTTTATCGTCATTGACGGGGCTGAAGGCGGTACAGGAGCGGCGCCCGTTGAATTTATGGACAACGTCGGAATGCCGATGGTCGATGGTTTTTTATTGGTTCACAATACCTTGGTTGGTGCGGGTATTCGTGACAAAATCAAGCTTGGGGTTAGCGGAAAAATCGTCTCAGGCTTTGATATTGCCCGAATGATTGCGCTAGGTGCTGACTGGTGTAATTCGGCACGCGGTTTTATGTTTGCTGTTGGTTGTATCCAGTCACGTTCATGTCACACCAATACCTGTCCGGTTGGTGTCGCCACCCAAGACCCGTATCGCCAAAAAGCGCTTGATGTCCCCAGCAAAGCCGAGCGAGTTGCTAATTTTCATAAAAACACTTTAAAATCCTTAGCCAGTATTGTGGGGGCTGTAGGGCTTCAACACCCAAGTCAGCTGCAGCCTTATCACATTGCACGGCGCTTAGATGACGGCCAGATAAAATTGTTGTCCAAATTTTATTACTTTGCTGATGAAGGCGCACTACTCAGTAGTAGCGCGCGCGCTGACGTATTTAACCAGATGTGGGTGATGGCGAGCGCAGATAGCTTTTTATCCAACAATGAGGCGTTGATTGCCTACAACAAAGACTCGCGCGATAAAGGCAAAGAACCCAGTCCGTCTACGGAGCATGGCCTTGGCAGCTTTGCCGTGATAACGGATAGTGGTCAGTTGATCGGCAATGTTAATAATACCGTCCGTGATATTCCCGAAACTGGCAATTAAAAGCCTGAATTCCCTTAAAATATTGCCCTAAACTGGGTACTTGGCGGCTTTTATAAAGAAGACGTGTTCATGACAACTCCTTTTTTTACGTTATCGTCTCAAATCATGACAGCGCTGATGGCATTAAGCATCAGCGCCTGCCAGCCTATCAATGATGACAGTGAGAATTCAACCTCCAATCATACAAAAAACGGGTCGTGCCAGTCTCAAACATTACCATTCGCCTACAGCATTTGCCGTGTTGAGTCCCAAGTATTGACTGAGAGTCGAACGTCATTACAGCTATTTTGGAAACAAACTGGTAGCAGCAAGCCATTGCTGACCTTTGAGAAACTAATTGCTGATCTTCCTTCTGATCAAACTCTAAACTTTGCCATGAATGCAGGCATGTATGATGAAAATTACGCGCCGATTGGTTATACGGTCATTAAAGGTAAAGAGCTGCGCGCATTAAATATTAAAGAAGGCGGCGGTAACTTTCACTTATTGCCCAATGGTGTGTTGTGGTGGGATAAATCTGGAAAGGTGCAAATTACTGAAAGCCAAGCCCTATATAACCAGCTCAAAAGTGGCAAGGTACAACCTTGGTATGCCACACAGTCAGGGCCGATGCTCGTCATTAATGATGAAATCCATCCCAAATTTGACCCAAACAGCCACTCGATAAAGCTGCGAAATGGCGTCGGGATATGCAGCGATGGCAGCGTCCAGTTTGTCAATAGCGAAGCGCCAGTCAGCTTTTATCAATTTGCCGCGCTGTTTAAAGATGACTTAAACTGTCCAAATGCGTTATTCTTGGACGGCGGCATCGCCTCAGCGCTCTATGCTCCTAGCATTGATAAACATGACAAAAAAGAGATGGGCGTGATGATTGGGCTGCTGGAAACAAAGAATTAGAAACGAAAGAGTAAAAAAGAAAAAATAGAAAAAATAGCCGCTATATATTTTATAACGGCTATTTTTATGCCTGTTTAAACAATAAATAAAGAGAATATTTCTTACTATCATCAATCAGCGCGCCAAATAGTTGGTCATCTCTTCCACGCCATGTAAAGTCATCGGATACATCTTATTATCGAAGAGTTTTTTAATCTCAACGATGGTTTGCGTATACTGCCAATACGCAGGATTTTCCGGATTGAGCCAAGCGACCTTGTCAAAATGTGCCAGTACCCGTTTTAGCCATACGATGCCCGCCTCATTATTCATATATTCGACGCTACCGCCAACCGTCATCAGCTCATACGGCGACATCGACGCATCGCCGACAAATATCACCCGATACTCACGACCATAGGTATTGAGCAGCTCATAAGTCGGCATCGGCGCGCTGTGGCGGCGATTATTGTCTTTCCAAACATAATCATATAGACAGTTATGAAAGTAAAAAAACTCTAACGTTTTAAATTCATTTTTGGCCGCAGAAAACAATTTTTCCAATGCTTCGACGTGAACATCCATACTGCCACCAACATCAAATAGCATTAGTACCTTGACGCGGTTGCGGCGCTCAGCTTGCATATGAATATCGAGGACACCTTTTTTGGCGGTGCGCTTAATGGTTTCGTGAATATCTAGCTCATCGGCGCTGCCGGTACGGGCAAACTGACGCAAGTTACGCAGTGCCATCTGAATTTGGCGCGTCCCAAGCTGATTGTCATCATCGAGATTGCGGTATTTACGCTGCTCCCATACTTTCGCAGCGCTACGTTTACGCGACTCACCGCCAACGCGTACGCCTTCTGGATGGTCGCCATAAGCACCAAATGGTGAAGTACCGCCAGTGCCGACCCACTTACTACCGCCTTGATGACGCTCTTTTTGCTCTTTCAGACGTTCTTCAAGCGCTTTCATCAATTCTTCTAATGAGCCGTACTTTTTCAGCAAGCGCCGCTGCTCTTCGGTCAGATTTTTTGGATCAAGCTTGAGATCGAGCCATTCTTTAGGAATGTCCGTCAGCTTCGCTAGTAGCTCATCCATATCGAGACTATCAACACCCTCAAAATAATCTGCCATAGCGCGGTCAAATTTATCAAAATGGCGCTCATCTTTGACCATACAAAGGCGTATCAGTCGATACATATCTTCGCGACTGGTAAAAGTAGACAGTTCTGAATTTTCAGGATGCGGCTGCATCATTAGCCCTTGATCTAACGCCGCATTTAGGTCAAGCAGCTCACGCGTACTGACCGGCACGCCGTAAGTACGTAAAGTATAGAACAATTTGATAAACATAAAAGTCGCATCACTTATTGGCTGATATAGTTACGAATTACACCGCTTGATTATTTTAATTATGACAAACAATCCGACGCTTATCGACGCATCATGTTGGCAAAACGTTGCAACAAGCTCACATCGGCTTCGTTTTTCAGCAGCGCGCCATATAGTGGCGGAATAGACTTCTCACCACGCAAATTTTCTTCTAGCTCTGCTTGTGCCATATCATCAGCGAGCAATAACGTTAACCAATCGACCAATTCCGACGTTGATGGTGGTTTTTTGAGGCCTTGAATACTACGCAGCTTATAAAAAATATCGAGCGCATCATTGACGAGTTTTTCTTGGATATTAGGGAAATGCACTTCAATGATTTGGCGCATGGTATTTTCCTCAGGAAAATCGATATAATGGAAAAAGCAGCGACGTAAAAATGCATCCGGTAGCTCTTTTTCATTATTTGAGGTGATGATAACCACCGGACGCTGCTCGGCAGTGATGGTTTGGCCCGTCTCGTAGACGTAAAAAGACATTTTATCGAGCTCATGCAGCAAATCGTTTGGAAACTCAATATCGGCTTTATCAATTTCATCAATCAGTAACACACTGCGCTCGCTGCTAGTAAAGGCCTCCCACAGTTTGCCGGGCTTGATATAATTGCCAATCTCATAAACCTTATCATCACCCAGTTGCGAATCCCGTAGGCGCGATACCGCATCGTACTCATATAGTCCTTGCTCAGCTTTGGTGGTCGATTTGATATGCCACGTAATCAGCGGCATTCCCAAACTCTCCGCTACCTCTTCTGCTAATAATGTCTTCCCTGTGCCCGGCTCACCTTTAATCAGTAGCGGCTTTTGTAACGTCATCGCCGCATTAACAGCGAGCTGCAAATCGTCAGTGGCGATATAGTTTTGCGTGCCGGTAAAGCTCTTTTTCGTTTTATCAGTCGTGCTCATAATACATTCTCGGTTAATTAAATCGCAGTTATTGTTATCTGTTAAATATAGTAGAAAGCTTAGAGGAAATCGTTAGAAGTTACACAATCATTTAGATTAGCACAGCCCTATAGATTGCCAAAATACTCATGCGTTCGAATTGACCACCAAATATGATTTAAATTAATAACGATTTACTGTGTCTTATTCTAAAATTAGCTTTTCAGCGTCGATGGACAAATGGAATTACATAAAAAAAGACACGCAAGGTGTCTTTTATTTTGTAAAAATCTAAAGCAAAAAGCTATATGACTCATGCTTATTATTTGCGGTCTTTTTTTAAGCTAACCTCAGCTTTAGGCTTATTTAATTCAGTCTTAGTTATTTCAGGTTTAGGCGTCAATGCTGAATGATCAAACGACTCTGATAAACTAGCATCGTCTGCCAAGTAATTACCAGTAGTCAATTGAGCGGTCGCTTGCGCATCTTCTGCCGTTCGGCTACGCGCTTTATCCAAGCTTGATTCAAACGCACCGCGAATCAGTTGCCAAACAAAACCAACAAACAAGCCTACTACCAGTACCACCAAAATCGGCAACATATTCGTAATCGCGCCAGCAGTGTCTTTCATCATAATCGCATAAACGACACCAATACTTGCGGGAGCTATGACGCTGGGATCACCAAGAGCCGTACCCGGTGCTAATAACACAGCAAATAGCATCATCCAACTCATACCGCCGAGTGGGCGCGGCAAAATGCGAGCAACCAACAGCCAAAGTATCAAAACGATAATGACACCGCCAAGATATGCATACATAGGTAAGTCTGCGGGTGGCACGTCTTTTACCAGTTGCCCCCACCAAATCGTAATCTCACCAAGAGTGTCACTGATAGCGCCCATCGGTAAGCTGTCTATAATGCCTTTTAACCAATCCATGCGTGTTTCATTACCTGCGTTTATTACCGGTAGTACATAAGGCGTCTAACGGTATAGGGTAAGTTTTGTCAGACCAAAAGTACGACAAAATACATAATCGATATCTGAACTTGATTATATGTATTTAATAGTGGTTAGTTTATCATGACTTTCTACCAAAATGCATTAATGCTAAAAAACGCCCTAATCGTAGATATTGTCCTGTGCTTCACGGGCGCGCAGCTCAGCCTGACGGCGCATGACATCTTGTGGCGGTAATTGCACAAAATATCCTTGCGACTTTAATTTTGCCAGCACCTCTTCTTTATCGACGCGCGCAAGCGATGGCGTAGTTGCCAAGTCTAAATGCATGACAAACTTACTACGCCCTAAGCTGGCACGGAAATCTTTTGGTAGCACACCCAGCCAATCTTTAATTTCGTCGGTATCATCAGGATAATCAGGACGAGCAATGTAAACATACATATCATC
Source organism: Psychrobacter sp. UBA6766 (assembly GCF_002453355.1). Classification (GTDB taxonomy): domain Bacteria; phylum Pseudomonadota; class Gammaproteobacteria; order Pseudomonadales; family Moraxellaceae; genus Psychrobacter. Next base: position 22,265 of record NZ_DKGQ01000008.1, on the reverse strand, counting down.
GTGTTTGGGGAATTTATAAATATCGCAATGCATAAAAACAACCTATCAGAAACTATCGCTATAGATTAGCATATTTGACGCCATAATCCGTAGTCGCTTTACGTTCGGCTATGGTAAATCACAGTAAAATTAACCTTTATAATTACCCTTAGTACCTATTATTTATAAATAAATTTACCCGTTATTTTGTTAAAAGGTTCTTTTTCACAACATTATCGACTTTAATGAGGCAGATGGCTTGTAAAAACAGCCTGAACCTTTCATAATAAAAGCGTTTTTCAGGAGAGAGTCTTGAGCACAATATTGAGTGCGTTCATATTAATGAGCTTGCACTAATAATTGCGACATGACCACCGAAGGCGCATACACCCTGCCAATCGCTCAGGTAAAAGGACTGAAAAACATATGTCATGACTGTTTTATTGCTACTAAAATCGCATAGCATTCCAAAACATAAGGCATAACAAATCTGGAGAGCGGTAAGGACGGACGACGCCTTACTCACCGAAGGGGAGAAAATGCGGCATCATCGCGATTGCCTTTAAAGCTCATGCTTTGATAGACAAACAATGATGATTCGTGTTGAAAATCTCAGGTTACAGGACAGATAGGGCTTTTGCTTAAACCGACGTTCGGCGTCTGTTTGGCTAATTGTTCTATTTTTTTGTACGACCTTTGGTCGCAACGCTTGCGCCCTGCAAGATTGCTTCTCACTACTATGATAATGCACATCTGCCCTGCTACTTTGATATTTTATGACTGATTATCAAATGCTGCTGATGTTCCATAAGGATTTGTTATGACCGACACTCAAAGCACAAGTACTTCAGCCCCAAAGCGCACGCCCCTTTACCAGTCGCACCTTGATAGTGATGGCAAACTGGTCGATTTTTCTGGTTGGGAATTGCCCATCCATTATGGTTCACAAATTGAAGAGCACGAATCGGTGCGTACCGATGCTGGTATGTTTGACGTCTCGCATATGGTCGTTGCCGATATTAAAGGCCCTGATGCCAAAGCATGGCTACAAAAGCTACTCGCCAATGATGTCGATAAACTAAAAACCGTCGGTAAAGCGCTTTATTCTCCGATGCTCAATGAGCAAGGCGGTATCATTGACGATTTAATCGTTTATCTGATGAATGAAGACGCCACCGAATATCGTATCGTGTCAAACGCTGCCACTCGTGATAAAGACATGGCTCAGTTTCATAAAGTCGCCGAAGGTTTTGATGTTGCTTTAACGGAACGTGATGACTTGGCTATGCTCGCGGTCCAAGGACCGAATGCCGTTGCAAAATTGGCACAAACCAAACCTAACTGGGCAGATACCTTAGCGGGACTTAAACCTTTCGTTGGTGCCGATTTAACCGATATCGAAGGCACTGATTGGTTTGTAGCGCGTACTGGCTATACAGGCGAAGACGGTGTTGAAGTCATTATGCATGGCAGTGATGCTCCGGCCTTCTTTGAGCAATTAAAGGCCAATGGCGTCAAACCTGCTGGCCTTGGCGCACGTGATACCTTGCGTATGGAAGCTGGAATGAACCTTTATGGTCATGATATGGACGACAACGTTAGCCCTTACGAGTGCAACATGGGCTGGACGCTGGCATTAAAAAACGATCGTGACTTTGTTGGCCGTGAAGCGTTGGTGAGCAAACGTCAGCAGTCAAAAGACGACAACACGGCCATGAAGCAAGTTGGCTTACTGCTCACCACACGTGGTGTCCTGCGTGAAGGCATGACAGTGACCATCAATCAAGGCACTGATAATGAACAAACAGGTCTTATTACCAGTGGCACCTTCTCCCCCAGCCTAAAAAATTCGATTGCCATTGCTCGTGTTCCTGCGAGCTTATCTGACGGCGATAGCGTGCAGGTCGATTTGCGCGGTAAAGGTAAGTTCGTTGATGTGCGCGTCGTGAAGCTGCCCTTTGTCCGTAATGGCAAGCAGCAATTTGACTGATCTCCCTGATAAATTTTATTATTAGTTTCCCTTTTTTATTAACCATTCTCTATCATTTAGGAGAGAGACCATGAGCAACATCCCAGCAGAACTAAAATACATCGCCAGCCACGAGTGGCTACGCCTAGAAGACGACGGTACGATTACTGTTGGTATCACTGACCATGCTCAAGACCTACTCGGTGACGTGGTGTTTGTTGAATTGCCAGACGTGGGCGACATCATCGCGGTTGACGACGAAATTTCTGTGGTCGAATCAGTAAAAGCCGCTTCTGACGTTTATGCTCCTATCTCAGGTGAAGTAGTCGCCATCAACGAAGCGCTAGAAGACGATCCAGAAATCATCAACTCTGATCCGTATGGCGAAGGTTGGTTCTTTAAAATGAAGCCTGACAATATCGCTGACTATGAAGCTCTGATGACCGCTGATGAATACGAAAACGAGCTGTAATATTAGTTTAATACTCGTGTTTAAAAGTGGTATTTGATTAAAATATCGCTATTTTTAATGGTAATAATCACAACTCGATATAACAGATATTGGCATCAGCTGGTATCTGTGCGCTTTTTCTAAAATGCTTATCGCTCAATTTATTACTTGCAATCGCAAGCCCATTTATTTGTTTTACTTATTGGTCGCAAGTTTTTAGCAATGCGATTCAATAAATACATCTAGTCGAGCACTCAATCCCAGCATGGATTTTCATATGACCCTTGCCACTGACAACCAAGCAACTATTGCCACGCCCAATAATACTCCGCAGCTGCAAGCGTTTCGCGACGTGGTCGAATCGCGCCGATCTGTCCGTCGCTTTACCGACACCAAGATACCAGATGACGTATTAGCAGATTGTCTACGTTTGGCCATGCTTGCGCCAAACTCAAGCAACCTGCAGCCGTGGGAATTTTATGTGATTGATGATGCGGATAAGCGCAAACGCGCGGTAAAAAACTGCATGAATCAAAACGCGGCAAAAACCTCAGCACGCTTGATTGCGGTCGTGGCGCGTACCGATGTTTGGCACGACCATGCCAAGCAAATCTTACGCGAATATCCAGATACGCCAGTGCCAAAAAAGGTCAAAGATTACTATACCAAAGTCGTTGCTATGGATTTTTTGCGTGGTCCTGCTAACCTTATCTCAGCGGCTAAATGGGGCGCAACAAAATTGGTCAGACGCGTCAAAGGTCCGATTAAATCGCCTTATTATACCTTCGAAGATACCAAAAACTGGGCAACCAACAATACCGCGCTTGCGGCCGAAAACTTCATGCTTGCACTACGCGCGCACGGTTTTGATAGCTGTCCGATGGGCGGTTTTGATGAGCCTGCGATGAAGCGCTTATTAAATTTAAGCGACGATCACCATATCATTATGATGATTGGTGCTGGCGAGCGCGCTGATAATGGCATTTACAACAGCCAATTTCGCTTTGACCAAACTCAATTTGTCCATTACGTCTAAAACCGTAAGCCATCATTAATTTTTATTCGTTATTTTAGCCATCTCTTTTATCATCCCTTTTACCAAGGACTGTTATGACTATCTCGCAAAACCCAACGTTTGATACCTTTCAAGGTTTATTCAACGAAGCTGAATTTGTTTATCGTCATTTAGGCTCAAATGAAAGCAAGCAAGCCGACCTGCTAAGTGCCGTTGGCTACAAAGACATGGCCAGCTTTATCAATGATACTGTGCCTGAGCCTGTGCGCTTGCATAAAGAGCTAGATTTGCCTGTAGCGATGAGTGAGCATGCCGCGCTTGCCAAACTGCGCACTATGGCAGACGATATTACGGTCAACAAAAGCTATATTGGCCAAGGTTATTCGCCTGTGCGAATGCCAGCGGTGATTCAGCGTAACGTCCTAGAAAATCCAGGCTGGTACACCGCTTATACCCCTTATCAAGCGGAAATCGCCCAAGGTCGTTTAGAAGCGCTACTTAACTTCCAGCAAGTTTGTATTGACCTAACAGGTCTAGAAATGGCTGGTGCGTCATTACTTGACGAAGCAACGGCTGCGGCAGAAGCGATGGCCATGTCGAAGCGTGTGAGCAAAAGTAAATCAAACCAGTTTTTTGTGGATGAGCGTATCTATCCGCAAACACTAGACGTTATTAATACTCGTGCTAAGTACTTTGGCTGGGAAGTGATCGTTGGTGATTTTGAATTGGCTAAATCAGGCGATTACTTCGGTGCTATCTTCCAATACGTTGGTGTTGAAGGCGATGTAAAAGACTTAACCGACGTTATCGCTGCCGTTAAGAAAAACAAAACTTACGTCAGCGTCGTCAGTGATATCATGAGCTTGGTACTACTAAAATCGCCAGCCGATATGGGCGCCGATGTGGCATTGGGTAGCACCCAGCGTTTTGGTATCCCGATGGGCTTTGGTGGTCCACATGCTGCCTACTTTGCTTTCTCTGATAAAGCCAAACGTTCAGCACCTGGCCGTATTATTGGTGTCTCTAAAGACTCGCAGGGTAATACCGCCCTACGAATGGCATTACAAACTCGTGAGCAGCATATCCGCCGTGAAAAAGCCAACTCAAACATTTGTACCTCACAAGTATTGCTTGCCAATCTAGCCGGTATGTATGCCGTTTATCATGGCCCAAATGGCGTTAAACGAATTGCCACTCGTATCCATGCGTTTGCGACTGCCTTTGCTGATGTTATTAAAGGTGCTAACGACAGTAATTTAAAAGTCGTACACGATCAATTCTTTGATAGTGTCGTCGTTGATTGTGGTTCAGAAAAACTGGCAACTCAAATTTTTGAAAATGCCGACAATATTGGTTATAACTTATGGCGTCTTGGTGACACCAAATTGAGCATTGCCTTCAGTGAGACCAGCGATGCCCAAGACTTCAAGGTGTTAACACAGTTGTTCGTGAGTAAAGCCCATGACTTACCTAAAGAAGCGCGCGTTTCTCTTGATAGTGAGCACTTACGCACCGATGATATCTTGACCCATCCGGTATTTAACTCACATCATACCGAGCACGAAATGCTGCGCTACTTAAAGTCGCTAGAAGACAAAGATTTGGCGATGAACCGTAGCATGATTTCTCTTGGTAGCTGTACCATGAAATTAAATGCTACTAGCGAGATGTTGCCGATTACTTGGCCTGAATTTGCCAATGTGCATCCATTTGCGCCGCGCGGTCAAGTGACCGGTTATATCGCCATGATTGACAGCTTGCAAGAACAACTAAAAGCCATCACTGGATTTGATGAAGTCTCTATGCAGCCAAACTCTGGCGCTTCAGGTGAATATGCGGGTCTATTAGCCATCCGCCGCTATCATGAATCATTGGATGAGACTGAGCGTGATGTTTGCTTGATTCCAATGTCAGCGCACGGTACCAACCCTGCCACTGCCATGATGATGGGCATGCAAGTCGTCGTCATTAAAACTGATGATAACGGTAACGTAGACATCGATGATTTGACCGCTAAATGTGAAGAGCATAGCGCTCGTTTAGGCGCCTTGATGATTACCTATCCATCAACGCACGGCGTATTTGAAGAAGGCATCCGTCATATTTGTGATTTGATTCATAAGCATGGCGGCCAAGTCTATATGGATGGTGCCAATATGAATGCGCAGGTTGGTATGATGCAGCCTGCCGATGTCGGTGCTGACGTACTACATATGAACTTGCATAAAACCTTCTGTATCCCACATGGCGGCGGCGGTCCAGGTATGGGCCCTATCGGCATGAAAGCGCATTTAGCGCCATACATGGCTAACCATACCCTAAGCCCTGTGCATAATGCGCAAAAAGACTGCTCAGCGGTATCGGCAGCGCCTTATGGCTCTGCCAGCATTTTGCCAATCTCATGGATGTATATTGCCATGATGGGACGTGATGGCCTACTTAAAGCCACTGAGCTTGCGCTATTAAATGCCAACTATGTTGCCAGCCAGCTTAAAGACCACTATCCTGTGCTTTATACCGGTAAAAACGGTCGCGTCGCTCACGAATGTATCATCGATATTCGTCCATTGAAGGAAGAAACTGGCATCAGTGAAAGCGATATCGCTAAGCGCTTGATGGATTATGGTTTCCACTCGCCAACGATGAGTTTCCCAGTAGCAGGCACTTTGATGATTGAGCCAACTGAATCTGAGTCAAAAGAAGAATTGGACCGCTTTATCAGTGCGCTCAAATCTATCAAAGCGGAAGCGATGAAAGCCAAAGCTGGCGAAGAGGGTTGGACGTTAGAGGACAATCCATTGGTCAATGCACCGCATACCGCGGCGATGATCACCAGCGAAGAATGGGCGCATCCGTACAGCCGTGATACCGCCGCATTCCCACTGTCATACATCCGTGCCCATAAGTTCTGGCCGAGTGTGGCACGTGTCGATGACGCTTATGGAGATAAGAACCTTATGTGCTCTTGCCCAAGTATCGAAAACTATATGTAGCATCCGCTTTTGATACTTTATAAAAGATAAAAACAAACCTCCAAGTCAGCAGCTGATTTGGAGGTTTTTATTTTGCTTAAGGTATTTAGCGCTATACTATCCATATCATCAAGGTGTTAACCGTACGTTTTTAATGGGTGTCGATATGCAACAAAAAAACCGCGTTATTCTGATTCATGGTCTACATCAAACGCCTTGGATTATGCGTCCGCTGGCTAAACGCTTGCAAGCCGCAGGATTTGATACTCATCAATATGGTTATCGTAGCATGCGTGATAATATCAAAACCAATAGCGACCGTCTAAATAGCTGGCTAGAAAACCATCATCATCCTGACCAGCCAATCGATCTGGTCGGCCATAGTTTAGGCGGTTTGATTATTCGTGATTTTGTCGCTGAGTATCCAAAATGGCAGATTGGACGCTGCGTGACGCTAGGAACACCGCATTTAGGCAGTATTTGTGCAGATTATATTTGGCGTTTAACCCCTGCGGTAGTGGGACGCTCGTACATCGATGCGCTAGATGGAACCGTCGCCTCTTTACCGGAACATATTAGCTTAGGCGTGATTGCCGGTAATCGCCCCTACGGTTTGGGTCAGCTGTTTTTGCAGTATCACAATCGAAAGCTGCGTAAGTCAGATAACATACCATCGGAAGAACATCTGCTACACGATGGCACGGTATATATTGAAGAAACCAAAATAGATACCGCGACGGATCACATTATCTTACCAGTTTCGCATACAGGCATGTTGGTAAGTAAAGAAGTTGTCGAGCAGACGATTTATTTTTTGCAACATGGACAGTTTAAACGCTGAAAGCATTTAGATATTACAAACGCTAAACTTGACCCAATCTGATAGATTAGATTCTCTTAATTTTTTATACCCATACCTTGTTGTAATTCGGTTTTATGCTGCTCAATCACTGGAATCAAAGTTTGCATGACCCAGTCATTGCGCCAGCCTTTTAGTCCTTCTGGTAGCTCGCTGAGATCTTTATCAAATGCAATCACTTCATATAACTGCGCCAGCCATTTCTTACGCATCAATACATTGGCAGGCACGCCAATTTTTTTGGCTTGCTCATCAATTGCTTGTTGAACCGCTTTTGACAGTACTTTATTTTTTGAACGGTACGGCGGCAAGAGACAGTCTGGGTGCTCAGCAGGATGCAGGTTTTTTGCTTCTTTAATAACTTTGAGCAGCTCTTCACCATATAAGCGCAACATGCTACGGTGCATGGTGGTTTTGTGTGCAAGCTCGCGCATACTGTTTGGTTTTTCCGTAATAATCTCGCGCACTGCTTGTTTTTTAATCACAAAAGTACGCGGCTGATTGGTTGCCCGTGCCAATTCCTCGCGCCACGTGGCAACCGCTTGTAGTATCGCCATTTGCTCCGACGTATAACGATAATCTGCCATCGTTAGATACATCTCATCGTCAGCCATATGCTGAGCGTCATAAAGGTCACTGGCATAAAGCTGGCAGTCCGCCCAAACATATTCAAACAGACCCTGCTTTTTCAACTCATATTCAAGGCTCAAATAGAGCGCGGGCAAAAAGCGTACGTCATCAATTGCGTACTGCTCTTGCTCATCTGATAACGGACGTTGTAACCAATCAGATTGGCTTTGTTCTTTATCAATGTGCATATCTAGCTGATCATCAAGCGCTTGCTGGTAGCCCATCTGCAATTGACCCGTTAAATATGACAGCGCAATTTGCGTATCAAAAATATTGGTCAATGGCGGACAACCAGACAACAGATAAAAAATACCCAAATCTTCGCCGCAAGCATGCCAAATTGCCACGTCCACTTTAGCCAAAGCTTGCCAAAGCTCAGCCAGTTGCAATTGCGGCGCATCTATCAGATAGACATGACTGCCTGTGTTGAGCTGAACCAGTGCCAAGCGCGGATAGTAGGTATCACGCTTGATGAACTCAGTATCTAATGCTACTCGCCCGCAAGTCGCTAATGCATTGATAACTTCAGCCAAGTTATCTTGCTTACGCACCCAGGTAACAGCTGCTTCATCAGCGGTATCTAGCAGAGCATCAATGTCTGGCTCTGGTGGCAAATCTGCTGATTGTGTATTCATATGATCTAGTTGCTGGGCTAAATTGTCATCATGAGCAGCATTATTGAGAGTACTTAATTGGGTTGAGGAGGTTGAAGCGGTTGAAACATGGTTTGACACGGGCAGATACCTGCTTAAATAGAAGAGAATAAAACGCTAAACCGCGCCTTAACAATGAAAAAACGAAAACCATTATAACAATATCATAAAATCAGATGGACAAAATTTCGTTTTAAAAAAGCAGCGATAGTCCGTTCGAAATAAAACCGATACGTTACTAGTCATCTGCGGCTGGCATAAACCTTCCTTGATTGCTGCTATATCAAAAGATAGAAATATTATAAAAATGAGCGATTTTGCATTGCTTGACCAAGAGTCATACTATCAAGATATTCAAGTTCGCCGCCCATCGGAACGCCTTGTGCCAAACGCGTGATCTTGTTGACATGACGACTGACCGCTTCACTGATAAAGTGGGCGGTGGTTTGACCTTCGACCGTCGTACCAGTCGCTAAAATTAACTCTTCAACTGGCTCTTGCTTAACTCGCCAGACCAGCTGATCGATATTTAGGTCATCGGCACTGATGCCATCTATTGGCGATAAATGACCACCTAAGACGAAATAACGCCCACGATAACCTGCCGTTTGTTCAATAGCCATCACATCCGCTGCGGTTTCAACCACGCACAGCAAGCTATCATCGCGCCTCGGGTCTTGGCATAATGGACAAACAGACTCGTCGCTAAAACTATGGCAGCGCTGGCATTCAACAATCTCACGCATCGCCTCATCAAGCGCCTGCGCTAGCGCCATGCCTTGAGGGCGTTTTTTTGTGAGTAAATGCAGCGCCATACGTTGGGCGCTTTTTTGACCCACACCTGGCAAAATACGCAGCTGTTTGACCAGCTGATCAAATTTGGCTGTTAGCAAAGTAACTTCCTTTATTTAACTTAATTTATAAATCGTAGCTATAAAAATGGGGTCGTATCGTGTCGATAACAACCCCATTTTTGTGTTCAATAAGCAGTATTTAGTGTTTGAAAACCGTTATTTAGAACATACCTTGCATTCCAGGTGGTAAGCCCATTCCTGAGGTTGCACCAGCCATGGTTTCTTCATAAAGCTCATCCGCTTGACGAACTGCATCATTGATCGCAGCAGCGATTAAGTCTTCGATCATATCTGGCTCATCTTCCAATAAGCTTGGATCGATGGTCAAACGCTTAACCACGTGACGACCTGTCATGGTAACTTTTACCAGACCACTGCCCGCTTCGGCTTGTACTTCTTTAGTCGCCAACTCTTTTTTAGCGTTTTCAACGTTCGCTTCAACTTTCTTTTGCATCGTTTGTGCTTGTTGCATCAATGCTTGAATATTCATAGTTGCCTCTTTTGCTCTTTAATAATGAAAGATTGGTATTTTACTGATATAAAATGCTAACAGCGATTATACCGTTATCTTTACAAGCTGTCTAAACCACGTGCCAAATCTTTAATGATATCTTCTACATCTTCTAACCCAACCGACAAACGGATAAGGCCATCTTTAACACCTGCTTCAGCACGGGCTTCGGCGCTCAGGCGAAAATGAGTAGTGGTTGCTGGATGGGTAATCGTGGTTTTGGCATCGCCTAAATTATTGGTGATAGAGACCATTTGCGTTGAATCAATGACATGCCAAGCAGCTGCTTTCGCATCACGGCTAGGCGATGGTTTTACTTCAAAGCCCATGATAGCGCCATAGCCATCTTTCATATGATGTTGACGGGTCGCAAGCTCATGAGCGGGATGATCAGTTAATCCTGAAAAATGTACGGTACTGACACTGGGATGGTTGTCCAAAAACTCTGCCACTTGATTGGCAGTTTGACAATGGGCTTGCATACGTAATTTAAGCGTCTCAAGTCCTTTAGTGAAAACCCAAGCATTAAATGGGCTCATGCTGATACCGCCCGAACGTACTACAGTAAATGCCTCTTGCATGAGTTTATCGTTACCGACTAGCGCCCCGCCTAATACGCGACCTTGACCGTCTAAGTATTTAGTCGCAGAATGAATCACCACATCGGCGCCCAAATCGAGTGGACGTTGCAGTGCAGGCGTGGCAAAACAATTATCGACGACGAGTAAAATATCATTGGCTTTACACAACTTGCTTAAATAACCGATATCACAAATTTGTGCCAACGGATTGCTAGGGCTTTCACAATAAATTACCTTAGTATTTGGCTGAACAGCCTTCGTCCATGCCTCATTATCAAAGCAATCAACGTAGCTGACTTCAACGCCGAACTTTGCCATATAGTTATTAAATAAACCAATGGATGATCCAAATAATTGATTGGCTGCTAGCAGGTGATCGCCTGCTTTTAGATAAGCGAGGCACATGGTCAAAATCGCCCCCATGCCTGATGCCGTTGCCACCGCGCGCTCGCCATTTTCAAGCGCTGCCAAACGACGCTCAAAGGTGCGAACACTAGGATTGGTATGGCGCGAGTAAACGTTTCCAGTTTTGCTGCCATTAAAATGCGCTGCAGCATCCGCTGCAGATTCATAGACATAAGAGCTGGTGGTGAAAATAGCCTCTGAATGCTCGCCTTCATCGGTGCGATGCTGCCCTGCCCGCACAGCAATGGTTTGCATGCCATAACCAAGGTCTAAATTGAGCGCATCATTGCGCCAGTTGGGATCTAATTTATTCAAATTGTTATCATCATGCACTTGCGATTGACTCATAAATTTTCCATTGCCCAGGTTATTATTAAATAGACGGCTTATTTTTGATTATAAACATCATTCATTCGCGTTATCATAGCATGTCAACTTATTCCAAACAGCTGGTTTCAAAGGCATGCTAAATATTATTTTTGCATAGTATTTAGGGCGTGTCCTCAATTCAATCGATGGACATCTAAATGGGCTAAAAATGGCTAAGTTTTGTCAAACATCGTCAAATAGCTGGGTAATATCCCGATATTAACGGCGCTATTTTCCTTATTTGGCGGCAATTTATCTCATTTTTATTACCATTTTTAAAATGAGGATACGCCCTAGCACTTATTTACTATTAAACATTTTTTATTAAACAATTAATGTTAAGTAGTTGCTGTCAAATATTTATACCAAGACCCACTCACACATTTCTAACAACACAATGCAAAAAAATGCAAGAAAAAACGATGACTGAACGATTTTTAAATCATAGCCAGATAAGCCGCTGTAAGCCAAAAAAATAACGTATTTACAATAGGCACAAGTGATGACAGCTGCTAAGCTTAGCGGCGCTTTGAATATTGCTTTAAGCGAAACTGTTACGCGCTCTATAATCAGTGCTATCATCGGTAAAAACAGCAAGCAAACTCAAGCTCATCTTTAACAAGCCCTTTATTATATTTAGGTCCACTAAGGTCACCCATTTATGTCGATGTTCAGTATAGAACCCGTTAACTTATCGTTGAGCTTAACACTCGGACTCACCTTAGGTCTTAGTGGATGTCAGAGTTTGCCAAAGCAGCCACATTTACCTGAAAGCCAAGCTTTATCAGCCCGTATTGATGCCTTATATCGACAAGATAATCGCGAGCAAAATAACAGTCAGCGAGGCAATAGCCAAAAAGACAGTCTGAATACCCATTCAAAAACTGACCGCACTGATTTGGTAGCGGCTATCAGTGAACAAAACGACATCCATCCTGACTTATCAGGCTATCATCCGATTGTGACGGGTGCCAACGCTTTTGCTTCACGCAGTATCTTGACCGGCATGGCCACACGGAATATCGATGCGCAGTATTATATCTGGCACGACGATCAAGCCGGACAGCTCATGCTAAAAGACTTATGGGATGCCGCCGAGCGCGGTGTTATTGTCCGTTTGTTATTGGATGATTTTAATAATAACGCCAAATTCGACCAGCATTTATTACGTTTTGCCAGTCACCCTAATATCGCGGTACGCATCATCAACCCCTTAATGTATCGTAAATTTCAAACCTTGAACTACGTCACTGGACTACCGCGAATCAATCGGCGCATGCACAATAAAAGCATGACTTTTGATAAGCAAATCACCATTATTGGCGGGCGCAATATTGGTGATGAATACTTAAGCAACGATAAAAATAGCCAATTTGCAGATTTAGACGTTTTACTTATCGGCAAAGTCGTCGCCGACATTGATAATAGCTTTGCAAGTTATTGGTCAGCGCCAATTTCATTTGATATCGAAACCCTAGCGACCCTTGATAATGGCGAAACCGCTGATTTCTTAAAGGGTTTAGACAAACTAAGAGATGATGAGAAAGACAACAGTAAAAGCAGCTTAGACGTCTATAAAACCGCTATCGAAGACTCCTCTATTGATAACGACTTAATAAACAAGCGCGTGCCTTTTCGCTGGACGGACATGCAGTTTTTAAGTGATGACGTGGGCAAATTGACCAAAACCGTCCCAGCGGATACCAATTTGGTGCATCAGCTACGAACTTTGTTAGGTAGTCCAACCAAGCGTCTGACTATCATCTCATCTTATTTTGTCCCAACCAAAGACGGCGTTAATACGCTGGTCGAGTTGGCTAAAGCGGGGATTGACATCAAGATTCTGACCAACTCTTTTGATGCCACCGATGTGACCGCCGTACACTCCGGCTATAGTCAGTGGCGCCCGAGCTTATTGCGAGCTGGGGTAAAAATCTACGAGCTAAAATCAACTGCTTCTGAAGAAAAACGCGAAAATAAGCTTTGGAAAGCGCGCAGTCAATCGTCCACCAGCTTACATGCTAAAACCTTTGCCGTTGACGATTATCAAGTGTTTATCGGCTCATATAATGTCGATCCGCGCTCCGCCAATATTAATACCGAGATGGGCGTGATTATCAATGATGAAGAGCTGGCAAAACAATTGCATAGTGCGCTCAGCGATGAATTATTGGGTCAAGCCTATGAAGTTAAGTTGTTAGAAAATGGCAGTTTGCAGTGGTTGACCGAAGAAGATGGTAAAAAGGTCGTTTACGACTCAGAGCCGCGCGTCGATATTAGTGATCATGTTTGGCTGGCTATCATGTCATGGCTACCGATTGATTGGTTACTGTAAAGACAACACTTTTACATGACAAGTTTTATGCAATAAGTTTTATTTAGCCATTTTAACAAACCCTTCTCTTATGTGGATGCGTGATCTATTATGCCTTCTCGTTCTCGATATGCCCTGATGACTTCTAAGGATAGAAATGCCGTACTGTTCATCTGCTTTAGCAGCGCGGTCGCGTTTTTTGATTTTTTGATTTATTTGTATCTTGCCGATATCATAGCAGCCGCCTTTTTTCCTGCCAATACCAGCGCAGCGATGGCAAAAATACAAGGGCTTGGGCTGTTTGCGATCGGGTATTTGGCACGCCCTATTGGCGGCGTCATCTTTGGACGCTTTGGTGATATCAGTGGTCGAAAACCTATATTATTAATCAGTATTCTGGTGACCGCCGCAAGTTTGCTAGCGATGGCATGCTTGCCGACCTATGCACAATGGGGCATGGTTGCGCCCGCTTTATTTATCGTCTTACGTCTTATACAAGGAATGGCATTTGGGCTGTTTGCGCCCCTAGCGTGGGTTTTTGTTTCAGAGCATGTTCCGCGCCAATATTTGTCAGTTGCCTGTAGTTATGTGACTGCGAGTTTTTTTATTGGTGTCCTATTTTCCAACGCTTTTTTTCTTTGGCTAACCAATTCCATGACTACTGAGCAATTGGCTGTTTACGGTTGGCGGATACCATTTTTTATGGCGGCAATACTAAGCGTAGTGCCTCTATTGGCTTGGCGCTGGATAGATGAATCACCGTTTTTTATCTCCATGAAAAAGGCAAAGCCGCGCGATTATATTGCCAAACCCTTTATCCTACTCTTTAAACATTGTAAACATTCTATCTTTGTCGGCTTGGTTCTCACTTTTATCATAGCGAGCATTACCACTGTCATCATTCTATTACTACCCGATCTAATTGAGCTGCGATTTACCTTAGACAATGATTTATTTGGATTCTCGCACAGTTTAGGCATCGTGTTTATGATTTTTGGCTGCGTGTTTTATGGTCTCATATCCAACCATCAAAACTTTGGTAAAGTGTTGGCCATCGGCTCTATCTTATTGATTACGCAGATGTTTGCGTTCTTTTATCATCTGCAAGCAAGTGGCGATTATATTCTTATTATGTATGCGCTTTTGGGCTTTTGTGCGGGTATTGTGGGTATGGTTCCTGCCATCTTGGTGCAATTATTTCCAACCAATGTTCGCCTGACTGGCATGGCTTTTTGTTATAATGTTGCTTACGGTATTGTTGGGGTGTTGGTGCCTTTTGGGCTTGGTTACGCCACTTTATATATAAGTTTTTCGCCTGCGCTGTATATCACCTTTATCGGTTTTATCGGCATTATCATGGGGATTTATTTTTATAATTTGCCGGAATTTAAAAAAATTAATGAGGTCATTTAGGAAACGGCGGTTTAATTTGACAACTGTTTAATTTATCCTTGTTCTGCTTTCCCATTGATTTTCCTACTATTTAACCTATATAAATAGAGTAATAAAAAGGCGTCATGGAGACATAAATCATGGCGCTTTATCTATTATCATTTTAAACGCATTTTAAAAATGCAATTAAAAGTATTTATGCATAATAAAGAGGCTTTACTCTAATGGTTGATATGACCAACAAACGGCTTTCTGTTGCACCAATGATAGATTGGACAACGACAGATTACCGCTACTTTGCACGGCTGTTTAATCCGCACGTTTATCTTTATTCCGAGATGATTAGTACTGGTGCCCTGATACATGGTAATCGCGCGCGGCATCTGCGCTTTGATACGCTTGAGCATCCACTTGTGCTACAACTTGGCGGCGCAGACATTAGCGAGATGACTCAATGTGCTGAGTTTGCGCAGCAGCATGGCTATGATGAAGTCAATATTAACGTGGGGTGCCCTTCTGATCGCGTCCAGCATAATAAAATTGGCGCGTGCCTTATGGCAGAACCCAATACAGTTGCAGCGTTGGTCAAGCACATGCAAGCAGCAGTCGATATTCCGGTAACCGTGAAGCACCGTATTGGTATTGATGATTTTGACAGTTACGAGTTTATGGCAGATTTTGTGCAGACAGTGGCTACAGCTGGCTGTACACGTTTCATTGTCCATGCTCGTACGGCGTGGCTTCAGGGTTTGAGTCCCAAGCAAAATCGTGAAATACCGCCATTACGCTACGACGATGTTTATCGCCTTAAACAGGACTTTCCAACGCTTGATATCGAGATTAACGGCGGTATCGAGACGGTTGCTGATATTAAAGCGCATTTGCAGCATCTCGATGGCGTCATGATTGGACGGGCGTTTTATCATAACCCGTATTTACTGGCAGAAGCCAATAGCTTATGGGGTGAACCCATCCCTAAGCGCTCAGATATTTTAGCAAAATTGTATCCCTATTTAGAAGCACAAGTCGCTAAAGGTGAAGCGCTGCCAACGATGATGCGGCATTATCTAGGGTTGTTTCAAGGTTTGATGGGCGCTCGCAGGTGGCGACAGGCATTAAGCGGTAAGCCTCAGTTAACAATTGATGAGGTTAAACGAGCGGCGGCTGAAGTATTAGCATTAAATCCAGAGGCTTAAAAACAAGTAACCCACCTCGCATAAGATAACGGCTAATTGCTGCAAGTATTCGCCAATTAGCCGTTATTTTATACACAAGCATTTAAGCAACTTGCGCTAAATACTGTGCCATCGCCGCCCCATTATTAATAATATGTAGCAGCATCGGTAATACTAGCGAGCCTGATTTGATGCGAGCGTAGCAAAAGATCAATGCCAATACTACAATGGTACTGATTTCATAAATCCCATACTGCAAGTGAATCGCTGCAAATATTAAGCTGGTCACCAGACTTGCTACTATCGCCCCACGATGTCCTGAATAGGATGCATCTGGGAACTGCTCTGCAATAGCCGACCACAACAATCCGCGAAATATAAGCTCTTCATAGATTGGCGCAACGATAACCATCGCAAATACCAATAGCCATACTGAGCTGACAGACTGGTATAAAGGATCAACGAAGACCAATGGTGACTCATTAAGCAAATAGGTCAATGCCTGACTGCCAATCATAAATATAAGCAATAACCCTAGCATACCGATGGCTATCGCCCATGAAAATAGCTTCAGCGCCAGATACTGCCGTATACTCCCACCCCTTATACGAATCAATAAAATGCTGATCGCTACCAGTAACAAGCAGCCTATCATGATGGAAACACTGACTACGGTGCCGTCGTTACTGCCAAAAAAGAAAATATCACCCATGGTGGCGTTTTTAGTAGCAGGCAATACCAGTTTGCCAGCGATATAGACGCCTATCAATTGACTGATAAAAAACGTCACTACCATGCCAATGATCAATAGCAACGCACCCAAGCGCGAAAATAATGGCCTAGACTTCGGCGATTTTACCCCATGAGGCAAAGTAGTTGCATTTTTTAGCATAAAGACGTTACTCAAAAGGTGGAGCTAGCTGCCCACAGTTGCTCTGAAATCAACTATGAGTATTAGAAAAAATCTGCTTATTTTGGCAACTGCTGCTTAATAAGCTCAAGCACCTGACGTGCTACCGATTCTGGGTGCTCAAGCGGGAACATATGGCCGCCTGCGTGGGTTTCGTAATCGATATTAAGGCGCGATTTGATTTGCTGCGGAAAACGGCGCTTAAGAAAGATACTGTCTTTACCGATAATAAGGGTAACGGGCGGCTTTGGCCCATGGTTTGGGGCCAGCCAATACCATGACGGGTTGGTGCGAAAAACTTCGACTTCGCTCGCTTTAGGAATGGCTAATGTTACCTTTCCGTCCGCGCGCTCATGTAAACCATGCTCGATATAGCCTTGAAAACTACGCTCATCAAAATCTTTAAAAAAGCCTTTATGACGCAGCTTATCATACGCATCTTCGCGGCTATCCCAAACATCACGGCGATGCTTAGACACGCCCGCTGGTGACAGCTTATCCATCAAGCGATTATTCATGAGTGGTAATCTATCTGCGGTTTTTGCCAAATGCCATAGCAAACTGACTTTGCCATAAATCCACGGCGGATCCATCAGCACCGCTTGCGCAAAGATTTCTGGCGCACGGTATAACGCTTGCATGGTACACATGGCGCCAAGCGAATGGCCGATGCCTACCACTTGACTTACCCCATACTGCTCACAAGTGCGTTTAACACTATCGATAATCTGCTGCGTCAGACTCTGCCAATGATCATCTACTGGATAATCAGGCGTATTACCCAACATCGGAATATATTCAATGGTAAAAAATTCTGCAAGCGGTTCAAAAAATGGCGCGTAAACAGCACTGGGCATGCCATTGGCATGAGCAAAATGGATGACTGGCTTTTGGGTTATTTTAGATTTGGGCAATAATGCAAAGGTTTGCGAGTTAATGGCACTCATGACAAGCTCTCAGTAATTTAAATAGGGATTTAAATGATTATTTGAAATATTTATTATAATAGTCAAAACTTATATACAATTAAGGCTGAGCATAATCATACGCTCAGCCTTAACAATCATACACATTAAATCTAAAATATAAAGTGCTTAACGCATCTGCGCGTTACCAGCTTCTTGCGGCAACACATCAAGCTTGATGCTTGAACCGAGCCCTGCGCCCAGCTTCACCGCGAAGCGATCCATAAATAAGCTAAACGGATCGGTTGGCGTATAATTGACCACATTATCAAGCTTCAGCTTTTTCTCTAAAGTTGAAATACTACCCTTTTTGTCAGCTAAACCCAGCTCAATAGACTGCTCACCTGTCCAAAACAGGCCTGAGAACAGTTTGTTTTGTTCAGGATTTTTTAAACGATCGCCGCGGCCCTGTTTTACCGCATTGATAAAGTGCTTATGGGTATTATTAAGCACTTTTTCGACGTGCTGCTCTTCATAGGCAGTGAGCGGACGTGATAGGCTTAAGATATCTTTATACTCGCCCGCCGTTATGGTGCGGTCTTTGACGCCAAATTTATCCATTAAGCCTTCGATATTATAGCTTGGCATAATAACGCCAATCGAACCAACCAAACTTGATGGATTAACATAAATCTCATCCGCCGCCGACGCAATATAATAAGCGCCAGAAGCACCCATATCACCGATCACCGCATAGAGTTTTTTATCAGGATACTCTTGACGCAAATCCATCATCGTCTGCCAGATTTCATCAGACTGAACAGGCGAGCCGCCGGGCGAGTTAATATCGAGCACCACAGCTTTTGCATTGCTGTTTTCAAAAGCGCGAGTCAAGGCTTTATTGACGTCGTAAGCATTGGCGGCATCGCCGCTACTAATCGTCCCTTGGATTTCAACCACGGCCAGATGTGGCTTACTGGTATCCACACCTTCAAGTCCCGACGGTGATTTAGTGCTACAACCGCGGCCAATGGTCAAAAATATTAATAATATATAACCAAAAGTTAATAACTTAAAGAAAATACTCCAACGGCGGGCGCGGCGCTGCTCAACCACACTGGCTAATAACGTATTTTCAAGCAGTCGCCACTCTTGTCCGCTCGGCTGATTTGGCTGCTGCATCGGCGTTGGCTGATTTGCCGAGTTATCAGGACGTTTGTTAGGGTCTGGTGGCCAGTTGGGCATATAACTTCCTAAGTCAGAAATAATGTAAAACGATAAAAGAGAGAGTCTTTGAACTTAACAGAGCAACAACTTCATAGAACAACAATAAGTATTGTCAATTATATAAGTTCGTTTTATAGCACTTTGATAAAAGTTAAACAAGCTACTAAGTATGGTGCCATTTCTCTCATGGTTCAATAGCAGAACTGTGAAATAGCTTGATATCATAAGGTGGAGACTTTATAAGAACGAGGGATTTTATAAGAATAGCACTATTAAGGTAAAACCTAGGGTTAATCCTTAATATCAGTCTGAAAAGTTAAGACGACCTCTAGCGGCTTATTATCATAAGTGATTATCTCATGTATTTGTTGCTGACTTATTACGTCAGTAGATATTTGCGAGGTGCTGTTCCCGACCCATGTGCTGCTATTTATGACATTGATTAATGGATGGCTTAACGCATTGTTATTATTCGGTTCAATTGAACATAGCAGTGACCACATTTGCCAAACACGTGGGTGTGTATCGGCATTTAAAATCAGGCGTGATTGAGCATTTTTAGCTTGAAGAGTTGGCGACTGATTACTTGATGTGAGTGTTTGTACCTTTGCAGACAATGATCTGAGTGGATCAGCGGCATTATAATTCATGACTTAAATGGGCAAACGACTATCAACAGCAATCGTACAGTCCCAAACACTGGCATCGTTTATTTTACTCCAGCCCGTCACGGCTTGTAAGGTAAAATCACCATTAGCAAGTTGCCAGATTTTACCTTGTTCACAACGTTGGGCGCTAATAGTCGAATGAGTTTTGGCTTGAGTGATTGCTTGATAGGCTTGCTGAATCTCAGGCCAGCGCTCACTTCGTCCTGCTTGCCAATATTGAGCGGTTGGAAAACGTTGGCTTAACTGAGCCACTGTCATTGGTAGCAATTCAGAATCGTTTGGTTTAAAAATGTTTGGTTTGGAAATATTGGTCTGCAAAGGTTTATTATCGTTAGTCTTTAATGGCACTAATGAATCAGTCAATGCCGCGCTACTGCTTTGCACTATGATACCTTCTAAGCGCTTAATAGACATGCTATGCAATTGCTGCTCTAGGGTTAAGGAGAGTTTGTCTGCCGTCAGCGTACTTGGCATCGTTCGGACCCCATAAGGTCTGTGATCCGCTAAAAATAGCCAGCTAACGATTTTATTATTATTTTCATTATTTATCACGGGATATTGCAGCAAAGCCGCGCTTAGATATTGATCACCAGTTGGTAAAATATAGAGAGTTGGTATCGTAGTTAATGACTGCTGATTGGCATATATCGTCATCACTAGCAGTGTGAGCGGCGGCAATGCTAACCAACGACTGGTAAGCCCGCGAGGCAATAACCATGGCAGTATTGCCAATAATACTATCAGCAAAACAGCCATATTGACTGGCGTATAAAGCCATGCCCCTGAGAATATCGGTAATGCCGTTAGCCACGTGATAAGCTCGTGCAAATAAGCGACAATAGCAATCACTAACACCCAAACCGCATCTGCTAGCGCGGGCACAATAAGATAACAAAGCCCTGCTAATAAATTCAGCGGTACAATCACCCAGCCAAATAAGCCAATGGCAAATAGATTAACGATTAATCCTAGTAGTGATGCCTTGCCGAATAACAATAACGTAATGGGTAATAGGGCAATAAATAACCAAAACTGTAATTTAAATAGGCGTTTAAACCCTAACCATATTTGTTGAAGTATTTTCGCGTTTCTATTGTCATTAGAATTTCTATTGTCATTAGAATTAGTGGTGGTTAACCTTGCAAACTCTGTTTGACGCCATTGTACTGAAGTGTCTTCATATTTTAATAGTAACGCCACCGCTATAAAAGACAGCCAATAACCTGCCTGCCATAATACGTATGGGTCAAGCCATGCCATCAATATTGCAAGCGCCAACAATATCCGCATAGTACTCATAGGCAGCAGTGTCAGGCGTATCAAACCGATGGCTAATAGCATCCATGCAGTACGGGCAGCGGGCACATCAAAACCTGTAAATAACGCATAAATAAAAGCGGCGCTCATCATGACCCACCAACGAACTTGCCAGCGTGGCAAATGACGATAAAGAGAGGGGCAAAAACGATTAAGTAATAATACCGCCAATCCTGCTAACACAATTGCTAAAAATAAAACATGCGTCCCTGAGATAGCCAGTAAATGTGAAATACCGGCCAGCTGATATAAATCTTTTGTGTCACGATTGATTAAACTACGATCGCCTGTTAGTAAGCTTAAGGTGACCGCTTTTGCTTGCTGCTCTGCGCTGGTTTGCGTTGCCCAATTTTGATAAAAGTGCTGACGTAGTTGCCAACGTCCTTGGTCTATACGGGTGCGAAAACGTTGAAGATAAGAGCCATCGGCTTTAAATGCTACCACTGAGTCATCAAGCGCAGCGGCTGAGGTACTAGTCGCTAAGATATTGGCGACGCCATCAATATGTCGCCCTCGCAACCAACGATAGCTGTCAAACCCCGTTGGATTATTCAGTACTTGCTCAGAGTTGGTAAGCGGCGCCAGTGTCAAGGTCATAAATAATTTATCACCCGGCTGCAAACGATTTAAGTCGGTAATTTGTGCTTGCTTAGATAGTTTTTTAGATTGACTTTTAGAAAGCTTCTTTTTTGATTGCTTGGATGGTTTTTTTGGATACGCGTTGAGCAGTACGCGGTATTGTTTATTTTCAAAACCTTCGGAATCTTCGAAACTACCTTCATTTAAACTGTTCTTACTATTGCTTAGGCTATTATTAAGCTCTTTTCTATGATTCGCCGCATACTCGGCCGTAAGGTTATCTAATTCTTGCGACG
This sequence comes from Psychrobacter sp. UBA6766, assembly GCF_002453355.1. Classification (GTDB taxonomy): domain Bacteria; phylum Pseudomonadota; class Gammaproteobacteria; order Pseudomonadales; family Moraxellaceae; genus Psychrobacter. The sequence continues at coordinate 234 of NZ_DKGQ01000008.1, read as the reverse complement.
TTAGTTCGGTTAACAACGGCGATAGTTGGCTGATGGTCGCTACTTGTCGATAGCCACTAGTACTTGCGATATCATAGACACTATCACTGATCCCTTCGATGCTCACCAACGCTTGAACGCGCAGTGGTTGTTTTACTTTGCTACTTTCTGCCTGTTGTTGACTTAATAAAGCGAGGAATCCACTACCAATAATCAGCGCTAACGCTAATATTATACCAAACCCAAAATATATAG
>NZ_DKGQ01000010.1:42710-64990 GCF_002453355.1 Psychrobacter sp. UBA6766 | reverse complement strand
ATCCAATTGAAGACATGCCCTAACAACTTTTAAATAATCCTCGTTAAATTCAAGTTAGCTTTGGGTACGGCTTTTGACATAACGGTGCGTTGAAGCCAGTTTATTCATCACCGTTTGATGTAATTCTTCTAATAACTCGTCAAGCTCGTAATCGATGTCTAAAAACAAATCCGTGAGCATATCGCCAGCGGTCATTTTTCCTTGCACGACATTATTTTTAGTGCGATGCGGGCTAAAGCGTTGCAGCTGCTCATAATGATGCAGCGCTTCAGGGATACTTTCAGACACCAGCTTATCGATAACAAACTGGCGCTCATTATGTTGCTGCTGTTGCTCGGCATTGAGCTCGCTACTCCATTCACGGTAACGCTTTAGCTTACTATTAATCCGGTCTAATATGGCGACCGCTTCAATCGGCATGGCATTTAGGGTGGCTGCATCGACCACATCAACAAGCTCAGTCATAATCGGACAGCGTCCATGTTTAAGATACCATAAGGTATCTGGGTCAAAAGGAGGTCTATTGGTCGGGCGCATTTGGGCACGATTGGCTAGATAGCGATCAGTCAATGGCGTCGGCGTGCGAATATCATTCACTTGTGCTAAGGCATCACAAATACGCTCGCTACGCTGCGGCTCGCTAAGCAAAAAGTTGGCAGCTGAGGTATCCATGTTTTCTTGATTAGCGCTACTATCGCCATGCTTATTTGCATTATCAGAAACTTCTTTAGCGGCAGCTTGCTGAGCATTTTTGGCAGCGATGGTTGGCAGGTCATCTTGGGCTTGCCCGAACGACTGTAGCATTCTTGTCAGACTTATGACCATGACCTACCCTGCTCCTCGCTTATTCTTTATTCATTGCTGACTAATATTTCTGAATAGTACTGATGACTTGGTAGCATCTATTGCAGCAAACACATTGCATTCGACTATTTTATCCCTTATCTTAACAGCTTTTTCGGGCGCTGCCAGTAAGCAAACGTCACCGTTTCGATTGTTAAAGGATAAGGCCATTATCATGAACTTCACCGATTATAGCGCCGGGTTTTTGCTTGGTTTATCCTTGATTATCACCATTGGTTCACAAAACGCCTTTGTCCTCAAACAAGGACTGAAACGCGAACACATATTTTTCGTCTGCTTATTTTGCGCCATCAGTGACGCGGTTTTAATTTCTGCTGGTGTCGCTGGCTTCGGTGCGGTCACAGCGCACTATCCACAAGTTGTGAACATCGCTAAAATTGCTGGCGTCGTATTCTTGCTAGGCTACGGATTACAAAGCTTATATGCTAGCGTACGTCTATCACATGCACTCACTGTCGATGGTCAAGTGGTCACCAGTTTAAAAAAAGCCCTGCTATTATGCTTTGGCTTTACTTGGCTCAACCCGCACGTCTATCTAGATACATTGGTGCTGGTCGGCATGGTTTCAACCGGTGCCAGTAGTAAATTGGCCTTTACAGTCGGCGCGGTCAGTGCATCGTTCTTTTTCTTTTTTGCATTAGGTTATGGCGCGCGCCTGCTCAGACCTTTATTTGCCAAACCAAAAGCTTGGAATATATTGGACGCTTTGGTAGGGTTTTTAATGCTGTATTTGGCTTGGCATTTATACCAAAGCTAACAGCTTGTTTAGTTTATTAACGCTAAAAATGAAAAAACCAAATACGCTATGAAACGTATTTGGTTTTTTATTTATCAGGTTAGACTCAAGAAACTTTTTTGCGCTTTTTAGGTTTAACAAAGGTTAAGTTTAAAAAGTGCTCAAGCGAATCATCGAGAATGTCTAACCATGGCTCCGGCAATTTAGGTGCCATTGTGCCCGTTAAAGTAGAACTATAAGCCTTTTCTCGAAAGGTCATGATGTTCTCGGCTTTGTCCTTTTGCCATTCTTTTAAAATCTCACCCTGCTTTTCAACAGCAAATTCTGGATAATCGGTGGCATTGGTCAAATCGCGAATATAAGCGGCTTGAAAATCGATTGAATCACTGACCGTCACGCATTTGGCATACGTTGCGAGCCATTTTTGCTCGTCTGCTTCACGCGCTGCCAAATCGGGCAATTCGATATCACCCATAATCACATCACGTGCATACCATGCTTGCGCATCAAACATATTAAAGGTGAAATACTGGTCTTGCATGCCTAAATAAATCAGCTTTGGATTTGGCTGCCAAAAGATACCTTTGTACAAGTTGGCTGGATACAAGCAGTTGTGCGTCTGCAAACGTAGCTCATCTGGCATAAACGGGAAATGAAATAAATAACCGGTGCACATGATAATAGCGTCAAACTTTTGGCTCGTACCATCGGCAAAGTGCGCGACATCGTCTTCAAAATGCGTCACTAATGGCACTTCTTTAATACCTTCTGGCCACTCATAACCAAGCGGTTGACTACGATAGCTGATGGTCACAGACTTGGTGCCATATTTGTAGCACTGGGTACCAATATCTTCGGCAGAATAGCTACTACCTACTAATAAGATATCTTCATCTTTAAATTCTAGCGCATCGCGGAAATCATGCGCGTGCAAGATACGACCTGGAAAGGCTTCTAAACCTTCAAAATACGGCATATTTGGCGTAGAGAAATGACCAGTCGCTACCACCACATAATCAAACTCTTCGACTTCTTGCTCATCGGTTTTATGGTTCATCACCGTCACGGTGAATTTTTGCGTGTCATCATCAAACGACACCCAGCGCACAGGGCATTCAAATCGAATATATTTTTGGATATCTTGTTTATCGATACGCCCCATGATGTAGTCTTTTAGGACTTCACGTGGCGGGTATGATGGGATGGCTTCACCGAAGTGTTCATCGAATGAATAATCGGCAAACTCTAAGCATTCTTTGGGGCCATTTGACCATAAATAGCGGTACATACTGCCGTGCACGGGTTCACCGTTCCTATCTAAACCAGTACGCCAACTGTAATTCCACATACCACCAATGGCGTTTTGCTTTTCATAACATACGATTTCAGGTAAGTCTTTTACCCCGGCTAAACGAGCCGCTTCAAAGGCACGTAACTGTGCCAAACCACTTGGACCCGCCCCTAAAATTGCCATTCTTTTCTTACTCAAAACTCACTCCTATAATATTGTTGTGCTCCTATCATAACATATTTGTATGGATAACGTTTTTAATGCAGACTTTTGGTGATTAATTGAAATTCGAATCATCATTTGTAAGACATATAAAGGTGTTACTAAACAACCTTTTAGGATAAGTCTTAATATTTTTTAGCAAATAGGCAGGTTTGACTACTTTAGGAGGTTTTAGACTTTAGCTCAATAATAAAAAGACCATGTTTTTTTACACGGTCTAAAAAGATACGGATATATTTTAAAAAAGAAGGGGCGTAAAAAAGGACAGGTAAGAGCCATTAGAGAAGTAAGTGGCAGAAAAGAAAGGTGACAATTACACTAAGTCAGGAAATAAGGTACGTAGGCCGTTAACGATAATCTCGATAGAAACTGCTGCAAGCAACATACCCATAATACGACTCATGATATTAAGTCCAGTATCGCCCAATAACCGACTGATACGACCGGCAGCCATTAGCGCCACATAACAAAATAAGCTGATAAATAAACCAGCAATCAAAATGGCAGAGACTTGCAAAATACCAGTGACCTGTGATGAATAAATAATCACCGTCGAGATACCGCCAGGTCCAATCATCATCGGAATGGCAATCGGCACCACCGCTGCAGCCATCGTTGGCGGCGCACCTTGCAAATGGTCAACATCAAAGTTTTCTTGATCGGGCTTAACCGGGTTACCTTCGCCATTCATCATATTCAGGGCGATTAGAAATACCAAGATACCACCTGCCAACTGGAACGAACCAATCGAGATACCCAACGCTTTTAGGAGCGTTTCACCTGCTAAGGTAAAAAAGCTGATAGTGATAAAAATCGTCAGGCAAGCCACGCGCGCCACTTTACGGCGATTATTCAGCGAATAGCCGTGAGTTGAATCCAAAAACAACGTCAAGGCGCCAAAGGGATTAATCAGTACCATAAAGGCTAAGATTATCTTGATAATTTCAGTATCCACTGAGCGCTCGCTTATCTATTGGTCAAATCGGACAAAAGATAAGGTCGCTATGCACAAGTACAGGCAAAGACGACCTTATAATCGGTAGCAGCGGCATTGTAGCATAGCCAGATAAGCCTATTAAATCATTAACTTTGCTTAATGTCTCGTCATTACCAATTCAATAGCATATCCGTACAAATCTGCCCTTTTAATAAGCTATTTAGCCGTGATTTAAAACGCGAGTGAAACCATAAACCTAACTATGAATTTAAATTAAAGGTTAATCTTAAGCGCTAAAATCGAGGCCAATATCTAATGCTGTCGTACTGTGGGTTAAATAACCCATCGCGATAAAATCAACGCCTGTTTTTGCGACTGCTTGCACGGTTTCAGGGGTTATACCGCCTGAAGCTTCGGTTTTGGCGCGACCCTTACACATGACGACGGCTTCTGATAATACGTCAGGTGCCATATTATCTAACAGTACCAAATTCACGCCGGCATCTAAGGCTTGCTCTAACTGCTCTAACGTATCGACTTCAACTTCTATTGGTATGAGATGCCCGGCAAAGTCTTGCGCTTGCTGGATGGCAGTTTTTATATCACCGGCGATAGCAATATGGTTATCTTTGATTAAAATTGCATCATCTAAGCCCAAGCGATGATTGCGCCCGCCGCCGCAGCGCACCGCGTATTTTTGCACAATGCGCAGCCCAGGTATGGTTTTACGCGTACAAGTAATTTGCGCTGGATAGTCGGCGACGCTATCGACGATTTTTTTGGTGTCTGTCGCAATACCACTGAGATGAGTCATAAAGTTAAGCGCAGTACGCTCTGCGGTTAGTAAATTCCGCGCGTTACCACGCACTGTTGCCAGTACCGTACCCGCTTCAACCGTTGCACCGTCATTCACTTTGGCAATAAACTCGATTTGCTCGTCAATCAAAGCAAAAGACAAACGCGCTAAATCCATCCCACATATTACGCCTGCTTGCCGCGCTTTTATTTGTAATTGCGCTTGCATATCTGCTGGTATAGTCGCTTGTGAAGTAACATCACCGCGCCTACCCAAATCTTCCGTTAATGCCGTTTCAACCAAAGGTTTAAGCAATACTTCAGCCAATGCTGGCTCTTGTTTAACTGTCATATTTGACCCTTATTTTGCCTGATATTTATATGCGTTCGATACACTTAATAAAACATCTTTAATTAAACTCAAAATGAGCATAAATATAGCGCAAAGTACAAAGCCTCGCAAGAAAAGGGTGCAAATTAATAAAATCAACCAATCTGATTTAGCTTTAATATGAGTATTTAGCGTCAGTATAGGAAGGCTTATGCAGTTGATGCTATTTTCGTTTAGGCAATTTACTATCCATCAGTAAACTTTGTAGCTCAATATCATGGCGGAAGCGATAAAGCTTGGCAGGGCGACCGCGCTGAGCGCTACTACTCTGCCCTGTCTCCATGACGAGTTTTTGTGAATCTAGCAAGCGACGGAAGTTTTGCTTATGTAAAGGTACGCCTGATAACGCTTCAACGCTTTGTTGCAGCTGCGATAAGGTAAACACGTCCGGCATCAAACCAAAGATAAGCGGTCGATATTCAATCTTGGCACGCAGTCTTGAGATAGCGGTGGCAATCACGCGGCGATGGTCGTAATACATCGGTACGCCTATTAACTGCAACCAATTTGTAGGCAACCTCACTTGGTAACTTGGCGGATAAGTCGGCGCTTCAGGGATTAAACCTGCTTCATAAAGCATCTCATAACGCAGCAAGACATGCTCGGCCACCCATTCTCTATTTTCATAAGTTTTATCAGCATTTAATACTTTGTCCGTATCTTTGAGATTATCAACCCTCAAGGTTTCCTCGCTGATTCCCCAGCATAAACCAATACGCTGACGGCGGCGCTGCTGCACGACTGTTTCTGCTGCGCTATCCGCCCAGCTTAATAACGCCGGCACAATATGATTCATAATCATACTTGGCATGCCGTCCAAGTGATTTTCCCATGGGAAATACTCGTACCAATCGCGCCACAATGCTTGGCTTGGCAGCTCTTGCATTTGCGCTTCTTGCACCAACCCTAAGTAGCTGACATAGACAAGCGCATGACCATCGACGTTGCGCCGATTGGTATCAACAAAGGTATATAACTGCTCTAAATAACCAAGCGGCTGCTGCGTTTGCTCCTCGACCCATTGACGTACGCCCGCTTGCAAGGAGCGATGTAATGGCATCAATGGCCCGTTAGGCAAGAGCTTGCCTTGGTCAACCGTTAAAACGCGCGCGGTGTGCTCAGTAATCGCTACTAGCACGGCGACCACTTCTGTGGTGCCGCTACCTTGTTGATGCGAATGCGAATAAGACAACGTCATGGCTTTAAAGGTTTCCTTTATGTTTAAACGTGAAATGAGCGTTTTCAAGATGAAGTGTTTATAACCATGCTTAGTATAGCGTGAATCGAAAACTATCATAGCCTGCCGTTGTAAATAGACGATATCGGAAGCAATAAAAAAGACAGCGAGCAAGGTAAGTTTTGACGAATTACGTATCATTTTAGAAGCAGTTTATAAAAAATACTTGTAATTATGCTCAAAATGAGCATAATTATTAAAACTTGTTATTTAACCATATTTATTAACCATATTTAACTGACTCACTTTTAGCGGCTATTGGTTTGCCGTTATCGCAGCAAAGGTTTGCACTTATGAAAACTTATCCATACGACGCGCCCATCATGAGCACTGATAATCGCATTGCGACTCAGATGAATATCGAATACGCCAAAGCGAAAATCCCAGCGGATTTGCCACGTGCGGAACGACTTGCGGTTGAAGAGAATATTAAGCAGCTATTAAAAGAGCATAATGCGGTATTGGTTGCGCATTACTATGTTGATCCTTTTATCCAAGATTTGGCCTTGGCAACCGGCGGCTGCGTTGGTGATTCGCTAGAGATGGCGCGCTTTGGACAAGCGCACAGTGCGCAAACCTTGGTCGTCGCTGGTGTGCGCTTTATGGGTGAATCAGCAAAGATACTGAGTATGGAGAAGACGGTACTGATGCCAGATTTGGAGGCTGAATGCTCACTTGATTTGGGCTGCCCTGCTGATGAATTCTCTGCCTTTTGTGATGCCCATCCTGAGCGTACCGTGGTGGTTTATGCCAATACTAGCGCTGCTGTGAAAGCCCGTGCTGATTGGGTCGTAACGTCTTCGGTTGGCATCGATATCGTCCGACATTTGCATGCGAATGGTGAAAAAATTATTTGGGGTCCTGACCGCCATTTAGGTAAATACATCGCGCAAGAGACTGGCGCCGATATGTTGCTTTGGCAAGGGTCTTGCTTGGTCCATAACGAGTTTAAAGCTACTGAGCTGCTGCAATTAAAAGAGGAATACCCAAACGCCAAAGTATTGGTGCATCCTGAGTCACCTGATAGCGTCGTAGCACTGGCCGATGTGGTTGGCTCGACCAGTAAGCTGTTGCAATCAACGTATGAGATGGATGCCGATACCTTTATCGTTGCCACCGACTTAGGCATCTTGCATGAGATGCAAAAGCGCTCGCCACATAAGCGCTTTTTAGCTGCGCCAACGGCTGGTGAAAGCGCCAGTTGTAAAAGCTGTGCTTTTTGTCCATGGATGGCAATGAATGGCCTGCAAGGTATTGAACAGTGCTTGACCAATCGTAGCGGTGAAGTCCTCATGACGCCTGAGCTGGCAGCAGCAGCTAGAAAACCTTTACAACGTATGCTTGATTTTGCTGAAGCGCAAAAACAACGTGTGGCCGCGAGCGGAGATATCGTCAAAGACCGCGAATTATTTGCCAATGTCGGAGCGGCCTAATATGAGCGAGGCACAGTCAGCGGATAAGGTAAATACTTATAATTCTACAGATATTATACAGACAGACGTGCTCATTATTGGCGCTGGACTTGCTGGCTTAAGTACTGCTCGCGCCTTGCCAACATCGCTGAATATTACCGTATTAAGCAAGGCTGCATTGGAGGTTTGCTCAAGTCACTATGCTCAAGGTGGCATCGCCGCAAGCTTAGATAAAAACGATTCTATCACTGACCATATTGCCGATACGCTCATCGCTGGCGCAGGATTATGCGCGACTGACAATACCACTAGTATCTTGAGCTCCGGACCGCAAGCCGTGCAATGGCTCTGCGAGCAAGGCGTACCCTTTACCTTGATTCCGCAACAGGAAAGACAGCCATATAATAATGCAAATCCTTTAGCAGCATTCCAGACTAGCGATTTGCATCTGACCAAAGAAGGCGGTCATGGCTGTCGGCGAGTTGCACATGCCGATGATGCAACTGGTCGCCACGTGATGGAGGCTTTAACAGTCAAGGTAAAAGCGGCAAGCAACATTACTGTGCTCCCGTTTCATGAAGCGCTGAGCCTTTTAAAAAGCAGCGCCAATCCAAATAAGCAATGCCAAGGTGCGCTTGTTTTTGATCACTTCAATCAACGTAAACTCACCTTTCATAGTCGCGCGGTCGTCTTAGCCAGTGGTGGCTTGGGGCAACTATTTAAACGTGCCAGCGCACCGAACGTCTGTGTCGGCGATGGGGTGATGATGGCATGGCAAGCAGGTTGCCGCTTGGCAAATCTAGAGTTTATCCAATTTCACCCGACTGGTTTGGCATTTGGCGACAGTAGCTTTTTGATATCTGAAGCACTACGCGGCGAAGGCGGACGTTTATATTGTCCACAAACTGGCAAGCGTTTCATGCTTGATGTTGATAAACGCGCAGAACTAGCTCCAAGAGATATTGTTGCGCGTGCCATCGCTGAGCAGATTAATCAAAATGGGCTTGGTTATGTCAATCTTGACGTCAGTCACTTGCCAGCGGCATTTTTGCGCGAGCATTTCCCGCAGATTTATAAAACCCTATTCGAACTCGGTATTGATATCACAAAACAACCTATCCCCGTTGCACCGACTGCGCATTATAGCTGTGGCGGCGTGGTCACAGATGCCAATGGTTTGACTGATGTGGTAGGACTTTATGCGGCAGGCGAAGTTGCTTACACAGGTCTGCATGGTGCCAATCGCTTAGCAAGTAACTCACTCTTGGAGTGCGTGGTGGTTGGGCGCAATATCGCTGCTGACTTACCGCGTTATTTAGCAGCTTTAGATAAAATAGATACAACTACAAACAATAGTAATTTAAAACAATTAGCTGCTGATATTTGGTCAGCGCCAACGCTTAAAAACACTCAAACGATTACTTTACCTAGCACTACTCTGCCTTTGTTTGACGCTTATCAATATAGCACTACGAAAAGCGCTTTAAATATCGATACTAAAGTCACTGATATCAACGGAATAACGGCGCAGCTAAAAACATTGATGACCAATAACATGGACATCACCCGTAGTGCTGAGCAGCTAGAACAAGCACTAATACAAATTCAGCAATGGCAAAAGGGCACTGGTTCTGATAAAACTAATCGCTCCGTTATAATTAATAAGGATATGCCTCCTAGTCTAAATGAGCTGGCGGAATTTCAGTTAGTAAGACAATTACAATTAGCGACTTTAGTTATCGAGTCCGCTTATCAGCGTCATGAAAGCCGCGGTGGCCATTACCGTCAAGACTATCCACAGTTAGCAACTGTAGCTAAAACCAGTGTGATTGAGCCATTATTAAATCAGGCAAGTATGCAAATTTCTCGTTTCAATACTTTTATGATAAATAATGAGGCAATAACGGAGGCCTCATAAGCAGTTTTGTCATGCAATAATATGGCGAATATGACTTCGGTTTTAGCACTGATTTTCCAGCATTTACGCGGTGATATGATACAATCTCCAGCTTCCTAAAAAGACCTTGTTAAAAGTGCCTTCTTGAAACTGCCTTGATAAAAATCATAAACGCTGCGAGCCCTTCACCATGCAAAGCCTCATTACTCTTGTTTTGGTATTAATGCCAATGTTTATTGGCTTTGCCATTCCCTCAAATCCAACCATGACTAAGCTTGCCGATAAAGGCTTGTCTTATTTGGTCTTTATCATCTTAGGTTTGATTGGTATTGAGCTGGCACAAGTCGAAGGGCTTGGCAGCCAAATAGGTGAAATCGCCCTATATGTCACCATCCTATCGATACTGACAATTGGCACTGGCTTATTTGCTCTCATGCTGTTTGACCGCCTGCGCCCGTGGCATGCCAAAAAGCCCAGCGTCAAATCCAAAGAGCATCGCGTTAGTATTCGAGGCAGCTTGGCGCAAGTGATTTGTGTGGTGATTGGCATGGTAATTGGCTATCTCTTACCCGTGGATTATATGCCGCCTGAAAACACCATGACCGCAATGCTGATGGTATTAATCTTACTGGTCGGTATTGGCTTAAAAGGCTCGGGCATTACCCTTAAAGAAGTACTACTCAATAAACGTGGCGTCGAGATGAGTATCATCTTTACACTAGCCGTTCTGGTTGGCGGACTTGTTTTCGCGCTGATGTTTACCGATGTATCATGGACAAAAGGCTTGGCACTGGCATCTGGGTTTGGTTGGTATTCGCTATCAGCGATTATCATGACTGATGCTTATGGCGCCGTTTGGGGCAGTGTGGCGCTATTTAACGACTTAATACGTGAGTTCTTTGCGCTATTATTTATCCCCGTCTTTATGCGCAAATACCCATCAGCGGCGGTTGGACTTGGCGGCGCGACCAGTTTAGACTTTACCTTGCCTATTATTCAACAATCTGGCGGTCTAAAAGTGGTGCCATTGGCGATTAGCTTTGGTTTTCTAATTAATATTGTATCGCCAGTGCTGATGGTGCTGTTTTCGGCATTGGGGTAGATACATTTTAGCATTTGCTAAATTCATATTAAGTGATATCATGTATATCAATATGACCGTCACCTCTGCTCTTGCAAGTGGCGGTTTTCTATATCTAGTGATTCAACTTCATAATAACTTATTTTATAGCCATAATTTCCAGTCATCTATACTCGTTACCAAACCAAAATCTGTAATATTGACAGTATTATTAGGTACAGTAGGAAATTCCTTCAATAAAACTTTAAAACGTTTATTCCACTGAGAATTAGGGCAGATAATATTTAGCATATGCTGCATAATACAAAAATAAAAAAATGGTTTATGATTTGCAAGTGCCGTCCATCTTTCATCTAATGTAATAGGAGCTGACTGTTCAAGAATGTTAGCATTCCATAATCGACTGTGGTGAGCACTAACATTACGAATAAAGTTTAGACTACGTAACCATTGCTCAAGTTGTTTTCCAGTAACCACATATTTTTGTGCAATAGTCGCTTTATCTGAATAAGTCATGCCAGCATACAATCTAGACATGCAACCAAAATCCCAAACCTCAATTGCTACCCAAATGGGTATAACTCCCTTATAAGAATTATTATGATGCGAAATGAAAGGCTCTTTTCTTGCACGATGTAATAACTGACTATGCTTTTCCAACCAAAGTTGGAGTTCAGTCTTTCCTTTATTCCTTCCTTTCCTAATTATCTTTTTTGCAAAATTACCATCTAATTTCTCTGCTTGTTCATGAGCTTGTGGATCTTTTTTACCCAATATATGCGCAATATCCACTCGAACTGCCATCTCTATTCTCTCTAATGCATCCAATGCTAAGAGCCTCAAGTTTTTGTCAAAGACATAAAGCTCTACAATATGCTTAAAATGGGTATTGTCTACGAATAAACTCAGCCGTTTGTTTGTAGAGTTGTCATTGAACTGACGGAATGGATACCAGTAACCACTTAACCGATAATAACCGACTTTTTCAAGATAACTGAGTGCTGCTGCTTCATTGTCTATTAGTATATCTTTAGCTTTTAAACTATTAAGTTGCTGTTGGAATGACAACCAAGATTTACTCATTTAATGTACTCTGCTTCATACTATTAATTATCAAACACGTAATCACCTAAACCCCACTTGCCTGTTTGGCAAACAGGCGCATCAGCGGTTTAATTTTGCTGACACGATACATACCTTCATTACGAAGTTGTTGAATCGGACGCATTTGAGCAAGCGAGCCTACAAATAGCCAGTTAAGCGCTGAAAAGCTGTGCATCATTAGACTGTTATGTGGACGACGCAGACGCTCATAGCTACGCAAAGTTTGGTTCGTACCCCAGAGTTTATTGCCACTGCGCGCATAGTCATGGGTGAGTTGTTCACTTAACGCCTTCACATCGAGCATGCCCAAATTCAGCCCTTGACCTGCCAGCGGATGTACACCATGCGCAGCGTCCCCAATTAAGACTAAATTATCGGCGACGTAGCTTTTTGCTTGCTGCGCCGCTAACGGAAAGCTGGCGATTGATTCAATTTTTTGGATAGCGCCAAGCTCATAATTACTAGCAGCAGCCAATTTATCAGCGATATAGCGCGGCGATTCTTCCAACAATGCCAGCGCTTGATTGCGTGGTAATGTCCAGACGATTGATTGCCAGTGTTGCGGGTTGGCTTTATCTTCATCAGTAATATCAGCAAGCGGCAATAACGCCAGCGTTCCTGTCGGCAGCATGGCTTGGCGAGCGGTTGCTTGATGCGGCTTGTCGGTTTGAATGGCACAGCAAATCGCCGTTTGCTTATAATCAAGCACATCCAGCTCAATGCCTGCTTGCTTACGCACAAATGAGCCACGACCGTCAGCTCCAACCAATAAATTAGCATTAATCACGGTATCGTTATCTAAGGTCACACGGTAGCCTTGCACGCTACCGAGCCAGTCCATATCGATAACCTTATGCCCATCGATAACTGTTAGATATTGACTGACATCAGACGCTGATAAACGCTGCCATAATGCGTGCTCAATGACTGCTGGCTCAACCATACTACCAAGCATTTTGGGTTCAGTGTTTTGATTACTGTCATCACTATTATCCTCACTATCACCGAATAATAGCTCGCCCATACCATTTAATTGCCACACCTGCATTTGCGAGTAATCGGCTTTTCGGCCTGATGCAGATATTTTTTGCCAAGCATCGACATCTTTTAGCAAACCAATGCTGGCAAGACTCAAAGCATAAACGCGTGCATCACGTTGACCAAGCACCTGTTGCCAATCTGCTTCACCACGTTGCGGTCGCGCATCGACGAGCGTTACTGGCATTCCCGCTTGCACCAGTTTAAGGGCAAGCGTTGCACCGACGATACCACCACCGATAATGAGCGTATGGTTATTTTTCATAAGTTATCTCTCAATGTTAGAGCGCTTATTATATTAAAACGCTTATTATCAACTAAAATTACCTATCAACATGGTTCAACTCTTTTAAAGCGGTCGGAAATAATTCGGCGCAGCCTCTGCAACTAACGTACAGCCAGCGAGACAAATAATTGCCGATCGCCGAATATGAATGCTTTGCGTAACTTCAGCTATTAATACTACGACTTCAAGCCCATCGCATAATTGGCAATTAATGGTTTAATATTCGGTAATTTATCAAAGGCAACCAGAGCCACATTACGTGCCAGCTTCACCGCTGGATTTGGATGCGTAAAGCCATGGACAACGGCATCACAAAAACGAATCACGCGTTTTTGGTCGGTTTGACGAGCTTTTTCATAACGCTTAAGCAAAGTCGGATCGCCGATATCTTCGCCTTTTAGCACCTGCCGACTCATCATTTGCGCCAGTACGTGTGCGTCGCGCATGCAGAGGTTAAACCCTTGCCCAGCAACTGGATGCAGGGTATGAGCCGCATTTCCCATGATGACGCAGCGGCCGTCGACCTGTTTGTCTGCCAGTACCCGCGTTAATGGATAAGCGCCGCGGCGACCGGCTTTTTTAAACGTGCCAGCGCGCGCGCCAAAGGCTTGCTGCAAGGTTGCCAAGAAATGCGCATCATCTTCTAGATACTGCATTTCCTCGCCCGTTGGGCATACCCAAACTACCGAGCGTCTATAGCCTTTTTGATACTCATCATTGCCGTCGCCTTCTGGATCAGTCAATGGCAATACCGCAAGCGGCCCTGCTGGACTAAAACGCTCAATAGCAATATGCTCATGTGGCTGATCGCTCTCTACCACCCCAACGATAGCGGTTTGTTTATAGTCATAAGTGCTGGTGCCGATATTTAACAACTGACGCACGGTAGAGTCGCGACCATCACAAGCGACTAATACGCTGGCTTGTAATTGCTGCTCGTGCTCTTCTTCACCGTAATAACTAAAGCTCAACGTCACGCCATCGCTTTGTTGGCTAACGGCTACCACATTGGCATTATCAATCAGGGTAATCAGCGATTCTTGCTGGGCAGCAAGTAACAGCTTTCGTCCAAGCCACGCGTTTTCCATCACTTGACCAAATGACTCGACCTGCTCCTCGGCTTTATTCAATTGTGCGCGTCCAAAGCTGCCTTGTTCACTTATCTGCACCGCATCAATTCGGCAAGCATGGCTTTGTAACTCATCCCATAAGCCAATCTCTTGATAAATTTGTACTGTTCGGCGTGATAATGCAGTATTGCGACTATCTAGATAGTGGCTACGCTGACGGTCATCATTGGGGCTGATGGTTGGATAGCTGTTTTTTTCTAGCAAGGTGCTAGCGATACCATGATGCGCGAGTAACAGCGCAAACGACAATCCGACATGCCCCCCACCCGCGATAAGAACTTGCTGCTCAGTCATCGCAGATTTATTGCCATGACTAAATTCAGCAGGATTGGCTTTTGACAAATTTGCTTCAGCATTTTGCATGGTTGTTATTCCTATTATGATCCATTTAGTACGCTATTAGACACAATGACTTTACACCCAAAAAGATACTCAAAAATCTTGTTTTATCTGATACGTCTTTCGTTATTTAATAGTCTTATCCCAGTTTTATAGCGCTTTTATCTAAGCACTAGTATCTAAGCACTAGTATCTAAGCACTAGATTACCACAAATTATCCCTTGTTCTGTACTCCTGGCACTAACCAAAGTGGCTATATAGTTTTGTTGCCGTTTTCTCTCTAAGGTGTATGATCTACAGTTGCAATCACCATACAAAAATAAAGCGCTACTTCCCTCATATCAATTGAATTTTAACAAAAATTTCGAAGAAATCCCCTACCTCTAAGATAGTGGGATGAATACGTTTGATATAACAGCCAATGTGTCGTATGGTATATAACCAATCTATTTATTAAAAGGCTTACTGTTAGATGCTCTTGGACACTAATTCTCTTTCAGTCTTCCTATTAAACTACTATCTTATTTTGGTAACTAAATATCGTAGAGAAGTATTTAATGATGCAGTATCAGATAGAACCAAAGCAATTTTTTGAGCGTATCAGCCCCGATTATAAGATTGAAGTTATTGAGTGGAATCATGACAAAGACCATGTTAACATCCTATTCAAAGCCCATTCAAAAAGTGATCTTAGCAAGTTTATTAACACCTACAAATCAGCAAGCAGTCGCTTATTAAAAAAGAATTTCCACAGATTAAAAGCAAACTTTGGGAGGATAGGTTTTGGTCGCAATCGTTTTGTTTAATAACCACAGGCGACGCACCTCTTGAGGTAATCAAGCAGTACATTATGTATCAGGGCAAATAATGACCAAACAAATCCTAAAAGCCTATAAAGTCAGGCTGTATCCGGCCATTGACCAGCAAGTATTCTTTGCTAAGTCGTTTGGTTGTGTACGCTTTATCTGGAACAAGATGCTTAGTGACAAGATAGAACACTATAAAGAAACCAAAACCCAATTAAAGAATACCCCAGCTCAATATAAAAACGAGTACGAGTGGTTAAAAGAGGTCGATAGCTTGGCATTGGCCAACGTTCAGCAAAACTTAAGAGGCGCTTATAATAAGTTCTTCAAAGGCGGTTTTGGCTTCCCCAAGTTCAAGAAAAAAGGGCAACGCGACAGTTATACAACCAACAACCAAAAGGGCACAGTAGCCGTCACGCACAATACCGTTAAACTGCCTAAGATTGGTCATATCCCCGCCAAATTCCCGAATAAAATAAACGGCTTAATCAAATCAGCGACCATCAGCAAAACCCCATCAGGCAAATACTATGTCAGCTTATTGGTTGAAACTGTTGTTGATGAAATAGTGAAGACTGACTCAAACATCGGCATTGATTTAGGATTAACTGACTTCATCGTCTTATCGGATGGCAGCAAAGTCGCTAATCCTAAGTTTCTATCGAAGTTGCAACACAAGTTGGCAAGAGAGCAAAAGATTTTAGCCAGGCGCAGAGTAGTGGCCAATGCGCAGCAACGCAAGCTGAGCGACAGCCGCAACTATCAAAAGCAAAGAATTAAAGTCGCCAAAATTTATGAGCAAATAACCAATAGCCGCACTGATTTTCTACATAAACTCTCAT
Organism: Psychrobacter sp. UBA6766; assembly: GCF_002453355.1. Lineage (GTDB taxonomy): Bacteria > Pseudomonadota > Gammaproteobacteria > Pseudomonadales > Moraxellaceae > Psychrobacter. Next base: position 48,581 of record NZ_DKGQ01000010.1, on the reverse strand, counting down.
TCAACCTCATCAAAAACCACGATGTGATTGCTATAGAAGATTTGAACGTCAAAGGTATGGTTAAGCATAAAAAACTATCAAAAGCGATTAGTGATAGCTCATGGTCAACCTTCACTGCCATGCTTGCTTATAAAGCGGAATGGTATGGCAAGACGCTTGTCAAAATAGATAGATGGTACCCATCTTCTAAAACCTGTTCAAACTGTGGCCACTTACTGACCAAGGCTGAATTACCCTTGTCATTAAGATCATGGGATTGCCCTAGTTGTTTGCAAACCAATGATCGGGACATTAACGCCAGTATCAATATTCTCAATGAGGGTTTGAAGCTGGTCACACTAAAAACCGTCGGTGCGACGGAGTTAGCTTAGTCAATTTGCCTAACCGCTGATACAGAATACCGTATCAAGTATGGGTATTATCTAAGAAACCCCTGCCTCTAAGGTGGAGGGTAGTTCATAATCTATCTACCATAATGAAGGCAGTATAGTTACTTATTACCAGTCATTTTACGAATAACAATTCTTATCAGCCATTTATCGTCATCTTAATTTCTATCAGCTAAACAACTGTTATAAAAGCAACAAACGTTATAAAAACTATTTAAAAACATTGAAACACGACTCACAATTTTATCTCTAAAGCCCGCTCGACTATCATGCATAAAAGCAATGATGCACAGAAGCAGCAGCCATAGTAGCGGGCAACCAAATACAAGGATAATCGCTTGACTGATTCCATAAGCCGCCGTATACATTTTGAATCGTTGACCCCAGCACAGCTGAAAACCGTGCTCGGCGAATATAATAACCACATGAAATATATCCAAGAACGCCTCGATATTAAAATCAGCCAACGCCAAGGCGACTTCTGTTTAAGTGGCGATATTTTGGGCGTTGAGCGCGGCGAACGCATCATTTATAAAATGGTCGATGAAGCGCAAAACACCAAAGATATCAGCGCCGAAGAGCTACATCTTATTATCCAATCGAGCATCGCCCGCGATGAAGATATAGAGGCCGATAAGCAATCGGCTGCCGAGGAAGATGCTGATAATTTGGAAGCCGCCACTGACTTTACGCCGATTAGTCTGCGTACCCGTAAAGGGAAAATTATCCCGCGCGGTGGCAATCAGCAGCGTTATGTCAGAGATATTTTAGCCTCTGACGTGTCGTTTGGTATTGGGCCTGCTGGTACGGGTAAGACTTATCTTGCCGTCGCTTGTGCGGTCGATATGCTTGAGCGCAATGAGATTGAGCGTATTTTATTGGTGCGTCCAGCGGTAGAAGCTGGCGAAAAATTGGGCTTTTTACCCGGAGATTTGACCCAAAAAATCGACCCGTATTTACGTCCTTTATATGACGCGCTGTATGAAATGCTTGGCTTTGATAAAGTCGGTAAAATGCTCGAAAAGCAAATCATTGAGGTCGCCCCGCTTGCCTATATGCGCGGTCGTACGCTAAACAATTCGTTTGTTATCTTAGATGAAGCGCAAAATACCACGCCTGAGCAAATGAAGATGTTCTTAACGCGTTTAGGTTTTGGCTCACGAGCGGTTATTACTGGCGATATTACGCAGGTCGATTTACCACGTGGGCACAAATCAGGTCTGGCGCAAGCGATGGATATCTTAAGCGGTATCGAAGAGATTCATATCACCAAGTTTGACTCAAAAGACGTCGTGCGCCATCAATTGGTACAAAAAATCGTTGAAGCTTATGATGTTTTTGATGAAGAGCAACTCGCCTTACAAGAAAAGCGTAAGTTTGAGCGCATGAAAGAGCAAGAGCGTAAACAAGCCATTTCTGATGCCGCCGCTAAGTTATAATCTATTTTAAGCAACGTATATATATGACACAAACCGGATTTGATATCCGGTTTTTTAGTGTTAATCATTTATTGCTAGTTAATTAATCTTAGATACTTTCACATTGAAATAAAAAAGGAGAGTAGCATGAGCCCAGCCGAACATAATAACGCTGAAAATCACTTAAACGAGAATATTAATAGCCGTTTTAATAATGATGAGAACGATAAGAACTTAGCCGCATTTAATACTAATGGCAGCTTAGCCGTGCTTGATATAAGCGCCGCCGATAGTATTGATGACGAGATACTGGATAGCTTTTATCCTCGCGAAAAATTGTTAAAAGTCATGATGGCGACTTTGGATAATATCGATGAGCATATTAACCATGGCCTGACGCTGCCTTACTTTGCTGATGTCGATGCTGAGATATGGCAAGAAAAGTCTAAGGCGCTCGATATTTATATTATCGATGCAGTCGAGGGTCAAGAGCTAAATTTAGAGGCGCGCGGCAAAGACTATGCCACCAATATCTTATCCTATCCAAGCGACTTGCCAGCGGCAATCATTGGACTGATGCCAACGCTACCGCTAGGCGAGCTCATTGTTTGTCATGCCGTGGTCGTACGTGAAGCTACTGAACAAAACAAGACTGTAGCGCAGCATATTAGCCATTTATTGATTCATGGCATACTGCACTTACTTGGTTTTGACCACGAGCTCGGACAAGCCGAACAAGATGAGATGGAACGCTTTGAGATTGATATTTTGGCAGGATTAGGGTTACCTAATCCTTATTTTTAGCTTTTAGTTAGTGGCAACGTCTGTGATTTATCGGTGTTATTAACCAACTGCTCTAGCCCTTTAACATGGACGCTACGCTGCGGGAATGGAATATCGATTTCATGATCCTCTAAGGCATATTTAAAGGATTCAAGTAAATCACAGTTCATCGACCACCAGTCGTTATTGGTAGTCCAAACGTTTAATGTTAAATCGACTGAATTTTCCCCTAAATTCGTCACTCGAACGATAGGTGCAGGATCAGTAAAAGCCATGGCATTATCGTTGGCCAGTTTTAACATGATATCTTTGGCCGTTTTGATATCGGCGTCATAACCAATACGAATGGTAATATCAACGCGGCGATTGGGAAGCGCTGTATAATTGGTTACCGCTGAAGTAGTGATATCATTGTTGGGAATAATGATGTCGTGATTATTGATGGTCGTTAAATGGGTATTAATCAGGGTGATTTCGGTAACCGTCCCAGTGTAGCTGCTAATTTGTACGTAATCGCCGCGAACAAACGGGCGAAAGGTCACAATCATGATACCAGCAGCGAAGTTTGATAGCTGATCTTTAAGCGACAAGCCAATCGCCACCGCTGCACCGCCCAAGATAGCAACGACAGAAGTGGTTTGTACGCCGACTTTACTGAGCGCTGCCAAAATAACGACGACCAGTAACATGCCATATAATAATCGGCTTAAAAAGTTGGCAGCCGTTGCTTCTAAATGGCTACTTAGCATAATCCGATTGCTGAAGGCGACGATTTTTTTCGCTAGCCAGCGCCCGATGATAAATATCAACAAGGCAAAAGCGATTTTCAACACGATGCTAAAAGCGCTTTCTGTTAAAGTGGCAATATCGACGGTAAAACCTAAAAATTCCATACTGGCTCTTTATTGTAAAACTGTTTTAAAAAACTATTATCTTATAATTGTGCTTTTATAAACACTTTTTATCATTTAGATATTTATTATTATGTAGCTTTGAATAAAACTTCACTGATTTTAAACTGCTTTAGTAAGTGACGTCCACTCTATCACTGTAGCGATACGTACGTATCAGTCGCAACTCGACGATATCATTCATATCTTCGGTAAATTTACCAAAGGGCGCGGCTTGTCTGACTGACTGTTTGGCCGCTTCATCTAGTATGGTCGAGTTTGAGCTTTCAAGCAAACGAATGGCTTTGAGATTACCGTCATTACCGATAACGACCATCAAGCGCACCTCACCCGTGATACCTTGAGCACGCGCTTGGGAAGGATATTGCAGATTCCCGACCCGCTCAACGTGCTCACGAAAGGTATTGATATAATCGGCGGCGGCACCGCGCGTTGTCGAATTGCTATCGACGGTCACAACTTTTGATTTGGTCGCGTAAAGCTGTTGACGCTGAGACAGCTGTGCTTCTAAGGTAGTGATTTGCTTACGCAGGCGTTCTTCTTGCGCTATCATGTCATCTTGTTCTTGCTTGCTATCATTGTCAGACTCGACGCTTGCTTCGCGCCAGCTTAGCGTCGTACGCAGATAGCTTTCTTGATAACGCTGCTGACGGACTTGACGCTGCAAGTTAATCACATCCTGCGTCTCGCTCACTTGCTCGGAAGACACGGGGCTGATCTGATCCGTTTCTTGGCGAATTTGTTCTTGCACCGTTCCGCCGCCTTCTTGGGTGGCATTGGCAATAAACTGCGCATCTTCATTTGGCTGCATATTCTCGGTTAAAGCTTTTGCAACGTCCTGCATCATGCCAGCAGGGTCTTGTCCCATTGAGAAGCTGATTCCAAAAATAATCAGCGCATGCACGCTAACGGCGATAACAACCGCCATCGGCAAACTGATATCACGCTTGGGCGCTTGCGCTGAAAAATGATAGCTTTGCGAGTCTTTAATATAGGCCACAGTTAATCTCAGCTGATAAATATAAGGGTGGTCGGCAAAAATCGTATGAGGTAAGTTCAAAATAAAAGCAATACGTTAATAGTCAGGTGTTACTGGAATGAGTTTTTCGTGGCCTCTGTGATAGCAGAAATCAAGAAAAACTTATTTCAGTGGCACTAAAGCGCTTTTAAAGTGAATCGATCATATAGCTGTTCTTAAATGAAATGAGCACCTGTCGACCAATGCCGGCGCTATCATACCATGACGCATAATTGTATCGCTAGCACAACTGTATACCGCAGCTATTAACAGAGTTGCTTTCTTATCCCTGCTAATCTACTAACTCGCGTTTGCAAAGTTTGGCGTATTAAAGCCATGCATATTAAAGTTTTTTTTCAATCGATGGTAAATAGTAACCCTGCTTAATAAGGACAAAACGTAGACGTCCATTTTGCATGCTGCCATTTTAATATATACTGTTTTATAAGTATTTTTTGCGCTTGCTATTAAACGCTGAGCACTATAATTATAAGGATAATAAGTTTGAGTAACTTTGATCATATGGACAATAGGGATGATTCAGACAGTTTTGAGGATTTATTTGAGGGTATCGCTGACCGTTTTGATGAATCATTCAGCGATGGCTGGGAGCGTCTTACCCAAGCAGTCAAAAGTATCTATAACAAAACGACAGATAAGTTTGAGGATGAAATATCCTTGCCGGTCGCGCAAACCTACGTCAACGATGCGCTACAAAAATTTGTCACCGATAATGTAAAGGCCATTTTAGAGCTCCGCGCTGAGATACATGACGACTGGTTTCGCTTGTATTGCACGGTTGATGTTGGCGGCATTTACGCCGAGGTGGCGAGTAATTTTAGTTTGGTTCATGTGCAGCTTGATCGCAACGTCCAGCGCTTCGTTTTTGGGCAGCAGACTTATACCGATGTCCTCAATCTACGCTGCGAGTCGTTTATCAAGCGCCAAGGTCTTAAGCTTTTTATTTGGTTTTATCATAATGTCCTCAAAAAAGACCCTTTGGGCTTTATTTTGTCTTATATCAATATCGCGCGGGCAAAAGAAGAGATTATTTACCTTGATATCAATCGCTGGCTCAAAAAGAACAAAAAAATTATCAGCACTTTACATAAAGTTCAAGTAAATTATGGCGAGCTTGAAGAGGAGCAATTGGTGCTTAAAACGCAAATCAATTATCGCGATTTGCTGGCGAGTAGTGCCGATGAAGATATCATTAGCGATAAGGATGAGCCTGAATTGATGCAAGGTCCTATTAATCCAATTGATGACGCTACTGAGCCAAGTTTAGAGCCTTCTTCATAAAAAAATTAAAAGCACCACGCTGACCATGAAAAAGCGCTGACTCTTAAAGA
>NZ_DKGQ01000010.1:0-42483 GCF_002453355.1 Psychrobacter sp. UBA6766 | reverse complement strand
TCTTTAAGAGTCAGCGCTTTTTTAATGTAGAAAGAATATTTTTTAATAAAGTAGGCTTATAGTAAATCTAAACCAATATTGTCCTTACCAGTAGTTTTCTACGGCAATATTGCCCTCACCGCGGCGATTCATCACTAAGCCTAACGTCTTTAACGTCTCTTTAGTGTCTTCTACCATCTCTGGGTTGCCGCATAGCATAACGTGCGTACTATCGACATCTAAGTCAATGCCCGCGCGCGATTGCAACGTGTCATCTAACAAGAGTTTTGGCAGACGTTCTGTTAATGCACCCTCGACAGGCTCGCGGGTCACAATAGGAATAAAGATGAGTTTGGCTGGGTTATCAACCAGTGAGCCAAAGTCTTCTTGCAGGCTTTCAATTTTTTCAATATAAGCAAGCTCTTCTGTTGAGCGCGCGCTATAGGCCAATACGATATGCTCGTAGTCTTCCCAGGTTTTTAAGTCTTGCAGCATCGATAAAAAAGGCGCTAAGCCTGTTCCAGTCGCCAGCAACCATAAATCTTTTGGTAAGGGTTTTTGATATCGCGCCAAGGTTAAAAAGCCAAATGGCATGGTATTTAATAATAACTCATCACCGACTTCTAGGTGTTGCAATTGCGAAGTAAAGGCGCCATCAGGGATGACAATAGAGAAGAACTCTAGAATGTCATCGAAGGGTGAAGATACAATCGAATAGGCACGAAAGATATCTTCGTTTAGCGCTTCATTAGCTGCTGCGCCTCGCTGATTATAGTATTTTAGTTGACTGGGATTGACGCCTAAACGTACAAATTGACCAGCAGTAAATTTAAAGCTATCAGGACGGCTGACGGTAAAGCTAAACAGATTGGGCGTCCAGGTGGTTTTGCTAAGCACCGTTACTTTTTGAATATTGTCACTCATAATAATGATTCACCCTCGTTTTTTATTAATAATTATTGCCTATCTATTATAGATGGCTATTTTTGTCAATTTTTAAAGGCTATAAACTAAAAGATGCGCCGAGCTTCTCATAAAGCTGGCGCATCTTGGTTTTCTAACCATAACTATCAATAAGTAGCGGCGGCCGTCAGACTGAAATGCAGTCGCTCCCTTTAACTTTTTATGCTTACCAAATGCGAGCCAAACTTGCCCACTCAATCATGCTATTTGGCAGCACACCAAAGAAGATAATGATGGCGGTGACGGCAATAACCATGATACCCCCAGTACGCAAGCCCCACTGCTTTGAAACGTCAAATTCAATAAATTGTTTTGGACGTTTAAACAGTGTGAGCATAACGCGCAAGTAATAAAACAGACCAATGGCACTACCTAAGATAATCATTGCTGCCAAGAACCAATTGGTACCTTGAACTGCCGCAAGAATCGCAAACAGCTTGGTAATAAAACCTGCCGTTAAGGGAATACCTGCCAACGACAACATCATAATCGTCATGACAGCGGTCAATATCGGACGGCGCCAAAACAGCCCTTGGTAATGGGTCAATTCATCGGCTTCACCGGCCAAGCGATAAGGGCTCGACATCAAGGTCACGACGCCAAAGGCACCAATAGAGGTAAAGGCATAAATTGCCATATACATGCTTGAGATACTATCAGCGGCCGAACCAATGCTGACAATCACGATAAGCACATAACCCATGTGGGCGATGGACGAATAACCAAGTAAACGCTTAAGGCTGGTTTGACGAATGGCAAGTATATTACCTATCAAGATCGACAAGGTTGCCATGACCATAAGCAGCATCTGCACCGACGGCAATGCCAATAAAGACGTATCAATTAAGAAACGAACGGCAAGCGCCATCATCGCCACTTTGGAAACTGATGCCAAATACGTAGCAATAGGTGCGGGTGCGCCCTCATAAACGTCTGGCGTCCACATATGAAAAGGCGCAGCAGAGAGTTTAAAGGCAATACCAAACATCATCATCGCCGTTCCGAGGATTAATAATGGCGATTCAAAAATATCGACCAAGCTCATACTAATGGGTTTAAAGGCAAGCGAGCCCACTTGCGCGTAAATAAACGCCATTCCCATCAGTAACGTTGCCGATGCTGTGGCTGATAGCACTAAATACTTCAGCCCCGACTCAAGCGAGCGTCTGCGCATATACGTATATGCCAGCATGCCGTATAGCGGAATCGACAGCATCTCGAGGCTCATAAAGAATGAGGCCAAGTGCTGAGCACTGACCATCAGCAGTGCGCCAACGGTCGATAGCAGCATGAGCAAATATAGCTCTTCTTTATGATCGTCTAAATCGGCCAAATACGCATAAGACAGCGTAAAGCAGGCCAAGGCACATATAAAGATGACCACCATATTAAACTGAGCAAAATTATCAATCACAAATAACTGCTCGGCGGTTGGGACAAATGTCCCGCTATCAATGATGCCCGCCATTTGCCCAAGCAGCGCAAACAGACCAACGTTCAGACCGATTACCGAGATGGTACCGATCACCATATGCGAGCGTTTAATCGTAATGGCAATCATCACCACCAATACCGTCATCACTACCGCAATGATTGGCGCATAAGGCATGAGCCCCATCAAATCATTCATCGTAAATTCATTCATGACTTAACGTGCCTCCATTGCATCAAGCAGCTGTGATGCATCTACTTGTGTCACTTGACTGTATATATATGCGTTGTTAATCCACTGCATCGCGTGACTTGACGTATCAAGGAATGGCTGTGGATACAGTCCGAGCCAGACCAATCCTGCCGCTAACATAAGCAGCAAAGACAGCTCGCGCTTGCCCAAATCTTTTAATGGCCGCGCTGGCAAACCATGTGCTTCAGTTTCTCGTAACGCCACTTCTTTAATATTATTGCTTCCGAACAGGGCACGATGAATCAAGATAAGCGAGTATAAACCTGCCAATACTAGACTGAATGTGGCAAATACCACAAACACTGGATAATCAGCAAATGCGCCAAACAAAATCATAAACTCGCCGATGAAGTTACCTGTGCCCGGAATACCGAGTAGAGCGGCACAGAAGAACATCAGTATCGGGGCATAATAACGGAACTGACCCCACATTCCGCCCATCAAAGTCAAATCACGTGTATGCAAGCGCTCGTATAACTGCCCTGACATGATAAATAATGCCGCCGAACTTAGACCATGCGCTAGCATCTGAATCATCAAACCTTGTAGACTGATTAGGGTACCAGCATAGATGGCCAAAACCACAAATCCCATATGCGAGATACTGGTGTAGGCAAGCAAGCGCTTCATATCGGTTTGCATAAAGGCAAGCCAGGCACCATAAAAAATACCAATGGTCCCTAATGTCATGGCAATCGGGGCGAAATCTTGTGATGCTGCTGGGAATAGCGGTAAGACAAAACGAATCAAACCATACGCGGCAGTTTTAATCAAAACCCCTGCCAAATCCACCGAACCTGCGGTTGGCGCTTGCGCATGCGCGTCAGGCAGCCAACCGTGAAAAGGAACGATTGGCAATTTAACAGCAAAGCCAATAAAGAAGCACAGCATGATTGGGTATTCCCAGCCGCCAAGTGACGTGCCGAGTAAATCATTATAATTAAAACTGACCACGCCTTTTTGGGCATAGCTGATAATGACCAATATCAAAATACCTACCAACATGATAAGACCAGAGGCTTGGGTATAAATAAAGAACTTGGTTGCAGCATATTCTTTGGTCTTACCGCCGACCACATCATGACCCCAAATAGCGATCAAGAAGTAGATAGGAACCAGCATCATCTCCCAGAAGAAGAAGAACAAGAACAGGTCAATGGCTAAGAAAACACCAATAACCCCGCCTAAGCTCCATAAAAGGTTGAGATGGAAAAAACCAACTCGGCGTTGAATTTCATTCCACGAACAGGCAACCGCAGCAATACCGAGCAGCCCTGTCAAGCCAACCATGAGCAGCGATAAACCATCTAACGCTAAATGAAAACTAATCCCGAAGCTTGGTATCCACGGTACCATAAACTCGGCAACCCATGGCACCGTTGAGTCAGGCGCAATCACCTGCTTACTCATGCCGCTGTAATCGCCGTATTGCCATAATACCAATGACAGCCCAAAGGTCAATATCATACCAATTAAGGCAATCCAGCGCGGTAAACGTTTATTAAACCGCTCAACCAACCAGCATAAAAACCCTGCAATAAAAGGAATTGCGATCAATGCTGGTAGCATCCACGTTTGTTGTAACTCTATCATCTTATACCACCGTCATCATTACCAGCACGAGCAATACAGCCACACCCAAGCCAAAGCTTGCAGCGTAGCCTCGAAGTGACCCTGTTTGCGTTGCAGACAATACCTTGTTACCAGCGGAAGCCAGCTTCGGTAAAATAAGCCACGTTTTATCGATAGGGTCGGCTTTAAATAAGCGGCCGATGAACAAAAAGGGTTTTACAAAAACTAAATCGTATAGCGCATCAAAGCCCATACCGTGGTAGCACCAATAGTATAACGCTGAGCCAATAGTCGTGCGCTTAAAGCGGGTTAACATGCGACCTTTATCGAAGACATATAAGAATGCCGCGATAATCAAACCAACAAGCATCGCACCCATGGCGATATATTCCGCCGTATGTTTGTCATGTGCTTGATTGGCCACTTCTAATAAATGCCCAACGCTCTCAGGTAATACACCTTGTAATGGCGGCGTAATCAAAGCTCCCACTGCGGTTGATAATACCAGTAGTACCGTCAGCGGTAACCAATATGACACACCAGATAATTTGTGCGCAGGCGTTTTCTCTTCGCCAAAGAAGATAATCCAAATCATTCTAAAGGTATAAATCGCGGTTAAGAACGCGCCAAATACGCCCATATAGAATAAAACTTGATGGCCGGTCGCGTAACTTTCCCAAAGAATCGCTTCTTTGGAATAAAAACCAACGGTAACCCAAGGAATTGCTGCAAGCGCGCCGCCACCAACGATATAGCACCAAAATACTAGCGGTATCTTTTTACGTAATCCGCCCATCTTAAAGATGTTTTGCTCATGATGAACTGCAAGAATGACCGCCCCTGATGACAAGAATAGCAAGGCTTTAAAGAAAGCATGGGTCATCAAATGGAATATAGCGCCTTGCCAAGCGCCAACGCCCAATGCTAAGAACATATAACCAATTTGGCTCATGGTCGAATAAGCAAGAATACGTTTGATATCAGTTTGTACCAGCGCACAAAATCCAGCAACGACGAGCGTCAATGCCCCCACTGCGCCAACCCAATATAATAAAACGCCAGGCGTTAGGATAAACAATGGATGGAGACGCGCAATCAGATAGACACCAGCGGTAACCATGGTCGCAGCGTGAATCAAAGCAGAGACTGGCGTTGGACCTGCCATCGCATCGGCAAGCCACGTATGTAATGGCAACTGCGCAGATTTACCCATCGCTCCACCAACGAGCATCATCGTGGTCAAAATCATCGTTGGGTTGTTAATATCAAATACTTCCGGTGCACGAGTGATAATCTCTTGAATATGAAGCGTGCCAAATTCGCGGAATAATAAAAACAAGCCAAAGGCTAAAAACACATCGCCAACACGGGTCACGGTAAAAGCTTTCATCGCAGCCCGACCGTTGGCACGGTCTTGATAATAAAACCCAATCAGCAAGTAAGAACAAATACCGACGCCTTCCCAGCCAAGATATAACAAGAACAAGTTGTCCGCCAATACCAGCAATAACATACTGGCGACGAACAAGTTCATATAGCTAAAAAAGCGCGCAAAGCCTGTTTCACCTTTCATATACCAAGCAGCAAAAAGATGAATCAAAAAGCCAATACCGGTAATTACTCCCGTCATCGTCAGTGCCAAGCCATCAAAGCTTAGTCCAAAACTCGGCGCAAAATCACCAACTTGGAACCATGTCCACAGTGGTACTTCTACTATCGTTCCAGCAGGATTACTGGTTAAAAAGGTATAGCTAACCACCAGCGTACAAAGCGCTGATAGCAACATACTACCGACACCGACAATCGCTGCTACCTGCTCGCTTAACTTGTCGCGCATAAAGGCTAAGATCAAAAAGCCAACGAGCGGGAATATAAAGGTTAATGGTAATAAACTCATGACATCATCCTTTCATCTCATTGGCGCTATCGACATCGAGATGCCCACGCTGATGATAAAACCGCAATAATATTGCCAAACCAATGGCAGCTTCTGCTGCTGCTAAGGTCAAGATAAAGATAAACATAATCTGCCCATCTGGATCGACCCAGCGACTTCCTGCTATCACGAATGCTAATGCCGCGGCATTCATCATGATCTCAAGACTCATCAGCATAAATAAAAAATTACGACGAACCATGACGCCGCATAGACCGATAGCAAATAAGATACCGGCTAAAATCAATCCATGGCTCATGGGAATCATTCCCAGTACATTTTGCGCCTCAGCAACTGGCTGTACAAAGCCTGCTACCTCGTGGGCAAACGGCACATTTGCAACCTCTTGTGCCACGCTTGCTGCTAGTACCATCAGTCTGACTCCTTGCGCGTGACTCGTTGTATGGCTACCTGCTTACCTACATAGTTAAGCGGGTCGACATCTTTATACTCGTATTCTTCAGCAAGCCTTAACGCATCACCCTCTGTAATTGTGCCATCCATATACGAGCTGTCTTGACGTATATTGTTATCGTATGATTTGATATTGGCTACATTTGGATGAAGCGTTTGGCTATCGTTACTTTGACTTATATTACTGATAACCTCATCATTGCTGGACTCTTTTCCCAAATGATAAGCGGCAACTAACGCAGCCAATAACAACAGTGCCGCCACTTCTACCAACATCATATATTTGGTAAATAATGCCGTTCCCACCGCTTTGGCTGAAATTGTCGATCCGCCAATCATTGCGGCTTCTTCATGGTTAAGACCTATCAACGCATACAGCACAACCGCGATGATAATCGTTAGCCCCGTCGGCACCGCCCAAGTTCCGGCATCAAGCCAACGCTCTTCTCGCTCATCATTACTCATGCCTAAATTTAGCATCATAATAACGAAGACGAATAGCACCATAATGGCGCCTGCATAAACGACAATCTCAAGTGCCCCAGCAAATGGTGCACCTAACACAAAGAAAATACCTGAGATGGCCAATAACGACACAATCATCGATAAAATAGCGTGCACTGGATTGGCGAGCGTCACCACGCGCAAACTGGCAAATACTGCCACGGCTGCCAGCGCATAAAACCCCGCCAATTCAGGACTATTTAAGATATTCATCATGGTAGCAAGCTCCTTAGATCAATCGGTGCAGCTTCGTTTTGCGCCGCGCCTTTTGGTTTATCTGCTACCGCCATTCCCGTCACGCGATAATAGTTATAATCGGGATATTTACCTGGTCCTGAAATCAGCAAATGCTCTTTCTCATAGACCAAGTTTTGACGGACATATTCGCCCATCTCAAAGTCAGGCGTCATCTGAATCGCCGTCGTCGGACAAGCTTCTTCACACAATCCACAGAAGATACAACGTGAAAAGTTGATGCGGAAAAATTCTGGATACCAGCGACCATCTTCACGCTCTGCTTTTTGCAAAGAGATACAGGCAACTGGACAGGCAACCGCGCATAAATTACAAGCAACGCAGCGCTCATCACCGTCAGGATCGCGAGACAATATAATACGGCCACGAAAGCGCGGCGGAACTGGCACAGGCTCTTCTGGATAAAGAATGGTATCGCGCGGTCTGATGGCGTGACTATTGACCATCCACATACTGCGGATAATAGTATAGAAACCAACGATAATCTTTTTTATGCTATGAAACATGGGGTTATTATCCTTATTATCTTTACCCTAATTCATCATTAATATCATACTGATGATTACCAATAATTATTCACAACTACACTATTGGTGTCGGGGAAAAGATCAAAATTACTGCGGCAGTAACCAATAAATTAATTAAGGTTATCGGCAGGCAGACTTTCCAGCCAAAGTTCATCACCTGATCGTAGCGCGGACGAATGAGCGAACCGCGTGCCAAAATAAACATGGTCATAAAGAATAACGTCTTAATCATGAACCAAAAAGCTGGTGGAACAAAAGGAATATCTAAATTAAATGGCGCAAGCCAGCCGCCAAAAAACAGACACGTCATCAATGCTGAAATCAGTACGACGTTGACATACTCACCAATAAAGAACATACCAAATTTCATACCAGAGTATTCAACATGATACCCTTCGGCCAATTCTTGCTCTGCTTCTGGCTGATCAAATGGATGTCTATGGGTTACAGCAACACCAGCCACAACAAAAGTTAAAAAGCCAAAAAACTGTGGAATGATATACCAGCCGTCCATTTGTGATTCAACGATTTCACGTAGATTAAATGAGCCCGTTAGCGCCACAACGCCCATCAATGATAACCCTAAGAAAACTTCATAACTGATGGTTTGCGCCGCTGACCGTAATCCGCCAAGTAATGAGAATTTATTGGCAGAGGCCCAGCCACCAAACATCACGGCATAAACTGCAATACCGGCCATAGCAAAGAAGAATAAAATACCGATATCCCAATCAGCAACACCAAGGGTTGGTGAAATAGGAATAATGGCAAAGGATGCCAAAGCGGTAAACATGGCAACTGCGGGTGCCAAGGTAAACATAAACTTATCGGTAAAGTTTGGCGTCCAATCTTCTTTAAAGAAGATTTTCAACATATCAGCAACCAGCTGCAGCGAGCCAAACGGACCGACACGGTTTGGACCATAACGGTCTTGCCACAACGCTAGCATTCGGCGCTCATAAACGATCATCAACGCTGCCACAATAACGACCACTAAGAAGATAACCAACGCTTGCACGACCATAAATAGTATCGACCAAGTATCAAAGGTCATCATACCAGCCAAAAAGCTTGGCACATCAGGGATAATACGGGTAACTTGCAAATTACACCTCCTGTGTGGTGGTCGGCGCTGTGCTTACTGACGTGGCGCGGTTATTTTTATCACTCGTTAAAGAGCTGTCACTGGCCATACTGCCGAGCATCGTTACCGGCGCATCAACTTTACGTACCGAAGCTGGCATTGATGGATGGATAATACTCACCTGCCCGACTGGATAGCCGATACAGCCTTCTGCTAAATAGCCAACAAGCTCAACAGGTAAAGTAATCTGCTGATTATCAATCTCAACCGCCAGATAATCGCCAGCAGCAAGACCCCATTCTTTGGCATCGTCAATACCCACGCGCCATGCGGCGACAGGTAACTGCTCAGCGACGACCGGACTACGCGATGCCATCATTGAGCTGGCATAAAGATTATAGATAGGCACCAGTTTTGCTTGCCCTTGTTGCATATCTGTCGTCGTTACCGAATTAAATTCTGGAGCAACATATTGACGCGTAGCAAGACGCTCTAATTGATCAAACAGACGAACACCTGGATCACCATTTCTAAGGCTACCACCAACTTTATCTTGGTATTTATTCCACGCTTGCGGTGAGTTCCAGCCAGCAGCGCGAGCAAAAGGAATCATAGAGCTTGGGGTTTGTTTACCACTATAGCCTTCCATCGAAAAGGTTAAACCAGTATCCAAATCTTTTGGCTGCATTGGCTCATGAACAGATATTGGCGCGCGCATCGAGGTACGACCTGAATAACGACGCGGCTGACGGGCAATTTTAAGACCATTAATACGATAATCGGCATCAGGAGCAGCATCTTTAATACCAGCAAGCTTAGGATGAGTGGCGATTAGCGCATTGATGACATCATCCAGCAATGTCCAATCGACATCACGACCTTCTAAGCTGCTGTGCACGGCATGTAACCAGCGCCAGCCTTCTTTAATACCGCTCATTGGATGATAATAATTATTATCATAAACTTGGAAGAAGCGCTGCGCACGGCCTTCAGCTGATATGAGTGTACCATCCGCTTCAGCAAAGCTTGCGGCTGGCAAGACGATATCGACATCTTTATGCCAATCAAGTAGCTGATGATCCAACGCGATAACGGTTTTATCCGTCAGTAGCTGAGTTAATTTATGGGCATCAATAGCATCCGTTAGCTGATTTTCAGCAACGATGACGACATCGAAATCAGTCGCCAACAACTCTTCGACGGATTGACCCCCTAGCATACAAACGCCGACGCTATTGGCATCAGGAACGGCTAAGTAAATTCCGGCTTGAGCGTGATAGTTTTTATTCACCTCTTTTAGCTCAGGCTTGCTTGCAGGCTCACGCTCGATATCGTCTTGCGCTTCTTTGTCCGTTCCCGTTTCAGGTTTGGCCGGTTTTGCTGCTAGTTCTTTATCTTCTTCAGGCTGTTCAGTTTGCGCCTGTTTTTTAGCCGTACGGACTTGTTCATCACGAAGCTGTTCATCACGGGTTTTAGCGTTATGCGCTTCGATCTGCTGTTGCTCAGTGGCTTTAATCGCTGCACGCTTTTGGGTCAACGCTTGGGTAATTTGCGCCGCTGCTTCTATCAATGCAGTCGATGATAAGCTCGTTCCCGAAACCACTAACGGTTTATCGGCCTGAATCAAGTCATAAGCGATTTGCTGTGCTAAAGCTTTCATACCGTCAACATTAGTATCAATATTGGCATCTTGTTCTGCTGTTTTCGGATCTGCTATTTTTTTCAAATCATCAGCAAAATTCGCAATTTCATCAGCCACTTTAAAGCCAAGCTTAGTAATATCTTCAGGCGTTGCAACGACGCTGACTTTACTAATATCTTCGAGCTTGGTTTGGATAACATCGATGACATATACTGGGCTTTGAACACCTTGACCAATGCGTTTGACCGGCTCTGCCAACCAAGACTGGGTTTTGGTCGCTGCCGCCATCTTAATCGCTTCATTTTTTGCCGCTTGACGAATCGATAACGCCACACGCGATGAAGTCTGGGTAATATCTTCACCTAAGATTAATACCGCATCATGACTTTCGATATCAGCCATTCCAGGATTATAAATCCCCTCGGTGCTGAGCACTTCAATACATTTATTGACCAAATTTTGCTGCTGATGATTAAGACCCGTTGAGAAATTCTCAAAGCCGACCATATTTTTTAGCGCAAAGTTAGTTTCAAGGCTGGCACGTGGTGAGCCAATACCGATGACTTTTTTATCTTTGACACGCTTGATGGTTTCATCGAGGGCATAACCGACATTAATTTTGACATGCTTATCATTAATACGTTCGAGCGCTTGTGTTGGACGATCTTCACGATTGACATAACCATAACCGAAGCGACCACGGTCACATAAGAAGTAACGGTTTACTTCACCATTATAGCGGTTTTCAATACGGCGCAATTCGCCATAACGCTCACCCGCCGAGATGTTACAACCCGCTGAGCAGCCATGACAGATGCTTGGTGCATACTGCATATCCCATTTACGGTTATAGCGCTCCGAATGCGTCTTATCAGTAAACACACCCGTTGGGCAAACTTCGGTTAAGTTTCCTGAAAACTCACTTTCAAACTGACCATCTTTATCACGACCAAAATAAACGCGCTCATTTGAGCCATAAACGCCCAAATCTTCGCCGCCTGCGTAGTCTTTATAAAAACGGACGCAGCGGTAGCAAGCGATACAGCGGTTCATTTCATGAGCGATAAATGGCCCAAGCTCTTGGTTATGATGGGTGCGCTTGGTAAAGCGATAGCGACGACGGCTATGACCTGACATATAAGTCATGTCTTGTAGATGACAATGTCCGCCCTCTTCACAAGTTGGACAATCATGCGGATGGTTGACCATCAATAGCTCAACCATCGATTTACGAAACGCTTTGGCTTCATCGTCAGTAACCGAGATATACATATCATCGCCAGGAGCGACCATACATGACATCACTAGGCGACCGCGACCTGCTTCCATATCTTCTTTATTTTGGTATTGCTTAACCGCACACTGACGGCAAGAGCCGACTGAACCTAAGGCTGGGTGATAACAAAAATACGGCACATCAATGCCAAGTGACAAACAGGCTTGGAGCAAGTTGTCGCTGCTATCTACTTCGACAGTGGTTCCATCAATATGTATGACTGCCATGCCGTTCTCCTTATTTCACATCTGGCTGTTGATGGGCTGCAGCCTCAATGACTTCTACACCAACCGCCTGCGCAATTTTTTGATCGAACTCAGGACGGAAATATTTAATTGCACTCATCAGTGGTTCCATCGCACCTGGGGCATGAGCGCAAAAGGTTTTACCGATCCATAAATCACGGGTTAACTCCTCAAGCTTCTCAACATCACCGATTTGACCTTGACCATCATTGATAGCAGTCAGCAGCTTGACGCCCCACGGTAAGCCATCTCGGCACGGTGTACACCAACCGCACGATTCACGTTGGAAGAAAACCTCAAGGTTACGCAGTAACGGTACCATGTCTTGCTCTTCATCAACCACCATAATCAGACCGGTTCCCATTCGGCTTCCAGCTTTTTGAATGGTATCAAAATCAACGACCGTATCTAAATGCTCTGCCGTTAAAAAATCGGTTGAGGCGCCGCCGGGTAACCAAGCTTTTAATTTGCGACCTTCCTGCATTCCGCCAGCAAAATCTTCAATAATTTCACGCGCAGTATAGCCAAATGGCAACTCCCAAAGACCCGGATCATTGACCAAACCCGAGCAACCAAATAGCTTAGTTCCTGGGGTTTCGACCACACCTTTGGCTTTTGGTAGATCTTGATACCATTTGCTGCCGTGTAAAATAATGGCTGAAACGTTGTGCAAGGTTTCAACGTTATTGACCACAGTCGGACGTCCCCATGCACCTGCTACTTGTGGAAATGGCGGTTTGGTTCGAGGGTTAGCACGGCGACCTTCAAGACAGTTAATCAAAGCGGTTTCTTCACCACAAATATAACGACCAGCGCCAGTATGAACGTGCAAGTCAAAGCTAAAGTCTGACCCTAAAATATTGTCGCCGACCAAATTATTGGCACGCAATTCTTCAAGCGCAGCCGTTAGGCGCTCTGCTGCTAAGATATATTCACCGCGAATAAAGATATAACCTGCCGTTGCACCAATCGCATAAGCTGAAATCAGCATTCCTTCGATAAGCTGAAACGGCAGCCGCTCCATCAATAAACGATCTTTAAAGGTTCCCGGTTCCATCTCATCGGCATTACAGACTAGATAGCGTGGACCGCCATCGGGTGGCGCCATCAGCGACCATTTGATTCCAGCTGGGAATCCTGCACCGCCGCGACCTTTTACCACCGCTTCTTTAATGGTATTTAAAGTGTCATCTGGCGATTGGTTTAACGCCATTTTTAAGGCTTCAAATCCACGTAATGATTCATAAGTCGCTAAGTCTAGGACTGCATCGTGGTGTGCTAAGCGCCATGTTAATGGTTTGGTTTCGCTAGTAGCAGTCGCTTTATCGCCATAAACAGGAATGCGCTGGTCATTTAATTGGCTAGGCGCTTTGCCTTGGCCGCGACGAGCAATCTGCTCAGAAATCGTTAAACTCATGCGTATAGCTCCAACAATTGGGCGACCTCAGAGGGCTGGACAGGGCCATAGGTATCTTCATTAATCAATACCGCAGGGCCTTTATCACAGTTACCCAAACAACAAATCGGCAATAGCGTAAAGCGGTTGTCAGGGGTTGTCTGACCATAGTCGATGCCCAGCTGCGCTTTTAATTCAGCCGCCAGTGCTTCATAGCCTGTCAAATAACAAGCGACCGAGTCACAAATAAGGATGACATGACGACCGACTGGCTGGCGGTAAATACGGTTAAAAAAGGTTGCCACCCCATCCATGTCGGTCACAGGGATGTTTAGAATATTGGCAATGGCATTCACTTGTGCATCATCGACCCAGCCGTTACGCTTTTGCACAATTTTTAGCGCATCTAAAGACGCTGCCCGTGGATGGGGATAATGATGCATATACTCATGGATAGCCGCAATTTCTTCAGCGGTTAAAATACTTGCCACATCTACTTTTGGCATTTTATCGGAAACAATTCTCATAATCTTCTTCTTTCCTCACTCAGCCCACTGTTTATATGACGCTTGGCGTCTTAACAGCGTTTTGGTGTGCCAGTCTGGCGATAACATATTAATAAACGTGTTTTACTTTTAGGATTAAACACTTATGAACGATGATGACGGTAAACGCATCACCGTAGACCTCTAACGGTCACAATCCGCCATCACAATATCAATCGACGCCAAATACATAATGGCATCGGACACCAGTGAACCATTAATGACTGATGGCATCTGCTGCAAATGCGGAAATGTCGGCGTACGTATGCGAGTACGGTAGCTCATCGTTGCTTTATCCGAGGTAATGTAATAACTGTTTAGGCCTTTGGTTGCCTCTATAATGGTGGCACACTCACCCGCTGGCATGACAGGACCCCAAGACACGGAGATAAAGTGGTTAATCAAGGTCTCGATATCGTTTAAGGTACGGTCTTTTGGCGGTGGAACTGCAAGCGGATGATCCGCCTTATAAGGACCTTGCGGCATATTATCCATACATTGACGGATGATACGTAACGACTGGCGCATCTCTTCGATTTTTACCATGCAGCGATCATAAGCATCGCCGTTATGACCAACTGGCACTTCAAAGTCGTAATTCTCGTAGCCCATGTAAGGACGCGCTTTACGTAAATCGAAATCCAATCCTGTTGCACGTAACCCCGCACCTGTGACGCCCCACGCTAATGCTTGTTTGGTATTGTACTGGGCAACGCCTTGGGTACGACCTTTTAGCACACTATTTTGTAGGGCTGCTTTAACGTATTCATCCAAGCGTTTTGGCATCCAGTCCAAGAACTCGCGAACCAAACGCTGCCAGCCGCGCGGTAAATCGTGTGCTGTACCGCCGATTCGGAACCACGCTGGGTGCATTCGGTAACCCGTCACCGCTTCGATGACGTCATAGGCTTTTTGGCGGTCGGTAAACATATAGAATACCGGTGTCATACCGCCAGCATCTTGGATAAAAGTACCGACAAAGAGTAAATTATTGGTTATTCGGAAAAACTCACTCATCATCACACGGATGGTCTCAGCACGCGGCGGCACCGTAATTCCAGCAAGTTTTTCGACCGACATGACATACGGCAGCTCATTCATGACGCCGCCGAGATAGTCGATACGGTCGGTATAAGGAATATACGAGTGCCACGTTTGACGCTCAGCCATCTTTTCGGCGCCGCGGTGGTGATAGCCAATATCAGGGATACAATCGACGACTTCTTCACCGTCAAGCTGTAACACCAAGCGGAATGCACCGTGAGCCGATGGATGGTTAGGACCGATATTTAAGAACATAAAGTCTTCATCGCGGCCCGAGCGCTTCATTCCCCATTCTTCAGGGATAAAACGCAAGTTTTCTTGCTCGTATTGTTGTTTAGCGTTATTTAAGAAATAAGGAGTAAACTCAGTCGCCCGCGCATGATATTCTTTACGCAGTGGATGACCTTCCCAATATTTTGGCAATAAAATACGGGTTAAATGCGGATGGCCGCTAAAGACAATTCCGAACATATCCCACACTTCGCGCTCGTACCAGTTGGCATTTGGCCAAATTTTGGTCGCGCTCGGTACATTAAGATCATCTTCGCTTAGGGCGACTTTGATGCGCACATCGCTATTTCGCTCAAGCGACATCAAGTGATAAAACACTGTAAAGTCACTCTCAGGCAAGCCTTGACGATGTTGACGTAAACGCTCATCTATCGCTGACAAGTCAAATAGCATGACATAAGGCTTTGGCAATTTACGCAGGTATAAAAGGATATCGAGTAAATCAGCACGCGCGACCCAAACCGTTGGAATCTCATCAATAGTGTGCTGCACGACAAACTTACCGGCATACTTCTGCTCAAGCTCGGCAATAACCGCTGGAACAGGCTTAATTTTAGGATCCATGTTGTTAAGATCTATGTTTTCGACTACCGTGACCATGAATGATGTATTCCTTCATTAATCATAATTAAGCTATATGAAACATAACCGAACTCTGCTAAACAAGACCGAGATATGCAAATCATAACTGAATCATGATGAATATATGCGTACTGCGCAATTTTACGGATTATTAATGATTGAGCCAAACCAGCAAATAAGATGCTTTTCGTTTAAATACTTCATGCTTAAATACGGTTTGGCTAAACGCTCATGGCTTAAATGCTATCTGGGCTTCGCAAGTTTTTCACAGCGATACGATCCGCTTGTTTACGATCACGCTCAGGCGTCATTTGCGGCTGGTAAATACCTTGCTCATTGACATGGATTCCCAGCGGACGACGCTCTTTAGTAATAGACTCTTGCAACAGCATCAAACCTTGAATCAGCGCTTCTGGTCGCGGCGGACAACCTGGCACATAAACATCGACAGGGATAATTTTATCAACGCCTTGAACCACAGAATAAATGTCATACATACCACCAGAGTTGGCACAAGCACCCATCGAAATGACCCATTTTGGCTCTAACATTTGCTCATAAAGGCGCTGAATAACAGGTGCCATTTTGATAAAGCAAGTACCAGCGACAATCATCACGTCCGCCTGACGAGGCGAGGCACGAATAACTTCGGCACCAAAGCGAGACAAATCGTGAACTGCAGTTAAAGTAGTGGCGTATTCGACATAGCAACAAGAGGTACCAAAGTTAAATGGCCAAAGGGAGTTCTTTCGTCCCCAGTTTGCTGTTGAATGGATAAGGTCTTCAAGACGACCCATAAAGACGTTTTTATTGACTTCATCTTCGATAGGATCATTGACCGTCTGACTGGTCTGTGCAGGATAGACATCTGCATCAGGGTTGGCTTTTGTTAATGTGTATTTCATAACATACAACCTTTATTATAGGCGCTACGTGATAAGCATTGGTCATCACTATCGCCATAACTTCTATTATTTATATGAATAAGTGGCCACACTGGAATAAGAGGCCAAAAGCGCTTAGCCTTTGATATTATCCTGTCGCGCAGACGTGGCAAAATCCACAGACGTCACATTACCTGTGGTATTAATATGGTCGATATTTTGCAGGTGACGGCGATTGGTCTCGATGTTGTTTGAGACATTAATTTGTCCTGAAGACTGCGCTGGAATTTTGCCTGTTGGGTCAACCATAAGCTCATCAACGCCATCAAACTGGGTAATGTCAGCCAAATTAAAGCCCGCAGGCGCTGCATATAAACGCGCTTGTTTGCGGCGCTTATCCGCTGGTGACCAGTTGAGTGCGCCCAAGCTCAAGGCGTAAACCAAACCAATCAATAAATCGACGATAAACGTTGCTGCTGTCGCAAATCCAAGCCAGCCTGTTTCCCGCACTGATACCGCGTATGCATACAAATACAGCGCTTCTAAGTCAAAGATTACAAAGAAAATTGCGACCAAATAGAATTTAGCAGACAAACGAATGCGGGCATTGCCAGCTCCGACAACACCCGCTTCAAATACTTCTTCTTTTTGTGTGCCCTGAGAGCGACCGCCAAGTAAGCGCGGAACGACCAGCATAAAGACAACTAGCCCAATGGCGGCTAAAATAAAAGCAATTGCTGACCAATTAAAAGCAGACATGATAATACGTGCTCCTCACCCAATCGAGTGTCAAGCGCACCGCGAATACTCACAAATGATGGTGGTAATGGCGATAAGCATAACGCAGACGAAAACACAAAGTAGCTATCATAAAATAGCTGTCATTAAGTCATTTGATGTGAGTAAAGGTATTTAAACCACTCTGATCTTTCAATGACTATTATAGCTACTGTGCTGGTAATAACCAATTATCAAGCTTATTGACGACGATGTCAGACATGACCAACTATAAATATTCCGGCATGCATACGGATAAAAGGCTGGTCGCCCAACGCATCTTTTAACAACGTAAGATCAACTTATTAAATCAATATCATATTCGACAGTTTATTTAATTGATTTAATAGCTCATACACGTGGTCAACAATGACGTGACAACTGGCATAAATTATTTACGTACTATACGCATATTAGCAATTAAAAGCTAGTTTTTAACTGCATTGAACGGTCATTTTATCTGCAAAAAAAACATATTTTTTTTACTATAAACTATGGTATAGACATTACCTTATATTAACCTTAAATCCGACTTTCTGAACAAAGACTCGTATATATAGTGTAAGCCGCGAAAACCAAACGCTTTTTCGTCTTAAAACCTGTCGCCAACTCCTCACCCAAAGGCTTAGTTTTTGCTTTATAATGGCTCACCTAATTTTGATACTTTGTCGTTATTCAATCACACATTTTGTTACCTTTATTATTGGTTTCACTTTGTCAAAAATATCGTCTTTGCTAGTAACGAGGATTTTATTAGAGGTATCGTTTTTATTACCTTCTCACTCAAAGTATTGTTTTTCTAAAAGCCTCGCTATATTGTTCCCTTTTTTATTGACGCAATGTGTATTTAACGATGCTGCTATCCGTTTTATTTTCTTTTTTGCTTTCGTCTTACAGGTCATTTTATGAGTCAACTTAATCCCAAACAACAAGAAGCCATGCTTTATGTCTCAGGACCTTTATTGGTATTGGCGGGAGCAGGCTCAGGTAAAACCTCGGTTATTACGCGTAAGATTGCCTATCTGATCGAAGAATGCAACATGCCAGCTGAGCGCATCACTGCGGTCACCTTTACCAATAAAGCAGCGCGTGAAATGAAAGCCCGGGTTGGAAAGTTGCTGCCAAGTGAAAAAACGCGCGGTCTGACGGTGTCAACCTTCCACCAATTCGGGCTTCAGTTTTTGCGTTATGAGCTGATTCATACGCCACTCAAAGGCAACTTCTCGATCATGGACAGCGATGATAGTAAACGCCTGCTGATGGAGCTGATGATGCGCGACAATCTAAGTGGCGCGGAAAGCCGTGAGCTGGTTGGCAAAGCGATAAAAATGATTTCTGATTGGAAAAATGATCTTATCGAACCTGATAAGGCGATGGAAACCTTAGACGATCCAGAAGATATGATTTTTGCTACGCTTTATGCTTTATACGAGCGTAATTTGCGCGCTTACAATGCGGTTGATTTTGACGATTTGATTGTGTTGCCGACTAAGATATTGCGTGAAAATGCTGAGCTGCGTGATAAATGGCAAAACCGTATCCGTTACCTTTTAGTCGATGAGTATCAAGATACCAATACCGCCCAGTACGAAATGATTAAATATCTGGTCGGACCGCAGGGGCGCTTTACCGTTGTTGGCGATGACGACCAATCTATCTATGCGTGGCGCGGTGCAAAACCTGAAAACATGGCACTGCTTAAAGAAGATTTCCCCAAATTAAAAATCGTCATGCTTGAGCAAAATTACCGCTCGACCACGCGTATTTTAACCTCTGCCAACGCGGTTATTACCAATAACGAGCATTTATTTGAAAAGAAACTTTGGTCAGATAAAGGTCAAGGCGAAAAAATCCGCATTATTAACTGCCGTAATGACGACGATGAGTCGGAGCGCGTGGCAAAGGAGATCGTCACGCATAAACTGCGCTTTGGAAATGAGTGGGAACAATATGCAGTGCTTTATCGTAGTAATTTTCAAGCGCGCATGCTTGAGGCACAACTGCGCCAGTTGCAAGTCCCTTATAAATTATCCGGCGGTCAGTCATTCTTTGCCCGAAGTGAAATTAAAGACATCATGGGCTATCTGCGTCTGATTTTAAACCCTGAAGATGACAGCGCGTTTTTAAGAATTATCAATACACCGAAGCGCGGAATGGGACCTGCAACCCTTGAAAAGCTTGGCCTTTTTTCACAAGAGCATAGCATCTCGCTATTGGCATCTTGTACCCATGCCGGTCTTGCTCACGTTTTGCCATCAAAAGCCTATGGGACGCTAAAAGAGTTTGGCGACTTTATCGAACACTACACTCGTGAGCTCGATCAGCACCCCGATCCTGTTCCTATCGTGCGTCAAATGATTGATGAAACTGGCTACATTGACTTTGTTCGTAGCGATGCCAAAACGCCGCAACAAGAAAAAAACCGTATCGATAATATTGATATGCTTTATACCAGTATTCAGTCACTGATTAATCGCGCTGAAGAAGATGACGACCGAACGATTGATACCATCATTCGCAAATTGGTGCTGCTTGATATGCTAGAGCAACAGCAAGAAGAAGAGAATACTAATAAAGTCAACCTCATGACCTTACATGCGGCAAAAGGTTTGGAATTTGATTACGTCTACATCATGGGACTTGAGGAAGAGATGCTGCCACATCGCAACTCTATTCTCAGTGAAACGGTCGAAGAAGAACGGCGCCTAATGTACGTGGGAATTACCCGTGCCCGTCGTGAGCTAACATTGACGCTCGCCACCCAGCGCCGTGCAGGCGGTCAAATGCGTGTGACCTCAGAATCACGGTTTTTGGATGAATTGCCAGAAGATCACATCGACTGGCCTGCCAAAGCAAAAAAGAAAAAAGCCAGCAAAGACCCTGAAAAAGTCGCTGATGAATATTTAGCCAATATTCGCGCCTTATTAGGAAACCGCTAAGCTCAATATAATAGACTGACTTTTAGTAAACTGACTTTAAAACCAAAGTAGTGCGACTGGGATGAATTTTTTGTAGCCTCTGTGACAGCAGCAAGCAAGGAAAATTTATACCAGTCACACCTGACTATTAACGTAACGATTTTATTTTAAGCCAACCATAATAAAAAACTGGCTAATAAATATCGCTAGACCTTGAACTCAAAGCCGCTATTTCGGTCATTATTATTTATACCTGTTCAAAACTTGGAATCTTTATGCCCACCTCGACGCCGAATCCTGAACGACTAACGACACGACAAGGCGACTACAATCCGGTAGAGTCTAGCGGTGAATATAAGCTGCTGTATTTGCAGGAGTTGGTTGCGGATAAAGCGTTCGAGGCGATTACTGAGTTTTTAGAAAAGCAATCAGAATATGAGATTGCCAGCTTGCTCGAGTCCTTTCCTAGCCAAAATCGGTTATTGATTTGGGCGCAAGTGCCAGAAGACATCAAAGGTGAAGTCCTTGCAGAGCTCGAGTTTGATACCCGCCAGCCGCTGTTAGAAAACGTCTCGTCAAAAGAAATCTCGCTATTTACTCAAGACCTTGATGCGCAGGACATCTCGGAGATTTTGGATACCGTCACCGAAAGCGTACGAACTTCGGTGATGGCGACCTTGGATGAAGAGATTCGAGTTCAGGTCAATAAGCTCGATACTTATAACGACTGGGAAGTTGGTAGTTATATGGATCCTGAGCTTATTCAAGTCAGGGAAGATATATCGCTTGCTGAGGTACAAAACTGGCTGCGAGAAAATGCCGATTTGCTCGATGAGGAAAGTAAAGAGCTACTGGTCGTCGATCAAAGCCAGCAACTGCTTGGCCTTCTCAGTTTGGCGGACTTGATTAAACATAATCAAACAACGTTGGTGGCTGATTTAATTCATAATGCCATTACTATCAATGATCGCTTAGATATTCAAGATGCAGCGGCGATCTTCCGTTCAGAAGATATTCGCTTTGCGCCCGTGATTAACAGCCATGGCGAATTGGTTGGTCAGTTAAATGGCGAAGACATTATGGAAATTATCCAAGATGATGTCGATAGCACGATGAAAAACCTGGCCGGTGTTAGCCAAGATGAAGAGCTGTTTGCGCCTATTTTGACCAGTGCCAAAAGCCGAAGTATTTGGCTTGGCATAAATTTATGTACCGCACTATTGGCCGCTGCGGTAATCGGACAGTTCGAAGCCGTACTGGCAAAGGTAGTAGCGCTGGCGATTCTCATGCCTGTGGTCGCCAGTATGGGCGGTATTGCAGGCTCACAAACGCTTACTGTCGTCATTCGCGGCATGGCAATGGGTCAAATCGGCGGCTCCAACCGCTTATGGTTACTCAATAAAGAGCTGTGGGTCGGGGCGATAAACGGTATCATATGGGCGATAATCATGGCGATAATTGCTCAATTATGGTTTCATGATGTTAAAATCAGTGCAGTCATCGGTTTGGCCATTGCGATTAATATGACCGCCGCTAACGTGTCCGGCATTAGTATTCCGCTAATGCTAAAGCGTATGAATATCGACCCTGCCCTCTCTGCCTCGGTTATCCTAACCACCGTGACCGATATTGTCGGCTTTATGTCATTCTTGGGCTTGGCGAGCATATTAATTCTTTAGCTAAATTAGGCATCCATCAGTGATAAAATTGTCATTTATAAAACCATCAAACCGTTAAGTGAGTGCGTTATGCAAGCTGTTCAAGTTAAAGTCTTAAACCCAAAAATTACTGAAGATAAAGCGTTTTCTTTACCGACTCGTGCGACTGATGGCAGCGCAGGAATCGACTTGCGAGCTTGTATAGATGAGCCTTTAACGATCAAAGCAGGTGCCACCCATTTAATTGGCACTGGTCTTGCGGTTTATATTCAAGATCCTGACTTTGCTGGCATGATTTTGCCGCGCTCAGGACTCGGTCATAAGCATGGTATCGTTTTGGGCAATTTGGTTGGCTTGATTGACGCCGATTATCAAGGTGAGCTAATGGTCAGTATTTGGAATCGCAGTAACGAAGATTTTGTCTTAAATCCTGCCGAGCGTATGGCGCAATATGTGGTCGTTCCGGTTGCTCGCCCTGAGTTTGAAGTGGTATCAGAGTTTAGTGATATCAGCGCTCGCGGCGCGGGTGGTTTTGGTCACTCTGGTCGTCAGTAAAAGTAACCAATTTTCTATCTACCATAAATCGCATCAATAAAAATAACGAGCGATTTATTTTCCATTTATCACTACCCATTTATCACGACAATAAGGAGAGTAAGCGATGCCGTCTTTTGTTGCGCAGCAATCCTTATTTCGTGCTTATGATATTCGCGGTTCGCGCCAGCATTTTACTGATGACTTTATTCGCGTATTAGGGCACGCTTTTACCCACCTTTATCAGGGTCAGCAAAGCATTGATAACGAAAAAAACATCGTCGTGATTGGTCATGACGTTCGCAATAGTAGCAATACCATTGCACAGACTCTCGCTGATATTTTATCCCAGCATGGTTTACACGTTATCCAATTGGGTTTAGTGACCACGCCCATGATGATTTTTTGGGCTGATCAATATCAGGGGCATGGCATTATCGTCACCGCGAGCCATTCCGCAAAAGACATTTTAGGGGTCAAGTGGTTAGTCAATCATATCTCTCCTAGTAGCACAGATATTCAAGCGCTATATCAGCAGATAGCTCACGGAAATGCTCAAAACTATGCTTTAAACACCCTCAATAAGATTAATTATCGTAATCAGCCATACTTATCCGCTGACCAAGTAGCAAACGCTTATACCGATGGAATTAAGCAAGTCTTTAGACAAATTTGCCGTGATGCTAGTCAAAAAAACAACCAGAATGTAAAAGGTAACCAAACCCCCTCTTCTAAACTTGATTTGGTCGTGGTGATTGATTGTATGCATGGCGCGACCAGCAATTTTGCTCAACCCTTATTTGGGCATTTTTGCCGGCACGTCATCATGTTAAATGACACCCCAAACGGTGACTTCCCGTCAGGAAACCCTGATCCAACTGAGCCGAAACGCCTTAAACAATTGCAGCAACATGTTCTTATCCATCGGGCAGATATCGGTATCGCCTTTGATGGTGATGGCGATCGACTAATGGTGGTCGATAATCATGGCAAGGTTGTTACACCTGATCATCTGCTTTATCTATTAGCGAAAATAGCCGTCACTGAGCGTCCACAGTCGTTAGAATCTTCACTATTAAGCCCTCAAGTGCTCTTTGATATTAAATGCTGTCATCATTTACCAAAGCTCATTACTAAACTTGGCGCAATGCCCGTGATTAGTAAAACAGGTAGTAGTCTAATGCGGCAACAAATGCAGCAGTCTGATGGTGAAATTATCTTTGCAGGAGAATTATCCGGACATTTTATTTTTAATGATAACCGCTTTATTCTTTATGATGACGCTATGTATGCAGCATTAAGATTGCTACATTGGTTAGTAGGACCCCAACGCGCTGAGCCAAACCGTACAGCCAAACTGGCCGACATCATTGATGGCTTACCCGTTATCGTCAGTACGGCCGATCATTATTTACCGCTGCCAGAGGCCATTATTAACGACTGTTCAATCGTGCAGCATTTGGCTATATTCTGCCAGTATCTACAGCAATTGGTTCATGCAACATCGGCTACTTTTATTGCCCAATCCGACTCGCACGCCATCATTGCTGGTACGCCCTCATTTTGTACTTGTTCGATTAAAAGCCGATCTATGACTTTAGAGCAGGCGCAAGCGTTATTACCAGTAGGTACCAAGCTCAGCTGTATTGATGGGGTGCGCCTAGATTTTGCACGCGGGTTTGGCGTATTGCGCCAATCAAATACCAGTCAAAACCTAACGGTGCGCTTTGCTGGTGATAGCATCGACGACCTTATCGATATTCAAACGAGATTCGCCGCTTTATGCCACCCATTTAACGAGCATTTAGCCACGCAAATTTTGGCTATTGTTGCTGAATAAATGTTATTGAAATGACTTTTTACCATTTATTTTATTAAAGAATGCTAGAAAGAAGCAGAAACCCTCAATCAACCGTTTAACCTTGTCTTTTAGGAGCATGTCATGACGCTTAATTTGGATGAAGCCAAAATTACCGCAGAAGTATTAACCACAGCGCTGCCTTATATTCAACGCTTTGTTGATAAGCTCATCGTCGTCAAATACGGCGGCAATGCCATGACCGACCCTGCGCTTGAAAGCTCATTTGCTCGTGATATCGTTTTATTAAAAACCGTTGGTCTCCATCCTGTGGTCGTTCACGGTGGCGGTCCACAAGTGGATAATTTGTTAAAAGAACTCGGTCGTCAATCTGATCGTATCGACGGCATGCGCGTGACTGACAAAAGCACGATGGATATCGTTGAGATGGTACTTGGCGGTAGCGTCAATAAATCTATCGTTAGCTTAATCAATAAGCACGGCGGCCGCGCCATTGGCCTGACGGGTAAAGATGCCAATTTAATCTTAGCCAAAAAGTTAATGATGGAAAAAATCGGCGCAGATGGTATTGCTGTACCAGTCGATTTGGGCTTTGTCGGCGATGTGGTCAGCGTCAATAAAGACGTGATTAATATGCTGATTGCCTCTGATTTTATCCCTGTCATTGCCCCGCTTGGGGTTGATTCTGAGGGCAACACTTATAACATCAATGCTGACTTGGTCGCGGGTAAAGTCGCTGAGTTTTTACAAGCAGAAAAGCTGATGCTTCTGACCAATATCAAAGGCGTGTTGGGCCGTGATGGTGAAGTGGTCACGGGATTGACGCCTAAGAAAGTGGATAGCTTGATTGAAGACGGTACGATTTCAGGTGGTATGATTCCCAAGATTCAGTGTGCGCTCGACGCAGTTCGTAGCGGCGTAAAAAGCGCAGTTATCGTCGACGGTCGTGTGCCACATGCGACACTGTTAGAGATTTTTACTAACGAAGGCGTCGGTACCTTGATTAGCCGTGATATTGATGCGGCCATGTTTTAGCTTCTGGAGGAGTCAATCATGCCGCTGTGGCTGTGGTGCCTACTGTTTGTTTTAGAGAGCTTATATTGCTGGTGGATTATTGGCTATGGCGGCGCGCACTGGATAGAGGGCTGGAGGTCGTTCTTTATGATTGAATGGTTTGCACTTGATTGGACCGCGGAGCAAATTCGTCTTTACGTGCTCATTATTTGGTGCTTCAGTGTGATCTGGTTTATCGTAGGTATTATAAAGCCCGAGCTTAGACTCTAAGCTTGGGCTTTTTGCCGTTGTCTAAAAGCCTTCTTTATCTAAAAGCTTTCTTTACGAAAAAATCTCGTCGAATGCTTCTTCATCAAAACCGCATAACAGTATCGACTGATTCTTATCCTCAAGCTTGCCTTCTACTATTGGACGTTTAATCATACTGGTATTTTCTATAAGAAAATCAATGGCGTTATTGACGTTATCATCAGCCGCTTGCTTTTGCTCGTCAGTCAGCTTGCGCCATGTGGTGCCGCGCTTGTTTAGCACTTTATCAATACCCAGCTCGTCTACCCAGCGCTCTACGGCTTCTTTATCTATGCCCTGCTTTTTATAATCATGAAAGTCATAGCCGACGCCGAGGTCATCAAGCTTGGTAAACGCTTTTTTCATGGTGCTACATGATTTAATGCCGTAAATGGTGATGGTCATAGAAACTCCAAATCAATGATCATTATTTTGTTTATTATACCTAACAGACATGAGCATGTGGTTAATGACGATGAAAACACCCATATGCGTATTCACCTTGCGAATTTATCGCCTTTACAGTGAACAAACGCTCTATCATATCGTCGCAATTTTTGCCAAATTACGCTATGCTATGGCATTGTAAAATTTTACCCAATTTATCTGTAATAACCAATTCCGAGCCAACTATGAGCAACGCCGTGACAGCAGAAACTGCTAATACTTCCCATTCCAATAATACTTCTATCGACAACACCCAGTATCAGCCGCAACTGATAGAAGCGGCGCAGCAAGCCAAATGGGCAACTGACAAGCGCTTTGAAGTCAGCAACGAGCCAAGCGACAAGCCAAGTCGCTATATGCTGTCGATGTTCCCTTACCCAAGCGGTAAGCTGCATATGGGTCACGTGCGTAACTATACCATCTCTGACGTATTGAGCCGTTATTATCGCCTAAAAGGCTATGAAGTCATGCAGCCAATGGGTTGGGACGGTTTTGGCTTGCCAGCAGAAAACGCGGCGATTGCCAATCAAACGCCGCCTGCCAAATGGACGTTTGCCAATATTGACAGCATGCGCGCGCAGCTTAAATTGCTTGGCTTATCGATTGATTGGTCACGCGAATTTGCCACTTGTAGCCCTGAGTATTATCAGTGGGAGCAGTGGTTATTTTTACAGCTATACAAAAAAGGCTTGGTTTATAAAAAACTTGCCACTGTCAACTGGGATCCGGTCGACAATACCGTGTTAGCCAACGAGCAAGTCATCGATGGGAAAGGCTGGCGTAGTGGCGCTGCGGTCGAAAAGCGTGATATTCCGATGTATTACTTTAACATCACCGACTATGCTGACGAATTGCTTGATGATTTGGATCAATTAGAAGGTCACTGGCCGTCTGAAGTGATTACCATGCAGCGCAATTGGATTGGCCGTAGTGCTGGTATGGAAGTCCACTTCCCTTATGAGTTGGAAGGCGAAACCAACACTTTAGAAGTGTTCACTACCCGTCCTGATACCTTAATGGGTGTGACGTATGTCGCGGTCGCGGCCGAGCATCCATTGGCACAATATGCTGCTGAAAAAGATGAAGTCATTGCCCAGTTTAATGCGCTGTGCAAAAAAGGTTCGGTTGCGGAAGCGGATTTGGCTAAAGCTGAAAAAATCGGTATGGACACGGGCCTGACCGTGACCCACCCCTTAACGGGTGAAGAAGTGCCAGTTTGGGTGGCCAATTATGTGCTCATGAGCTATGGCTCTGGTGCAGTCATGGCGGTTCCTGCTCATGATGAGCGCGATTACGAGTTTGCGACTAAGTACAACTTACCGATTAAACAAGTGATTGACATTCCTGCTGGCTACTTTGACGATGTAGAAGAAGGTAATGATAACCATGCTTATACCGAACGCAATACCTTAGTCAATTCAGGCGAATTTGACGGTATGGACTTTGAGCAAGCGTTTGAAGCCATGCTTGCTAAACTTGAACCACAAGCGCTTGCGAAGAAAAAAATCCAATACCGTCTGCGGGATTGGGGTGTCTCACGCCAACGTTATTGGGGCTGCCCTATTCCAATGATTAATTGTGAGCATTGCGGTACAGTACCGGTTGAAGAGCAAGACCTACCAGTCGTTCTACCAACAGACGTTGTCCCTAATGGTCGCGGTAATCCCCTAAAAAACATCCCAGAATTTGTTAATACGACTTGTCCTAAATGTGGCAATCCGGCTGAGCGCGAAACCGATACTTTTGACACCTTTGTAGAGTCGAGCTGGTACTACGCGCGCTTTGCTAGCCCGCATGATACGACTAACATGGTCAATAAATCTGCTGCCAACAAATGGCTACCAGTTGATCAATATATTGGCGGTGTCGAGCACGCGGTGATGCATTTACTATATGCGCGCTTCTTCCATAAGCTCATGCGCGATGAAAACTTGGTATCAGGCGATGAGCCATTTGCCAATTTGATGACCCAAGGGATGGTTCTTGCTGGTACCTTCTACCGCCGCAATAAAGATGGCAGTACTACCTATTATTTTGCTGAAGACATCGATATTGATTACAACGAGCGTGGTCAGCCGATTAAAGCCACGTTAAAATCAGACGGTCAGCCCGTGACGATTGGTAAAATCGAAAAGATGTCGAAGTCAAAAAATAACGGTGTTGATCCGCAAATTACGATTGATAAATATGGTGCGGATACCGTGCGCCTTTATACGCTATTTACTGCACCTGCTGACCAAACACTAGAATGGTCAGACGATGCGTTAAAAGGTCCTTATAACTTTGTAAAAAAGGTTTGGCGCATTGCTACCGAACATCTTCAAGCATTAACTGATGCCAATTTAAGCCTTGCTACTTTGAATAGCGAAGCATTAAATACGGATAACTTAAGCAAAGAAGCAAAAGCCTTACGCCGTAAGATCCATGAAACCATTGGTAAGATCGATAGTGATTTAGGCAAGCGCTTAGCACTTAATACGCCAGTTTCTAGCCTGATGGAGCTTGCTAACGAGCTGAGTAACTTTAAAGCAAGTAGTGAGCAAGACCTACAAGTTCAGCATGAAGCCTTGATAGATTTATTGATTATGCTATCGGTATACGCGCCGCACATCGGTGAGCACTTGCTTGAGCAATTAGGAATGGATACCGTGACGTTAAAATATCCAGAAGTCGATGCAAGCGCTTTAGTACAAGATACGATTACTATGGTGGTGCAGGTTAACGGTAAAATGCGCGGTAAAATGGATGTGGCGCCCAATACCGATCCTGAGCAGGTTAAAATGCAAGCAAAAGCGCTTGAAGGCGTGGCAAAATTCCTTACTGGCGAGATTAAAAAAGAAATCGTCGTACCAAATAAACTGGTTAATATCGTGGTTGCAGGCTAGTTCTCTTGAACACTGAGTTTTTAGACGTTGCGCTTAAAAGGCAACGTTTAAAAACACGTTGTTGTAGGCCTTCTTATCAAAATAAGGATAGCGATTATGTTGTATAAGCACCGAGCGTCGCAGTCACAGCAAGCAAAATCGAACGGACAAAGCACCCTGGCTTATAAATCAGGCGCGCAAAAACTCGCAACCGCGCTATTGACAGCTTTGCCAATGGTTACAGTATTGGGCACAGGTTTGAGCCTCAGCGGTTGTGGTTTTCAGCTACGCGGTTATGATGTGCCAATGTTGTTTGACGTCAATAAAACTGCCGTGATTATCGAAGACAATCGCACTTCATTTCCATTAAAATTGCCTCTCGTTAGTCGCTTAAAAGCGCTAGGGGTCGAGGTGATTGATAATATGACTTTAGCGGATGTCGCTAGTAATAACCAAAAAGCGGACGCTGATCCTATTTCGACAATTACAGTTAATAATGTCCGTTTTAAGCGTTACGAGTTGGTGGGTGTATTGACAGAAATTCGCTTGGTGATATCGGCTGATGTCAGCTACAAAACCGTAGAAAACGGCAATCCTGTGACACTCACCAACCCTATTCAAGTTGAGCGTAGCTATCAGTATAACGAAGCTTCGGTAAGTACCGATGACCAGCAAGGTGATCAAATTCGTGATTGGCTTTACGACAGCTTAGCGCGCCGCATCACTGACCAATATGTAGCGATTTCACTGCCTAAAGTTGCTCCTAATAGTGTCAAATCCGCTATTAAAAATAGTAAAGGCTCAGTATCTACTGCTGTTATCGCCCCAAAACCCTAATACTGATGTTTTTCATGTTTAAAAATGAAGTTATTAAACATATCCTTATTAAAGGCAGTCTTAGTCTTATATTCATAACCTTGTGTCCTTTTATCTATGCAAGATACCTTTATACAAGCGTTCCCAAGACTACTTCAACCTTCCGTTGCAGTAGCTGGCTTGTGGCTGGCGCACGGTGATGAGCCATTACTCAGTCAATGGCTCGTCGATGCCCTGCGTCCACATTGGCGCGCGCAAAACTATGCCATTAAACGCCTCGAGCTGATGTCAGTAAAAAGCTGGCAAGAAGTGCTGTCAGAGCTTGGTAGCCAGTCTTTATTCGATGATGCCAGTGCAGTGATTGTCACCGGCAATCATAAACCTGACAAAGCCGTTATCGCCGAGCTAGAACGCTTTGCCGTTGATGCGCAAACAGGGGCACATAATCACAGTTTATTGTGGCTCACACCAAAACAAGATAAGCGTGCGCAGACCAGCAAATGGTTTGCGCCATTTGCGCAATACGGTCACGTTATCGACTGTAATTTATACAACGAGCAGCAGCGTCAGCAGTTATTGCAGATACAAGCTCAGCAGTTTGGTTTAACACTGTCGCAAGAAGCTTGGCAGCTTTTGATGTCACATACTGAACATCATTTGCTTAGTGCCTATCAAGCCTTATGGCGATTATCGTATTTATTTGCACCACAATTGATGGCGAATAGTAGCAGTGAGAATTTTGAAAGTACCTCTACTCTGCCCGTGAAAAACGTGGCATTAGACATTGGTGACCTGCAAGCGGCATTGGTCAGCGACGCACAGTTTAGCGTGTTTGATTTATCCGATGCGATGCTTGCTGGTAATAGCGCCCAAGTTGCCAAAATCATTTTTCAGCTAAAAGCCACCGATGAGCCAACTACCTTGGTTTTATGGGCGATTAGTAAAGACATGCGGCAAATCATGCAGTTAATGGATGGACAAGACCCACAAGTGCTTGGCATTTGGCGTAGCAAGCAAGGTTTATACCAGCAAGCGTGCCGCCGCCACTCAAAAGCCCAAACGGCTACTTGGCCGGCTCTGCTTTACAAATGTGACCAAGCGATTAAAGGCTTGGTCCGCCAGCCAGCGTGGGAGTTACTGTTACAAGCAGCATTGGAATTGTCAGGGCAGAGGTTGTTCAAGACACCGTAATTCATTAACGATAAAATATTGCGTTCTGTTATTTAACCCTTTTTATAGGGTTATTTTTTTGTCTGTGCTTTCATGATTATTGCTGCTAAACTTTTTCCTCTTAACGTTTCGCAAACTAATTGCCATTCCCTTTTAGGCGTCAAGCCTCTACTATAGCTACACTTGATTTAACTGTGATTGGATTGTTGTCATGCGCAAAATGAGCAAAAAGTCTGCTATAAAATGGGGCGTCATTGCCCTTGTCATCGTAGCTTTAGGGGCTTTAGCCTACAAAACGTTTAAACCAAAAGAAACCACACCCAACTATCTAACGGCGACCGCTGAGATTGGCGATATCGAAAATAACGTTATGGCCTCGGGTAAAGTGAAAGCGTTAAATACCGTCGATGTTGGTGCTCAGGTCTCGGGTGAAGTGACGCGGCTATTTGTCGACGTCGGTGATGAAGTTAAAAAAGGCGATTTAATTGCGCAAATTGATCAGGTAACGCAAAAGAATAATTTAAGCAATGAGCAAGCGAGCCTTGAGCAAAGTGAAGCGGCGCTACAAAGTGCCCGTGCCGAGTCATTAAGCCGTCAGGCAAGTCTAAAAAGTGCGCAAGCGGATCTTGTCAGCCGTCAAGCTGAATTAAAGCAAGCGCAAGCAGACTTTTCACGCTTGCAAGGCTTACTGGCTATCGACGCGATATCGCAGCAAGATTATGATACGCAAGCGACCAAAGTTGCCACGGCACAGGCCGCCGTTGCTAATGCTCGTGCTGCTATCGATACCGCAAAAGCGGCGATTGCGACAACTGAAGCTAATATCAATAGTCAACAAGCGGCGTTACGTAAATCTCAAACCAACGTCAGCACTGCACAGGAAGATTTAAGCTATACCACCATCCGTGCGCCGATGTCAGGAACAGTGGTATCGGTGACCACTGAGCAAGGCACCACGGTCAACGCCAATCAAACCGCGCCAACCATTGTGACCTTGGCCGATCTATCGACTGTTCGTATCAATGCGCAAATCTCTGAAGCCGACGTCATTAATGTCAAAGCAGGCTTGCCTGTCTATTTTAATATTATCGGTAATCCTGACCAAAAATACGATGCGACCCTTAAAGCCATTGAACCCGCTCCTGAGAAAATCAGCGACACCAGCTCGACTGATGCGGCGATTTATTACATCGGTTATATCGAAGTTCCCAATACCGAACGCCGCTTTCGTATTGATATGACCGCGCAAGTTTATATCGTCATCAATCAAGCAAAAGACGCACTACTTATCCCTTCTGCGGCGCTACAACCTGCTGGTAAATCTAGAAAGTCCGGAAACCCTAAAAAAGATACGGCTGCTTCTAATAACGATTCTCATGCAACAACGGCGATGGTACGTGTCCTTAAAGCTGATGGCGAAGTGGTTGAGCAAACGGTCAAAGTCGGTATCAATAACCGTGTTAATGCGGAAATTCTAAGCGGTCTGAAAAAAGGTGATGAGGTCATATTAGGTGAGGAAGGTGCTGATAAAGGCAAGGGTGGTAGAGGTGGCAGAGGCGGTCGACCGTTCTAGTATTTAAAATTTGGTAAAAAATAGTTAAATAAAATCGATGCGAGCAACACATCAGCTTTGGCTTTAGCTTTGATAATGACTTGAGATTTAAAATAAGCAGGATAGCAAATGAATAACCAATATCCGACTTCTAATGCGACTAAGATGCCTTTGATGGAAGTCAAAGGACTGATTAGAGAGTTTAAAGCTGGCGAGCAGATGATTCGTGTCTTGCATGATATCAACTTGACCATCAATCAAGGCGAAATGGTAGCCATTATTGGGCAATCAGGCTCAGGCAAATCGACCTTGATGAACATCTTGGGCTGCTTAGATCAAGCGACGGCGGGCGACTATAAAATATTTGGTCAATCGGTCAGCCGCCTAGATGCGGATGAGTTGGCAAAGTTACGCCGTGAGCACTTTGGTTTTATTTTTCAGCGCTATCATTTATTGGGTGATATCAACGCTCGCGACAACGTTTCCGTACCGGCCGTTTATGCAGGAATGGATGGACAAGTTCGCAGCGAGCGTGCTGAAAAGCTATTGTCAGATTTGGGACTCGGTGACAAGGTCAATAATCGTCCAAGCCAGCTATCTGGCGGTCAGCAGCAGCGCGTTTCTATCGCAAGGGCGCTGATGAACGGTGGCGATATTATCTTAGCCGATGAACCGACGGGTGCGCTCGATAGTAAATCGGGTGAAGATGTCGTCCAAATCCTCAAAGACTTAAACGCCCAAGGTCATACCATCATTATGGTTACCCACGATCCTAGCCTTGCCGCTCAAGCTGAGCGTGTCATCGAAATCAAAGACGGCTATATCATTGCCGACTACAAAAATGACGATT
The DNA here is from genome assembly GCF_002453355.1 of Psychrobacter sp. UBA6766. GTDB lineage: Bacteria > Pseudomonadota > Gammaproteobacteria > Pseudomonadales > Moraxellaceae > Psychrobacter. The sequence goes on along the minus strand of NZ_DKGQ01000010.1, from coordinate 8,953 downwards.
ATCAGCATGCAGAACCACAGCCAGCAGCTGACATAGATAAGCACCGTAAAAGCGCGTTTAGCAGCTTTATCGACCGCCTATTTGAAGCGTTTAAAATGTCATTGCTGGCTATGCGCGCTCATAAAATGCGCACTTTATTGACGATGTTAGGGATTATTATTGGTATTGCGTCAGTAGTATCAGTGGTCGGTCTTGGTAAAGGCTCACAAGAGCAGATATTATCTAATATTAGCTCCCTAGGTACCAATACCATCACCGTCACTGATGGCTATCCCTACGGTGACCCTAGACGGCAATACAACGATGATAATCTGACGCCGCAAGATGCCCAAGCGGTTGCTGATCAGCCATATGTGGTTAGTGTCAGCCCGCAGCTCAATAGCAATATGAACGTCCGCTATCGTAATATCCAAGAAGCCGCCAGTATCAGCGGCGTTGGTAAAGATTATCTCGATGTCAGCGGTGAAAAGTTAGCCCTAGGTCAAGGGTTCAATGAACAAAGTATTCTGCGCCGTACTCAAGATATTATTATCGATGATAATGCCAGTAAAACGTTCTTTCCTGATAATGCCAATCCGATTGGCGAAGTATTACTCGTAGGGAGCGTTCCTGGGCGCGTCATTGGCGTCTTAGAGCCAAATGATGGCGGCTTTGGTCGCAGCGTCGACTCGCCTACTTTATATATGCCCTACACCACCATGATGTCGCGACTGATAGGCAGCGCCTACATTGAAAGCTTTATCGCACTCATTGACAATAATATCTCCTCTGCTGCCGCTGAATCTGCTATCTCAGAGCTCATGACAAGCCGGCATGGCACCGATGATTTTCGCATCCGTAACTCCGACTCGATTCGTCAAACCATTGAAGCTACCACCGCAACGATGACCTTGCTCATATCCTCTATCGCTATTATCTCGCTAATTGTCGGCGGTATTGGCGTTATGAATATTATGCTGGTCTCGGTGACCGAGCGCACCAATGAGATTGGCGTACGGATGGCGGTCGGTGCGCGTCAAAGCGATATCATGCAGCAGTTTTTAATTGAAGCCGTTTTGGTCTGTATTTTAGGCGGACTATTAGGGATTGGGCTGGCATTCGCTATTGGTGAAATTATCAATCGTGTCGGCGGTGACAGCTTCCAAGTCATTTATTCACCAACATCTATTATTGCCGCCTTTATTTGCTCGACGCTGATTGGGGTTGTTTTCGGATTCTTACCTGCTCGTAACGCTGCCAGATTAGATCCAGTAGAAGCCCTATCTAGAGACTAAGAAAATTTAGCCTTGATATCTAAAATTACCCTTTTAAAGGGCGATATTGTTAGTATTTTATTTAGTCCAAAAGACAAATAGCACTTAAATTAAAAAAATTATCAGTTATTAGCAAGGATTTGCACTTTTTTTAGGATTCGGGGTTGTAATTGTCAAAATTATATATATAATGTGCTCTCACGTTTAGCGATACAAATAATCTAAACGATGAAACAAGCTTGTTGCCTCTTTTGATATAGATTCATCTATAGATAAAGAAATTAAGCTTATAGACATTTTTTAGATGTCTGGTTTTAATAAGTTTCCCTTTAAGGAAATTTATCTTGCGAAGCTAAAATTGTCATGCAATTTATAGTTTCCACAGAATTTACGAAAATGTAAATTCTCTTGCAGAGCTAAAAAAGCAGTACTTTTTTTATACGCTCTTCAGGGCCGATAGCTCAGTTGGTAGAGCAGTTGACTTTTAATCAATTGGTCCCGCGTTCGAGTCGCGGTCGGCCCACCATATTTAGTATTATACTTATGATGTATGCTACCCTATCCGGTAGTGGCATAATAAGTTTAAAGACATTGTTTTTGATGTCTAGTTGTTATAAATTTTCCTTTAAGGAAATTTATCTTGCAGAGCTAAAAAAGCAATGCTTTTTTTATACGCTCTTCAGGGCCGATAGCTCAGTTGGTAGAGCAGTTGACTTTTAATCAATTGGTCCCGCGTTCGAGTCGCGGTCGGCCCACCATATTTAGAAAAGCCCAGTCATCTAATGATTGGGCTTTTTTTTATGTCTTTCATTTGTAGAGTTTCAATGAACTTTAGCGTTTACGTTTCCGGATACTAAAGCCATCATCTTGGCGCCAAAGCAATTTATGCTTAATGGTATCTTTAATAGTGCGCCGATGCTTAGGCGCTTGCGCAATGAGCTGATCAAAAGTTGCTGCATCGATACCCAACTCACAGCCATGCGCCATCATGACATTAGATGGTTGTAAGTCTTTTACCTTTTGTAGTGACTGCATATAAACTTTAGGATTATAAATGGGAAACGGTGCGACAAATTTATGGCGCAGCTTAATAATTAAATCGGCGGTATAAACTTGACGGCTTGAAACATGAAACAAGGATAAATCGCGATCCGTATGCCCTGGCGTCTCAAGTACCTGCCAGTCATCAAATTGCGGAACAGTATCACCATCGCTTACTGTCAAATCAGGCTCTAAGTGCGCAGGATACCAGAGTTTTTTAAAAGAACGCCCTTGCCTCTTTGCCACATAGTGAGCAAGACCCAAATCGACCAAATGCATGACTTGCCCTCCAAAACCACTATACCACTGAGTTTCTTTGACAGCCGAGACAATCAGGCAGCCAGTGGCTTTTCTAAGCTTATGCGCGCCACCTGCATGATCTGGATGCATATGAGTGACAATCACCACTTTTAAATCACTAACTGGACGCTTGAGCGTGTTTTTAATATAATCCAGTATCATTGCCACATCAGGACGACAGCCGCCATCCAATAACAGCAATTTATCTGGATAAACAGCAAGATAGCTGCTTTGAATATAACCGTCCAAACGTACGATTTGACATAAACTCATTTATCTTCCTTGACCTCTTTCCTGCTTTACTAATCGCTAATCAGTGATGCATTTTAGTCACTTTTTTGATGTAATAATAAAAAACTGTCCTTTAGTATAACGTTCATCAGTTAAAAATAAACGTCTTTGAGTGAACGCTTGTGACTAAAGTTAAAGTGTTGAAAAGTCATTTATCGTTAATCTACAAAGTCATTAGACAAAAAACCCAGCACATAGGCTGAGTTTTTTATTATTAGCAAGCTATATTATTATCAATTAAGCCAAGTCACGCACCTTTGGCTCACGCTCCCACAAGCGTGATTTGGCATTTTCGATAAAGCTTTCAAGCTCAGCGAGTGGCGTCACAAACGTATCTTTTTCAATCGGTAGTTTACTCAAGATAAACTCATCGGTCGCGCCGCAATAAGCAATTGCTTTACAGTGAACATAAGCATCATTGAACCAATCTAGAGTAGAACTATCTTTTGCCAGCTTTTTCGCTTGATCTGGCATGATGATACTCACTACGGCATCAAACATGACTGACGGACCACCAGCGACACGCTCATCGGCTTGTATGATAATCCCATCATCTAAAGTTACCTCTTTATTTGGTGCCACAATCTTAACGCGAGCACCTTGCGCCATTGCTGCCTCTTCAAACTTCTGAATTTCACTATGCTTCGAGCCTTCTGCGACTAAAATACCAATCATTCGTGCCTTTAAACTCTTTGGCGTTCGACCAATCGTTTGTAGTGGCTTAGAGGTTGGCAAATCTTGTACTGGCGCTGCTGGTTCTATGGCTTCTGGTAGCTTCATTCCCAATGCCGTTGCTACACGATTTGCCAAGTCTTCGTCAATGTTCATTAAATGACCAAGCATTCGTGTTCGTACATGCGGCGTATCTACTTTACCGAGCTCAAACGCATAGGCAGAGGCGATATGGGCTTGCTCAGTTGGCGTCTGGCTTCGATAGAACATACGCGGCTGGCTATAATGGTCCGCGAAGCTTTCAGCGCGTACGCGACCTTTAACACCGTCATCTAACTGCTCATGAAATGACTCAAAACCTTTTTTCGGGTTTTCACGCGGACGCTCAGGGTCTAAGCTTTGAGGATCATAAAGCGTTCTGGTTTTCGGAACGTGCATTTGCATATAGCCGTCTTGCTGATTATTGGCAAATGGACATTTTGGCGCATTAATCGGAATTTGGGCAAAGTTTGGTGACCCTAGTCTGAAAAGCTGAGTATCAAGGTAACTAAACAGTCGACCTTGCAGCAATGGATCGTTACTAAAATCGATGCCTGGTGGCACGTGCGATGGACAAAACGCCACTTGTTCGGTTTCTGCAAAAAAGTTATCTGGATAACGGTTTAGCACCATTTTACCAACGATTTTTACTGGAACCAGTTCTTCAGGAATCAGTTTGGTCGCATCCAAATGGTCAAATGGGAATGTCGCTGCCTCTTCTTCAGTAAATAACTGAACACCAAGATGCCATTCAGGGAAATAACCTTGTTCGATCGACTCAAACAAATCACGGCGGTTATAATCAGGATCGGCGCCCGAAACTTTAACAGCTTCATCCCAAATTAATGATTGTACGCCATTAACCGGCTTCCAATGAAAACGCACAAAGGTGCTTTTGCCGTTTTTATTGATAAAACGATAACTGTGAATACTAAAGCCTTCCATCATACTAAAGCTACGCGGCAGCGCGCGATCACTCATTAACCAAATGACATTGTGCATGGTTTCAGGGCTAAGGGAAACAAAATCCCAAAAGGTATCGTGAGCAGAGGCCGCTTGTGGAAAGCCACGATCAGGCTCAGGCTTAACTGCATGAACCAAATCAGGGAATTTAATCGCATCTTGAATAAAGAAAATCGGCATATTGTTACTGACTAAGTCCCAATTACCCTCTTCAGTATACATCTTTACGGCAAAACCACGAACGTCTCGTGGCGTATCTTTTGAGCCCTTATTACCGGCTACGGTAGAAAAACGGGTAAATAAAGGCGTCTGCTTACCCGTTTCCGTAAGAATTTTCGCCGTCGTATACTCTTCTAATGACTCGGTCAGCTCAAAATAACCGTGGGCAGCACTACCGCGCGCATGCACCACACGCTCAGGAATACGCTCATGGTCAAAATGAGTAATTTTTTCGCGTAAGACAAAATCTTCTAACAACGTTGGACCACGAGTATTGGCTCTAAGCGAATTTTGATTGTCAGAAATGACAACGCCTTGCTGGGTGGTCATCGCTCTTGTATCACCATCGGCACGCTGATGCGTTTCACCGCCATTACCACGTTCGGTATTCATATTTTTAGCGGGGTCGGTATGATCAATATTCTTCTTCATAAAATATCCTAGCTAATGAGTAAAATGGACTACAGATAGCCCACCAAATAAGCACCAACACAGTTTTATATCCTTAGAGATAACTTTGACTTCAGATGTCGTTTAATTTTCTGTGTTCAGCGCAATTGTTTCTTGATAGATGAGAATGCTGTTAGACATTGATGCATGACAGCATCGATAAGCTCATCAATCATATTACTCAAAATCTACCGTAGGTATGTCACATATATCGTTAAGCGTGTTGATTTTTGGTTAATCACGATGCCTGCGCGCAAGGCTACGAAACAATTTTAATTGATTTTATTATTAATAATAAACTTGACGTTAAAACCAGAAGAGAGGATTCAATCAAAGGGCAATAGAATAAAATAGCGTTTTGATAGAGTAATTAATGGACTAGATTAAAAGCAGGGGTAGGTTACGATTGCTTTTGAAAAACTAAGATTAGATTATTGGCGGGCATTGAATATTGATGTGATAATTGCAATTTATTCTTTTGAGCTACTTTTATAACGTCTTGCAAATCACGGATACCACTGTTGCTATCACGCTGTCGTAGACTTAAATCAAACTGACGATTACTTTCACTACTATAGAGTCCATTATCATTAAACGGTCCGTAAACGATAAGTTTACCTTCTAGAGGTAAAGTATTTCCGACCAATTCAAAAAGCGTTTTAACCAATGCCCAAGAAATAATATGTAAGGTATTAGCAGTAAATACTGCATCGTAAGAAGTGGGATTGGCTTTGTTGATTGGTATCGAATCACAAGATAAATCAAAAGCTAATGGCGCATATAAATTTGGCGCAGGGTAAGCGGCATGCCAAGCATTGATAATGTGATGATGCGCTGAAACATCACTAGTCTGCCAAGTTAGATGCGTCAATCGCGGCGCAAAATAGACGCTATGCTGCCCCGTTCCAGACCCAACTTCTAATACATGCGTTGCATCTTGCAGCTCTTTTTGCAAAATCTCTAAAATAGGTTGCTTATTATTTTCGCAAGCTTGGGAAAACGGCACGCCCTCTGGAGCAATAGACTGAGTATTATTTGCATCATCGTTAAACACAATTACCACCCTTATCATTCTGAATAAATAAAGCGCTGATATTAATAATGGCGATAAGCAACTACAATCTAATAAATACCTGCATCTACCCCAGCTGCAAGTGTCATTGCTAGCTCTTCTACTTGCTCAGTAAATACCTCTTGCCAATCCCCTTGTAAAATCAACGTATCTTGGATTTGATTCCAGCGCAGGCCGGTAATGATAGTCTTTATAGCAAGTTTGGTACCCGTTCCATCATGACCTGCTCGGATATATAACGCAAATGGCATGCCTTGCTTCTCTTCTAACACTGGATAATAACAGCGATCAAAAAAATCTTTCGTCAGCCCTGCCATATAAGCCAAATTCTCAGTCGTCCCTAGTATTAGCGCATCCGCTGCCAATACATCTTCAGGCTGAGTATCCTGTGGTAACTTTAATATGACATTGATATCTATATCAGGATGATTGGCACCATGATACGCCGCGTGAGCCAATTTCTTGGTATTAGGCGACGGTGCATGAGCGACAATAAGTAAGGTTTTGATGGCCATTTTACTCACCCCTATAAAGATCATTAGTTCTATGAATCAAGAGCTTTTAGAATTAATAGCTCTTAGAGTCAATAGTTACCTTTTGAATGATATCAGGATGGATGCTTTTCGCAACCGGACAAGTTAACGCAGTGTTGTAGAATATCTTTTGCGTTTTATCGTCTAACTCTTGATTAAAAGTGATCTCGACATGTATTTCACTGACACGTCTTGGCTCAGCTGCCATTATTTTGGTCACCTCAGCGGTAGTACCTGCAATGTCGATCTCCATATCACGCGCTTTAATACCGATAATGGTCAACATGCAACTGGCTAAGCTGGTCGCCAATAAATCAGTCGGTGAAAACGCTTCGCCTTTACCTTGATTATCGATAGGAGCATCAGTAATTATTTCATTGTTTGACTGAAAGTGAATGGCGGTAGTGCGTAGATTGCCTTGGTAGGTTACTTTTGAAGTTGTCATAGTTTTCTCTTTGTTAGTTATGATTGTTAAACTTCTATTTTTAATAAGCTTCAGATTAATATATTAATAGCTGAAAAAGAGAAACGCTATTTATATTAAAACCTATTGATCGACGCTTTAAGTTAGCTAGCTTCTGCAGCCTATCTACAGATTATGGTACCCTGTGCACCAACACTCTCCTAGCTTTAGCTAGAAGAGTGTTGGCATGTAAATTAATCAAACTCAGAATCACATATTTCAAATAGGCATCCAATATGTTTATAAAAAGACATTCTTTTTATCTATCATTTTTTACTATGATAATCATGTTTTGCAGCAGTGCACAAGCTAAAACTCATCAAGATATAATCCCAGTGAAAGTATTTATTGCAGCAATGTTTGAAATTGGCGAAAACAGTGGAGATAAAGCAGGTGAGTTTCAGCATTGGTATGCGCGGTATTTTGCCGACAGTAAGCCTATAAAAGTAGAAGGAGCTTATAGCCCAGTCTACTGTAATTCTGAAGGCGTCTGTGGGTCAGTATTAGGTATGGGTAAAGTAGGATCTTCAGCATCTATGCAAGCAATTACACTCTCTCCTAAATTTGATTTTTCAAAGAGTTATTTCATTCTAAGCGGCGTCGCAGGCACACCTCCTAATAAAGGCACTATAGGAGATGTAAGCTGGGCATCTTGGCTGGTGGATTATGACTTAGGTCACCGTTGGAAAGCAGAAGAAGGCGAAAAAGGCGCGCCTACTTTTATGCCTCGCAAAGGTTATGAAGATATTCGTCGTTATCAACTCAACCCTAAATTACTTAAATGGAACCTATATCTGAGCGAGTCAGTTTCTTTGAAAGACTCAAAAGAAGCCAGTGTTTATCGAATGAGATACCCAAATGCTGAAGCAAGACGTAGTCCAGCCATAACGGTAGGGACTCATATGACAGGAGATACGTTTTTTCATGGTCCCGGTTTGTCTAAACAAGCTCAATACATCACTGAGCTGTATAATGCTGATGATTACGTAATCACTGAAATGGAAGCCGCTGCAATAGCGCAAGTTCTAGATAGAACTGTAGGAACTGAGCGCATAATGAGCTTACGTGGTGCAGTAAACTTTGACCAAGGCCATCCAAATGAGACTACTCTTCAACATCTAGATCCAGCTCCAGGAGAAACCGCTGGTGGGTTTGCAGAAACAGTAGAAAATATAGTGTTAGTAGGATCAAAAACTGTTGATCATATTGTTAATAACTGGACAGTTTGGAAGAATGGCGTACCAGAACTCCAGCAAAAATAAAAACTCTTGAATAGATCTGTGATCTTATAGAAGTAGACTAGCAGCTAATTACCAATCAATTATTCTGGAATGGGTTTAATACCTGTTTCAGAAACTTATAAGCTTACAGTTTAATTATAAGCCCTATTTTAACCCTACCCAATCATGGTCTAGTTAAGCCTACCATCTACCTCTAAAGCGCGTCACGAGCACAATGAAGTTAAGCGCAAACAACCAACTAGCTTGAAGGAAGTTTTCAGTAAGTCAGCTGATGAATAACCACTCGTGATAGTAGCTTCAGGACAAAACCCTTGTTCTGATGAGTGAGGATCTTCGTCTATGAGAACCGCGCACACAAAGAAAAGCCCCCAACGAATTAACGTTGGGGGCGAATCTAGAATAGAGAGCTGACGATG
>NZ_DKGQ01000032.1 GCF_002453355.1 Psychrobacter sp. UBA6766 | reverse complement strand
CTTTAGGTAGTGGGTAGTTCATCCCATACTGCCCCTTATACCAAACCTGTTGCCACTGCTCAAGGCGCGCTCATCAGATCCGCTGAGGGTAATAACTATGCACGCGTGCGCTTGGACAAAATCAATTACCCTAATGCAACAGCCACGACCCCGACTTCATGGAAATTTAAAATTGATATTCAACCTGCTTCTTAATGTACAAAAATGTCTATTACTTAATATGACAAATCTCAGATGAAAACACATTGAATTAAGTCATTATTGACAATAACCTAAGATAATATCCTTGTTCAGCCACCTACTTATTGTGCTAAGCCATGGATTTTTCGTCAGTTATCATAGTGAATTTATAAAAATCAATATAGTCAGTCAACGTTAAAAAGAGTAAGGCTTGCTAGAAGTGACTGACATCGTTTTTGCAAAACGTACAGCCGACAAAGTAATTTTTCTCAGTCATTTGTGTTTATCTGTTTTATTTAAGACTGACGATACCCTAGCGTATGGAAAACAATAAGGTATTAAAACTTCCAAAATGAAAATTAAGGAAAACGTCATGAATGATTTTAAACAACTCAGACAGCAAATGATAGAACGCCAACTTGCGGCTCGTGGCATTTACGATCAAATGGTACTTAATGCGTTGGGTACGGTTCCGCGTGAAGCGTTTACGCCAGCAGACCTTGTTGAATTTGCCTATAAAGATGCGCCCTTACCCATTGAGGAAAATCAGACCATCTCACAGCCTTACATTGTTGCCTTGATGACGGCTGCACTTGAGCTAAAATCAGATGATCGCGTTCTTGAAGTCGGAACAGGATCAGGATATGCCGCAGCCGTGCTCGGGGAGATCTGTGACAATGTCTATACCATTGAGCGTCATAAAGTTTTGGCAGATACAGCGCAAGCCAGACTTAAAGAGCTGGGATATTCCAATGTTCAGATCAGGCATGGCGATGGAACGCTTGGCTGGTCTGACAAGGCACCTTTTGATGCCATCATCGTTGCCGCAGGCGGGCCTGAAGCACCTCAATCACTCAAAGAACAATTAGCAATTGGTGGGCGACTGGTCATTCCCATTGGTACATCCTTGGAATCACAGAAACTGACTCGTATTTGGCGTATCAGCCAAGATGAATATAAAACAGAAGATTTGGGACGCGTTCGTTTTGTGCCGCTGATTGGCGCCGCAGGTTGGCAAGAGGAGGACAATAAGGCCTCGAGCGAGAATACCTCAAGGGCTAGGACCTTGCCTGAATTAATTGGTCAATCAAGTGAACATTTTGCCAGTATTGATGATGTCAATTTAGATAATCTGATAGATCGTATCGGAGACAGCCGCGTCGTATTACTTGGAGAAGCATCACATGGTACGGCTGAATTTTATGACATGCGTGCTCGTATAACAAAGGAGCTCATAGAGAAGAAAGGCTTTACTATTGTCACTGCTGAAGCTGATTGGCCGGATGCCGCGCATATCAATCATTATATTCATGGAAGAGAACAAGACGCTTTGCTACAGAACAAACCTTTTTCCAGATTCCCTACTTGGATGTGGGCAAATAAATCTATGCTCAAGTTTACTCATTGGCTTCATGCATATAATGTTAAAACGGAATGTTCAGAAAAAAAAGTAGGGTTTTATGGTCTGGATTTATACAGCTTATATGGCTCAATTGACAGTGTCTTGAACTATTTACAAGAAATAGATCCTAAGACGGCAAAAACTGCCCGCGAGCGTTATGGCTGTCTGATGCCTTGGGCAGATGAACCTTCTTTGTATGGCCAAGCTGTAATCACTCAGCAACATAAGGACTGTGAAGTTGAAGTACTCAAAAATCTACAGGATTTACTCAAGAAACGTTTAGAGCCTTCTGTCGCTGATGAAGAACAATTTTTTGACGCTGAACAAAATGCCAAGTTGATAGTCGATGCCGAACGTTATTATCGAACCATGTATTATGCGGAAGACAGCTCATGGAACCAGCGCGATCAGCATATGATTAAAACCTTGCAGGCGGTACTTGATTTTAAAGGTCCCGAATCAAAAGCGGTCGTTTGGGCGCATAACTCCCATATTGGTGATGCGCGGGCAACCCAAATGAGCGCTCGCGGCGAGTTAAACATAGGCCAATTGGCACGGCAAAAATATGGTGACAAGGTCTATAATATTGGTTTTGGCACCGATCATGGTACGGTTGCCGCTGCTTCTGATTGGGGCGGGCCAATGAAAATAAAGCAAGTTCAGCCATCACATCTTGACAGTTATGAGCGTATTTTTCATGAAGTACCCACTGACAATTTTCTGTTGCCCTTACGTTACCCACTGCATGAAGATATCCGTAAAAAATTACTCCCAGAGCGACTAGAGCGAGCGATAGGCGTCATTTATAGACCTGAAACCGAATTGCAAAGTCATTATTTTTATGCCTCGTTACCGGCGCAGTTTGATGAATATATTTGGTTTGATGAAACCCGTGCGGTTGAGGCGTTGACAAAAGAAACGGATGACGACACACTCGATACCTTCCCGTTTGGTTTATAGATATTCATGTATTAACAAGGGTGGTGGCATATTCAAAGTTTGCTGGGCAAGCAGGTATAGCTAGTTGTCTTTTTAGCACTTGTTAATTTTATTCAAAACAGCTTTTGCCAGCACTATAGTCAAATACTCAACATGTCTAACCTCCCTGCAAAAAAACCGCTATTAGCCTTAAAAATAAAGACTTGTAGCGGTTTTAAATTATTTTAACTTTTCTTATAAGAGTGTAAGAAAACTAGGGTTTGCCATTCTCCTTTAACGATCTACCATAACGCTTATATCATAAACATCATAAGTCCAGCCGGCGTAATCTCAGCGCGTTCCCAATCACCGATACTGATGATAGACTCATCATCGCCGCCGCAATCATAGGACTAAGTAATAGTCCGAACGCTGGATATAGAACGCCCGCGGCAATCGGTATGCCAATCGCATTATAAATAAAAGCAAAGAACAAATTTTGTCTGATATTGCGCATGGTCGCGTGACTGAGCTTATGGGCTTTTGCAATACCCATTAAGTCCCCTTTTAACAAAGTTATCCCTGCGATCTCCATGGCCACATCGGTACCAGTTCCCATTGCAATACCGACATTGGCTTGCGCCAGTGCGGGCGCGTCATTGATACCATCGCCTGCCATCGCTACCAATTTACCGCTATCTTGTATTTCTTTGATGATGCGGTTTTTGTCCTCGGGCGAAACATCAGCATGGACTTTATCAATGCCTAACTTATTGGCAACGGCCTGCGCGGTTTTTTCATTATCGCCCGTTAGCATGACGACTTTTAGTCCCGCCTCGTGTAGCAGTCCTATGGCATCAGCAGTACTTGGCTTAATAGGATCAGAGACTGACACCAGACCCGCCGCTTTGCCATCGATAGCGACAAACATCACCGTTTCGCCGTCTTTTCGGCGCACGTCAGCTTTAGTGGATAGTTCTCGATCAAAACTGTTTAATCCCTCCATCAGCTTTGAGTTACCGATAGCGACTTGTTTGCCGTTTACTACCGCTTGTACACCCTCACCTGTAGTTGAATTAAAGTCATGGGCTTTAGGAATAGTCAGCGATTTATCTTGTGCTGCTCTCACAATAGCCTCTGCTAAAGGGTGCTCGCTTGCGCTTTCTACGGCGGCGACTAGTGCTAAGAACTCACCTCCATCTTGACCTGCCAACGCATCAATCGCCGTGAGCTCAGGCTTACCAGCAGTCAGGGTTCCGGTTTTATCGACGACGATGGTATCGACTTTTTCCATCATCTCAAGTGCTTCGGCGTTTTTGATCAGGACGCCATTTTGCGCGCCCTTGCCGGTACCGACCATGATGGACATCGGGGTTGCCAGCCCGAGCGCACAAGGACAAGCAATAATTAATACGGCAATCGCGTTGACCATAGCATAGGCCATGGCAGGCTCAGGGCCAAATAGCGCCCACACGATAAAGGTAATGATAGAGCTGACAATGACAATGGGCACAAACCAGCCTGCTACTTGGTCAACCAAACGCTGAATGGGCGCGCGGCTACGCTGGGCATTAGCGACCATTTGTACGATTTTGGATAATGTTGAATCCACCCCGACATTTACCGCTTCAACCAATAGCGTGCCAGTGCCATTGACGGTGCCGCCAGTTACGATGTCGCCTTGTTCTTTGGAAACTGGAATTGGTTCGCCCGTTACCATGGATTCATCGACGCTACTGCTAGCGTCAATTATTGTGCCATCTACCGGTAGCTTTTCACCAGGTCTAACCCGTAGTTTATCGCCGCTGACGACCTCATCAAGTGAAACTTCAACCTCATTGCCATTTTCATCGACACGTCTTGCCGTTGGCGGCGCTAGCTCAAGCAAGGCGCGAATCGCACCTGACGTTTGACTTCTGGCTTTAAGCTCTAAGACTTGTCCTAATAGTACTAAAGTTGTGATTACCGCTGCCGCTTCGTAGTAGACGCCAACATGTCCGGCGCTATCTCTAAAGCTGTCGGGGAAGATACCGGGAAAGAAAGTCGCCACGATACTAAAACCGAAAGCTGCGCCTACGCCCAGCGCAATCAAGGTAAACATATTTAGATTGCGGCTTTTGATAGATTGCCAGCCGCGTACAAAAAATGGCGCTGCGCCCCAAACGACGACAGGAGTAGCTAAGATCAATTGTATGATTTGGCTAAGTTGCCCCGAGATATCAAATGAGCCAATTTGATTGAGATTTATTCCAACCATATCGCTCATGGCATAAATAAATAACGGTAAGGTAAGAACGGTACATATCCAAAAGCGCCGAGTCATATCATCGAGCTCTTCGGTGTCCTCCTCACCGATGGTTACCGTTTCTGGCTCAAGCGCCATACCACATATCGGACAGCCGCTATTTCTAACGTCTCTAACCTCAGGGTGCATCGGGCAGGTATACACCATCCCATCGTAATCATATGGTACTGTGTCGTATTTGCCACCTTTGATAGATTTTACTTCAATATTGCTGTTAGCCGCATCTTTTTTGCCATGACAGTGTGCATGCGCATGATCGTTTTCAGTATGGCTGTGTTCGCCGTGGCTCATGCCCGCAATTTCATCTTCAGGTTGAAGAAACATACCACAGATTGGACAATCGCTTTTTTTAACATCTCTAACTTCTGGATGCATCGGACAGATATACACCGTACCGTTATAATTTTCAGGTATTTTGTCGTACTGCCCGCCTTTAATAGGTTTTTTATCAGCCGTATGTTCCATAAAATTATTCCTTGAAAACAGTAAGCACAGATGGTAAATAAAGCCTTTCCCGCCTTATTATCAACCCTTGACCACTATTCTTCTCCCTTTACATTTATTCTTTTAACATTCTATTTTTATAAGATTCAATCATTACGCAAGTACTTAAGCAGTGCCATAATTGTGAGTACCAGCACTATAAAAACCAGTAGCATAAACAATCCATAGACGAGCGAGCCTTTTCAACCCATGCCGTGCCTCATGCCATGCATAGCGCCATTGGTCATAGCGTGCATTATGATAATCATTATGATTTCTTCCTATTTCATTTCCTTATTGTTATTAACGATATAGTGATGAAGGGCGAAAGTCATCTTTTCACCTATAATTGGGCTTTGGGACTATCAATCTCAGCATAAACCGCCGTGCTACCGTCTTTGTTGATTTGCATCACTTGATAGGATGAGAATTTATTTTGGTACTCCATACCAGGGCTACCCACTGGCATACCCGGAACGGCAAGGCCAATAGCCTCGCTTGGAGGATTGGCTAGAAACTGGGCTATATACTTGGCAGGCACATGACCTTCGAATACATAACCATCGGTCGTGACCGCCGTGTGACAAGAGCGCATATTACTAGGGACGCCATAGCGCTCTTTGAAAACAGCTAAGTCGGCGACATCTTGCCCCGCCGCGCTCATACCGTGATGCTCGGCATGGTGAATCCATTCTTTACAGCAGCCACAATTGGCATCTTTATACACCGTAGCAGAGACGTTTTTCAGCGCTTCACTGTTCAGGCTGCTCGTATCGGTAATACTGGTAGCATTGACTTGAGGCGTTTGGAATTGTGAATTCTGGCTGTCTGTTACCCTTTCCACGGGCGTTGTAGTTGCAGCGGTGGTATTGGTTTCGCTACAAGCAAATAACGACGATGTCGCTGCCAGTAGGATAAGCGCACCAAACAATTTATGCTGCTTAAAAGTTAAGTTATGGTTATAAGGTTTCATACATACCCTCTCGTCATTTATTGTTTAATATTAAATCTCAAATTTATAGCCTAAACTAGGGCGTGGGAAAGCAATGTTTAAAAAATTACTTCTAAAAGACCATAGAACAATAAGCTGTACGCTTGAACCCACCTAATATCATTATAATGATACGTGATGCTATCTGACTGACAGATGACGTTAAGATTACAATCTTGTCATTATCATACTTTTAATTATTTAAAGGTAATTTGTTCAACTGGGGTTATTACCCGATGTCATCCATGAAATAGGATTTTATAGTGACCGATGTTTTAGAGCTATTGCAAACTATCCCGAATTGGCACTTAGCAGGCTTGTTTGTCGCTGGCATGATTGCTTTTATCATCTCTACAGTATCAGGTGGTGGCGGTGCTATGCTGCTGATACCTGTCACATCTTCAATGATAGGAACAGCGGTTACGCCGCCGGTGATTAATTTGGCGACACTTATTAGCAATGCTTCACGGCTCTATTTATTTTGGCATGATATTGATTGGTCTTTGACCAGATACTATGTCCCAAGTGCCATCGTAGGGGCGTGGCTTGCCGCATTGGTCTTTAGTCGTTTGGATGCCGGCTGGATTCAGTTATTGGTTGGCGTATTTTTGGTATCTACCATCTTCCAATATAGGTTCGGTAAAGTCGATAAAACCTTTGCTATGCCAAAAATAGGCTTTATACCTTTGGGTTTTGTCATTGCTTTTATGAGCACCTTGGTCGGTGGTCTCGGTCCTATCCTCAACCCTTTTTATATGAATGCGGGGCTAGAAAAAGAAAGTCTGATTGCCACCAAAACCGCCAATTCTTTTTTTGTGGGTATTATACAAATTGGCAGCTACACTTTTTTTGGTGTATTTACAGCGCAGCTTTGGATATATGGGCTTGTACTAGGGCTAGGTGCTGTCGTCGGCAATATCATTGGCAAACGCTTTTTGGCGGGCATGACCATCAGTCAGTTTAGAGTCATGCTGCTCATGCTCATGGTCATCAGCGGTCTAATAATGATTATAAGAAACATCAATGTGCTGTTTTAACCTGTTTATAAAAGCTGCGATAACCATTTAAATATAGATAAATCGATATAGAAGTCGTTAAAAGCAACAATTTAAAGAATAATAGTTATCAGTTTTTTTAGAATAATTTGTAGATAGGCTTTTATAAATAAATAGACTCTTAGTTTTTAGGTGCCGTGACCATTGGACGAGCGCCTTTAAAACGTAGTAATCGCAAAGCATTTAGTGTGACAAGGACGGTAGCGCCCGTATCGGCCAACACAGCAATCCATAGTCCTGTTATACCCAGTACGGTCGTGATAAGAAATATGCTTTTAAGACCGAGCGCGAAAATCACGTTTTGATGAATATTGGATAAAGTGGCACGCGATAGAGCAATTAGCTGAGCGACGTCCGTTACGCGGCTTTTTAATAAGGCAACGTCTGCCGTCTCAATAGCGACATCAGTACCACCGCCCATTGCAATGCCAACATCGGCGGTTGCAAGCGCTGGCGCATCATTAATCCCATCACCCACCATGGCTATTTCTGTATTATCTTTCATCTCGCTAAGCAGACGTAGCTTGTCTTCGGGCAACAGCTCTGCCTTCCATTCTATGTCTAAATGACTTGCGAGCGCGTTAGCCGTCAAGCGATTATCGCCTGTGAGCATCACCGAGCGCACGCCCATCTCTTTAAGCTGAGCCACGCCTTGTTGCGCATCTTCTCGCAACTCATCTCGTAATGCGACTAAACCAAGAGCCTCACGACTTTTCTCGTCGAACAGCACCGAAACGGTTTTGCCTTCATTTTGTAGCGCTTCGATTTGTGCTTGTTGTTTGGCTGATAATAAAGCCTCTGTAGCCGCGTAAACCGGCGAAGCAATCGCTAAAACCCGCTCTGCCACTGTTGCATGAACTGCCTTACCAGCAGTAGCACGAGCACTAGAAGCTTTAGGTACGACAAGACCAGCGGCTTTTGCGTGCTCTACAATGGCGTTTGCAAGCGGGTGATTCGAACCCGACTCAACACTGGCAAATAACGCTAATATTCCATTCTCACCTTGAAAATCTGAACGCGTATTGGCAAAGGCAACAACATCGGTAACGCGTGGCTTGCCTTCGGTTAGGGTGCCCGTCTTGTCAAAAGCAACCGTATTCACACGGCCAATAATTTCTAAAGCGCTTCCGCCCTTGATAAGCAATCCACGACGCGCGCCGACAGCCAAACCTGACGCGACGGCAGCCGGTGTCGATAGCACAAGTGCACAGGGACAGGCAATCAGCAGCAATGCCAAACCGCGATACAGCCACGTCGCCCACGCGCCGCCCATGACTAACGGCGGAATAATAATAACCAATAAGGCGAGCGCCATCACGGTTGGCGTATAGTAGCGACTAAATTTCTCAATAAAACGCGCCGTAGGGGCTTTGGATGCTTGAGCTTCCTCTACCAGCTCAATAATGCGTGCAATGGTATTGTCAGATGCTGTTTTTTGCACGCGCACCTGTAATGCGCCATCTAAGTTAATCGAACCGGCAAACACTTTTTCGCCTAGCGCTTTAACCACAGGGATAGACTCGCCAGTAATGGGCGAATCATCAAGGCTGGATGTACCCTGCGTAATAACGCCATCGGCAGATACCTTGTCGCCCGGGCGTACGAGTACCATATCATTCACCTGCAGCGATGCCGCAGGAACGTTACGCTGGCCGCCTTGTGCATCAAGCAACACCGCCGTCTTTGGTACCAGTGAGGCCAAGGCTCTGATGCCAGCACGCGCCCGATCCGCCGCCACGCTCTCTAAAAGCTCACCGACTGAAAACAAGAAGACAACGGCAGCGGCCTCTTCAGCCTCACCGATGATAAGCGCGCCAAGTGCCGCGACTGACATCAACATTTCAATTGAAAAAGGCGACCCTGACATCGCCAGTACCGCAGCTTTACGGGCAAATGAATAAACACCAGCCAGCACCGCTACCGCAAATACCCATACCCCGTAAGCAGGAGAAAGTAATGATATGGCGTAGGCAACACTCATCAAAATACCGAGGCCAACGACCTGCTTGCCTTTTAACGTTTGCCACCAACGCTTTTCAGCTAATAGGGCGTCTTGATGGTTATCATCGCTACTGGTATCCGCAGCCGTTTTTTTGTCGGCATAATCAGTGATGCCAAACCCCAAGCGCTTGATGGTTTTTTCGACATCACTGCGCTGAGTGGTGGCATCGGGCGCTAGTGTCAATTCTAACTTTTCTGTCGCAAAATTCACCTGCACGTCAGTAACGCCGGACATACGGGCAAGCGCAGTTTCAATTTTGCCAACGCAACTGGCGCAATCCATTCCTTCAATACGATATTGCATAATAATTTTTCCTTATATTTAAGGTATTATGAACCCTGTAGTGGCTTTAGAGTCAAGGCTAATGACGAGCAAAACTAAGGTTTGATTTTTCCAACCTTAAACCTTATTGTCACTTTATGGTTTAAAATTTTAGAAGTCATGATTTATAGTAGATTCACTTTAAAGAGAAACACAGAGCGACACAGGGCGACTGATATAAATTTTTCGTAGCCTCTGTGATAACAGCAAGCAAGGAGAATTTATATCAGTCGCACATAACGATTAATGTAACGATTTTATCTTTAACTGACACTGACGATATGAAGAGTGGAGAGCGTTATTTATGACAGTAAAAGTGCCAATTAAAATCGGTGAGCTTGCCAAACGTACAGGTGCCACTGTGGAAACCATTCGCTATTATGAAAAAGAAGGCTTATTACCCAAGCCTTCCCGTAGCCAAGGGAATTACCGCTTATATCGTGAGGAGCACATCGAGCGTCTGCAATTTATCTTACATTGTCGTACGCTCGATATGACTTTGAACGAAGTACGAACCTTGCTGCAATATTGGGATGAGCCTGACAGAGACTGCGGCGATGTAGACAACTTATTGGATGAGCATATTCGCGCGGTAGAAATACGCATGGAGGAGCTAGCACAATTAGAACAGCATCTAACGACACTGCGACAAAAATGTGTCAACAGTGCAGCGGCGGTGTCGTGCGGGATTTTAAACACCCTTGCTGATAACGCTTGCCATAAGTAAAATTTAAGATAAAAGCAGCGACGCCAGAAGTGTGTTTATGCCTGTGTTCAGGCTATAAATAAATGGTTAAAGGCGTGTCTTCACTTTAAAAATAAAGCTAAAAATGAGATAAATTAACGTGAAATAATCAAGCTAAGACACACCCTAACGCCAAATCAGCAATTAACGTAACTCATCAACGACCGCAAGCATAGCAACTAACGAAGCTTCACCTAATTTAATAGAACGCTCTGGTGACCAGCCTGTATCCTCAAAAGGTAAATTATTATTGTCTTTAAACGGCATCTCTAAGGTGTTGGCAAGACAATCAAAACGTTCAGCTACCCAGTGCGTGGCGATCGTCATGTTTGCGGTGCCCGGCGCATCAATGTCATAGCCAAATTCAGATTGAAAATCGGCACTGGCCAATTTTAAAACGTCTGAAAATTTATCACGTAAACGTGCAAGGCGGTCGTTATAGCTTGGTGTCCCCTGCGAGCCAGCAAGGAAAACATAAGGTAGCGCTTCATCGCCGTGCACATCATAAAATAAGTCAACGCCAGTTTCTTCCATCTTTTTGATGACATGAAACACCTCAGGGCTTTTTTCTAAGCTTGGATTTGCCCATTCTCGGTTTAGATTTGTCCCTACGGCATTGGTACGAAGATGGCCGCGCACACTGCCATCAGGGTTCATATTTGGCACAATATAAAAATTGGCTTTTTCTAATAACAGCTTAGCAGTGGCATTATCTTCGTCTAACAAACTGTTTAATAATCCCTCAACCAACCATTCGGCCATCGTTTCACCCGGATGCTGACGCGCCGTAATCCAAATACTGCGCTTCTTAGTATCTCCATTACCCACTTTTACCAAAGTTAAGTCGCGCTTATCAAGGGTTTCGCCTAAATGCTCCAAACACACTATCGGGTGCACTTGGACGGCCGCTAATAAGTCTTGGTGACGCTCATAACTGTACGGGGCAAAATACGCAATCTGAATACTTTCACACGCCAATTCTGCCGTGATGGTCAACTTGCCATCTTTATAAGAGGTCGGCAGACGGAACCAATACTCGCGATCATAAGAAGCTACCGCTTGGTAATCCTCCCAACCTGCAAGGTAGGACGCCTCCCCTGCATTTATAATATTTAACACATACTGCTCGCCCACTTCACCTGATAGACGAAAGTTAAACCACTGAAAAAATTCTTCGCCAACGTCCGGACGAATCGCCAATTGGATGTTTGTTTTATCTTCTGCATTGATAACGTCAATATTTCCTGCATCAAAATTTGCGGTGATGTGCATAACCTTTCCTTAATGATTTTTGTAAATTAAAAGACAGATACTAAAAAAACTTATACTAAATACGACATTTTGTCCATCGCAGTATGACAGACTTTATGCCAAACTTATTATGAAGCTTGATTGCTTAGTTTCTATTGCTTAGTTTCTATTGCTTAGCTTCGTTAATTAGTTTTGTTCGCTTAACTTTAATAGATTGGATTTGATTAATTAACTTTGATTAATGAGCAAGGGTTTTCTATCAAATTAGATTAAACCTGCTTTGGTCCAAAATATAGAATTTTAATAAAGGGAAGACAAGTGACTTCAGGAAGAAGCTGCAAGGCAAATAGCGTTCCTATATACATAACGCCAAACCACTTTGTTGATTATCTATCTCATCAGCAGCGCTACTGCCTGTTTCTGGATATCGACGGCACGCTTGCTGATTTTACCCTAAATCCAAAAGATAGCTTCATCCCGCCTGCTACATTAACACTTTTACGAAACATACAAAATCACGGCATCAAAGTCGTTGCCGTGTCAGGGCGAAGTCTGACTGAAGCAAAGCAAATGCTGTCCCCTCTAACATTATCCATCGCCGCCACTCATGGACTAGAAATAGCGTTTGACGATGACAACACTCAGGACAACGATGGTTCAAGTGTTTCGTCTGTTGATACTCATGAGCTTGCTGCCATCAGACAAGCGATTATTGAATCTTGCACGTCCTATGACGACTTTATCATAGAAGATAAACCCTACTCCGTCGCCCTACATTATCGACAAAATCCTGCATTAGCCGATGCGGCTTATGACATTGTAGCAGCAACCTTAAAAAACCATACCAACTGGATATTAAAGAAAGGCAAATACGTCTGGGAAATCGCACCTAAAGGTGCCGATAAAGGCAGCGCGATTTTAACCTTGTTAAAAAGAATGCAGAGCAGCAATACTCTTTGTCCTATTTTTATTGGGGACGACATTACTGATGAAGCAGGGTTTATGGCGGTTCAAGGCGACGATGGATTAAATGAAAAACATCACTTAATAGGACATAGCGCGCCAAAAGAAAATCCGCACAGACCAATAAAGGGCATAGGTATCAAAGTAGGTTATGACCCCAATGAACCGACGTGTGCGCATTATTATGTCAATGACATTTTTGAGGTTACGGTTTTACTGGAGAGCTTTTTAAAGTTTTGTCAACAACGCCCCACTTCATCGTCTGATTTATTTGGTTTATCAGATACTGATTCTAAAAACAAATAACGACTTACTACTATTAAAAAATACAGCGAGACCACTGATATGAGCCGATTAATTGTTTTATCTAACCGAGTGAAAATGCCCGACAACAATCCTATGGCAGGCGGACTTGCCGTCGCATTGCAAGACGTCTTAATGGGAAACTCAGTTGTCTGGATGGGCTGGAATGGCGAAGTAATGAGTGATGAGAATGTGAGCGCTGCCAATGAATTTAGCAGCGTGAAACAAAGTGCGGTGGCGATTGCTGACGTACAAGGAACCAATACCCAAATCACCTACATGACTACAGCTTTCAGCGCTGAGCAATATCAGCACTTTTACTGCGGCTTTGCCAATAATGTACTGTGGCCGCTGCTGCATGAGCAAACATCTCTTATTAGCCAAACACCAGACGATTATGCAGGCTATCAAGCCGTTAACCGTCTGTTTGCTCGCCAATTAAAAAAAATCATTCAACCTGGCGATGTGATTTGGGCACATGATTACCACTTTTTAAGCGTGGCCTATCATTGTAGGAAGCTTGGGATAAACAATCGCATTGGCTTTTTCTTACATATTCCCTTTGTCGCGCTTGCATTTTGGCAACAACTTGAGCAAAGCGCTGAGCTGATTCACCATCTGGCGCATTATGATGTGCTCGGCACCCAAACCCAGCAAGGCAATATCAACTGTCTTGCCGTTTTGCAACATTACTTAAAAGACAGCTTGATGGCAGAACACTTAGTAGAAGACAGGTATTTAGAGTCTTTATCCACCAATGTTTTAGACATCAATCAGCCTGTCGTCCAATCTCATCTGCGGTCTGGTAAGGAGCTGATGCTCAATCTAGACTTAAAACCCCAGCATTCGCTACTGATTAACACCTATCCTATTGGCATTAATGTGGCAAGAATCCAGCAGCAAGTCCGCCATTTAGCCTCGTCTCTACCTTTGGATTTTACAAAACATATTACGCATAAAAAAAACATCAAGACTACTACACAACAGATTATTGCGGTGGATAGAATTGATTATTCTAAAGGCTTATTAAGACGTTTTTCAGCCTATCGCGATTTTTTAGCACAATATCCAAGCTATCAAAATCAGCTACAATTATTACAGATTGCTTGTCCGAGCCGCTTAGACTTACCGACATATCAACGACTTTATGAAGAAGTTAAACAAGCGGTTTGTGATATCAATCAGCAATTTTCATCTGATAAAAGTACTTGGCAGGCTATCAAATATAGCGAAAGCGTCTTAAATCATGAGCCACTCATGACGGCATTTTGGCAAAGTGATATTGGCTGGGTCAATTCATTAAAAGACGGCATGAATCTGGTGGCCAAAGAGTATATCGCCGCGCAAAACCCTGATAATCCTGGGGTGCTTATGCTATCGCGCTACGCAGGCGCCGCCGAGCAAATGCAAGCAGCGGTTATTGTTGATCCGCATCAGCCTGACAGTATGATAGAGGGGTTAAAGACAGCATTAACGATGCCTCTAGAAGAGCGGCAGTCTCGCCATCAGGCACTATTGCAGGGACTGTACCAAGATGATTTACACGCATGGCAGCAACGTTTTTTAGACGATTTATATTTAGATGACCTATATGATAGTAAAAAACAGCCAACAGATAATGGAACTTTAGATGCCGTTCAAATGTCTGATTCATAATAATAATTAGGAGACTTTATGCTAGCACTCAATGCACCAAACCCTTTATTGTCAAATATAAAAACTGCTGTAGAAGCGCTCATCCGCGCGAATAATCAAACGGTGAGTGGGCTGGTGATAACCGATGTATTGCACCGTGATATATTAAATATCTTAGTCGGCTATAGCGATAAAATCCCTCACCCTGCTAGCGGTACTGACGAGGTTATCAGTGCTAAAAGCGCTCCCACGGATAAAAAAAACAAACGGGAAACCAACTCAAATACATTGATTCGCTGGCAAGTTTTGGCGTATGTTGCCAGCATAGATTTAACGATTGCAAAATGGTTTGAGTCGCATCTCGATGCATTAAGTATTTTGCATGAAGTGGGCTATGATAAGGCGCCTCAGGGATTGTGGGCGATTTGGGCAGCAGAGGGACATCCTGATCCTATACGCTATGAGGAGGGTAAAGTCAGCGGTACCAAAGCCTGGTGTTCTGGAGCCAACATGGTGGATTACGGGCTCATGACTTATCGTGATGAGCATGGGCAGGCGCAACTGCTGATGGTGGATATGCATCAGGCTGGCATCGATATTGACAATACGCCTTGGCAAGCAGTGGGCATGCAAGCCACTGATACCGCTACCGTACAGTTTTATCAAGTCGCTGCAAGTAACGTCGGTACGCCAAATGCCTATCTAGAACGAGCGGGATTTTGGCATGGGGCGGCAGGTGTTGCTGCTTGCTGGTATGGCGCGGCGGCTTGTATAGCCAGTTATTTGATAACCTCCTATAAGCACAAACCTAACGATTATAAAGCCATGTATTTGGGACAAATCAGCACAGCACTGGCCGTCACTCAGCAATACTTTTATCACATTGCTGATTTAATAGACACTGAGCCGCAGCAAAGCCATGAACTTGTCATTCGCCAACTACGTGCCAACGTCGAGCAGGTAGCGCGCCAAGTAATGGAGATCGCCGGACAAGCGTTAGGGGCAGCACCATTTTGTAACAATGCCCATTTTGCCAGATTGTCAGCGGATTTGGCTGTATTTATTCGTCAAAGTCATGGCGCCTTTGATTTACAAAAAATCGGCGAGCTATCTAGCGTTTTAGCCAGCGCCTCAACCACCGATTTGACCGGCAAGCAGGACAATATATGGCAACTGTAATACCCAAAACGAATGTAGCACTAGACCTTACCGTCTCCGGCACTGAGGCAGAAAGAGGCACTCAGCCTTTAACAGCTCATACCGTCATGCCTGCTCACTTATCCAAGCCCAATCATCCGATTGTCGGTGACCGCGTGATTGAAGGGGATGGCACCAGTCGCGACGCTTGGCAAAACTGGCAAGGCTTGCACAACATACCTCGATTGGACATGGCAAAAAACTTTCCACCGCAGCAGCGTGTTTGCGTGTTTGCGCCGCATCCTGACGATGAGATATTGGGCTGCGGCGGACTGCTGCAACAGCTAGCCGCTAATGGTAATCCTATCATCCTCGTTCACGTGACTAACGGCACAAAAAGTCACCCAAACTCGCAGCTTTATCCTGCGCAAATGCTTGATACCATTCGGCCCCAAGAAAGCCTAGCAGCGTTAAAAGTTCTGGGCCTGTCGCATCAGGTGACGTGTATTGCTCTCGAGCTAACCGATGGCGACGTCTTTAATCAAAAATATCAATTTCATAAAAAATTAGCCGCTATTATCCAGCCAAACGACATTTTAGTAACGCCCTTTATGCGTGATGGGCATCCTGATCATGAGGCAACAGGGCAAGTGGTCGCCGCCTTTGCCAAGCAGCATCATTTGGCCTGTTATCAAGTTTTAATTTGGGCGTGGCATTGGGCAAAGCCTGCCGACAGTCGCATTCCTTGGCACTGCGCCGTCAGAGTGGATTTAACGCCTGAGCAATTGCAGCGAAAAACTCAAGCCATTGCCTGCTTTAAAAGCCAAATAACCGTTGATGAGAGTACGGGTAACCCGCCTATTTTGTCGGCTCAAACCATCGCTAGAATCAGCCAACCTTGGGAAGTTTATTTATATGAGCTACAACCTTAACACTATGCCAACGATGAATAACGCCAGTAAGTTGCGTATTGCAAAAACCGACTTGCGTACTTCTAAAGCGGATTTGCATCTGTCTAAAAACCAAACGGCGCACGACAGCTCTACTGATAAGTCATCTGATACTCATTCCGCTAATACCTACTCAGAAAGCTATTTTGATGCTTTATATAATGACAATAGCGACCCGTGGCAGTATCAAACCCGCTGGTATGAAAAACGCAAACGCGATATGTGTCTAGCGGTGTTGCCACAAGCTAAGTATGCTAATGCCATTGAATTAGGCTGCGGTAATGGCGTGTTTAGTGAGCTACTTGCCCGCCGTTGTCAGGCGATGCTAAGTATTGATGGCAATCATCAAGCGGTGCAACTTGCCAAACGACGCTTGGCAGAGTCCACGCATGTAAAGGTCATTCAAGGGGTTATTCCTGACGTATTAACAACTAATAAATCATCCTTTGATTTAGTCATTATTAGCGAGATTTTATATTATTTATCAACAAACGATATCGATACCGTTATCGCTTGGATTAAGCAAAACCTTGCGGTAGGTGGCACGTTGCTCTGCTGCCATTGGCGCTATGCGATTGATGGCTTTGCAATGACGGGTGAAACGGTACATCAGCGCCTGCATCAAGCGTTTAACAAGGTAAATAATGACGCAAATCCTGAACAGGAACAGCATATAAATACTAGACATTCAACTTTTACGCATCAAAGCAAAATTATCGATAGCGATTTTTTATTAGACGTTTGGCAACACACTTCAGAGTCGGTCGCCATGCAAGAAAATTTGGTATAAAAAGAGATAACCGTCAGTAAAGCAAGTGGAAATATGGAAGATATAAAAGTATATGGATGATATAAAAATTGGAATTGTCATTCCGGCTCATAATGAAGCGGTGACTATTACTAAATGCTTAGCAGCCGTGCAGGCCGCCGTTGAGCAGCTGCCCTCCACTATTACGGCGACTGTGCTGGTAGTACTTGATAGCTGTAGCGATGATACGCTTGCATTGGTTAAAAGGGCCCAAGTTCAAAGTGCCGGGGACGAAAGAACTGGCATTCATTATCTCTGCTGTGATTATCGATGTGTGGGACAAGTACGAGATTTGGGCATTCGTCATGCGATTGCCTCTGGTGCGACTTGGATCGCCTGTACCGACGCGGACTCAGTCGTCCCGCCCGATTGGCTGATACAGCAGGTCGCTCATATTAAAGATCAGCCTACCGATATGATTTGCGGCGTCGTGAGTGTTGATAGTTGGGCACATTTAACCCCCAAAACGCGCCAAGCTTATGTCACCCATTATCAAGATATGATGGGTCATCGTCATATTCATGGGGCAAATTTAAGTTTTAGTAGTGACGCTTATCTCGCCGTTGATGGCTTTGCGCCTCTACCATGCCACGAAGATGTCGATTTGGTTAAAAAATTTGAAACCCAAGGCTATATGATTACTTGGAGCAATCGCGTTCGAGTTATTACCAGTAGCCGCCTGCTGGCTCGGGCAACAGAAGGTTTTGCTGCGTTTTTAGCGAATTTAGAGATAACCAATTCACCGTAAACATTTTCAAAAGCGTGGCGTCTTTTATAAAAAATACCGCACTTATGACATGAGACATACTTCAATAACATAATTCATCTGTCACTAAGGTTTGAGTAACACTCCAAACATTCAGCCTACAGACAACGGATGGGGCAATGCGTACAGTGGTTTTGTCAGTTAGGAATTTTTACCAGCTGATAACCCATCAATAAGAAGTATAAGAAACCAAATGGATGGGTTTTAATGTTTAATAAATTAAACCTAATAACCGCAAAAGGAATGCTACTATGAATGAACATACTCTAAAAGGTGATTGGAACCAACTTAAAGGCTCAGTAAAACAGAAATGGGCAGATTTAACCGATGACGACCTCACCCACATCGAAGGCGACCGTGATAAGCTGGTTGGTCGTGTGCAAGAACGTTATGGACGCAGTAAGGAAGATGCCCAGCGTGAAGTTGATGATTGGCGCCAAAGCAATAACTATTGATTAAAAATTAAAACGGCTATTCTAGATTACTCATTGTCTGAAAGACAATAGGTATTAAAAATATAAGAGCGTATTGGACAATGTGGCTTTTTACCCATGCCTGTCTAATACGCTTTTGTTATTTTAAAACTGAGTATCTTTTAAAGCCAATCCGTCCTATGATTGAACCCCGCTCCAATACAATCCTAAATTCAAATCTCCCTCCCTTATCATAGCTCTCCCATCTTATGGCTAAACTCTTTTTCTCCCTCAAAAACTTATTTACTTCGTAACATAAACACTGTTTAAACACCGTTATATATACTGACATTCATAAAATTAGCTAAATAAATTACGTAGATTTACACTCTTTAATATTTGCCAACACTTCACAGTCTAAAGGTTACGGAGTTTTATATTACTATCTATAGAGTAATTGATGAGGTAATAACAACTACTACATTATAACTATTAATAGCCTCAATTTTTTATACGTTCTTTATAAACATTTTGCCTGTCGTATGTGCCTAAGGATAAGCCATGACTATTAATAAGAAAAATCTTTTAGCTCCTGCGTCGCTAAGCTTTCAATTAATGACACGGTCTGAACCGCCAGAGTTGGTGATTGCTACCATCCAGTCTTTGCTGGCGGTAAAATATGCCAATGATGAGATACTTATTATTGATAATAATAATACGGACACGTCAATGTATCAGCCATTGGCAGCGTTTTGCGCAAGCTTAGACCCAAAGCTCAATGTACGTTTTTATCATATTGATGCTGTAGAAGGTTTTAAGGCTGGGGCATTAAATTTGGCATTGGGGCTTATGAACCCAGACTGTAGTCACATTGTGGTGGTTGATAGTGATTATCAAGCACTGCCCCATGCAAGAAAATCGATTGCCAATGCTATCGAGCGTTATCCTGATCACACTCTTTTGCAGTTCCCGCAATTTTATCGCAATACCGATCAAGTGGACACGCACAGCGAGCTCAACCACTATTTCAATCATCATTTATACCGCCCTTTTAATCGTGAGCGGGCGCTATCGACAGGGACTTATGCGGTAATTCGCCGCTCGGATCTTTTGAGTTTGGGTGGTTGGTCAGGTGCTTCGATTACCGAAGATGCCCAAATGGGTGTCTTGATGCACCAAAGAGGTTTTCGTAGTCGCTTCATACCAGAAGTCATCGCAACGGGTTTATTGCCCAACAGCTTAAATGATTTGATGTCCCAACGTCGGCGCTGGATCTATGGCAATATGCAGGTGCTAAATGGCTATTTCTCGATAACGCTTCCAAATAACACCCAAAGTCCTGTGAGTGCGCAGCAAGGGGGTATACAGCAAAAATCAAGCCCCGCTCTTGCTTCTAATCAACGCCCTATAAATAGCCCAAAAGTAAAAAGTATCGTTGAGCGCTTAGCTTACACGCGTGCCCATCTGTCACAGCTGAGCGCTTGGATAAACTTTACTGGCTTCTTTATTTTTTTGCAGATGGTGACATTATTCATCCTTAGCTATGCGCTCTTGGGTGCTCAATTCTCAGGTGCTACGCCTGATGCGTCTTTACTCACGCCTTTATACCTAGTATATGCCAGCTATGCTGTTTTTGTCATAAGACGGCTGTGGGCATACTCACAGGATCAAGCGCCGTTGAATAAACAGGTCAATAAAGGCCATCAGCCAAGTATGAAGATGCGCATAAGAGCATGGTTGATGCACCTGAACTTTTGGGAGCTTGGGGCATTATCTTGGTTGCCTGTTTTATGGGGTAGCGAAAAACCTTTTGTCTGTACGCCAAAGCAAGAATATATTCATACCCACAGCTCATTACGACTAGCAAATATAGTGGCTTTACCTAAGCTACTTTTAATGCTCAATATCGTTACTGCTTTTATCGTAGCGCCGTTTTCTCCTCTCTATTCTCCGCTATTATTTGTCTGTGCTTTGACGGTTTGTGCGCTAAAAATCGACGCGGCAAAAGTGGCATTTGATAACTTTACGGTAACAGAGCAAAAGCCTACCAGTATTAGCATTAAGTCTAAACCTGCGGTTGCGATCTCGCGCAAGCAAGCCAAGCCGCTCACGCCGCTTGAGACAAAAATCGATACCGTGTTTGAAGATAAAAAAATTATTAACTCTTAATTGTTTTATTTAATAACGCATTTCTGGTTATTAACTTAAAAGCGCTTAAAACAATGAATGCTTAAAAGCGGTAATCCACTACGGATAAACCGCTTTAGAGCGTTGTAGCCATTTATTTTTATAAAAAAATTTTTTCTTGCCAATTTAAAATATTCGTCAGTTTAACTTTGAGGTTTCTATGTCTTTTGCTAATACCAAGCTTTTTCCTAGGTTTTCGTCTTTCGCTAACCCTATTGATTTTGTGGATTCTATTCACACTAATAACACTCACTCTGCGCTAATATCCGATAAACCCTTACGCATTGCGATTATCGCCCACTGCTTATACCCTATTGCTCAGCCCTTTGCTGGCGGGCTTGAGATGATTACTCAGCTTATATGTGATGAGCTTGTTGCCCAAGGACATGAGGTATTGCTTTATGCGCATAAAGACAGTCAGACGCAAGCTCATTTGGTTCCAATGCTGACGCCAGAGGAATTTGAGGCGATCGCCTATCCCAATGAGCATGAGTCGTTAGAAATGAGTCGCAAGGAGATGTATCAGTATTTGGTCTATCAAGATGTACTGCGCGATATTATTGAGCGAGATGCACGCGGTGAGATTGATATCGTGCACAACCACAGCTTGCACCATGCTCCAATGATGACAGGTCAAACCTTTGGCGCACGATTTTTTACTACCTTTCATACGCCTATTTTTCCCCAACTGCGTCTGGCACTGTTGACCTTGCGCCACGGCACAACCACCCAATTTACCGCCATTAGCAATCACCAACAACAACTGTTTTCTGAGTTTGTGCCGTCGCAAGTGGTTTACAACGGCATCGATGTAAAATCTTTTACCGCAAATACTGAAACTGGGGATAATTTTACCCGTGAGCATGGCGAGGTTTATTTTTGGTATGGGCGTATTTGTCCTGAAAAAGGCACGTATTTGGCCATGCAATATTGTATGGAAGCGGGAAAAAAGCTTATCATCGCTGGTCCTAAAAGTAATGAGGCGTATTTTGATCAACAAGTAGCACCATTACTGGCTAAAGACGATGAAAATGGCGCACAAAAGCTGTTTGATTATGTCGGTCACGTGACCAAGGATGAGGTGAATCGCTATCTCTGCCAAGCAACCGCCATGCTATTTACTAGTACGTGGGATGAACCTTATGGATTGACACTGGCGGAGAGCTTGGCGTGCGGCACGCCAGTCATTGGTTTTGATGTGGGTGCTAGCGCTGAAATTGTCACGCCAAGCACCGGTATTATCGTTGCTAAGGAAGACAAAGAAGCCTTTATAAAAGGTTTTGCTAAAATTAAAAACATATCACGTCAGGCCTGCCGAGAACGTGCCTTACAGTTTTGTTCTGTCGCATCAATGGTAGAAGGCTATCTAGCCCTGTATAAAGAGGCTGTAGCAGAAAACGAGCAGAAGAAAATTCAGCAGCAAATAGAGTCTGATACGGTAGCAGATGCGCGGTTGGCATTAAATTTATTTAAGCGTAATGGTAAGGATAATAAGCTAAAGCCGTTCATTCATTCATTAAATCTTGTGGAGCAAGGATAATGCGACTGGGTTATTACGCCCATCATCACGGCTCAGGGCATTGCCGTCAAATCGATAAACTTGCTACCCTCTTACCCACTGAAGTAAGAAAACAATTAACGGTATTCACCAGCTTAACTCCAGATACCTATACTTTTACCTCTATAGATGAAAAACAAATTGTACGGCTATATGCAGAAGATGAGCGTGCAGATGATGTGCTTGTGGGGCGAGCAGGAGAATACTGGCAACCAGCCAGCCTGCATTATTCGCCCGTTGGTAATAGCGATATTCAAAAGCGTAGCCACCAAATACTCGATACGATTTATCAGCGGGGCGTTGATTTAATGATCATCGATGTGAGCGTTGAAGTTGCCATGCTATGCCGAGCGGCGAGTATTCCGTATCTTTATGTTAGGCTTCCTGGTGTTCGTGATGATGCTCCGCATCTGAATGCTTTTGCTGGCGCGCTTGCTTTATTAGCGCCCTATCCTCGCCCATTAGAATCTGCGTTGACGCCTGAGTGGGTAAGCAAAAAAACGCTATACCTTGACTTTATTAACACTGAGCAACGAAAACAGCAAACTTACCCTGATTTTATAAGAGAAATAAAGGCGCTTACGGCTGACGAAAAAGCGCTTTCTTTGATAACAGAAAATAAAAACAAAAATGCGCCTTGTATCGTTACAGTGATTAAAGGCTACGGCGGTCATAAAGCCATTGATGCAAAGCTGCTTGAGCTGCGCAGCCTTTTGCCCAATGCCTTTATCATATCGCTCGGTCCTATCGATGATGATAAGCGGTCTTATGTCGATATTGCAATTCAAGTGAGCGACGTAACGCCATTTATCGAGCATAGTGACTATCTGCTGATGGCGTGCGGCTTAAACGCTGTTGCCCAAGCCTATAACTATGCCACGCCGTTGGTGGTTCTACCTGATGACCGTCCTCATCAAGAGCAAGAAGTCATGGCGCAAGCACTAATCCATGAGGGACGCGCATTAAGTTGGCAGCAATTTAAAACCTTGTTAAGTGGGGATGCTAAGATGGATCCAAATGGATTATCGGCTAACTCACCTGCGCCGACCAATCTGGTATCAAAGTCTGATAGTACAGATAGCGCAGCGCTCAATCAAGACGATACGTCTGCCTCTCAAGCGTTTATGCAGAGCACGACCCAATACCCGACGACTAAAGCTTGGTTTGAAAAGTGGTT
This sequence comes from Psychrobacter sp. UBA6766, assembly GCF_002453355.1. Lineage (GTDB taxonomy): Bacteria > Pseudomonadota > Gammaproteobacteria > Pseudomonadales > Moraxellaceae > Psychrobacter. The sequence continues at coordinate 4,724 of NZ_DKGQ01000032.1, read as the reverse complement.
ATTGCCGCGGCTTGAATTAAATCCTGCATGCTAGAGCGTGACCTCACGACAAATAGCCGGAGCAATAACGTCAATAAAATATAAAATAATGTAATAAAAGAATAGGCAACGATAAGACATGACCACAAAACCCATCACCAATGTTAATGCGGTATCCGATCTCGTACCAGTAACCGTTATCACGACTTGTTACGGGCGCAACCACCATCTTTATAATTTACTGAGTAGCCTAATGAATGGCAGCGTCAAACCCGACGAAGTTATTATTGTTAACGATGACGCCGAGCCTGAGCGTCTGGCTGAATTTTCTTTAAATATTGTGAAGCTTCCTACTACGACTACTAATGCGGAAGACACGCCAGTCAATCAAACATCTGCTATATCAAGCAAAATGGACTTTGATATTGGTCATAATCGCAATATTGGCGCCGCGCATGCTACAAATGACACGCTGATATTTTTGGACGTTGATTGCATCGTAGCGCCGACCTTTATTGAGCAATTAAGCGCAAAATTGGCACAGTATCCAAACGCCTTAATTATGGGGCAACCGCGCTATCTGACACGACCTTTATCAGCTAAGGAAAGCTTAGAATTACAAAGTGGCGGGCTAACCAGCGCTTATTTAAATCGCCTATCTGTTTATAACCCTTATCGCGATAACTTCGATGAGACGGATTGCACTACTACCAATATGGCGCACACGGCTATTAAACAGACGGATGATTACGGCACATTTTGGAGTTTATGCTTTGCGATTAAGCGGCAGCAGTTTGAGCACATAAATGGATTTGATACACAATACACAGGTTACGGGGCAGAAGATACCGATTTTGCCTTTACAGCGCGTAAGTTAGCCATAGATTTTTATCTCACTGCCGACCTCATTTATCATCAACAACATACCGTTTATCGGCCGCCTCTTAATCATTTAGAAAGTATTATCATCAATGCCAATCACTTTTATAAAAAATGGCAATGCTGGCCGATGGGAGGCTGGCTTGAGGAGTTTTCTGACATGGGGTTGATTGATTGGGCGAACGAACAATCAACTCCGATAGCCCTATTACGCAATCCCAGTAGTGATGAGCTAGCGCTTGCTCATTATCCTGATGCGGCTTACGTTTAAATAGCAGACATTTAAACTAAAGTCGTTTAAATTATGGACGTTTAAATTAAAAAATTTTCCTTACCTAATACTGCCGTATGATTTCTACTTCCGCTGGCGGCGCACTCATTTCGCGACGCTCAAACGCCCAATTATGTCCGTGCCAAAAATTCGAGATTTTATCGTTGTCACTAAAACCAATCATCAATAATTGCAGCGGCTGCGGGGCCTTTTGCATCAATTGCACATGCTCTCGAGCCGCTAACAGCAAGCGATACATCAAAAACCCCGACGAAGGCGCTGAAGAGTGAATATCGCTAAAGTAAGGGTAATCTTCAACGACCGGATGGCACTCCGATAATACGCTATGATACTTTTCATCCTGCAATAGTGCTTGCACGGCTGGCGGTATCATCAGTATACGCTCGTCAGTAATCGGATCATCATCAGGACTTGGATCATCACTTGGCGACGGAAATTGATAAGGCTGATTACTGAGTAGGATGCCTAATGGCGCAGCTTTTGCCATTCGCTTCATCACAGCTACATTATTGCTTCTTGGTGGTAAGCCAAAATGCAGTGCACTATCCCCAATTTGGCGAAAAAACAATAATTTCGGCAAGGTGCTGGCTAACGGATGATTGGCAAAAAAATCAGCGTGAATGAAATGGTTAAACAACACCAAAACATCATCAGGGCGTAATAAATGCGCCAATTGATCGGTGCTAGTAGTAGGGTTATTAGCAATAAATACGATTCTATTGTTTTGCTTTAAGGCATTTTGGATATTGGGTGGCAAGCTTATAAAGGCGGCGGCCTCTTTGTTTATTTTATTGTTTATTTTATTCAAATCATTCTCATTAATGGGTTCAGATAATAGATTATTTGCCAAGATTTTTGCAGATATTTTTTCAGGTGCTGAGGTTGACATATAAAAGGTGTTTTTCCTATTAGATAAAGACAAGATTGACCATTTATTGCAAATAGCCATTTTTAGCAGTGACGTCAGGTGGCAGCTCAGTTTCACCTAAGGCTTCCAGTAAATTAATTTCAATAGTACGTGATAAAGCCGTCAACGGCAATTGATTGGCAGCCACGCCAAAAGGTTCTTCTAGCTCTTCACTGAGCGCATCTAAACCAAAAAAGGTGTAGGCAATTACCCCGCAAATCAAAGGTGTTACCCAGCCTAAAGAAGAGACCAAACCAAAAGGCAGCATAAAGCAATACAGGTAGGTCGTGCGATGCACCAACAATGTATAAGCAAATGGCAACGGCGTGTTATGAATACGCTCACAAGCGGACAAAACCACTGTCATTGAGTTTAGGCGCTCGTCCATGTTTTGCAGCATATGATCCGACGTTAAGCGCTGCTGCCGGCAATAGCCAAGCTCTGTGCCAAGCAAATGCAGTAGAAAGTCAGGCAGATTTTGCGTCCGCCTCATGCTGGCATGATGGATGGGTGCCACAAAACGCTCAATATCTTGCCAAGGCTCGCTATCACGAAGTCGATGGCGCAAAGCATGGGTAAAAGCGATGCTCAGATAAATCATTCGGCGCTGAGTATCTCGCGCCTTATCACTGTCATTGTCCTCGTCTATATAAGACAGCACTTGGCGGGTAAAGCTGCGCGTGTCATAGACCAATTGGCCCCACAACCCTCGCGCTTCCCACCAACGCTGATAACTGGCATTGTTACGAAAGCCTAAAAATAACGACAGCGCAATCCCAAGCAAGGTAAACGGCGCAACGCTATAAGAAGAAAACGAGCTCGGAAATCCGTGCTGAACAGTAGTGATAAAAGCACTAATGAGGCTAATCAGCAAAATTTGCGAATACACCTTTGGCAGGATAGAGCCGCGCAAGGTAAAAAGCAGTTTAATAGGGCTTAGCTTTTGCTTGACGATCATTTTAATATCCTGACGAATGGCGCTTTTAAAAATAATGGCGATTTTTTGCAGGACGAAATGATAACAGACTACGAAAGCATGAGCAGCAAAAATAACTATTTTATGTTTTTAACTTCTTATCTTTTTGACCTAATCCATAAATTTCTAAAAAATCATCGGTTGTTATAATGATGTAAGGATAGAATACGCAAGGATACCTAACAGATGTCATCACTTAAAAATTCGATTATAGTAGATAGGTTTATAACCCGCTAAATAAATTGAAGTTAAATAAATCTAAGGATTAAATCATGAAAAAATTAGGCTTAATTGTCGCTGTATCTGTAGGGTTAAGCGCTTGCGCAAGCGGTATGAATGGTGGCACCACACCGGGCAATTCAAACAACCATTCAAACAGCATTGTCACCCAATATCCGATTGAAACGGCTATGCTTAATATTTATACCAAAGCTCGTAGCCAGAGCTTAGTGGCGACCGTCGGCAATCAAACCGCCTCTGCGGATATTAAAGTCACGCCCAAAGGCAGTATGGTATTTAACAATAAACAAGTAGAAGGCGCTGAAGTAAACACCATCAATAAAGTCAATAATCAAGTGACTGATCAATCGGTTGCGATTAATTACTTTACCCTCAATCCTTTGGTATTCCACGGTTTTACCGACAGCTCAGGCAAATATTCACTTTCCAATCAAACCACTACCCTTCCTAAAATGGCAACGGTGGGCTCCTCTAGCAAATTAATCACCGAAGACGTCTATGCCGATAGAAGTATGCGTAAAAAAATAGGTACTTATCACCAAGATTGGTCTTTGAGCAGGGATAGCAATAATACCGCGTGGTTCTGTATAGAGACTTCAGCCAATTTACTGCTGAATAATGATCCGAATGGCAGCTCGTCAGAATGCTATAAAATCAATGCTCGCGGCGATATTTTAGACAGTAAAGTGACCATTAACCAACCTATCGTCAACGGCGCAAAAACAATTACCTTTACCAGTCGATAGTTTTTACAAATCGATAATTTTTAAAAACTGGTAGTTATTACAAGTCGACAACTATTTACCTGTAAATAATTTAGGACTCGAATGGATCAAATGAGTGAATGGGTACTTGGTATCATGGCAAAGTTTGGTTACTTTGGCATTATATTTGCCATGTTTGCTGAAAACGTCTTCCCGCCCATTCCGTCTGAGATTATTATGCCAGCTGCTGGTTTCGCCGCTTCTAAAGGCGATATGAGCATTGTCTTGGTTATTTTAACTGGGACGCTTGGCGCGGTGCTGGGTGCGCTACCCTTATACTATTTGGGCCATAAATTCGATGCACCGCGCTTGGTCGAATTCACTGAGAAATACGGCAAATACGTGTTCATAAAACCTGCCGACATCACCGACGCCAATGCGTGGTTTGATAAACATGGCAAAATGGCGGTGTTTTTTGGGCGTATGGTGCCGGGCGTACGTTCGCTGATTTCAATCCCTGCTGGCATGAATAAAATGGCACTGCTGCCTTTTTTATTATTGACAGCGCTAGGTGCTAGCATTTGGACCGCAATATTGGCGCTAGCTGGTTATTACTTGGGTCAAAATTATGATGCTGTCGCAGGCGTCCTAGCTCCTTATTCTAAAGCTATCGGTATATTAGCCGTGGTTATTATTATCGGTTTGCTTACCAAACGTCGTTTAACTAGGGCATGTCTTCAATTGGAT
>NZ_DKGQ01000034.1:3669-38013 GCF_002453355.1 Psychrobacter sp. UBA6766 | reverse complement strand
CGGTTTCTTCAGCATAGCTCAAACTTCCCAGTTTAGGACAAGCACGGATATTGAAAGGTTACTAAAGAGCTATCTAAATAAGGTTTTGCAAGTACCTAAAAACAAGATCCCTTCTCTATCATGGTTGCTAAATTATGCAAGTTATCACTGGGAAATGATGCCCAATGTTTTTGTTGATCAGGCCTTAATTGGAGTTGCACAAGGCAAGCGTAAAACCACAGGTCTACTCACAGATGATTTTTCCACCTTAATAAATAAAGAGTATAAAACCAACAAACCATCTTTATCAGTCGGTGTGCCTCTATCCAAAGTCAGTAAAAATACCGTAAGGTATTCTGAGTTGGCCGAAGTCCGTAAGATAGATATCGTTAAACGTATCTATAAAGAATTAGACAGTCATTACAACACTCGTCAGCAAAAAGAAAAAATCAAAGACAACGAGTATGATATCAACCACTCTTTAACCAATATGTTAAATGAAGAGCGTGACATTGCTGAAAAGATTTTAATTCAGTTTGTGCTGTCTAGATGTAACGCAAAGCCACGCCCTAAAAAAGAGACCATTCAGGGCTATTTAAGTTCGGTAGCTTATGAATGGCTTTATTTCCTATTAGGACAGCCTTTAAATACTTACAGTAGTGAGGACTTTGAAGAATGCTACGAAGAGATTTTAGAGCATAAAGCTGTCTATCGTAATAACAAAGACATTCAATACTCAGCAAAGTTGCTGCAGCGTTTACATGACATAGGGGTTAAGCACTATCATTTCCCTAAAGTAAGTATTAAAGAAGCTCAAACACAAAGAGTAGTACGTAGCGAGTGGATTTCACCAATAGAGTATCAAGCAATCCTGTTAAACATACCAAAAGTTATTGATCCTCTCGAAGCAGATATGTACAAACTATTATTTGTTTTAGCATACCGTACAGGTATGCGGAAAAAGGAATTGCTTGGATTGAGATATGCAGATATTGAAGGATTTGCGCTTGGTGAACCGTCATTAGTAGTTCGTCCAAATATCTACCGCAGTACAAAAACTCAAGGTAGTATCCGCCGAGTAGCAGCCTTTTCATTACTATCTGATGAGGAACTGAATTTTTTTAATCGATACGTACAACTGAATGAGCTGAACAAAACAGATTATATATTTAGCCCCTCATTTGACAAATACCCAATTGATGACGCAGAACCTCTTGTCGTACTGAGAAGAATATTGAGCTTATTCGAAGAATCGAAGGATCATACATTTCATGCATTTAGGCATACAGCAATTACCAATTTTTCTCTTATTTTGAATGCTGACAATCAACTTGCGAAAACATTGACTGGTTATAGGGCTCAACATATTGCAAAGATAAAAACTGGGCTGTTAGGAGTTAATCACGATGCTCAAGATAAATGGTATGCAATTTCAGGATTAGTCGGACATATATCTCCTAATCGTAGCTTTGAGTATTACATTCATTCGGCAATGCTCATGACTACATACGCTATTGCCAATACAGAAATGCAATTAGATTACGCTATCTTTAAAAATATTACTGGTATTAGTAAAGATAGACTCAAGTCGAATAGTGTCTCAATTATCAATGATAAGATATCCATCTCCGATACTCGCAAATTGGCAAAGAAACTGACCTTAAATCAAAGTCGAGATATTCCAGTAAGCCTTACTATTGATACTGCTAATCGGTTCAAGGAAAGTGATGTATTCACTACTAATATGGCAGACGATAGGGTTCACCGCTATGGCGTTAATCAACTTATCAAATTCTTACAGCTGCTAGAGGAAAGCAGCGATATCAGACTATCGTCAAACCATTCATTTATAAAGTTTGAAGATGGGCAAGTATTCGCTAAACGCGCTGAGCAAATAACCCGGATTACTACTAGCCAGGGAAAATGTCGCTTCATTGAAACAACGGATCAACGACAACCAAAAAGTATGAAAAGTAGAGAAAATTATGAGCTTCTACCCTTCATACTAAAATCAGTTTGGATTTTACGTGATCAACGACATGCGGACTACCTATGGTTTCTACAGATAGTTAGACAAAAAATCACGATTGATAATGCCTATCTTTCATTTCCAGTAAAAGATATAGAGGATTTTCTAAGGTTTGCACAGATTAGCGTGAGACTTTTAACTGCACAGTCGTGGATGATTTCAGGTAATAAAGATATAAAAGCTACTGTCCATGATATCTATGGAATTACTGATGAAAAATCAGAGACCTCAAAAATCATATTTAAACCTTCCAACTCTACCACTATCAGATTTGGCATTTGTATTACTGACGATCAAACATCAAATGGCAAAGCTTTTTCTGGCTTGCTGAGGTTTTTAGTACATCTTTTTATGATAATAGATGATGAGATCTGATAAACATTGCATTAAAAAATACGGTAGGTATACAGCCATATAATACTCAGTTAGACCGGAATAGGTTTGTATAACCGTTATATACTAAAAATATTTCGAGACAATTAAGGAAAGAAACGACAGGTAAAAAATCAAAGGCTCATTGCTTTTGAGGGGGGATACTAGACCTCTTACAAAAGTACCGTTTTATTGACCTTCGTTAACGGAGTATCAAGGGCTAGCAATGACTTATGCAAGAGATTTATTAATTGATAAAGGCTTCTGAGAGTTGGCTTTGATTCCATGGCGGTCTCGGTGGGATTGGTTTCATTTTTATACGCTCTGGTTATATTTTTTATACGACAACAGTTGACGTCTATAGATCAATTCGTATTGCAAGCCTAATTAGTCTCATGTATTTTAAACTACCAGTAAGTACATATTTAAATCTATAGTCAGTTAAAAATAAAACTGTTATATAAACTTAAATGCGCTACTAGTATAAATTTTACTTGCGTGCTGCCTTCCTAAGGGCTGCGCAACCTACGTTGAAAAACAGTATCCCAGTAGCGCTATGTTCTTTTTAGAGTGCATCGACTGTACAAAAAGCAAGGAATAGCTATGAAAAATAGTTTTTTATACATTTTAGTATATAGCAATTTAAAAGTAGTTAAAATTGGTAAAGCAAACAATATATCAAAAAGAATTAATGTTTTGAAAAGTTCTTGGGGTGAACCTGATCTTGACAAATCATATACCCTTGAATTATGTGAAAGTAAAGTTTATAAAATAGAGAAAGCTATGCATGCTTTATTTATTGATCATCAAGTTCTATATGATGATGGCGATGGTAAAACAGAACTTTTCAATTTAGACATTTTGCCTAAGGTTATTGACATCCTTAACTACTATACAAATTTTTTAACAGATGAAAGCACACTAAAACTCGGAATTGACCCAATTGTTTTTGATAGCATTAAAAAAATAAATAACAAAGATCGAGAAGTTAGTAATTTTGAAAAAAGCCAGAGACAGTTAATTACTACATTAGAGCAAATACATTTCAAATTAGAGAAAATAATGAGGATTATATCTATTCTATTGAAACTTAGATACCAAATAGAATACAAATATCATATAGAAGATAATTTTATGATATTATCTATAATCAACGAAAGGCTAGCAAAAAACATAGATTTTGCAAAAACCTCTGACTTATTCGGTATTAGTTATGGTAGTTTTGATGAAAAATATACAGGAGGAATCCAGTTTTTGAGCTCAATGAGGTCTTCAGCGTTTAATGAACACAATATGTTAACTTTTAAAGTTTGTATTAATGATCTAGAGCTTTCTAGCGATGCTGCATACTTTTTATCGAAACTTAAACCAATCCTGCTTTCATTACCTGAACGTTCACCTGCATTAGATATAGTCAATCCAACTTAAAGTTGTATAGCCAGTTGAAAATAAAACTGTTATATAAACTTAAACGCGCTACTGGTATAAGTTTTACTTGCGTGCGGCGTTCTCAGTGGCTATGCAACCTACGTTTAAAAACAGCATCCCAGTAGCGCTATGCTCTTTTTAGAGTGCATCGACTATAATAGATATGAACATAGACAAGCTACTCAAACAAAATGACGCTGATTTTAAACGCTACACAGGCATTCATAAAACCACATTTTATGACATGTTTGAGGCCATGCAAGAGAAGGAGGCTCAGAAGACCAAGTCAGGCAGACCCAGTGCACTGAGTCTTAAGGAGCAGATACTACTAGCCCTGACTTATTGGCTTTAATACCGCACGCTTTATCATATCAGTATGGACTTTGGTATTAATGAATCTTCAGCTAGCCGTATCATTCGTAAAGTAGAAGATGTTCTGATTGACTATGGCAAGTTTGAATTGCCCAAAAAGCTGCCTAGTCGCATCGATGAGGATATCAATTGGAGCGTCGTCATCGTTGATGCGACCGAAACTCCAATTGAGCGTCCAAAAAAACCAAATAGACCACTACAGCGGTAAGAAAAAACAACACACCTTAAAAGTGCAGGTAATCGTCCATTGGCAAACCGGTTTGATGCTTGATATGCAAATACCCAAAGGGTCAATCCACGATTTTAAACTCTATAAAGATACTTATCCTGACTGGTTGCTTTGTGACGCATCGCTATTGGCCGATAGTGGTTATCAGGGGTTAACACAGCTACATAACCAAACTTTCACGCCATTTAAGAAGCCTCGTGGTGGTCAGTTGTTAGACATATGCAAACAGGCTAATCACTATCTGGCAAAGTTCAGTATTATGGTTGAGCACAAATAGGCTTAATCAAAAAATAGGATTAATCAAGTTGTTCAAAATCGTGGCTCATAAATATCGCAACCGTCGTCAGCGCTATGATCTTATAATGAAGCTGTTTGCTGGCATCGTTAATTTCGAGCTTAACCTATGACTTTTGCAAGAGGTCTACTAATCAAGTCAACAGATATAACTAATTATTACAGTGAAATTCGCTTACTCCCCGAGTAGGGGTAAGTGGTCAAAAGACCCTAATATTAGGGTGACCATATTCAGACTAAAAAATACATTTACCTAATCCGCTCTTAAAGCTATAATTTATAAAAATCTTGAAGCCCATATATATCAATATATACAGGTCAATGTAGAATAACACATTTCAATGAAAATCGATCAGTCAACCTTGCCAAGGTTGGGGTCGAGAGTTCGAATCTCTTTTCCCGCTCCAAATACTTAAAAAGCCTCACTTAACAGTGAGGCTTTTTTTTGTCCGATTTTTAAGGGTTTTAGAAGATATTTCGAAATATCTTTTTGAATATAGTTAAGCCTAGCTACTCAAACAAAAATTCCATTTTCATGGCGGTGCCCATTTGGTGCCCAAACCGTGCCCTGCCCTGCCCTAAAACCTCAAATACATAACTGACTACAACTTAACTATTTTTGAACCCAACCTCAATTCAGCAAAAAACGTGTTTTTTAGAGGCCTAAATTTGCTGAAATGCATTTTAGTTTTATAACATCCAAAATTGAGGATTTAATTAACTTTTATATAACCTCAAAGTCACGATGGCAGCATACTTTCAGAGCATCATCATTGTATAAACTATCATTTCCATATTTTATTCAAAACATTCAGCCAATTTTCTAAAGTAATTTTTTTAATGAGTTGATCGGTGAAGTTTCGTTGTTGCATACGCTCAACCAGCCTATAGACTTGACTAACATCAGATAAATCATCAGGTAATAGACAACCATCAAAATCAGATCCAAAACCTACGTGCTCTTCGCCCAAATGGTCAACGAGATAATCAAGATGATCGACAATCACATCGAGTGATGTTTGGGTATTACGTTGCCCATCAGCACGCAGAAAGGCCACATCAAAATTCACCCCAACGAGACCACGGTTTTGTTTAATGGCGTCCAATTGGGAATCGGTCAAGTTTCTTGCTTGCGGGCATAAAGCATGAGCATTGGAATGGGTCGCAACAATGGGCTGATCAATAATCTCTAACGTATCCCAAAAAGCACGTTCATTCATATGTGAGACATCAATCAACATCTGCTTTTCACTGCACCTCAGAATAAGATCTTTCCCTTGTTTCGTAAGGCCCGATCCTGTATCTGGAGAATGTGGAAAGGGTGCGTTTAAGCCATCCCCAAAAATACTTTTTCTATTCCAGAGTGGACCGATACTTCTAAGTCCGGCGTCATAAAAAATATCTAATAAGCCAGGCTCAATAGCGACAGCTTCTGCGCCTTCTAAATGTAGAACAATGGCTAATTGTTGATTGCGCTGACAGGCTTGAATTTGAGATAAGGAAGTACAAATTTGTATTTGTCCTTCAGATCGATTTTGTAACTGCTCGGCAAGCTTTAATTGAGCACAGCAAATATCGACAATTTGCTGAGGATCAAAGTCGGAATCTGAATTCAAATTTAGGCCTAGGGCCTTTGATAACTTTTCAGGATGGTTGTTTTTAACATAAGCGAATGGCGGCAAAAAAATAGAAAACAATCCCCCCATCCACCCCGCTTGTCGGCAACGCTGTAAATCTAAATGTCCCGGAAGCGCGCCATGAATAAAATCATGCACGGGATCATCGGACGCACTTAGCCAAAGTCGAGTCAATAAATCATTATGTCCATCAAAGATGACAGGCTGAGTATTCATTATTAATCCATCATTGTTAATCTGTTAGGGTACGCGTGGGAATCATCTGATTCTGACCCAATGAGCTTTCATTTAAGAGCTTTTCATTCAATCGTTTAGAATTCTTTGGATTTCTAAATAACAAATCTTCAAAGGGTACGGGCGTTTCACTGTTTGCACGAGCCTCCTCGATCAGATAATGGTAAGGCGATTTACCACATACCGGATCTGCATTTTTGGCATTCCCCGTCAGCATAAACGCCTGGCAGCGACAGCCGCCATAATCGCGATCCTTTTCTGGGCAGCTTTGACACATATCAGGCATCCAATCATCACCGCGAAACTGATTAAAGCTTGCCGACTCATACCAGATATCTGAAAGTGGTGTTTCTCGTACATTAGGGAACTGTATTGGCATTTGTCTGGCAGCATGGCATGGCAGAGCAGTGCCATCGGGTGCGACAGTTAAGAAAATCTTACCCCAACCATCCATACAGGCTTTTGGGCGCTCTTCATAATAATCAGGAACCACAAAGATAAGCTTACATTTGATATTTTGCTCTTCAATCTTCCGACGATACTCATTAGTGATGCGTTCGGCCCTTACCAACTGCTCTTTTGTCGGTAATAAACCTCGCATATTCTCAAATGCCCAACCATAAAACTGGCAAATAGCAAGCTCAACGGTATCTGCTTCAAGCTCTAAACACAGCTCAATAATCTGATCAATCTGATCGATGTTTTGCCGATGAATGACAAAATTAAGCACCATCGGATAATCGTACTGCTTGACCAAACGTGACATCTCATACTTTTGCTCAAAAGCATGTTTTGAACCCGCCAAGGCATTGTTAATCGTAGGATCGCTCGCTTGGAAACTAATTTGAATATGATCCAAGCCAGCCTCTTTTAATCGAGCAATACGAGATTCATTCAATCCCATTCCTGATGTGATTAAATTGGTATAAAAGCCTTGATTGTGTGCATAAGCGACCAGTTCTTCCAAGTCTTGACGAACCAGAGGTTCACCGCCAGAAAACCCAAGTTGTACGGCGCCCATTTGCCGCGCCTGATCAAAAACATGAAACCATTCTTGCGTCGTTAGCTCCTGATTATACTGAGCATAATCAACAGGATTAGAACAATAAGGGCATTGTAATGGGCAACGATAGGTCAGCTCAGCAAGGAGCCAAAGCGGAAGCCCGACTGCATCGGTCATAATAAATCAATCCAATGTTCACGCTGCGCCACCAGCATATATTCAATAATATCTTGCTCGATTTCAGGGACATCACCAAACATGGCTTGTACTTTTTTGATAATGTCAGCGGTTGAGGCTTGCCCATCAATATGTTGAGCAATGATGCTAGCACTCTCATTTAATGTAATCATACCTTCAGGGTAGAGCAAGACATAAGCATCCTGTGCTGGCTCAAACTGAAACCGATAACCGTGGCGCCATACGGGTACGAGAGATAAATCCAGCTCAGGTAAATTAACAGGGATACTCATTTGAACAATCCTTTATGCCAAACCTTATCGGAGGTGACACTTTGGTAAGGCGCTTGATTATGGACATACGCCAAGCTCAAGGCATCCAAGATGGTCCACAAAATATCGAGTTTAAATTGCAGTATCTCTAGCATACGCTCTTGTTGCTCAACCGTTTTAAAGGAGTCTAGCGTGATGGTTAAACCATGCTCAACATCGCGGCGAGCTTGACTTAAACGCGAGCGAAAATAGGTATACCCTCGCTCTTTGATCCAAGGATAATGCTTTGGCCAGGACTCTAAGCGCGACTGATGGATCTGCGGTGCAAACAGCTCAGTAAGTGAGCTACTGGCCGCTTCCGTCCAAGACGCTCGCCGTGCAAAATTCACATAAGCATCAACGGCAAAACGGACGCCTGGCAATACAAGCTCTTCAGAAATCACTTGCTCACGCGTTAGACCAACCGCTTCTGCCAAGCCCAACCATGCCTCACGGCCACCGCCATCAGGATACACACCATCTTGGTCAATCATGCGCTGAATCCATTCTTGACGCACACGGTGATCTGGACAATTAGCCATAATGGCAGCATCTTTTAACGGAATATTGATTTGGTAGTAAAATCGATTCGCTACCCAAGCTTGGATTTGCTGCTGGGTTGCGCGCCCTTCATGCATCATAATATGAAAAGGATGGTAAATATGATAATACTGACCTTTATCCATAATCGCTTGTTCAAACGCTTTTGGGTTAAGCGCTATTTTTTCTTCTTGCATCGTCTTCATCTTGTATTCGCCTTACAATTCAATCTGCATACCATCAAAAGCAATTTCAACATTGTGCTCTTTTAATTCAGCAGCCTGTTCAGAATCTTCATTCAATATTGGATTCGTATTATTAATATGGATCAATACTTTACGAACATTTTCGAGTTGATCTAAATAATAAAGTGAGCCGTCTTCACCACTGATATGTAGGTGTCCCATATCTTGACCTGTTTTTGTACCGACGCCGTACTCTTGCATCTCATTGTCAGTCCATAGAGTGCCGTCAATCATCACGCAATCAGAAGCTCTCATAATTTGCATAATATCATCGTCAATTTTGCCTAGACCTGGTGCATAAAAGAGTTGTTTTTGTGTTTTTAAGTCTTTCACAATTAGGGCAATATTATCGCCGTCATGTGGATCGTGACGATGTGGAGAATACGGTGGTGCAGCACTTTTAATAATTAAAGGCGTAAATTCTAAATTGTTAAAGCCTTCAATGTTAAAGGTCTTTTTGGGATCAATTTGATGACAGTCTAGACCACCATTCCAGTGCTTCAACATATTGAAAATAGGAAACCCTGTTGTTAGATCTTGGTAGACCATGTCAGTACACCAAACCCGAATCGGACAACCCTCGCGTAGCGTCAATAGACCTGTCGTATGGTCAAGCTGACTGTCCATTAAGACTACATTAGTAATGCCTGTGTCTCTAAGCCCGCGCGCTGGCCATGCTGCCTTAAATTCAAATAATTGTTGGCGAATATCGGGTGAGGCATTAAATAAAATCCAATCTATGCCATTTTCCGATATGGCGATCGAAGATTGGGTTCGGGTCTTTGCAACAATTGTCCCTTGACGAACACCGTGGCAGTTATGGCAGTTACAATTCCACTGCGGAAAACCGCCACCAGCAGCTGAGCCTAAAACATGAATATACATAAAAGAATATTTCCAAAAAATAAAAGCCCTAATCATCTAGGGCTTTTAATGGATTCAGTATTGATTAGCTCTAACGAGCTTCGAAATACATGGTGACTTCAAATCCGATACGAATATCTTTGAAAGCAGGTTTGGTCCATTTCATAGTAGTTCTCCAGAATGATCTTACTAGCTACTAAGTAAGAATTTTAGTAGTTAGTAATAAGTAAAGGGTATCTTCGATATTATTCTAATCTTACCCCTGCTGTCAAATCCATAGAAACAAACTTGGAAGGTTTGATTACAAAGTTTGATTATAACCCTCAGACCTTACTTATTTTGGTGTAAACCACCGTTCATTGTCGTGTGAATTAAATACGTACCCTCATAATAAAACGACAATGAATCGAACCATTACTGCTTTGTTAAAATGCCAATTCCTCTTTCTAAGAAATAGTAATTGGCTGATTTTCAATAAATAACTCGAAAAAGGTTGAAGAGCCTTCTTGGCTTTGGTATGTTTTAAGCTACGCTTTTACTTCTTTGTAGGTTACAAATTCTATCAAACGTAGTTCGAGCCGGAAAAATCTGTACGGTCGATCGAATCCTCACTTGCCAGCAATAAGGAAATTGCCATGATTAGTGCTGTTGCTCGACGCTCCGGCACCGCCCTGTACCCCCTTCATCCGCTGCATGCGTTTGTTTTGTCCGGGATGGTGCCCCTTTTTATCGGAGTTTTACTCAATGATTACGCTTATTGGTCCAGCTATGTGCTGCAATGGAAAAACTTCGCTTCCTGGCTGCTCATAGGTGCGCTGATATTCAATGGCCTAGCCTTGATTGGCTCGATTGTATCTCTATTTCGCGCTGATAAGCGAGCTGCCACACCTCTGGTCTATTTTCTGGTGCTACTGGCAACCTTTGTGCTGGGTGTCATCAACTCTTTCATCCATGCAAAGGACGTGTGGGCCAGTATGCCGACCGGACTTGTTTTATCCATAATTACTGTCATCTTGGCTTGCACTGCAACTTGGATTGGCCTTGCCAGCTGGCATAATGGAGGTGCACGATGAAGCCGATCAATATTCTGTCTGCCACTATAATCGCAGTGCTGTTAAGCGCATGCAGCGAAAGCAAAGTAGATGACTCCGCACAGCTTGGACCAGATCCAAAGCTGCCTGAAGCTCAACGCGGCTTGTTACCAACTCTGAAAATCGCTGATCCCGCAGGCTGGGGTGATCACAGGCCTATAGTACCATCAGGCTATGAAATCAAAGCCATTGCCACCGATCTGCAGATTCCACGGCAGACACTGGTCTTGCCAAATGGTGACATTTTGGTTGCCGAGGGCCGGGGCGGCAACGCTGCCAAGCTACGTCCCAAGGACTTTATTGCTGGTTACTTCAAATCTAAAGGCACTACCTCGGTCAAAAGCGGCAATCGTCTGACCCTTCTGCGTGATAGCGATAACGATGGCACTTTCGAGACACGCACTGTTTTCGCTGAAAATTTGAATGCGCCTTACGGACTTGCGTTAATTAATGACCAGTTGTACGTCGCCAATCAAGATGCGGTCGTGCAGTTCGCTTATCAGCCCGGGCAGACCAAAGCTAGCGGGCCGCCACGCCAACTTACCGTCCTGCCCAGCGAAGTCAATCATCACTGGACCAAGTCGATGACTGCCAGCCCTGATGGGCGCTTGCTGTACGTTGGTATCGGCTCGAACAGCAACATTACGGAAAACGGCCTCAATGTTGAGGAGAATCGTGCCAGAATCTGGGAGATCGACGCCAAGAGCGGTGCTCACAGGGCCTACGCAACAGGTTTACGTAATCCAACTGCATTGGATATTCTGCCAGGTACTAATCAGTTATGGGCGGTAGTTAACGAGCGTGACGAGCTGGGTCCAAGGCTAGTACCCGATTATTTAACCTCAGTTCAGGATGGAGCGTTCTATGGCTGGCCCTACAGCTATTGGGGTCAACATGTTGATTCTCGCGTCAAACCGCAGCAACCCGATATGGTAGCCGCCACGATCGCTCCGGATTACAGCATTGGGTCACACAAAGCGCCTTTGGGTCTGTCATTCTCAACGGCAACAATGGGCGGCAAGTTTACAGAAGGCGCATTCATCGGCGAGCATGGCAGCTGGAACCGTTCAGACCCAGCGGGTTACAAGGTAAGGTTTGTGCCATTTAACAACGGCAAGCCAGCCGGGGACCCGGTTGACTTTGTCACCGGATTTCAGAGCGAAGATGGCAAAACTTTTGGTCGTCCGGTGGGTGTCACCGTTGATCCAAAAGGTGCGCTTATTGTCGCCGATGATCTTTCTAACACCATCTGGCGGGTAACCCCAACTCAATAAACCACGTGTAGTAAACTTGTTACAAAATTTCTTTAATTCGTGCAGAACTATTGAGTAATTTTTCTTAGGCTATTCAGCTTCAACGACTATCTATTACTAGCTAACAAAGAGAACCCCTATTCAACCAAAACATAAAAAGCCCCACCAGTGATAACTGATGAGGCTTTTTTCACACATGATTTTTAATAAAGACGCTTATTGAGATACCGTTTGTTTGGTAGGCAGCGCATAAGCAATTACTGAATCACCAGTCTTAGTACCTGTGTAACGATGTCCGCCAGCTACCACGACTAAATACTGACGACCATCACGGCCTAGATAAGTAGCAGGCGTAGACTGACCACCTGCTGGTAGACGCGCGCGCCATATCTCTTTACCATTAGCAAGATCATAACCGCGCACATAATAGTCGACTGTTCCGGACAAGAAAGCAACGCCGCCTGCGGTGACGATAGGTCCACCGATCCCCGGCACTCCAGTCTTAAAGGGTAGCGGTAAAGGTGCCATATCACGAACCGTACCGTTCACTCGGCGGTAGACCGTCTCACCATTGGTCAAGTCAACGCCCTGAACATAACCCCAAGGCGGCTGCTGACATGGCAGACCGATGCGTGACATAAAAGGCTTAACAATTGAACCATAAGGCGCGCCGAAGTTCTCATTACCCATTGGTGTGTCTTCACCAGGACGCGACACTACTTTGTCCAGGCTATCAGGACGCTCAACCAGCTGGGCTGTAAATCCAAGATAAACAGGCATTGAAAATAGCATTTGCCGTGCAGGATCTACAGCAACCGCGCCCCAATTTAACACCCCAAAGCTACCTGGATGAGTGAGCGTGCCATTGAGACTTGGTGGAGTGAATCGGCCCTCATAATTCAGCTTAGCCAAATCGATACGGCACAGCATTTGATCGACTGGCGTCATGCCCCACATCTGCGCGCCAGTGACTTTTTTGGGTGCAAAAGAAATTTTTGAAACTGGCTGAGTGGGCGATAAAGGTTCACCTTCAATACCACCATTTTGTGGTACAGCGACTTCTTCTACTGGTAGGACAGGTTCACCCGTTGCTCTATTAAGAACAAACACTTCGCCTTGTTTTGTCGGCTGGACTAAAGCGGGCACCTTTTTACCCTTAATCGTTAAATCAATCAGGCTTGGTTGAGCAGGAACGTCATAATCCCACAGATCATGATGCACCGTCTGGAAAGTCCAGCGAGGCTCGCCCGTTTTTACATCTAACGCAGTAATTGAAGTCGAATACTTTTCAGTAGCTTCTGAACGACCGACGCCATATTGGTCAGGCGAGCCGACCCCAAAGGGGACGTAGACCAGTCCAAGCTCAGGGTCATAGCTAGATACACTCCAACTATTTGGCGCGTTTTCGGTATAAGTATCGCCTTCAGCAATAGGCGCTGTCGCTGCCGGATTTGCCGCGTCAAAGTTCCAAACCAGCTCACCTGTACGCAAGTCAAAAGCGCGAACCACTCCTGATGGCAAGGTGGTAGAGAGGTTATCATCAATACCGCCACCGACGACAATCACATCACCTGCAATAAGTCCTGGTGACGTACTATAATAAGCGCCAGGGGAAATATTAGGCATTCCTTGCCACATATTGACCGTGCCGTCAGCACCGCCGAAGCCTGGGCAGATAACGCCTGTTTCAGCACTGAGCGCAATCAAGCGCGCGTCGCGAGTGGTAATAAAAATGCGGCTATGACAATCGCGCCGTACCGGGATACCCTTATCAGCTGAAGCGCCAATAACTACTGGATTTGGATCACCTGCTTTGGCAGTGCCCGCAACGATATTTTGCGCGACCCCAGCGGCTTTATGTGTGGCACTAGCACGACTTGCCGCTAGCAAGGCTTTCGCCTGAGCGGCATCAGCAAGTGGCGCATCATTATCGCTTGGCGTACCATTACTACTATCATCAAAACTAACACCGCGGCAGGTGGTATAGTGAGCAAGCCCTGAAGGCAAATCAAGCAATTCTGGATCGAATCGCCAGCGTTCCTTACCCGTCGATGGATCCAGCGCAATGACTTCGCTGCGAGGAGTACAGACATACATGGTGTCATTGACAATTAATGGCGTTGACTCTAAAGCGCTACCCGGCAGATCAGGATGCACATCACCTGCATGGTACTCCCAGACTTTTTCTAGCTGACTTACGTTCTTGGCATTAATCTGATCAAGCGGTGAATAACGCTGACCTGCCGCAGTGCGACCATAAGAGCTCCATTCCCCTGGTTTTATACCATCAGCAGGCGCAGGTTCTGCTGCCATACGTTCAGCAGCCAAATCACCATCAATTTCATGCGGTTTTGAGATAAAGGAGATGAGCGCAATGACCACACCAACCAGCATCACCCCAATGAGTGTCGTACTCTCAATCGAATATCGTCCAGCAGCAGAGTGTTTTGATTCTAGGCTACGCACCACAGGTGGTAATAGCATAATTATGCCAAGTAGTACTATTAAGCCTTCACGCGGCGCCATTGCCCACCAGTCAAATCCTACTTCCCATAAAGCCCAAGCCAGACTAAATACGATGACCACCGCATAAGCCACTAGCGCCGCACGCCGGCGTAAAAGCAGCAATATCCCGGAGATTAGCATGGGAATGGCAAGAATCACATAACCCCAACTACCGCCAAGAGTAATTAGATATATACCGCCACTGGCAAGCGCAATACCAAGAATTAGAATTAAGATAGCAAGAATGTTTCTGAACATAACCTCTCCGATTGAATTTCAACGGTATTATTTACTATAAAAAATACTAACTAAATTTAATAAGCAATTTAATTAGAAAATGTGGAAGCCTACTCGTGACGGCAATGATGCTCTTTTTTTAGATAACGGAGAGGAGTTATTGTTTAGAAATTGTTACTGAGTCGGTATTGGATATAAAAATACTGTTAATATTTTTTAAATATTCGTTCAAATAATAGCAAGTTTTTAACAACAGTTATTGATAACTACGAGCTTTTGAGTCCTAAATCGTAGTTAAGGAATGATTAAAGTGAAAATAATTTTGTCCAGGTTATCTTTCAAGGAAGGCGAGCTAAAGTCTAAAGTTTTTCTTAACTTACCCTACCTTTACTGAATTTGCGTATCGGTGATAAGATAAAGCTCGAAACGTTGTTCAACGTTTGATTTATTTATATTTTATATACGTATGTAATGATAGACGCCTAGCGCTTGTTGGACGTCTATCATTGCATAACAAACTGCTTTTATATAAACAGGTGGTCTGGTTTATGGAAAAATTCGTCGCTATTATTATGGCATTATTTGCCGCCCCTTTGCTTATTGGAGGGGCCTATTTACTCTCGTTAGGTGGTAGCCCCTACTATGTTATTGCTGGCATTACGATGCTTGTCACTGCATTCTTGCTGTTTAAAAGACATTGGAGTGCCTATGGGCTCTATAGTATTTTTATTATAGCGACTGTGGCTTGGGCACTTTGGGAATCTGGATTTTATTGGTGGGCGTTGGCAACTCGCTTGGGCTTTCCGCTGATATTTGGTTTGTTAATGTTATTGCCATGGGTATCTAATAAGATGCCGAGTAATAACACTCGAGTATCAACGAGCTCTGATAAAAATTCGGTTGCTCACCGTACATCGAGCTTACATTCCGAAAACCTCATTAAAACTCCCCTCAAAGACGCCAAAAGCCACTCAAAAAATCCTATTTATTACTGGGGACTGCTGGCTAGTGTGGTTGTGGGCGCACTGATCTCTTTTGGCAGTATGGCTAACAATGCCACCGATAAGTTAGGTGAGCTCAATTTAACCGCAACAGACGATAGTGATCAAAACAAGAATTCAGTCAATGCGTCTGCAAATCTTGGTGACCCACTATCAAATGGCAAACAAACGCCAGATGGTGAATGGAGTGCGTATGGTCGCACTGACTATGGGCAACGCTACTCACCCCTTAATCAAATTAACACCAGTAATGTCAAAGACTTAGAGTTAGCATGGCAAATTCAAACTGGGGATATAAAAGGTCCCAATGATGTCGGCGAGACCACTTATGAGGCAACACCATTAAAGATCGGCAATGCTCTGTATATGTGTACTCCTCATAACTGGGTGTTGGCATTAGATGCAGACTCTGGTGAGACCTTATGGAAGTTTGATCCTAAAGTAGGAAAAAACCTACAACGTCAGCATCAAAGCTGTCGAGGTGTGTCTTATTATGCGGGTCAAGCGGGTACAAATAGCACTCCTCGGATTGCTAATAATGACACAAACAGCAATAGTGTCATCAGTGATGCAACCACCAATAATGCAATCACCAATAATGCAGTGATGGCTAACACAACTGTTAAGACCAGCGATACAATGGTTCAAAAAGTGGCTGGTAATACCTTTGAGAACGCGTCTAAACAATGCGATGCTAAGGTATTTATTCCAACTTCCGATGCCAAACTATACGCACTTGATCCGAATACTGGACAACGTTGTCAAAATTTTGCTGAAGACGGTGCGTTAGATTTAATGCACAATATGCCATTTAAGCAAGCGGGTTACTATTATTCGACGTCGCCTCCGATAGTGGTAGGTAATACAATTGTTGTGGCAGGTGCCGTTAATGATAACTACGACGTTAATTCACCTTCTGGTGTTATTCGTGCTTATGATGTCAATACGGGTGAGCTATTGTGGAACTGGGACTCAGGCGATCCTGATAATACCGCGCCTTTTGATGTCAATGATCCAACTCAGACGTACAAAACCAGTTCACCAAACTCATGGTCAACAGCCAGTGCAGATGAAAAACTTGGTTTGGTCTACTTCCCTATGGGCAATCGTGTACCGGATCAATTGGGTAGCTATCGAAACGCAGCTGAAGAAAAATATTCGACGTCTGTCGTTGCTTTAGACATTAAAACAGGTGAAGCGCGTTGGGTTCAACAGTTTGTTCATCATGACCTGTGGGATATGGATACCCCTGCTCAGCCAAGCTTACTTGACTTAAAAACTAAAGAGGGCGTTCAGCCGGCGCTGGTGGTTCCCACCAAACAAGGTGATGTATACGTACTCAACCGAGCCACAGGTGAACCCATTATTCCAATTAAAGAACGTCCTGCGCCTCAAGGCTATCTGATCGCGGGCGAACATGCAGCACCTACTCAGCCTTATTCTGGTTTGAGCTTCGAGCCTGCACCACTGACTGAAAAAGACATGTGGGGAGCCAGCCTCATTGATCAGATGATGTGTCGTATTGAGTTTAACCACCTGAATTATGATGGTCGTTATACCCCACCATCGACCAATGGCAGTTTAATATATCCTGGTAACTTTGGTACCTTTAACTGGGGTGGTATCGCCATTGATCCTGAAAATGGTGTGATGTTTGGTATGCCAACTTACTTGGCATTTAAATCGAAACTCATTCCCAAAGATAGTGTGGGCGATGCAGAAACCAATAAAGGAGAGCAAGGGGTTAATGCTAACGAAGGCGCAGATTACGCGGTAGAGTTAGGACCATTTTTATCACCGCTAGGCGTTCCTTGTCAGCAGCCACCGTGGGGAACAATAGCTGGTGCTGATCTAAACACAGGTGAGATTGCTTACCAGCGTAAAAATGGTACTGTGCAAGATTTGTCCCCTATTCCATTGAAGTTTGAGCTGGGCGTTCCTGGTATTGGTGGACCTATCATTACTAAAGGTGGCTTAGCATTCTTATCAGCCGCGACTGAAAATAACTTCCGCGCTTATGATCTGAAAAATGGTGATGTGCTATGGAATGTGCGTATTCCAGCAGGTGGTCAAGCCACACCTATGACTTACTTGAACTCTAAAGGTGAGCAGATGGTGGTATTAGTTGCTGGTGGACATGGTTCAGTAGGAACTAAGATCGGTGATTATGTCATGGCTTATAAACTGGCTGACAAAACCAAGTAACGTCATATCTTATTAATAATTAGTAAAGCGGTAATGATTCTATTCATTGCCGCTTTATTATGAGGGCATGTCTTCGCTTTACCTGTAACTTGACTGTCGTGGACTTCAACGCCAATCCTTTTATAATCTAGCCGACATACATCCCCATCGTAAGATAGGCGTATTTTTATAGTTGTACCCGCTCTATCTTTGTTCAATTTAATTATACCACTACACCTTGACCCTTCAACATCAACACCTATAGGCTGATATCATTTTCATAAACTTTATGAAAATAGTTACCCGATATTGCTAAGGTTAGGATTATATAGGAAATATCAGCTTAAAGATTTGCTTATGGATTGCTATAACCATTACTATATACATGGAGCATTTTCAAGATAAAAAGACAATAACCTAAATCGGAGTAAATAATGATTACCCATGTACCTGATGTGACTTTTAAAACTCGTGTTCGTGATGAATCTATCGGAGGGGACAACCCATTCAAATGGTATGACCTAACCACAGATGAGTTATTTGCCAATAAAAAAGTGGTTGTGTTCTCACTGCCAGGTGCCTTTACGCCAACCTGTTCGACCAGCCATCTACCTCGTTATGAAGAGCTTTACAATGAGTTTAAAGCGTTAGGCGTAGATGAAATCGTTTGCATTTCTGTTAATGATGCCTTCGTCATGTACCAATGGGGTCTAAAGCAAAACCGTGAAAACGTTTTCTTGCTTCCTGATGGCAATGGTGAGTTCACTCGTAAAATGGGCATGCTTGTTGATAAAAGTAATCTTGGCTTTGGTATGCGCTCATGGCGTTATTCGATGTATGTCGACAATAAAGAAACCAAAAAAGTGTTTAAGGAACCTGATTTTAGCGACAACTGCCCAACAGACCCATTTGAAGTATCAGATGCAGACACCATGTTAGCGTATTTAAAAAACAAGGCTTAACCACATTGACGCTTGATTGGTATTATCAGGCGTCGATAGATGCTCGAATATTGGTATTCAAAAACTGTGGAACTGCTTAGTCCTTAAAGATAAGGCCTAAGCAGTTTTTATGATTTTTTACAAAAAATTTCTATCACTGAGCGATGTTATTGTTGTTATCCTGCCATTTTAACGCTTACGTTCTCTAAAGTACTTCTACGACATGCCAGTCAAACTTGGTTTTCACCAAATGCGGAGTGAATAATTCGCCGTTGAAGCATTTCTATCAAACGCTGACACCATGTCGCCTTTTTATCTGATGGGTCAGTTGAGTGTTTTTTATCCAGCACATCAAACTGAGCGTCTTTTGAGGCATGACTCTCTGGATGAGGAGCAATGCCTTTTGAGTGTTGCTACTAGTTCACATCCTTCTATCGTTTAGAAGGGCCCTTAGAACCTTGACGTCTTGCAGGACGCTTGCCATTGGCAGCAGTTTTTCCCTTGCCACCAGACTTCTTACCATCACCAAAAGGACGCCTATCTTTACCTTTAGAACCGGCGGGTTTTCTAGCATCATCTTTATAGTGTTTAGCATTCCCAGTTGCTGTTCCCGCTGATTTTGAAGCTTTTAGTTTTGACGAGGCATCAGAACGAGGTTTTTTTCGGGACGTATTACGAGATTTCTTAGCCGAAGTATGGTCTTCCGAAGAAGAACCTTCTATAGATTTCAGTAAAACAGATAACTCTTTTGGGGTTAAATCTCGCCAGTCTCCAACGGGAATACCTTTAAGGCTCACATTCATAATTCGTGTTCGCTCAAGCTTCACGACTTCATAGCCAAAATGCTCACACATACGGCGAATTTGACGGTTTAATCCCTGTACTAGCGTGATGTTGAACACAGTAGGGGCTATCTTAGTAACCGGGCACTTTTTCGTCATCCTTCCCAAAATGGGTACGCCACCTGCTAAACCTTCGATAAAACTATCTGTTATCGGCTTATTCACTGTCACTACATAATCTTTCTCATGATTATTACCAGCACGTAAAACCTTATTAACCAAATCGCCATTGCTCGTTAAAAATATTAAACCTTGGGAATCTTTATCCAAACGTCCAATCGGAAAAATACGAACGCTATGCCCAACAAAATCAACGATGTTGTTTTTCTCAGAGCTTTCTGTGGTGCTCACGATACCCACTGGCTTATTCAAGGCAATAAAAATAAAATCATCGGCTTCTCGTGGCTCAATAAGCTGGCCGTTAACTTTTACTACATCTCCAGAAACCACTTGCGCGCCTACTTGAGCACGCCTGCCATTGACGAACACATTACCTTGTTCAATAAAGCGGTCAGCGTCACGTCGAGAGCAAATACCGCTTTCACTAATATATTTATTTAAACGAGTCGAAGAAGTGTTAAACATAAAGTGCCATTTTCACCTAATAAAAAGCTTTTTTTGCTAAGAAAAAGACTGAATTGAATGTGTCATCAACAACGAGATGGTTCATATTATATAGGACATTCGGTACCCATTTCAGTAAAGATGGGCAAAAACCTATTTATCATTATTGAGAACAACTCGCTACTCATTGAGACATAATTATTGTGTGCTACACGTCTTTAAATCCATCTCAACTTTAGTATGTCAGTACACTTTCACTTATTATTGGAATACTTTAAAATGGATACCATTTCTGTAGATCATGCATTTATTACAGGACAGACTACTGCGAAATTTTACTTCACGCTAAGTAGGAATTACCTAGCATTTCTACTTGTTACGTATCACTTCAGTGTTAACTGACTGTCCGCTACACCAACGTAAGGCTAATCATAATGACATCAAGAATTAGAGTCGCCATCGCCGGTTACGGCAACCTTGGCCGCGGTGCCCAAGCCGCCATCAAGCAAAGTCCAGATATGCAGCTAGTTTATGTATTCAGCCGCCGAGACCCCGCCTCCGTTACCCTGACTGATAATAGCGTTCCCGTTTACGCAATGGACGATATTGCACAATATAAAGATGACATAGACGTGCTTATCTTATGTGGCGGCTCTAAGTCTGATTTGCCCGAGCAAGGTCCCGCACTTGCTGGTTTATTTAATATCGTCGACAGTTTTGATACTCACGCCAAAATCCCTGAGTACTTTGCCGCACTTGATACGCCTGCCAAAAAAGCCAATAAAGTCGCCATGCTATCGGTCGGTTGGGATCCAGGCTTATTCTCTATCAACCGCTTATACGGCGAGGCCATTTTACCCGTTGGCGAAACCTATACCTTTTGGGGCAAAGGCTTAAGTCAAGGACATTCAGATGCCGTACGCCGCGTCGACGGCGTCAAATCAGGCGTGCAATATACCATTCCTTCAGAACCTGCTATAGCACGGGTACGCAGCGGCGAGCAGCCAACGCTAAGCACCCGCGAGAAGCACACCCGTGAATGCTATATCGTGCTAGAAGATGGCGCAAATAGCGACACCGTGCGCGATACCATCGTGACCATGCCCGATTACTTTGTTGACTACGATACGACAGTACACTTTATCGATGAGCAAACTTTTGAGCATGACCATCAAAAGATGCCGCACGGTGGCTTTGTCATTCGCAGTGGCGTGAGCGGCATGGATAATGAGCAAAACAACCAAGTATTGGAGTTTTCATTAAAGCTCGGCAGTAACCCTGAGTTTACCGCTAGCGTGCTCGTGGCCTACGCCCGCGCCGCTTATAAAATGAACCAAGCTGGCGAAACTGGTGCGAAAACTGTGCTCGATGTAGCGCCTAGCTTATTGTCGCCTAAAACACCTGCGCAGCTGCGGAAAGAGTTACTGTAAATATTAACGTTGAATTAGAAATAAAAAAATCTCCACGCTAAAAACAAAAAGCACCAAGCCATGCAAGCTCGGTGCTTTTTTATGCCTAACTTTCTTTATACTTAATAATTTAATTAAAAACACTCATCAAAGCAAACCATTTTCCAGAAGTTTAGCCGTATTACTGACTTTAAAGTCATGGTATAAGTCATAAAATACAATCGGGTCTTCGACGCCATCAAGCAACCCACGTTTATTGAGCGCGACAAACATCGCTAGCGAATAGGCCGCACAATGAATAGATTTTTTGGGATTAAACTCAAGATCCGTAAAGGCTTGATATTGCATGACCTCTTCATGCAGCTGAGGGTTTTGTTTTAAGGCATTAACATACAGCCAATCATAAAACGCAGTCAATGGCTCCAGGCTCCACTCCATGCCAAAATAATCATAGCCAATCAGCTCACCTGAGGTTGTTAAGCGCTCATCTTTTTTGGCTTGTCTTGGTGCGGCTGTGAGTAAATCAGGGTACGGTCCACCATTCTCGAACACTTTACTGGCTTGAAAGGCATTTTCGACACTATACGTTTGACCATTATGCTCATTGGTCAGTTTTAAGCTTAACGGACTGAGCGGAAAGCTCAACTTATTGCCAGATTTGCTCGATAGTTCTAAGACATGGTTAAAGCCGTATTTTTTGCGAATGACGTGATGCATATCATTGATGGACTTTTTCTTTTGGCGACTGGCAAACCCTATGTGCCGCTCAAACCTAACCATGTCCGTTTTGACCAAATTATCACTATTGACTCTTGGCATAAATACCGGTCTGTGTTCTACCGCATTTTGCGCTTGTCCCATAGGATTCTGTCTTTGTTGCATTGCAATACGCCTTATATCAATCAATATATCAATGTTCTTGAATAAACTTTCCGTTAAAAACAGTTAGTATAGTGTCTTATTAATACCTAAAACGATAGTTAACTTTTCACCATCTTCCAACTTAACGTTCTCCCATTCCTTCTGACAGTGTTTTAGTAAGAGGTTTGGTTAGATAAGACAAGACTGTACGTTTCATCGCTTTAATATCGACAGAGGCGGTCATTCCTGGTTTGATGACTATCTCATCTTCACGCTCTTTGTACTCGGCGCCAGTAATCACAACCAAGACTCGATAATAAGGCTCTTCTCCTTTAGGGGTTTTTTCAATTAAGGTATCTGGACTGATATAACTCACTGTACCTTCCATCGCCCCAAAAATTGAATAGTCATAAGCATCTAGCTTGACCGTAGCGTCCTGACCTTCTTTAACATAAGCAATATCAGCAGGACTAACCTTTGCATCTATAACCAAGTCACTACTTGTCGGTAAAATTTGTAAAATCACTTCCCCAGGCTTAACAACGCCACCGATAGTAGTCACATTGATGTTTTTTATTTTACCATCAGTAGGCGCCATTAAACGTTTTTCTTCTAATACTTGAACCCTATCTCGTAGTTGTTCAAGCTCGGTATCAAGCTCTTCTTGCGCTTTAGTCATCTCTGCTTGCGCTTCTTCAAAATACTTATTACGCTTATTATTAATCTGAGCATCAATTTCAGCAACTTGACGGCGTAGTTTAATCACATCTGCTTGACTGACATCGCCATATTCTAATAACGGCTCATTCATACTCAGCTCGTTTTTCGCTAGTACCAGCATGGCCTGTAGAGAAGACACTTCTTCATTAATGGCTTGACGACGGCGATTGTATAATGCCCTTTGATTTTGGACGTATTCTGGATAGTTTTTGATATCCTCAGTAAATACAAGGGGTTTATCAAAAATCTCAGCATTGAGTCGAGCCAGCTTTGCTTTAAGAGCAGCGATCTTGGAGGCAGAGTTATCTACGGCGGCTTTGGCGCGCTCTTCTTCTAAAACAACGAGCAAGTCACCTGCTTTCACTTCTTGACCTTCAACCACTGCAAGCTGCGTTAAAACACCACCTTCTGACGCTTGAATCTCTTGAGTCCGAGCACTGGCAATCACTGTGGCCTTAGCACGAGTGACCTGATCAATTTTGGCAAAAGACGCCCATATAATCAGAACAATAATACCCACCAAAGCAATCCAAATACTCAATCGTGATCGGCCAACTTTTAGCTGCGTGGTGGTATATTTGTATTCCGGCATACTTACTGACCTTGAGCATTTAATAGATTTTTGGGTTTAACAAGGTTATTTTTAACAGCTTTGTTTGTGGCTTGAGCGGGCGACTTTTTTGCTTGTTCATTATTCCCTAGCTCTTCAAGAACAGCTTGTTTTGGACCATCAATAATGATGCGCTGATTGTCCATAATAATAATCCTATCCACCAGCTCTAGGAGCGCGGTTTTGTGTGTCGACACAATAAAGGTTTGACCGCCTGCTAATTCTTGCTTGAGCACGCGTAAGCAATGCTGTTCTTGTCTATTGTCCATTGCAGCTGTTGGTTCATCGAGTAAAAATACGTTGGGCCGAGTTAGTAGTAAGCGCGTAAAAGCCACGAGCTGTTTTTGTCCGCCTGACAGACCGCGACCACCTTCACTAATCGGTAAATCTAGCCCGCTTGAATGGCTAGAAACGAGGTTGATTAATCCTGTTTTTATCAATGCTTCTTGTAACACATCATCGTCAGGCGCTGGCATTCCTATCAATAAATTTTCTCTTAACGTCCCTTGAAACAATCGATGATCTTGTTGCAAATACCCCAAACGCTCGCTTAAGGTTTCGCGGCTTATTTGGTGTATATCTAGACCATCTAACAATACTCGTCCTTTAGTTGGGGCATATAATCCTGCCAGTACCTTAAGCAAAGTAGACTTGCCTGACCCTATTGGACCTAGTATCGCGATACGCTCTCCTGGACGAATGGCGAGTTTATTGATATTGATGGCAGGTCTGTCATTGTCTTGATAATTAAATACCACATTATCACACTGATAAAAGCCTTTTATCCGACTAGGAGATAAAGGATAAGCAACGTCATGGTTGTCTTGCTCCAATGAAAACAAGGTTTCAATATTTAGCTTGGCCGCTTTGGCATGGGAGTATTGCACGAGTAAATTAGGCAGCGCCATGACCGGTGCCAACACTCTTCCGCCCAATATAGAACACGCAATCAACCCGCCCATTGTCATATCGCCTTTCATGACCACAAATGAGCCTATGATCACGATACCGACATAGCTAACTTGTTGGAGCATTTGGGTAAAATACGTTAAATTATCATTAGCATGCTTCATGTCCAAATCGTTTTTGACCGTGACATTCATAACATCAAGCCAGCGTGATAAAAACTTCCAATTACCCGCGCCCGCTTTTATGGTCTCCACGCCCTCAACTGCTTCTACCAATAGCCCCGTCTTATAATAAGACGCCGTCGCCCCCTCGGCTGCAATGGCATCAATACGCTTGCGAGCCGATAGCCCCATTATTATGGCAATGACCGCGGCGATGATAGGAACGAGTGCGACAAAGGGTGACCCAATAAACGCTATTAAGCTGATAAAAATAATGGTCATCGGTAAATCAACCAAGCCAAATAAAGTGCTGGCCGTAAAAAAACTTCGAACTTGCTCATAGCCTCGAAGCTGAGCTGCCATAGAACCTACCGAGCCTGGCATCTGGTCTATACGAACTTTTAGCAATCGCTGAAAAACTTCACGAGACAGATATTGATCAAGACCGACAACCACCTTGTCCATAATTCTGGAACGTGAAAACTTCATAAACGCTTCAAAGAGAATGACTAAAAATACGCCACTGGCTAAAATAATCAGCGTATATTCACTACGCGTCGGAATCACCCGATCGTAAACTTGCATCGAAAATAATGACACCGCAAGGGCCAACATATTGATTAAAAAAGTAGCGATAATGGCTTCAAACAGTATGCCTTTGTAATTTCCCAAATCGGACTTGAGTAAATCAGAAAAAGAAGTATTACGCTGTTTAATATGATCGTCCTTTAAGCGAATTCTTAAAACTAACGCCAGCTCATCACGATGCGTGTGAACGTGATTGTTCTCTTGTCGAAAATTCCAAGTTTTTTGTGGGGTCTGGCTGTCAATAACGCCCCAGCCTATGTCTTGTCGATACGCTAATAAAGGCAAAAAAGCGGCGTCTGGTTGCTCTAATATCTCTGGCATGTCTTTTATGCCAATACCTTTTAGCACAGCAACCACGTCTTCTAACTCAGAGTGATTAAGCGAGGTGTGTTGATAAACCACATCGTTCAGACGTATATTATCTATTGGGTACCCTTGTTGGCTGAGTAAGTGCCTAATCGCATCTATTAGAGACTTAGTCACATCAGCTTGATCAAAACTAAGCTGTTGGTCGCCTTGATGAATAGCGGTATTATCGATCGGTTGCAAATGTGGAGTCATACTCATCGCTTATTTAATATTTAAAATAGTCTGATCTCACTCTAATCCATCTCTAACTTATAACTCAGATTGTGATTCGAGTTTATCTCATATTACTTACTTATCCATTCTTTTACAGAGTCTGTTGGCCGAAACAGCGTCATCGGTTTACGATTATGAGAAAACTCTTGCCACGGCATGATGCCAAAATCGACTTGTAACTTATAAAATGCGCCAAGCAGATCTGCTCGCGTTTGTAATAACTGAACCTGATAGTCGTTATGCTCACGCACCGCATTTAATACTTCAAGCCACGATTTGCGCCCGGCGATAAATTGACGGCGATAGGAGCCAACGACAATCTGGGCGCCTGCCACAGCGGCAACCAGTGAAGTCTCTCTATCTTTGGCACTGACAAACTGCTGATACTGGACTTGGATATTTTCTATCACATTACGACGGGCAGCCTCTTGGGTCTGCATCAGACTATTGACCTGTGCTTGTGATGCTCGAGCCAACGCTAAGTTTGAGAATCCAGCGCCAGGTGTATAGCTCAACCCCAAAGAGAACGTGCCATCGTTCTCACGGTCTTCGTGGTAGTAATCATGTTCATATTGCGCATAAACAGTAGGATATCTTGCTGCTTTTTGAGCTTCGACGCCTTGCTTAGCAGATTCAATCTGAAAATGCTCTTTGACAACCGTAGGATTATAAAAACTGGCTTGTTCAAATGCCATCTTTTCAAAATTACCAGATTGCTGCTTGGCCTGATTGACAAGCTCCTTAATACTGGCAACTCTCACCGCGCTGAGTTGAGACAATCGCTGCCCAGTAATCTGCTCAATTCTAGCGGCCGCAATGCGCTGTTGTTCAACCGCCGCTTGATAAGCAGTCTGCTCTTGCAAAATACGATTGGTCACTAAGTCAAGCTCAATACGAGCGGAGACGCCTTGATTGACGCGTCGCTGCATCATGGCTTCAAAGTCATTAAGCTCTTTTAAGCTTTCAGCATGAAGGTCTTGTTTTGCGATAGCCTGAATATAGCTTTGCCAAGCATCAATCGTCGTTTTAGCGACCAAGTTTTGTTGTTCGTAAATGTGCTCAACCGCTGCTTTATCATCGAATATGGCTTGATTAACATCTGCTGTTAGTTTGCCACCTGTCCATAAAGGCTGACGGATGGCGATTTGTGAGACAAAATCGTTGTCTCTATCGTATCCCGAACTTACACTGGGTGTTGGCAATAAATTAAGCTTAGCCGCATTAATACCTTCTGTAGTCGCTTGCTGATTGGCTTTGGCTGATCCTACTAAAGGATGGGTTTGAATGGCTTGTGTAATCAAGCTATCAACTTGTAAGCTATTGATAGCTGCTTGCGTCGTCACCGAAAGATACAAACAAATAGTCAAACACAGGGTTCGAAGGCATAGCATCCAGCTATAAGATGCGTCACGTTGGCTAAGCAGATTTTTCATATTAAATTTATGTAGGTGACTGTATAAAATTGATTTAAAGATAGAAATGATTCAAAGCGACAATCGTTTTGAAAGCCAATTGACTTTTAACATTAAGAATAAAAAAGAGCGTAAAAAACGCTTCTCAAACGAGAAGCGTTTTTAAGGCTGTGAAAACACTAGATAACATGGGCAATATCTGTATCAATATAAAACTGAGAAGATGAAGTACTATCTATTTGCCAAGCATTGTTCGCCTGCTCCGAACCATTCATGGATATGTGTTCTTTACCAGCCCAGTCACTGCTTTGCAGATCAGCGGTACCATCACTCGTTTCGGCTGCTAACGTAGTGATACCAGAACCACTGATATCAATTACTTCTGGTTCAAGGAGATCAGATAAGCTGATGTTTTGAGCTTCTTGAGTCAAGTCGAAATCATCAAATGCTTCATCTAGCCCTACTAGCGGTGAGTTAAAATTGCTATCGACCAGGCTAATGGTATCCTCACCAATGGCACCAATACTAAAGGTAGATATTCCTGCCGTGTCTGCTTGCCACTCGATACTGCCCAACAATGCATCCAAGTCGGTCGCTGTTACCTCTAATAGCGCTTCAAACTCAGAATTACCATTGCGGTCTACCATGAGAACGCCATTTTCATAAGCAAGATAGTTATTGATGTTACTTGCCGTCTGACTACCATCAAGCAATTCTGAAATATCAATTTTATCACCTTGGGCGGCATCAAAGTCAGTCCAAGTATCAAGGCCATTGTTACCATTGCCGCCTTCTGTACCGCCTAGATTAGTAAATATAACAGTATCAGCGCCTGCGCCCATAGTAAAGCTGTCATCAGCGGCAGAACTGATCGCCGTATCATCGTAAATAGAGGCGGCGATATTTTTGCCGACGTTAATTTCTAAGGTGGCGGTTTCTTTGACGCCCGTTACAGAGATCGTTTCGTAAGTAAAGTTTTCAACACCGAATTCCTTGCCATTCGGTACATAGCTGTAACTGCCGTCTTTATTAACGGTCAAAGTGCCATACAAGCCTTCAATATCAATCGATTTTGCGCCTTGGTTTGGGTCACTGATAAAGACTGACTTACTGCCCACTTTCAGCTCAGCGATATTGCCTATGCCTGCGTCATTTTCAAGCAGCAAGCCCTCTACCGGAGCGATATCAGAAGCCATGTAGTCATCTAAATGGAATGACTTGATGGTAAATTTAGAACCATTAATCCTTAAATGCCCAAGGCCCGCTACTCGTTTAATTTCAATGGTATAGTTGCCAGGCGCTAGGTTATCGATAGTGACGTCCAAAGATCTAGACACATTACCCTTATTTGTCGAAACGACTTCGCCAGTATCAGCATCAATAATTGAATACTCTAATCTGGTGCCGATAGTGGTGGTGTCGACTTTTAGGGTCGCACTGGTCAATGTATCCTCAGCAACCGTAAAATCTCGAGAAATATTTTTAGTCGCCGCTGATACACCGTCGATTACCTTCTCTGACGTTTCAAGATTTTGCTCACTGACTTGAAGGTTATTGAAATCATCAACCGCAGTATGCGTGCCGATTTTGATATTTAAGGTTTCAACAGCAGCTTTACCATCTGCGTCCTGAGTTACCAGTCTAAATGAGTCAACTTCACCATAGGGCGGCTGCCAAGCAGGGTCAGTGGCGTTATTGCTTACGCTATAAGTGTAGTTGCCATTTGCATCGATTGTCAGCTGTCCGTACTGACCCTGAACAGTCATAGTGGCGTCTGATGTGATATGCTCTTCACCAACTTTAAGTATTACAGTGTCCGCATCTGGGGTGGCATCTCCTGTGATCTCGCCCATAAACTCGGAGGGTTGGTCATAATCATAGATTATATCGCGATCTACATACAAGCCATTGCCGCTGAGCACGCCTACGCCGCCTGCGGTTAATAAAACAGCTTTATAATCTCCTTCGCTAAACTGTAAAGTCAAAGGATTTGATTTACCCCCTAGGAATGGCGCGTTAAACCAGTTTTTCTCAAAGTGTACTTGCACATATTGTCCAGTATCTTCGTCAAGCTTGTAAACGGCCATGCTATACGTTTTTGCAAGCTCTACCCCACCAGCGCTTCCGTGCAGGGTAAGCTCACGAACTTGATTGTCACCAACAGTAAATTCAAGCGGCGGCTTACCTCCTAGCAGCTCAAGATCTAGCACCGATGACGAGCCAAAGCTCAAATCCAGAACCCCAAAGCCAACGGCGTCGTTAATCTCAGAATTCTCTGTGTCTAAGATGGCAGTGGGTTCGGCATCGATCACTAGACTTTCATCAACCTTAATCTGCTTGTCCGCAGGAAGAATATTTAATTCAATGGTAAGCTCAGCAGAAGCGGTATTACCGTCAGGTGAGGTAACCGTATAAGTGAAACTTTCTTCACTACCATACGGCCCGCGGAAGTCTTCATTGACACTATACTCATAGTTACCATTAGGCGATATGGTTAAGGTCCCATATTGCCCTTGAACGATTGTATTACCTGATTCGACCTCTTGTATACCATCAGGTGAGGTAATAGAGGTAACCGTGGTCCCACTTGGCAGTTCATCATAGCTAAAGCTAGAATCATCATCCGCTAAAATATTGCCTGTCACTGAACCACTGATCGCTGTTGCTTCGGAATAGTCTAAAACGACATCTTTTTCAAATTGCAGCGTATAACCTGTTAATGCTGAGATACCTTCACCACCAGACATAACAAAGAGCCACTGACCTTCATCTAAGCTAAAATCCGTATCTTTGGACACGCCTCCTAGTAAATAAGACACCACCCAGTTTTCTTTGACTTCTTGCAGCTCCCATTCATTGGTAGACTCATTCAATTTATATAAGCTCAAATCCATGGTCCCAGCAACTTGAATACCGCCCGCATTTCCTTTAACGGTTACTTCTCGAACTTGATCTTCACCTACTTCAAGCACCACTGAGTTTTTAACGACATCAGCGGCAACACCTGCACCAAGTACGGGACCTAAACTTGCACCAACCACGGTAAATCCTGTCTTATTCAAGTCTGATGGTGTGTCGTTTACTATCTCTAATGGATCAGCATTTAGTTGCAAATCGACAAAATTATCAGCCGCGGCGATAATTTCAGTAGTATCCACGATACCAACATTGACAGTCTTATCATCTGATACGTTTCCAGCAGGGTCTGTCAGGTTAGCAGTGACGTCAAGACTCTCTTCTTCAGCTGGCGCTAGTAGTTGGACGGTGACATCTCCAGAATCAAGATCGTCTTGTGTTAAGACATGCTCTTCGCTTGCACCGTTACCACTAACGATAAGGATATCCCCAACTTCAGCGTCGTTTGGTAATCCCACAACGACATCAACGTTACCCTCGGCATCAATCTCGTCGGCGGTGATATAGGCGTCGCCGTTACCCACAGTGATATCGGTTGGTGCGCTTGGGGCGATGGTGTCGCGTGTGGCCGATCCAACAGTAGGATCTGACAGGTTTCCAGCTGGGTCTTTAACACTTGCGGTAATCTCAAGCTCTTCACCCTCGATCGGGGCTGGAACTTTAATGGTAATGTTGCCCGCTTCCATATCTTCTGCGGTGATTTCTTGCTCTTGACCATTGACGTTAATGGTGTCACCAACTTCAGCATCGTCTGGTAAACCCACAACCACATCAACGTTACCTTCGGCATCAATCTCGTCGGCGGTGATAAAGGCATCACCATTACCAACTGTGATGTCGGTTGGGGCACTCGGAGCAACAAGGTCAACTGCATAGTCTTGGGTTTCGCTCACTTGACCCACGTTTCCAGCAGCATCAGTAGCGGTAATAGTAACGACTACTTGACTGTCATTAGCTAGATCATTACCTGAGACATCGATACTAAAAGTGCCGTCGGCGGCAACTGTGCTTTCATAGCTTTGGCCATTGACGGTAATTATGACGGTATCCCCTACTGTGAAGTCGCCTTCAACTGTGCCAGTAACGGCAACCTCTCCTTCTGACTCTGCTTTATTAATAACGTTGTCATCGGTTAGAGGATCAATTGTTACAGAAGTGCTAGTTTCATCAGGGGCGATGGTGTCGCGAATAGCATTCGCTGTTATCGACGTTGATACTTCGTTACCTACTTTGATGTTAGCAGAAGCTATTAATTTACCATCTTCTACTGGCGCTGGTAGTTGAACGGTAACGTTACCAATATCAA
Organism: Psychrobacter sp. UBA6766; assembly: GCF_002453355.1. Classification (GTDB taxonomy): domain Bacteria; phylum Pseudomonadota; class Gammaproteobacteria; order Pseudomonadales; family Moraxellaceae; genus Psychrobacter. The sequence continues at coordinate 6,207 of NZ_DKGQ01000034.1, read as the reverse complement.
TATCTGCTTGTATCAACTCATGCTCAACCTTTGTTCCATCGTTACTATTTATAACAAGGATACCACCGACTGCTGCATCAGCTGCTAAGCCAACCACTACCTCAACATTGCCGTCTCCGTCAATCTCATTGGCCGTAATATATTCATCACCATTACCAATAGTGACACTTTCAGGAGCACGTGGGGCGTTAGCGGTATCGCGTGTCGCCGATTCCTCAACCGTTTCTGACTTGTTTCCAGCTGGATCTTTAACACTTGCGATAATCTGAAGTTCTTCACCCTCGATTGGGGCAGGAACTTTAACCGTGATGTTACCCGCTTCAATATCTTCTGCTATGATTTCTTGCTCTTGACCATTCACTACAACGCTGCCACCAACTTCAGCATCCTCTGGTAATCCCACAACGACATTAACGTTGCCATCAATAATCTCATCGGCGGTGATAAAGGCGTCGCCATTACCGATAGTGATGTCTGTTGGGGCATTGGGCGGGGTAGTGTCTACAATACCACTATTGCCAGTTGCATTATTTGACGCATTCCCAGCAGGGTCTGTTAGGTTAGCAGTGACGTCAAGACTCTCTCCTTCTTCTGGCGCTGGTAGTTGGACGGTGACATCTCCAGAAACAAGATCGCCTTGTGTTAAGATATGCTCTTTGCTTGTACCATTTCCACTAACGATAAGGGCATCCCCAACTTCAGCATCATCTGGTAATCCCACAACCACATCAACGTTACCGTCAACAATCTCATCGGCAGTGATATATTCATCACCATTTCCAACTGTGATATCGGTTGGGGCACTTGGTGCTATGGTGTCGCGTGTCGCGGACGCTTGAGGTGATGGAGCTGACTGGTTTCCAGCAGGGTCTGTTAAGCTGGCAGTAACGTCAAGACTCTCGCCTTCAGCTGGGGCTGGTAGTTGAACGGTGACATTCCCATAATCAAGATCGTCTTGTGTTAAGACATGCTCTTCGCTTGTACCATTACCATTAACGATAAGGGTATCACCAACTTCAGCATTATCTGGTAATCCCACAACGACACTAACGTTACCCTCGGCATCAATCTCGTCGGCGGTGATATAGTCATCACCATTACCGATAGTGATATCTGTTGGGGCACTTGGAGCAATAAGGTCAACGTCATAGTCTTGGGTTTTACTCACTTGACCTACGTTTCCAGCGGCATCAGTGGCGGTAACAGTAACGACTACTTGACTGTCATTAGCAAGGTCATTTCCTGAAACGGTAATATTAAATGTACCGTCTGCTGCAACTGTGCTTTCATAGTTTTGACCATTGACGGTAACTGTGACGATATCACCTACTGTAAAATCACCTTCAACTGTGCCAGTAACCGCTACATCTCTTTCTGACTCTGCTTTATTAATAACGTTGTCATCGGTTAGAGGATCAATCGTTATAAAAGTGCTGGTTTCATTAGGAGGAGTGGTATCACGTTCAAATGATTTATCAGCCGTATCTGATTGATTCCCAGCAGGGTCTGTTAGGTTGGCAGTGACGTCAAGTGTTGCGTCTTTAGTTGGCGCTGGTAATTTAACAACCACTTCACCATTGATGATGTCGTCTTCTGTTAAGGCTTGCTCTTTACCATTGACGTTGATGGTATCACCAACTTCAGCATCATCTGGTAACCCCACAACGACACTAACGTTACCCTCGGCATCAATCTCGTCGGCGGTGATAAAGGCATCACCATTACCGATAGTGATATCTGCTGGGGCACTTGGTGCAATAAGGTCAACGTCATAGTCTTGGGTTTTACTCACTTGACCCACGTTTCCAGCAGCATCAGTGGCGGTGACAGTAACGATTACTTGACTGTCATTGACTAAATCGTCACCTGAGACAGCTATACTAAACGTACCGTCTGCTGCAACTGTGCTTTCATAGTTTTGGCCATTGACGGTAACTGTGACGGTATCACCTGCTGTAAAGTCGCCCTCAACTGTGCCAGTAACCGCTACATCTCTTTCTGACTCTGCTTTATTAATAACGTTGTCATCGGTTAGAGGATCAATCGTTATAAAAGTGCTGGTTTCATCAGGGGCGATGGTGTCGCGCGTGGCCGATCCATTAGTAGGATCTGACTGGTTCCCAGCCGAGTCTGCTAAGCTGGCAACAACGTCAAGACTCTCTCCTTCCGCTGGCGCTGGTAGTTGAACGGTGATTTCAGTGTTATCAAGATCGACTTGCGTTAAGACATGCCTTATCATCTCTCCATTACCACTAATGATAAGGGTATCTCCAACTGCTGCACTATTTGGTAAGCCAACCACCACGTCAACGTTACCCTCGGCATCAATCTCGTCAGCGGTGATAAAGGCATCGCCATTACCGATGGTGACTTCAGTTGGTGCATCAGGCGCAGTTATATCAGGAGCGCTCACATTTGCAGAATCAGAGGTGTTCCCCGCAGGGTCTGTTAAGGTGGCTTCGATCTCTTCGCCATCTACTTGCGGTGGATTTAAATCAACTTCAAAGTTACCATCCTCATCAACCACCCCTTCACCAA
>NZ_DKGQ01000034.1:3181-3424 GCF_002453355.1 Psychrobacter sp. UBA6766 | reverse complement strand
TTGGATCTGTGATTTCAACGTTGGCGCCAGGCTCTCCTTTACCTGTGACGGTGCTACCATCTGTGCTAACTTCTAAATCGGTTGGCGCATCAGGAGCGGTTATATCAGGAGCGGTTACATTTGTCGCATCAGAGGTGTTCCCCGCAGGGTCTGTTAAGGTGGCTTCGATTTCTTCGCCATCTACCTGCGGTGGATTTAAACTAACTTCAAAGTCACCATTGTCATCAACCACCCCTTCACCAA
>NZ_DKGQ01000034.1:0-2942 GCF_002453355.1 Psychrobacter sp. UBA6766 | reverse complement strand
TTGGATCTGTGATTTCAACGTTAGCCCCAGGCTCTCCTTTACCGGTGACGATGCTACCATCTGCGCTAACTTCTAAATCGGTTGGCGCATCAGGAGCCGTAGTGTCTACTGGCGGTTTATTATTATCGCTATTACTACTACTGCTGCCTCCTAAAGCTGCTCCTAGCACACCTACTCCTGCCAAACCAACCAACCAAGGTAATGCATCAAAGCCTTCCGCTTCTGTAGCATCTACCCACCATGGGGTAGTCTGTGGATTACCACCTAGCGCTTGACCTTGTACATCGCCCACTTCCAATTCAGTAACATAGTCTGCTACTTCACCTGAATCAGGAATATAATAGTAATAACTACCATCTTCGGCAATGCCGATAAGAGCGCTATCGATATCATCATAAAACCCTTCAATAATAAGATCGGGGTTTTCACCATTGTCTTCAAAAGATACGTGAAGGTCTTTATCTATTCGCTTAGTAATAATATGGTTTGGGGCGCGGCCTGTTGATTCATCAAGGAGCTCGTAGTTAATTTTATCAGCTGCTTTTATTATTGTAGGTTTGCCATCCTGCGTAACGACTTTGTGTTCAGCGATAGTTTGTACTTTATCGTTTGCCTTAACAGTAATAGTGCTCATGAAATCATCCTTGATTAGCTAATTCTTAATGAGAAAAATATCCATATAAAGTTATGAGTTAGGTTAGTTATTTTCTTTATTAACGATAGCAACAACTCGACGGTTATTTTGGCGTCCTTGTTTAGTATCATTAGTATCGATTGGCATTGTTTCGCCATAGCCTACAGCGCTCAAACGCGTCGTCTCTATGTCATATTGATCTACTAAAATATTTTTAACGGTGTCTGCACGGGACTGAGAAAGCTTTAGGTTATATTTTTCAGGGCCTTTGTTATCTGTGTGACCTTCTACCGTGATAGCCGCCCTAGGGTAAGATTTAATAAAATTGGCCATACCGGCTAACGTCGCGGCGTGATTTTTATTAATATCTGCGCTGTCGAAATCAAATAGGACATTGAATTGAGGAGGATTTTTAATTTCTGTTTTTTGATCGACTTTAGAAATCTCCAAAGGTTGTTGTAACTCTGGAGTGGCTTTACAGTCCAATAAAACCCGACTAATTTGATGAGTTTGACGCGTACTTTGACTTAATAATGGTAGCGCTTCATCAGCTGCTATTTGCCGTATAACAGGATTGCCTACTGTTGATAGAGCGACCTGCAAATACGTTGTTGCTTGAGGAGTAAGCTGATAGCTTTCAGAGCGGGTTAGGACTTCACCACTTTTTTGATTTAAGTTTCCGACGTTGACAATCTGAGGCCCGCTACAAATAATGACATCTGAATATTGGCCGTTTTGAAGCGTGGTTTGAAAGGCGTTATCGATACCGATTGATATATTGATAGCATTTGAATTCTCAGTGTCTGCTTGCTGAAAAAAAACGATTCGACTTTCTTTGGATGTCAAAGCACTATTATCAGGTAAATTAAACGTCTCGCCTTTTGTTTTCCACGTGGCTTGTTTGACTTGCTGACTACCATCAGAAGCAGTTAACATCGGATCACTTTTTACCGTTTGGCAACCTACGAGACTAAGCGCTAAAAAAAATGTCGCCGATAATAATACTTTTTTGCTGTCCATAGCATTCTATTCCGATTAACAGAATATCCAGTAATTAAATATTTTTCTATTGTTGTGTATTCCCAATTTTTTTGGGTTTAACTGGATATCCTTAATTAAATTATGGTTTTATTGGTGTAGAAATCAGTAGTTTCTTACAGGGTTGTTAAATTTATTATAGCTTCTTGTGTTTATAATGCAATCCTGTAAGTTTGCTTAGTATAAGACTTTCAACAAAGCTTAGATTAAAATATAGATAAAATTTATTAAGCCTCATCGGATGAAAATGATTATAAAAGCTCAATATGCCAACAAAGAATCTCATATAATTATCAACTTATATAAAAGCTATAGAATCATTTTTGGTTTTATACCTCTTATTAATTTAACTATTAATTTAATTCCTATGATTTAGTTAACTTTATTAATTCTTCATTACGAATATAGGCTCTTAATTGTTTTTATATTCAAAAAGGTAGTATTTTTATAATGCTTAGTTTTTCTAAAAAATGGTCTGCTCCTGTAATGTTTGCAGTACTTTTACATGTAGGTATTTTGGGTATTTTCTATATAAACTTCTCTGAGAAAGATGAATATAAGGATGGACACAGCAAAGATATCACTACTGAGCACACCAGTGTTCCTCGTGCTCCTAGTATGCCTGTTGCAATTAAGGCTCAAGCTTCTATCAGTACAGTAGACGACTCTAAAACGCCTTCACAGGTATATAAAAAGCAAAGAATAAACAAAGAGCTTCCTGATAAATCCAAACCAAAGACCATCGAGAATTCACTCAAAATTGACGTAATAAATAATGAAAGCATGGTTACAGATTTAACTAAACCAAACACTATACCTACTCAAAAACAACAATTAAGCGACAAAAAATGGAAAGGAAGTCGCGATTCTAGTGCGGGATTTATAGGCAATAAAAAAGATAAATTAGAAAACTTTAAAAATGAGGCGGGATTACTTAGTATTGATACATCTAAACAACCGTTAGCAATCCCTACAAACGAGAATTACGAGCTGGCGAAAACTGAAGTTGAAGAAATAAACAGACAACTTAGCAATGCTATTAATGAAGTAAAAAAACGTAATCAACAGGAAATTGATCAATTACAGCAGCAACAGTCTGATATTTATATTCGCAATAACGAAAATAATAATGTCGCTTCTGATGACTTTGAATAAAATACAGAAGATATTTTCAATATCACAACTTTTGTTTATCAAAATTATTTCTAATTAGATTTATCTTTAATGACAAGCAGTATAATTTTTTATTTCTTAGATTAACACATGAAGT
>NZ_DKGQ01000013.1 GCF_002453355.1 Psychrobacter sp. UBA6766 | reverse complement strand
CAACTTATGGGGGTCAGTTCATATTAGCGGTTAAGCTTTTTTTGTTTTAAACGGGATAAAAATGCTTAGTTAACGCGCGTTTGGTAATCACCGGTACGCGTGTCAACACGGACGACTTCACCTTGCTGCACAAATAATGGCACCCGTACCACAGCGCCCGTCTCTAGCGTAGCAGGTTTGCCGCCGCCGCCTGAAGTATCACCGCGGACACCTGGATCAGTTTCCGTGATTTGTAATTCAACAAAGTTAGGTGGGGTCACCGATAACGGCACACCATTAAACAGGGTGATGGTGCAAAGAGCGTTGCTGTTTTCTTTTAACCATTTCAGCGCATCACCAACCGCTGTTTTGTCGGCTTGTAACTGCTCAAAACTTTCAGGGTGCATAAAGTGCCAAAATTCACCATCGTTATAAAGATAGTTCATTTCAGTATCGATGACATCCGCAGCCTCCAAGCTATCGCCTGACTTAAACGTCTGCTCGAGCACACGACCACTGCGTAAATTACGCATTTTGACACGGTTAAAGGCTTGCCCCTTACCAGGTTTGACAAACTCATTTTCAAGAATGGCATAAGGGTTGCCATCGAGCATGACTTTGAGACCAGCTTTAAATTCATTAGTAGAAAAACTTGCCACGGAAAACTCCTAAGGGTTGTAAGTATTGTCATCAATAATTGGATGCGGGGTGTGAGCCTTGCTCTTACCGCGCTAAAACCGCTTATAATGCTCAGTAGTGAATGAATAGCTCAGACGCTTTGATAGCGGACGCACTAAGCGCGTATAATAGCGGCTTTTGGGGACAGGAATAAGGTTGTCATGATAAACCATTTAATCACACAAAAAAACTGGCAAACGCAATTATCCGAAGCGATAACTTCTATTGATGAGTTGCTTGAGCTGTTAAGGCTTGAATCATTGCGCTCAGAGGTCTATGTGCCTGAGCACTTTACGATGCGAGTGCCGCGAGGTTTTGTGGCAAAAATGACAGTCGGTGACAGTCAGGATCCATTGCTCAGACAAGTATTGCCTAATCAAAAAGAGGAAATTGCTGTGACCGGTTACGTAGCAGACCCCTTAAGTGAGAGTACGCACAATCCGGTTAAAGGTTTGCTGCATAAATACCAATCAAGAGTGCTGTTAACGATTACTGGAGCTTGCGCTATCCATTGTCGTTACTGCTTTCGCCAGCATTTTGACTACAGCGCCAATATGCCAACCGCCGATGCCAAAGAACATATTATCCATTATATCAGCGCCAATCCTGAAATTAACGAGGTGATTTTAAGCGGTGGCGACCCATTAAATGTCACTAACAGACGTCTATTTGCTTGGCTTGATATCTTGGAGGCCATTCCGCAATTAACCACCATCAGGCTGCATACCCGGCTACCCGTGGTGATTCCAGCGCGCCTAGATGATACATTATTAGAAAGACTGTCTAAAAGCCGCTGCCAAATTGTAATGGTGATCCATTGTAACCATGCCAATGAGATTGACGCGCTGACCGCCGAGTATTTACAGCGTGCTCGCGCCGCTGGCATTACTCTATTAAATCAAGCAGTATTATTAAAGGATATCAATGATAGCGTGGCGGTGCAAACGGCATTAAGTCAGCGTTTATTTACAGCTGGCGTATTGCCTTATTATTTGCATGTACTAGATAAAGTAGCAGGCGCTGCTCACTTTGATAGGGACGAGAGCGCTGCTGTTACACTGTATTGGTCGTTACTTGCGGCGTTGCCTGGTTACTTAGTGCCAAAATTGGTGCGAGAATTGCCAAATAAATCCTTTAAAGTTCCGATTAATATTTACAATGATGCCTAAAATAGGCAGTATAATGACATCATAGTTTTAGTAAACAAATAACGGTTAACGTAGTTGTTAATCAGATGCTATTAATGAGGAGTTGTTAAAACAACTTAATAAATATAAGTAAAGAAGTATGAATAAAAATCATCCGTAAAAAATCACCAATAGGTCAGTTAGTTGACGTATTTAAATGTGGAGTCTAAGCATCATTACTTATAATCGTAAAATTTGAGAATAGCTGTAGATCTCTATTAATATCATGCGCAATTACTAAGGATAGTAATGGTAAATTTATCGACGTTGCAACAGTATTTAAAAGCTGAAGCTCCCTTATCGCAGACTTTACCTAAGGTCTTGAGTAGCGATGAGCAACGTTTGCGTAAATGGGCGGCACTGTTGCCTATGCAAACAGAGGCGCAGCAAACAGAGCAACTAGAAAAAGTACTCACAGAATTGCGCATGGCGAATATAGAGGATCGACAACGCCTGACGTTATTCAATATTGTGATGGATGCGGCCAATCAGCTGATTGCGATGCTGCGCCAGCATTATATATATGAAACGGACGCTTTTAACGACTATCAGTTGGGCTATGCGGCGCAGGTGAAGTCACTGTACTATTTAATGATTATGGGTTATGACGATGTTATACGCCGAGAAATTGCCTTTTTAACAGATAAAGAGCCGCAACCATCAAATGGCTTTTGGCAGCGCTATTTTACCAATGATAGATGCTCACCAATCACTCTAGCGATTGCGTCTTACCAAACACTACTGATGTATCAAAGACTGTTATTCGAAGATGCGCTTTGTTATCAAAAGTCCGTTCCATATTTATGGTCTAATATTAATCAGCTTTATTATATGGCCTGTCAGCAGCGGACAGTTGATATTGACGTAAGTGCTTATATCACCACCACCCACTGTGCGGATAATATTCATCAATTATATGCTCAGATATGCCTGCATAGTTTGTTAAACGTTCGGGCCATGCGCCGAGCCAATATTTTAATGACACAGCGTTTGCTACTAGAGTGGAGCGAATATCTCGTTGCAACCTTAGAGCCGCAGACAGAAACAAGAGTGTTCGTCAATTTAAATAGTGACAGTGTACCGACGTATTTGACCGCCTATTCGGCGATTAATCCCTATGATGCGCATCATGATTGTGTATTTATAGAGCTAGCGCCCCTGATCGCTTATTTAAAATCACGGAGAGACAAACTTATCAGGGAAGGTCGAGAAGGAGCTGAGTATTGTTTGATTAATACGGTTGCCATGACATTAAGCTATCGTTATATTCAGCCTCCGTTGACGCTACCAATCAGACAAAGCGCCAAATGTGATGCGAACGTTATTACTGGGTTTAATGACATTCATTACCGCGTGAGTAATGAGCAAAGCTTATCGAGCTTGATTGTTGCTAAAGAGCTGCCAGATTATCAGCAACCTCGCTATGACACTTTGCAAAAAAATCACTCTGCCAATAAAGGATTAGCAGTAGAGACGTTTGATGGCAGATTTAATAATGGTCTTATCAATAATACCAACGATTTGTCCCACTTTCGTACCTTGCGGCTACTAGCCGAACCAAAGGAGCTAGTGGCATCATCTGAGCGAATAGTGAGCAATTGCGCGACGATGCCAATAGACAGTATTGGAATAGAGACGTTCCCTGAAGATAAATATGGTGCTAAAGAGATAGAAGACAGAGAGGTAAAAGACAAAGAGACAAAAAATATAGTAAGGATCGCTGAAAACGATGTGCTTACTTCTGTTGCACCGCCGTCATTGCGCATCATGAGTCTTTTCTTATTATGTCGCACTCATAACTCGGATTCACCTGATTGGTCAATAGGGGTGGTGCGCTGGCGCGAAATGGACAGCGAAAAGCCTGAACTTGATTGGCAGGTACTCGGTCATCAACTTATCGCGTGCGGCGTTCGTCTGCACAACAGAGACAATCGCAGTCGACATTTCTTACCTGCGTTCGTCGTCGGTCGTGATGAACAGCTACAGACTACCTGTAGTTTGATTGTGCCGACCTCTCATTTTCAAGTAGGTGATAAAGTGATGATGCGCATCAATACCAAGCAAAAAACATTGTGTTTGGTACGGCGATTAATGATGACCGATGAGTTTAGCCAATATGAAGTGGTACAGCGCTAAACGCTTGTGTCTTAAAACTCCTATACCAGCAGTACGCCGTACATCGATATTATGTTTCACTGATTTTATTTAGTTAGCCTTAACGCGCACATTGAGCTTGTAAGTTAAGCAGCAGTCGATTAAATTATTGTTTATAATACCAAAACCGTTACTATGATTTAAAAGGCTTCCTATGCGTACTCAGACCATCTTAAACCTATTAGTCATCGATGACGACCAGCTTTACGCTGAGCGACTCGTACATTTGCTTAGTTCGTACTATGATAGTGTGAACTTAGGTTTTTTAGATGATAAAGAAGAGTTATTAAAGACGCTACGTCAACCGTGGGATACATTGGTGTTTGGACGAGCTTATGACATGAACTTTACTGATGTGGTGGGCATCGTTCAAGAGCAAGGTATTGATTTGCCATCAGTTTGTTTGATAAATAAAGAGACGGAAGCCAACGCTCATAATGAAGCGGGATTACCCTCTATTGTAAATGGTACGATGGTTAAAGCGCTTAGCGCAGATCAAGAAATGGCAGTCGTCATGGCAATTTGCTTGCTGCATGATAACTTACGCAGTCGTCAACAGCTTTCCACTTTGCGCCATGTTGTATCTGAAGCAGAGCAACGGGCCAACGTTTTGATTAAAAACTCGAAAAGTGCCGTTGCTTATATTGACCAGGGCATTCATATCTTTGCCAATGACCCATACCTACAGTTGTTTGGTTTTGAGTCAATGAATGATATCATCGGCATACCTGTGATTGATTTGATTGATGGTGGCGAAAATATAAAAGCCTTTAAGCAGTTTCTACGTCAATTTGATAAAGGTAACCGTAAAGACGTTGAGTTTAATTTTAAAAGTAAACGTACTGATGGCAGTACGTTTGAAGCAAAATTACAATTGGCAGTAGCGACACTTGATGGTGACCCAGTTACCCAAATCATCATTCAGCAAAATAACAATAATAGCGCTGAAGTTGCCAAGCGCTTAGCAGCAGCTGAGCGCAAAGACAGCTTAACTGGAATTGACAATCGCCTCGGTTTTGAATTGCAGTTAACTAAAATATATGAACAAGCAAAACAAGGCGTCTTGACGGCAGGGCTATTCTATATTCAACTTGATAATGTGGGTAAAATTAGAAGTAGTTTGGGTCTGCAAGGCATTGATGCCACAATTCAGCAAGTCGCTTATGCCTTAGATGAGCTAATGACAGCTGAATTAGGGTCAGAAAGTCAGGTAAGCCGTTTTAGTGATACGGCCTTTACCATCTTAGTAGAAAATCAAAATACTGCCGCGCTTAAAAAATTGGCTGAGAAAATCGGTTCGACCATCAATGAGATGCTTATCGAAGTCGATAAGCGTACGACTCATACGACGGCAAGTATTGCTATCGTGAAGATAGAAAAAAACACCCCTGAGCCAAAAGTACTGCTTGAGCGAGCGCTGGATGCCATTAATCAAGTTATGATTGAGACTTCTAATCATGGTGATAAGTATCATTTGTATGACGCCAGCGAACATGCCAATAGTGATGATCATGCCCTTGCTGAATCTTTAGTCGATGCCATCGCTAATAATCGCTTTGAGCTGACTTTCCAACCGATATATGACATTAATCATGATCGCAGTGATTTTTTTGAAGTATACCTGCGCCTACCATTGGCAGATGCGAACAATACTATATTGACCCCTGATCAGTTTATGGCCGTGGCCAAAGCTCACAAACTGCTTGAAAAGATAGACCGCTGGATACTTATTAACGCCTGTAAGAAAATCAATGATGTGCGTAAATCCCATCCAGATGCGCGATTATTGGTACAATTGACCAATGCCTCTTTGGTAGATAAGAAACTGCCGAGTGTTGCCAGTCAATTAATCAATGCTGTTGGCGGTCAAGCGGGTGTGTTAACCTTGCAGTTTAATGAAAAAGACATCGCTGACCATTTAACCGTCGCGAAATCTCAATTTGCCGCCCTTAACCAAGTCAACTGTCAACTGGGAATCAATAACTTTGGCTCATCAGCTAAATCGGTTGAGCTTGCCAATTTTGTGCAGCCTGATATGGTACGCTTAGCCCGCAGTTATGTAGACAGGATTGATACTCCTGAGAACTTAGAAACCGTTAAATCGCTCATCGCGCGTACTAGTGAACTTAATGTTGATGTCTTAATGCCCTTTATTGAAGAGGCTGCGACTATGTCGGTTGCTTGGAGCGTGGGTGCGCGCTACCTGCAAGGCTATTACTTAGAAGCGCCTAGTAACACCATAAAAGTATCAAGCGAGACTTAAGCTAGCGTTTATGTCTATAGTTAACCCAAAGCTAAGCCAAACCTCATAGTTAAATGAAACTACTAGGAGCTTAGACTTTAAGTACGACTAAGCAATTTTTATTTTTGCTCAACGAGCAATAACTTTCTTTATTCATTATCAACCTAAGCAGTTACTACTATATTTTCTACGCAGCGCTATGTATGCTTATCATTTTTACCTTGCATTATGGTTGAGGTAGACGCATACATAGCGAATGCTCCTCAATTAAAGATTATCCCATCATGTCCATTGTCAAAAAATATCCCTTAGGCGCTATATTTGCTGCCATCTTATTGCTCACCGCTTGTGAGAAAACACCTCCTGATTATCGAGATCCTGTCACGCTACCGCTTTATACTAAGGGCGATGCCGATAATGGCGCGCTTATCTATAAAGACGCTTGTAGTCAGTGCCATCAGCTGAATCCTGGACTCAATAAAAAAGGGCCACAGCTGATGAACATTTATGGCGCACCAGCAGCCGAACTAGAAGATTATAATTATAGCGAAGGTCTTGCGACATCGGGTTGGGTTTGGGATGCTGAAACGCTGGATCCTTATATTGCCGATGCTGAAAAAGCCATGCCTGATTCAAAAATGCTCTCAGACCCAATGCCGGACGCCAAAGAGCGCGCTGATGTGATTGCTTATTTGTCAACGCTTCGTGCGCCAGTTCCCGCCGTTGATGATAAAGCAAAGTAATGCTGACTTTAAAAAGACTACTGTTATAAAAAGCGAGCCAAGAATTAATAATGAACCAAACCACTACCGATTATCACCATAATCAGCAAAAAATTGCTCAATTGATGACGCAATTAAATCAAATTGTATTAGACAAGCCGCAAGTAGTTAAACTGGCGCTTAGCGGTATTTTGGCAGGTGGGCATTTATTGTTGCAAGATTTGCCCGGAATGGGAAAAACGACGTTGGCGCAAGGCTTGGCGCAATTACTCGGTTTGAGCTTTAGTCGCGTTCAATTTACCAATGACATGCTACCGGCAGATATTTTGGGCATGAGTATCTTTGATCAAAGTCAGCAGCAATTTGAGTTTCGTCCCGGTCCTATTTTTACGCAGTTATTGCTGGCTGATGAGATTAATCGCTCTAGCCCTAAAACTCAAAGCGCGTTATTAGAAGCGATGGAGGAACGGCAAGTCACGCAAGACGGGCAAACTTATCCTTTGCCGCAACCGTTCTTTGTCATAGCTACCCAAAACCCATTGCAACAAGCTGGCGTCTATCCGCTTCCTGAATCGCAGCTGGACAGGTTTTTATTATGTTTGTCGCTTGGTTATCCATCACCTGCCGCCGAGCGCGAGCTGTTAAAGGGTCAAGATCGCCGTGAATTATTAAAAAGTCTGGACGCCGTTCTTGATACCGAAGCGGTTTTATTAGCCCAAAAAGGCGTTAAGCAAGTGTACGTCGCCGATGTGGTATTAGATTACCTGCAAAGACTGGTCGCTAAGACCCGCGCAAGCTTTGAGTATCATGGCTTATCGCCGCGCGGCGTGCTATCGCTACAGCGCGCGGCACAAGCGCATGCGTATGTATCGGGGCATATGGAAGTAACGCCTGAAGATATCCAAGCGGTATTTGCCGCGGTCACCGACCATCGGCTTGGTCAGCGTTTTATGCCAGCACATGTGACGGGCGGACAGGCCACAAAAACCATTGCGCAACGTATCTTGGCAGAAGTGGCTGTGGTTGTTTAAAGACACATTGTTTAAAAGTCTGTCATTTAACCGCTGGTTTTTTCATAGCGTGCTTATATCAAAACTGCTATTTAATTATCTATGTGGCTAATTTACTGGTAAGGATAGAATAGTTATGAGCCTTTTGCCAAAAGCCTTAACCGTACCAGCCAGCTCAGTAATCAGCCGTTGGTTTGCCGCACGAGCGCCCAAAAATGACAGCGCCATTCTTAATTTAAGAAATGTCTATATTTTCTTTAGTCGCGAAGGCATGCTGTTTGCCGTGTTATTAATCATCACCTTTATCGCTGGTATTAACTACGGCAATAACTTGGTGCTTGGACTTTGTTTTTATCTCGTCAGCGTTTGGCTTATCAGCTTTCATGTGACCTTTGCGCATATCTCAGGGCTGAAAATTCAACTCTTAGAGGTAACCATGGCAGAGGCGGGCGCGCCAGTTTGGGTCACTTTGCAAATAAAGAATGACAGCCGCCAACCAAGACGGCAGTTATTATTTGGTTTTGAGCAATCAAGCTTAAAGCAGACTAGTAAAAAGCCAAATAAAAAGCCAAATAAAAAATATCATAAAGAGTATAAATCGAACGCTAATAATCAAGAAATCGCTAATCAAAGCTTTGTGAGTCAAGGTTCTGTACTTGTTACGCGCTTAGAAAATGAACAAACTATCCAGCTTCCTATCCAGACCAATCACCGAGGTCAGCTAGAATTACCTCGATTAATCATAAAAACTGTCTACCCATTGGGAATTATGCGCGCATGGTCTTATGTTTATTTTGCCCGAACGGCTTGGGTCTATCCAAAACCTGAAGAGTTCGACTGGCAGACGCAATATGCCATTGCCAGTCAAGAGGATTTGCCAACAGGCGGGCAGTATCGACAAGGTCAAGACGACTTTGAGCGGCTTGATAATTATATCGAAGGCGAGTCGTTGGCGCGAGTTTCTTGGGGCCACGTGGCGCGCGGTCAGGGGATGTTTACCAAGCACTTTGCCGATCCTGTCGGTCATGAGCAAACCTTGGATTATGCCGATATGCCAGCGGCGCATCATGAGCAAAAGTTGGCGCAATTGGCGTATGGCGCCATAACACTGGGCCAATTAGGCGTACCATTTAATATGCGTTTACCGAATGAGCAAAATGCCACTGAAGAGATGGGTGAGGGCGAGATGTTTGCGCAAGCGTGCTTGCTCAGGTTGGCAAAAGCGCCATGACCAACTTTAAAAATGACTCGTCAAATGAAACGGAAATAAACCCTGCAAACTTTGAGCAGTTGGCATTGGGTCAAGACAGCAATGCGCCTAATGGAATTGATAGCAATCATAAATGGTATGCCAAGCTATTTGCATTGCCCGCGTATTATTGGGTATTAATTGCCCAAATTATCGTTATTTTACCTCATGCCGCGCGTCTACCATTGTGGCTCATGGGTTTTGCTCTTGTCAGTATTATGGCCCAACTGCCACGCATAAAGGTTCGATTTAAAAAAATAGCGCATTTAAAACGCGTCTATCAAGTCATGCAAATGCTTGGCTTCTTATTAGGCCTGGCAGGTCTTTGGCTAACCTATAACGCCGCCTTTGGTCTTGATATGGGCGTGGCGTTTTTGGTGCTTTGTCTGATTAGTAAGCTGTGGGAGCTATATAAGCGCCGTGACGCTTATGTAGTATTGAACCTATCGCTCTTCGTTCTTGCAGCGCTGTTTTTGATGGATCAGGGCATTATCACGACCTTAGAAGTAGTCATTGGCGCGGGCATTGTATTATTAGCATTTATTGCGCTCAACGATGATGGCAATACTCGCGGTGATGGTCGTTTACGTACTTTGTGCGTGCTCGGCATCGGCGCGTTGCCATTATTAGTTGTACTGTTTTTATTCTTTCCGCGTCTACCGCCGCTTTGGTCAGTTCAGCTATCTGGTCAGCAAGCAACCACGGGCGTCTCCAACAGCATGTCGCCAGGCGACTTTGCGAATTTAGGACAATCGACCGAATTGGCTTTTCGCGTTGAATTTAAAAACAATCGACCACCGCAGCAACAGTTATATTGGCGCGGATTGGTGTTTAGTGACTTCGATGGTATTACGTGGCGTCCGAGCTCTGAGCAGCAACAATGGCAGCCTGTCCTGTCAACGCCAACTTGGGCAGCAAATGCCTTAGCAACCGTTCCTGAAGAGAGCAAAGTTGCACCAAATCGCTATCAAATTATCTTAGAACCGACGCAGCAAAACTGGCTATTTGGACTCGATTATCCTTTTGCCCAGCAGCAAGGTATTAAGGTTACGTCAAATTTTACCTTAGTAAAAGACCAGCCCGTTACTCAGCAGCTGCGCTATGATGTCTTGCAATTTTTACCGATGCGTATCGATATCAATCTTACTGCAGAATCACGGCGTTCAAACCTTGCGCTGCCAAGTAGCGGCAATCCGCAAGCACGAGCGCTGGCAAAGCAGTTATTTGCCCAATCAGGATCTGATCCTGTTCGCTATATGCAGGCGATTGAACGCTGGATTAATCAAACAGAATTTCGCTATACACTCTCACCGCCGAGGCTAAATAATAACCGTATTGATGAGTTTTTATTTGAGACCAAAGCAGGGTTTTGTGAGCATTATTCTTCAAGCTTTACCTTTATGCTTCGCGCGGCAGGTATCCCTGCGCGAGTGGTAGCTGGTTATCAAGGGGGCGAGCCGAGCCGTAATGGCAATGTCTGGGAAGTGCGACAGATGGATGCGCATGCTTGGACAGAGGTTTGGCTCGAGGGTCAAGGTTGGGTTCGTGTCGATCCGACGGCGTTTGTCGCGCCTGAGCGGGTTGAGAAAGGTATGGATGCGTTGACGCAATCACGAGGAGCTACGATGTTTGGCGATGGCGCTGGCGCGCAAATCAGCTATCAGCAGTATCAGATGCTTCAAACCTTACGCCGCCTGTCAGACCAAGCCAGTTATTATTGGCAAAAAGATGTCGTCGGTTATGATCAAGACAAGCAAGCAGATTCGCTATTAAAGTGGTTTAATATCCGCTCCATTTTGCAGCAAATTACGTGGCTAGCAGTTAGTGCTGTGACGGTCATGATGATTTTAGTATTCATCATTTGGCGACGTCGCCGCAAGCGCTGGCATTCAGCAGACTTACCGCTTGTACAATTATCAAAACATATTGGCAGACGTGATAAATCATTAGCGCGTTCAGAGAGTGAAGGGCAGTTAGCGTGGCTTGAGCGTTTAACAGAAGCTCTTGACTCAAAAGAGGCTCAAACAAAAATAATACAAATTCAACAAGACTACCGCCAGCTACGTTATGGGCGCTTGAGCACCCTTGAAATGAGCAGTAATGATTACCAAAAAGTGCTTAAACAACTCAAAAGAAATTCACGCGAATTGCTTTAGTTACTTTTAGCCTGATTAGATATTTATTGATTGAATTGAGGACATGCTCTAGTAAAACTAGAGAATAACGGCACGTGGATGATTCAAGCATTAAAACAGTTGAAGAGAAAAAGTAAAGTGATAGATAAACCAATTAGGAAGTTTCATGCGTAATAAAAAAGACCGAATTCGTCACGCCTTAGGGTTTGAGATTATAGGTCTACTTATCTTTGCCCCACTAGCAAGCTTAGTCTTTGGTTTTGAGCTACATCTCATGGGCGTTATGGCTTTAGCTGGCTCTATCGTCGCCACATTTTGGAACTACTTTTATAACCTGTTGTTTGACCATGCGATGCTTAAGATGCGCGGCGCCGTGCAAAAGACCGTAGCGATACGTGTGCTTCATGCGGTGCTGTTTGAAGGTGGACTACTTCTGCTGTTTTTACCTGCTATCGCTTGGTATTTGGATATCAGCCTTTGGGAAGCCTTTAAAATGGATATCGCAATGGCGACCTTTTATCTGGTATATGCCTTTGTTTATAATTGGATTTATGACAAAGTGTTTCCTATTCCTACAAGCAGTTAGACATTTATGCCTAAAACAGCATTGATAGATGCTGCCAACTTAGCAAGCTTCATTTACTAAGGCTAAATGGATTGGCGCGCAGCAAATGCGTTACAGTTAGAGACTTAGAATATTGTGCTAAAGCGGATAAATATCAAAGCAAAAGGTAGAAATATAAGGAGTGCAGTAATATGGCAATTTACGTAGATTTTATGCAAATAGAATTTAAAGGCTATAAGTGGTGCCATATGCTCGCCGATTCTTTACAAGAGCTGCATGAGTTTGCCGCACTGATTGAGGTAGATAAGCGTTTATTTCATCGAAATGCCAGTTATCCGCATTATGATGTCACGGTGCAAATGCGCGAAACCGCGCTTGAGTACGGCGCCATCCCTGCCGATCGCAAGAAAATTATCGAATGCGCAAAAAAGTTAAAGGCGGAGTTAAATGACCAAGTAGCAAGGTCTCAGTCTTCGAAATAGTATTTTTATTAAATGTATAATCATGAGCGGCCGTTATTCTAAATCAACACTCCAAAACGCTACTAAGCTAAGCGCTCTGCTAAGTAATCCACCAACAATCTAATCTTTGGCGATAAATGACGATTGTGCGGATAAATCGCCCAAATACCTTCCTCAGGCTCTCTATAATTGTCCAATACGCTCACCAGTGCACCAGACGCTAGATGTTTTTGTACGTAGTAATCGGGCAGCTGCACGATACCCAAGCCTTTTAGCGCGGCATCGACTAAGCTGTGACCACTGTTATATTGCACGCTACCAGAAACACGCAGATTTTTTTCTGTATCAACGTTGCCGCTGTCTTCTATAAAGTGCCAGTAATCACGCGTGCCAAGTAAGCAGTTATGTTGTTTCAAATCAGCTAGGGAAGATGGTATGCCATATTTCTCGAGATAAGCGGGCGCGGCGCAGACAAAATTGGTACGGCGGCTCAGCTTTTTTGCCATCATCGTTGAGTCGCTTAACTTGCCAATCCGAATCGCCAAATCATAACTACCTTCTATCAAGTCAAGTTTTTGATTGCTCAAAAATGCCGTCACTTCGATATCGCGGTACTGCACCATAAAATCATTAATAAGGGGCAATAATTGCTGCTCACCATAGGTCACAGGCGCGGTCAGTTTAATCCTACCTTGCGGTTTTGATTGTAAATTGCTCACCGCTTGCTCAGCAGCGTCCAAACCATCGAGGACGCCGCGGCAATGCTGATAAAATACGCGGCCTTCTTCTGTTAGCGACACCTTACGCGTCGTACGATACAGCAGTTTAATGTTAAGCCGCTGCTCTAAAGCGCTTATCTGCCGACTGACCTGCGCGGTAGAAATGCTCAGCTCCTTTGCCGCCCGCGTAAAACTTTCGTATTCTGCCACATAAACGAATTCGCTAATACCATCCCAGCGCATGATTATTACCACTGTGAAAAAGATATTTGCAAATATAGCATATTGTTATCACAGCAGAAATAACTATAATAGTAATTATAAAATTAATGCTTTACAGACAGGTCAAATATAGACTGCTCAAACTAGCGCTTGCCTCTATCAAACAAGCGCTATAAGCTAAATTGGTCTGAGCTTGATCGAAGATACAACTTATTAAAAGAGAAAATACTATGTCAGATAAATTTATCAAATCCAAAGCCGCCATCGCATGGGGGCCAAATCAGCCATTATCTATCGAAGAAGTGGATGTGATGTTGCCAAAAAAAGGCGAAGTGCTGGTAAAAATCGTCGCTAGCGGCGTTTGTCATACCGATGCGTTTACTTTATCTGGTGAAGACCCAGAAGGCGTCTTCCCAGCGATTTTAGGCCATGAGGGCGGCGGTATCGTTGAGCAAGTCGGTGAAGGCGTCACCAGCGTTCAAGTTGGTGATCATGTCATTCCGTTATACACGGCAGAATGCGGCGTCTGTAAAATGTGCCGTTCTGGCAAGACTAACCTCTGCTCGGCAGTTCGCGAGACCCAAGGTAAAGGACTAATGCCAGACGGAACCACGCGTTTTTACAAAGACGGTGAGCCAATTTATCATTACATGGGCTGCTCAACCTTTTCTGAATATACGGTGTTACCAGAGATTTCTTTAGCAAAGGTGAATAAAGAAGCGCCACTAGAAGAAGTTTGCTTACTTGGTTGCGGCGTGACCACGGGAATGGGCGCAGTGATGAATACGGCGAAAGTCGAAGAGGGCGCAACGGTTGCTATCTTTGGTCTCGGCGGCATTGGACTGTCAGCAATTATTGGTGCCCAAATGGCTAAAGCCAGTCGCATCATTGCTATTGATATCAATGAGAGTAAGTTTGAGCTGGCCAAAAAGCTTGGCGCAACCGACTGCATCAATCCAAAAAATTATGACAAGCCGATTCAGGACGTCATCGTTGAATTGACCGATGGTGGTGTTGATTATTCGTTTGAATGTATCGGTAACGTCGATGTCATGCGCTCAGCGCTTGAATGCTGCCATAAAGGTTGGGGCGAGTCGGTCATCATTGGTGTGGCAGGCGCTGGCAAAGAAATCTCAACTCGTCCGTTCCAGCTAGTGACTGGTCGCGTTTGGAAAGGATCAGCGTTTGGCGGTGTTAAAGGTCGCTCAGAGCTGCCAGGCTACGTCGAGCGCTATCTGGCTGGTGAGATTCCACTTCAAGACTTTATTACTCACACCATGCCATTAGGAGACATCAATGAAGCCTTTGATTTGATGCATAAAGGCGAGAGTATTCGCTCGGTGGTACATTTTGCCGAGTAAGACTGAGGCAAAATATTAACGCTATAAAATATCAAGTTTTGAACTAAAAATGCCGCTCTTAGCTGATACTATAAGGGAGCGGCATTTTTTGTGACTTATCTTTTAGTCTTTTTTAAAACTGTGCATATCTTCTAAGATAGCAGTAAATCTATCGTATAACCAAGGCTCATTATCATCAATCATTTGATTGTATAAATGCGGTCCGATGGTTTCGATGATAAAATCTAATAAAAACTTTGCAGGCAAGTTACCAATATCGACATCGAATTCATCATTCATATAATCCCGCAATTCATCCAACACCAAGGTTTCTGCTTCATCTGACAGCGTCAGCAATTTATCTTTACTCATTGATTATAATCCTATTAGCAAAGTTCTATTCATTCTTGCATGTTGGCCAATTGCTCTAAAATATTGACGTAGTTGTCGACGCCTTGTGCGCCGCTGACCAAATGACGCTCATTAAAAATAATGGCTGGCACGCTTTGAATACCTTGCTGTTGCCAATGTTGCTCCTCTGCGCGAACTTCTTTAGCAAAACGTTGATCCTCTAAAACTGCTAGCGCTTCCTTACGATTTAACCCAACCTCGGCGGCAATATCAGCCAAAACGGCATCGTCAGAAAGATTGCGACCATCAGTAAAGTGAGCGGTAAATAAGGCTTGCTTTAAATCATGCGCAACGCTTGGCTGTTGTTGATCTGCCCAATGCAACAACTGATGCAGATTAAAGGTATTGTGCATCCGAAGTTCATCATTAAAGTTAAACTCAAAACCAACCTCTGCGCCTGCTTCCGTGATTCTGGCGCGGCTCGAATCAGACTCTTCTTTACTTGAACCATATTTTTCTGTGATATGTTCACGCATGTTTTGGCCAGTACTTGGCATGTTTGGGTTTAACTCAAACGGATGCCAATGAATCTCATGAGGTGTGTCGGTTTGTTCAAGCGCTTGTGCCAACTGTTTATAGCCGACAACACACCAAGGACAAACGACATCGGAGACAATGTCTATACGCAGTGGTTTTTTCGAATTTTTCATGATTTTTTACCTAAGTTATGATTTATATTTTGGCTGAGCTGTCTGTTATTTTATGTGGCAAATAAAGACATGCCTTTTTATCAATACTAGGATAAACAAAGAGCGATTACAACGTGCGCTCAGTTAACAATAAAACGTGTCCGAAAAACGAATCTCAAATTACTGTCGGAAATATTCAAAATACAGCTTGGAAGACCTAATTTTGGTTAAAAAACTACACTGCAATGACTACAAAGTGAAAACAAAGCAGCGTTTTTGATAAGCCATAATGAATCGATTGACGCTGATCAAGAGCGTTCACAAACATCCTTTTATGATCAACTGCCAGCGAGAAGCCAGCATGTCTACCTTGACGTTAAAGATTAATCAGCAGGATTATCAGCTCGATAATCTGGATCCGCGCACGACATTGCTTGATGTCTGCCGCCAACACTTACAAATTACAGGACCCAAAAAAGGCTGCGACCACGGTCAATGCGGCGCTTGTACCATGCTCATTAATGGTAGACGCGTCAATTCTTGTCTGACCCTTGCTGTCATGCATGACGGTGATGAGATTACGACAATTGAAGGCATTGGCTTGCCTGAGTCGCTATCAGATTTACAACAAGCCTTTAAAGATCATGATGCGTTTCAGTGCGGTTACTGTACGCCGGGGCAAATTTGTTCGGCGACTGCTTTGATAGAAGAAATAAAGCAAAACTGGCCAAGCTATGTGACCACTGATTTACAAAATCCTGATGGCTTGCTGGTTCAAGAAATCGCTGAGCGCATGAGCGGTAATATTTGTCGCTGCTCTGCTTATCCAAATATCGTCAATGCCATCTCGCAGGTGTTAGAAAACGAGATAAAAGATAAAGCTGCTTCTAAGAATCCCCTCACAAAAGGTTCAGATGTCGCAAGCGTTTCAGGAATTTGGTCACCGCCGCCCAGTGAAACTCAGCTTAGCAAGCCTTCAAAAAACAGGCCTTCCCAAAACAAGCCGTCGCAAAATAAAAACCATTCCGCGCAAGTAGGAGGTCGCTCATGAAACGCTTTGACTACATTCGTGCTGAGGCGCCCGAGCAAGCCGCAACGGCTGCTAGCCCAAAACAGGCATTCTTTATCGCTGGTGGCACCAATCTCTTAGATTTAATGAAGTTCGAGATTGAAACCCCAGCCAAATTGGTTGATGTAACCCGTCTTAAGCTTGAACAAGTCGAAACCACGGCTGAGGGCGGATTACGAATCGGTACGCTGGTGACCAATAGTGATTTGGCCGCGCATCCAGAAGTGATTGCCAATTATCCAGTATTGTCTCGCGCTATATTGGCAGGGGCGACTGGTCAGCTGCGTAATAAAGCCACCACTGGTGGCAACTTTTTGCAGCGCACGCGTTGTTATTATTTTTATCAAACCGACAGTCCGTGTAACAAACGCGAGCCCGGAACAGGCTGTCCAGCGATTAATGGGGAAAACCGCATGCTGGCTATTTTGGGTACAAGTGATGCGTGTATTGCCCAGCATCCATCTGACATGGCCGTGGCGATGCGATTACTTGACGCCGTTATTGAGACCGTTAAAGCGGACGGTTCAACGCGCGCCATTCCTGTCAAAGATTTTTATTGTTTGCCAAAAGACACGCCGCATATCGAAAATGTCTTAGAGAGTGGCGAGCTTATCACCCATGTCGTTTTACCCGCACCCATTAAAGGCATGCATACCTATGACAAAGTCCGTGACCGAGCCTCTTACGCATTTGCCCTAGTATCCTGCGCGTCTGTCATAGAGGTGGATGATGAGGGTAACTTAGCGACCGTACGGTTGGCATTTGGCGGTATTGGGGTTAAGCCTTGGCGTAATGAGGACGTTGAAGCATTACTAACGGGGACAGTGGGCGATGACGATACAATCAATCAGGCCGCAGATTTATTATTAAAAGAGGCCAAAGGCAATGGTCAAAACGATTTTAAAATTCCACTGACGCGTCGCCTACTTAAACAAGTTATTCAGCGCGCCTTAGCGAGCGAGGGAGCATAATCATGTCATTATTGGACTCAGTCATTCTATCAGAACCTACCAAAAAAATGACCATGAATGAGCCTGTCGATTCGCTCTTTGATAGAACGACAAGCAATCTGGTCGGTAAGCCCATCAATCGGGTTGATGGTTCGTTAAAGGTCAGCGGCCAGGCGCCTTATTCGGCAGAGATTTATCGAGAAAATCAAGTCTACGGCGTTTTGGTTGGCGCAAAGATTGCTAAAGGACAAGTCGAAAATATCGATAGCAGTGCTTTAGATAACATTCCTGGCATTATTAAAGTGGTGACCGACCCCAAGCACTTTTTAAGAAACTCTCAGCAAGGCGGTGAGACCGAGGCACCAACCCAAGGCGTAAGCGAGATTTTTTATCATGGTCAGCCGATCGCTGTGGTGGTCGCTGAGACCTTTGAAGCAGCCACAGAGGGCGCAAACGCGCTGAATGTCACTTATAAAGATGAAACCGAAAAAGCGGCGTTAAATTTTACGCAAGAGCTTTCAAACGCGCATGAGATTAATGAGAAAGAAGGCGCTGATAAAAACGCCGTTCATGGCGATCCTGAGCAAGGACTAGCGAATTCAGCGGTGACCCTTGATCGCTTTTATCATACGCCAAGCCAAAGCAATTCACCCATGGAGCCGCATGCTACTTTGGCATACTGGGAAGATGACAAGCTCATCCTATACACCTCCAACCAAAAAGTTGCGTCTTGCAAGCAGCAAGTCATGGATGCATTGGATCTAAATAAGGATCAGGTGCAATTAATCTCCTATTTTGTCGGTGGCGGTTTTGGTAGTAAGCTCGGTATTGCGCCCGAATCCATTGCTGCGGCTATTGCGGCAAAAGAGCTTGATCGTCCGGTACTCATCAATATGACGCGCCCGCAAGTGATGGAAGCGACGGTCAGGCGCTCAAACACGCGGCAACGTATCGCCATTGGCTGTGATAAAGACGGTATTATCAATACCTTTATTCATGATACGACGAGCAGTAACTTGCCGGGAGAAGGCTTTTTTGAACCAACGGCGCTGTCTACTCACTACCTGTATCGCGGTGAGAATCGCCGAGTTAGCTATAAGATGGTAGATATGAATTATGTACTGTCAGGCTCTATGCGCGCGCCCGGTGAAGGAGTAGGTATGATTGCCGTCGAATGCGCGATGGATGAATTGGCTTCGCAGCTGGATATCGATCCACTTGAACTGCGCTGCCGTAATGAGCCTGAACAAGATCCCAGTCAAGACATTCCATTTTCAACACGTCACTTGCTTGCTTGCTTAGAACAAGGCGCTCAGCAATTTGGTTGGGATAAGCGAAACCCCAAACCTGCCAGTCAATTGGAAGGCGATTGGTGGATAGGATGCGGCATGGCAGCGTCCGCTCGCGGTAACCAATTAGAAAAATCTGAAGCTCGCGCGACCTTGCAAGTCGATGATTCAAAAGCGCTTGGCGTCAAAGCCGTCATTGAAACCGATATGACGGACATTGGTACTGGCTCTTATACGGTGTTATCTCAAGTGGCGGCTGATTTGCTTGGCTTACCGATAGATCACATCGAGATGAAGTTAGGTGATAGTGCTTTTCCGCCTGCCTCAGGTTCAGGAGGCAGTAAAGGGGCGGCGAGCTCTGGTAGCGGCGTGTATCTTGCCTGTGAGAAATTGCGTGAGATGATTGCAGAAAAGGTTGGACTGTATCCTGATACTATTCAATTTGATAAAGGTCAAATCAAGCAAGCAGGTGAGCATGATCCGAGTGTGACAGAAGCGGCTGTAGAAAACGTTAAAGATAAGGCGGTCGACTTAAAGAACCAAGTTTCTGAAAAAACGGGCTTAGCATTACCCGAGTCTGCTACAGAAAAGTACGATTTTAGCAATTTTCAGTCTTATGCTTTGGTGGATATTGTCGCTCAGTACGATGAGCAAAAAATCAGCGCTAAAGGTCAAATAAAACCGGGTAAAAACGCTAAAAGTCACCGCCAAGCGTCTTTTGGAGCAAACTTCGCGGAAGTTGCTGTCCATAGAGTCACAGGTGAGGTTCGTCTCAAGCGTATGACCGGCGCCTTTGCCGCTGGTCGTATTTTGAATCATAAAACGGCCACTTCGCAGTGTTACGGTGGAATGGTCTTCGGTATTGGCTCGGCGCTAATGGAGGAAGTCATCCACGATAAGCGCGATGGTCGAATATGTAATCACGACCTTGCTGAGTATCATGTGCCGGTCAATGCCGATGTGCCGCAATTGGAGGTGATATTGGTAGAAGAGGATGATCCTTATACCAACCCGATGCATATTAAAGGCATTGGCGAAACTGCGATTTCGGGCGCGGCGGCGGCTATTGCCAATGCGATTTATAATGCAGTTGGCGTGCGCGTTTATGATTTCCCAATCACACCTGATAAGCTGCTTTATGAGCTTCCAGAGTAGTTATCTTTTAAAAACAGAGTAACAGACAATCGATATAAGAAACCCGCTAGCGGCTATCACTAGCGGGTTTTTAAACACTAATAATAAATGTGGTTTTTAACAGAAGAATAAATAGAAATAAGAGGAACTATGAATCAAGTTACCGATATTCTTAAGCTAGCAGGTGAGACGCAGCAACAAAATATCGATGCCGTGTTGGCAACGGTGGTTCGTACCGAAGGCTCAGCCTATCGCCACGCGGGCGCAATGATGCTTATCTGCGCCGATGGGCGCTCGGTTGGGATGATTAGTGGTGGTTGCCTCGAGCCACATATCATCAAACGTGCTTTTTGGTTGACGCGTCATGGCGCAAACGTGCAGGTTTATCAAACCGGTAATGATGAGGGTGACGAGGCAGATGATGATATTGAAAATAACGGCACTGAAAACAGCGATTTAGAAAATGAGCTAAATTTTGGTTTGGGCTGTAATGGCAAAGTTCATGTATTATTTGAGCGTTTGACAACCGCAAGGCCATTTTTGGAAGTTATTCGCCACGTCCGTCGTAGCCAGCAGCCAAAGATGATAGCAACGTTGATTCGCTCAAACGCTGATAAGGCCCATTTACCAATTGGGCTGCGCCTAGATTTAGAAGATTATACTGTCAACGAAAACATCCCTTCTATCAGCGACGACAACTTATCTAATCAAGCCTTCATTGATAACTCGGGCGCTTTTACTCCTGAGATTAGAGCAATAATTACAGCGTTATCAACCTATCAGATTTCTGTTAAAAATTCCGAATATGTTACGTTAAAAAACGGCGGTATAACGACAGAGTGGCTTATTCAGCGCTTGCAGCCGCAACACCGTTTGCTTATTTGCGGCGCTGGCAATGATGTGAAGCCGCTTGTGACCATGGCAAAATTGCAAGATTGGCATGTCACCGTTATCGATAGCCGCGCCCAATATGCCACGCGGCTGCGTTTTCCTCAAGCGGATATCGTGATACCACTCTCATTAGACGATCCCGAAAAACTGCTTAAATTAAGTAACAATGCGGCAGTCGCTTTGATGTCGCACAGCTTAACCCAAGACCGCGCCCGACTTTCGGTATTGCTAGAACACCCGTCTCATTATAAGTATCTTGGGCAATTGGGGCCACGTTATCGAACCGAGCGTTTGGTTAATGAGATTCGCGCTATCAAAGACCATCCCGAATGCTTAAATGACGGCGTAAAAAAATTACATTATCCAATTGGTTATAAATTGGGCGGCGATGGCCCTGAAGCCTTAGCTCTTGGCATCATGGCACAAATAAGTGCTGTCATGCATGAGCAAACGCCGCCAGCTAAGTTGTTAGCAAATAACGACAGCAGTCTAGCAATGCTGAGCTATGTATGAAAGAAAATACAGTGACGTTAGATGGCAAAAAAACTACAAACCAAAACTCCAACCAGCAAAACGTTCAGCAAAACAACCATGCCGTCATTATTTTAGCCAGCGGGCTCAGTCGCCGCCTAGGTCAAGCTAAGCAGCTGCTTTGCAAAAATGGTGAACCTTTAATTGGCTACATGATAAAACTGGCGGCAAGCACAAATCCGAAAATTATTATTATTGTTATTCCTAAAGGAGGTACGTCGATAGCCAGTAAAGTTGCGGCGCTGAGCTACGAGCATCTAACAGTTAAAACCATCATTAATCAAACCCCCGAAACCGGAATGGGATATAGTCTTGCTATCGGTATTGAAGCGTTAGCTCACTTTAATAATAATAAAGATTCCAATCGTGAAGCGGTTAAGCGAGTGCTAATCATGGGCGTTGATCAAGTATTATTGGATAAAAAACATTTAATAGCACTACTAGCAGACAATCATGCCGTGGTGGCGAGCCGCTATGCAAAAGGTAATCACGGGCAGAGTGTAGATAAGAAGGACACGATTGAACAGCCCAAAAAAAATATCATAGGTTTGCCATTGGTGATTGATTATCAACTACTCAAGCAGTGGCAACCTACTTTAAGTGGAGATAAAGGCCTACGTCATTTAATCAGAGCGTTACCGCCGCATCAGCTGACAGCGGTGATGAATCTTAATCTTAGCTACGATATCGATACCCCAGAGCAGCTTGCTTATGCCAGACAACAGGGCTGGGTTGACGCTGCGCTAGGTGATAATACATAGTTGCAGTATATTTATTTTCACGAGAAGTTTTTCACTTTAAAATTTTTTCGATGTTAAAGCAAAAAACTTCTCGGTTCTTTGATTTAGGTGTCAATCTAACCACAACGTATGGCAATATTGAGCGGTACATGTGTACACCTCGGGTAAAACGAGTGGAAATAATGACTAAATCAAGGATGATGACATGGCGATCGAACGCTTTAAGCCAAAATGGCTGGACGAAGAAGTTGAAATGCTGCACGAGAGCGCATTAAAGTTTTTTAAGAGCTGGGAGGCGCACGACGAGATGTGGCGTAAAAATGGCATGCTCGATCGTGAAGCATGGTTAAAAGCTGGCGAGATTGGGTTTTTATGCGCCTCAATGCCAGAGGACTACGGCGGCGCGGGCGGTGACTTTCGCCATGAAGCAGCTCTTATCTATGCACAAATGGAAGCCAATCAATCAGGCTTTGGCGGCTTTTTGCACTCCGGTATCGTCGCGCCTTATATCTTGCATCATGGTACTGAAGCACAAAAGCAGGCGTGGCTACCCAAAATGGCAACTGGTGAGCTAATCGGAGCGATTGCCATGACGGAGCCGGGCACAGGCTCAGATTTGCAAAGCATCAAAACCTACGCGGTCAAAGACGGTGACGATTATATTATCAATGGCTCAAAGACCTTTATTACCAATGGTCAATTGGCCAACTTGATTATTGTTGCCTGTAAAACCGACAGAGAGCAAGGTGCTAAAGGTGTTTCTCTTATTGTCGTTGAAACAGACAATGCCCCAGGTTTTGAGCGCGGTAAAAAGCTTAAAAAGCTTGGAATGGCGGCGCAGGATACTTCTGAGCTATTTTTTAATAATATGCGCGTGCCGCAAGCCAATTTGCTAGGCACTGTCGAGGGTTTGGGCTTCACACAGTTGATGCAAGAGTTGCCACAAGAGCGTTTGATTGTGGCATTGGTTGGAATTGGCGCCATGAAGTTGGCGCTCGATTTGACCATTGGCTATACCAAAGAGCGTACGGCTTTTGGTAAGCCTGTTTGGAGCTTCCAAAATACCCGCTTTAAATTAGCCGAATGCAATAGCCATTATATTGCGTCAAGTGCGCTTTGTGATGCTGCAATTGAAGCCTTAGTCGAAAAGAAGTTAACAGTACAGCACGCTGCTTTAATCAAATATTGGGTGACGGAAAAACAATGCGTCGTCATGGATGAGTGTGTGCAGCTATTTGGTGGTTATGGTTATATGATGGAATATCCGATTGCGCGACTTTATGCCGATGCGCGGGTACAGAAAATTTACGGCGGGACCAATGAGATTATGAAAGAGTTAGCGTCACGATTTATGTGATGGCTTATGATTTTTTATTATCAGCATTTCTCATTTAAATAACTTTCTAAGACTATAAGGACATAGCATGATTCAGACGGCTTATATTTATGATGCCATTCGTACCCCGCGTGGTAAAGGCAAAGCAGGCGGAAGCTTAAATCAAGTAACGCCCATTTGGTTGGTTCGTACCTTACTTAATGCCATGCAGCAGCGTAACGATTTGGACACCAGTTTAGTCGATGATGTGGTGCTTGGATGCGTGACCCCAATCGGTGAGCAAGGTGCAGACATTGCCCGTATTGCGGTGCTTGATGCGGGCTGGGATGAAACCGTTGCTGGCGTGACCTTGTCGCGTTTTTGCGCCTCAGGGCTTGAGTCCATCAATTTGGCGGCAAGTAAAATCATGTCTGGCATGGAAGATATGGTGGTGGCAGGCGGTGTTGAATCGATGAGCCGCGTGCCGATGGGTTCAGACGGCGGCGCATGGGCCACCGATCCACGCGTAAATGCAGCCACGGGCTTTGCACCGCAAGGCGTTGGTGCTGATACCATTGCAACGCTCGAAGGCTTTAGTCGTACGGATGTCGACGCTTTTGCCACCGAGTCGCATCAGCGCGCTGCTAACGCATGGGCTGCTGGCTACTACGATAATGCCGTGATACCGGTGCATGATTTAAATGGTCGCTTATTGCTTGATAAAGACGAGACCATTCGTCCTGACACCACGGTTGATACGTTAGCAGGTTTGAAATCGTCTTTTGCTCAGCTTGGCGCGATGGGCTTTGATAGTGTTTTATTAGATAAATACACCAGTATTGAGCGCATCAATCACGTCCATCATGCGGGCAATTCATCAGGAATTGTTGATGGCTCAGCGCTTTGTCTGTTGGGTAGTGAAGAAGCTGGGAAAAAAGCAGGTTTGCGTCCACGCGCCAAAGTCATTATGGCATCCGTCATCGGTTCTGAGCCGTCTATCATGCTGACAGGGCCTACGCCTGCTTGCCAAAAAGCACTTAAAAAAGCCGGTATGACTGCCGCTGATATCGACCTATGGGAGATTAACGAAGCATTTGCTGCGATACCAATGAAGACAGCGAAAGATTTGGGCGTCTCACTCGATAAAGTCAATGTTAATGGCGGTGCGATTGCTATGGGACATCCATTAGGGGCAACAGGTGCGATGCTGCTTACTACCGTCCTTGAAGAGTTAGAGCGCCGCAACCTGAAAACGGCCATGATTAGCTTATGCGTCGGCGGCGGCATGGGTATCGCGACCATCATTAAGCGTGTTTAAGCTATCTGTAGAAAGTAATTCAATAAAACATTTGAATATAAAAAAGGAAGAATAATGAGCATGGATTGCACCCAAATAATTAGTGAGTTAGCACACTTTTCTGCTGAACGCGATAATGAAGGTATCGTGACCGTCACCATTGATCAAGCTGATCGAAAAATGAATGTGATTGATGACAATTTTAATCACTCGTTTACTGCTTTAAGCCATGCTTTTATCAATGATGAATCAGCTACAGGTTTAATCATCACCTCGGGTAAAGACAGTTTTATCGCGGGCGCTGACATCGATCAGCTGGCAAATATTAAAACCCACGAGCAAGCGTTTGAGTTGGTTGAAAACCTCAAATCAAGTTTGCGACAGCTTGAAAAATGCGGTAAGCCTATCGTCGCTGCAATGACTGGAACTGCGCTTGGTGGTGGCCTTGAGGTGGCGTTAGGCTGTCATTATCGTCTGGCTATCGATGTGCCTACCGCCAAGTTTGGCTTGCCAGAGGTAAAGCTTGGTCTATTACCGGGTGGCGGCGGGACTCAGCGTCTGATGCGACTTATCGGAATGCAAAAGTCGCTTGAGATGATGACCCAAGGTCAAATGGTCAGCGGCAAACAGGCAAAGGAGCTGGGCTTTATTGATGTCCTCGCGAGTGATAAAGCCGATATGCTCAGCCAAGCAAAATCATGGATTGACGCCCATCCCAACGCCCAGCAGCCGTGGGATATCAAGGGTTTTAAAATCCCCGGCGGCAATGCCAACAGCCCAAAAAACGCGCAAATGCTGTCCGTTGCCCCAGCCATGGCCTATCAAAAATCCCATGGCAATTATCCAGCAATTATTCACATTATGTCTTGCGTCTTTGAGGGCAGCTTACTTGATATCGATGCGGGGCTCGAAGTGGAGTCTAATTACTTCGTCGCCTGTTTACTGTCGCCTGAATCAAAAAATATGATAACTTCTATGTGGACGCAGCTCAACCAAATTAAAAAAGGACAATCGCGTCCTAGTGGTTTTGAGCGCCAAAAAGTAATTAAGGTTGCGGTACTTGGTGCAGGCATGATGGGCGCGGGGATTGCTTACGTCGCCGCCAAAGCTGGCATTGATGTGGTGCTATTAGATACCAGTATTGAAAACGCCAATAAAGGTAAGCAGTATTCAGAAACGCTATTAGATAAAGCCATCAGTCGTGGTCGCTCAAACGACAGCAAAAAACAATCGCTGCCAAATAAAATCCAAACCACGACCGCTTATGATGACATTGCAGGCTGTGATTTGGTCATTGAAGCAGTATTTGAAAATCGCGATATTAAAGCTAAGTGTACCGAGCAGGCCGAAGCGATTATCCCTGAGACCGCTATCTATGCGTCTAATACCTCGACCATTCCCATTTCCAGCTTAGCGGTAGCAAGCAAACGCCCCACGCAATTTATCGGGCTACATTTCTTCTCGCCAGTTGATAAGATGCCTTTGGTTGAAATAATCATGGGCGAGCAGACCGACGATGCTACTTTGGCCAAAGCCTTTGATTTTGTACTGCAAATTGGCAAAATGCCGATCGTCGTCAATGACAGTCGCGGTTTTTATACCTCGCGCGTGTTTGGTACTTATGTGTCAGAAGGCATCGCGATGTTAGGCGAAGGCGTGCATCCGCGCCGTATCGAAGTGGCAGGTCTGAAAGCCAGCATGCCGATGCCGCCACTGGCGCTAGAGGACGAAGTCTCGCTTGATTTGTCCATGCTGATTATGGCGCAGTCCAAAAAAGATACGCTTACTGAGGGCAAAGACTGGGTCAGTCATCCGGCAGAAGCGGTGCTCACTACGTTGGTCAAAGACCATGAGCGCTTGGGTAAAAAGGTTGGCAAAGGCTTTTACGATTATTCAAAAAATACGGCGGGTAAAAGTGATAAGCGGTTATGGCCACAGCTGACTGAACTATATCCGCCCGCTACTGAACAGCCAGCCATGCAAGAGCTGATTGACCGTCTGCTTTATATCCAAGCCAACGAGGCTGCGCGCTGCTATGAAGAAGGGGTCTTGCGTTCGGTTGCTGAAGCTAACGTCGGCTCTATCTTTGGTTGGGGTTTTGCGCCGCATCAAGGCGGAACATTACAGTTTATCAATGCCACAGGTGTAGAGAAGTTCGTCGGGCGTAGTCGTGAACTTGCCGCAAAATATGGCACGCGATTTGAACCTGCCCAGATTTTGACTGAAATGGCTAAAAAAGGCGAGGTATTTGCAGATGATGAATAGCGATGCAATACCTAAGGCTTCAACGCCCAGTTCTTCAATGAACAATCATTCAATTCCAGTTCTTCAATGAACAATCATTCAATTAAAGACATGATGGCTTATAGCTTAAATGGACTAAAGGTGGTCGATTTGACGCGTAATTTACCCGGTCCATTTGCCACCAGATTACTTGCGGATTTGGGGGCAGAAATCATCAAGATTGAACCAAAAAATGGCGACCCAGGACGGGCGTTTGGCGAATTGTTCAAAGCTTTAAATCACGGCAAACAGTGCGAAAAAATTGATTTTCGTAGTACAGAAGGCATCGAGACTATCAAAGCTTATATCAAAGATGCCGATGTCATGCTTGATAGCTTTCGTCCTGAGGTGCTGACAGGTATGGGTTTAGATGTCGCCACTTTGCATACTATTAATCCAAAGCTCGTCATGGTATCAATCACGGGGTATGGTATTGCCGATGCTCTTGACGAAACAGCCGCGGCTTGGGCTGCTAAAGCAGGTCACGATCTCAACTTTATGGCGATGAGTGGTACATTGGCACAATTAACAACCGCTTCAGGCGAGCAAGCCATGCCCAATATGCAGTTTGCTGACTTGGCGGGGGGCAGTGATACCGCGGTGATTGCTTTATTAGCAGCAGTATTTGCCGCCAGAAACACTGGGCGCGGTCGACATATCGCCGTTAGCATGACGCACAGCTTGTACCATCACTTGGTAATGCCAAAGGCCACGGCTAATATGATGCAAGATATCAGCGGTCGATATCCAGAGCCGCAACAAGACTTTTTGGGCGGCACATTGCCCTGTTATCGGTTATATAAAACCAAAGACGATCGGTATATGGCAGTCGGTTCATTAGAGCTGAAGTTTTGGCAATTATTATGTACCACATTAGATTTAGCTGAGTACGTTAATACACATTGGCAACGCGGCTTTATGCCTCATTCAGCTGAGAGTAAACTGGCTGAGCAAGCCATGATAGATAAGTTTGCCAGTCAAACATTAGCGCACTGGCAAGAAGTTTTTAGCGAGGTTGATGCTTGTGTGACGCCCGTACTAACACTGGCAGAAGCACAAAAGCATCCGCTATTTGCCCATCAAGATAAGTATCAAGCAACGGCTGGCTGGCAAGTGCTTACGGAGGCGTAATATATTATTAGGTAGCTGAGACAGAAGAAGCTGAAGGATAAGAAGTAAGAAGGTGAGTAAAATAGCTGTTAGCAGGCTTATGATTACAATGCAACGCCCAAGCTTAGATGGTAACAGGATTACTTGAATCTATTACTACCGTTGTACAAGAGTACCAATGCTCTACGATATAATTTGCCTTCATCTGATAGGAGAAGAGTCTTATGAGTCGTACATTATGGCTGGTGGTCGGTATCATTAGTATTCTGGGCGGTATCTTCGCTTTTTTTAATCCTCTCAGCGTCAGTTTCGCTGCTGAACAATTGGCTGGATTTGTATTCCTTATTGTCGGTATTTTGCAGTTTATTGCGCTGTTCCGTGCCTATACTACCATTGGTAAAGTACTGGCTGCTATCGGCGGTATCCTTGGCATATTTATCGGTATTGAGCTGCTACAAAATCCGCTGCAAGGTATCTTAACTTTAACCATGATGATTGCCATCTTATTTATGGCAACGGGTACTGTCAGAGCAATTGTTGCTTTTGGTTTGCGCCGAACCGTTGCTTTTGTGCCAATGTTAATCTCAGGGCTTATCTCAATGGTGTTGGCTATCATGATATTCACCAGCTATCCGCAGTCAGCGACTTATATTCTTGGTGTCCTATTAGCCGTTGAGCTGGTATCTAATGGCGTATCATTAATCATGTATTCACGTGTGCAGCCACCTTTAGCCCGAAACTTATAAAATTTAAGGTACAGACATAAAAAATGCCCCTCTTATATTTAAAAGGTGCATTTATATGAGGTAGTTAGCTTTATTGAGCAAGGGTCTAATTAAGTATTGCTTTGATAAAAGACGGGTTTAATTGGAAAACCTAAGTCCCGATGTTTTTAGCGCCCATACCAGCTCAACAAAGGCGCGATTGTTGGTCAACGGTTCGCCATCGATGATAAGCACGTAACCCGAGCCGTCAATCCATAAAAATACAAAACTGGTTTCAGGAATCAGCAAATCAACTTGTTGAAAAAAAGAGATGGCTTGGCTCTCTACCGCCCAGCCGCGCTGTTTTTGGCGCAGCATAAAGCCTGAAAAGTCAGCCGCTGCCACACTGAGCATGTCCGCTTCTTCTTGGCTATAACCAATGCGTGCCAAACAAAAACCTTCATCAGTACCAATCGCCGCGCGGCGCTTACCAGACAAGCTTGAAACAACGTATGGCAAAAACTGATCAAGGGGCAAATTTGGCGCTGGTAAAAATAGCGAAAGCTTCTCAATCCAGCCATGTTCTAAAAAGCTGTCTAACCATTCATCAGAATAACGATCGAGCCAATCAGCAGCCAGCAAGGTCTCGTTATGCGACAATAAATCTTGCAAGGATAGCTGCTCAGGCGTTGGCTCACTTTGCGAGAATGCCTCAAAAATGCCGGCTGGGGTCAAGGTCAGATAGGTTTTATCAGCGTTTAAATAAGAAGACATAGCGGCTACCCGTTAGATGAGTTTTTATGGTGGTGTGAAAAAAGATTTATGCTTTAAGTATTTTAGGCATTGCTGGTTTGATCGAGTTTTTGCTGACAATGATTCCAGCGGTCATCAAATTGCCAATCACTTTTACCCAATCGAAACCAAACCAAGGAAAATGCCAAACGGTCATGACGCGCGATACAATGGGCAAAAAACTCGTTTTCGATTTGCGCTATGATGTCCCAATCTTGGTTGTCACGCGCGAGCATTAATTCGCTAGTAATATCTTTAGTGATTTCTTTAGCATCGTCACTACTGATCCGCAGCCGCTGGGTTTGTTCATTTAACGACGGCGATACCAGTACACTCCAGCGCGTTGCTAGCATACTATTTTTTTGAATATAGCTTTTTTTATCGATACAATCGCGAAAGCCTTGTTCGATATGGGGGAGCATACGACCTTGCAGACGGGTAAACATATTGGTGACATCATAGGGAATATCATACCAGCAGCCATAAAAAAAGTCTGCTACTGCGCCTTGTAGCGGCTCTTTTTCGTTTAACAGTAGGGCAGCATTGATACGTTGTTCGTGAAAATGGCGATTGTTCGGAGCAATAAATATCTTACGCGAGTAAAGACGATACACACGCCGCGCCGCCATTTCACTTTCTTTGATGAGATCTAAATCAGACATAAGAGTGTCCTGTCAGTCATAGTCATTGTTTAAGAGCATTGCTTAAGAGCGTTGTTAAATGAGCGCGGTCAAAAAAGAACTATTAAATAACTAATATTAAATAACGACTATCAAACCATTACTATGACTTAAATAAGATGCCAATAAATAATGAACTTATTAGCTGAGTAAGGTTTGCATCAAATCAATCATAAATTCAGCGTCTTCTTCACTCATGGCTTCAAAACCTT
Organism: Psychrobacter sp. UBA6766; assembly: GCF_002453355.1. Lineage (GTDB taxonomy): Bacteria > Pseudomonadota > Gammaproteobacteria > Pseudomonadales > Moraxellaceae > Psychrobacter. The sequence goes on along the minus strand of NZ_DKGQ01000013.1, from coordinate 63,117 downwards.
GCGGCATACCAAGTTCAGCCAACGCTTCTTTACCATCGTCATCGTTATGCAGGTTCAGAATCGCATTCATCAAAATGTCTGTATCAGGGAAGCCTTCTTTAATAAGCAATACATGGCTGATATCGGCCAAATCACTTTCGATTAAGACTGATAACTGGGCTTTGGTTAAGCGTGAAAAGCTATGGAAAATTTCTGCCAAAAAGAACGCCGCTTGCGCTTCACCTTTAATCACTTGACGCGCCGCTGCCTGATAAGTTTCAGTCACTGACCAATTAAGATCGGCTTCTTCTATATCAACTGCTTCTAGCAGGCGTAAACCAATCAATTTCACATCGCGGTTATCTGCCATCGCTACGGTAGCGCCAGCTTTGATATCTTCTAAGCGATTGAGGTCGCTATTTGCTGCTGCAGCAATGACCATCTCATCAGACTTGCCGATAGGACGCGCCACTGCACGGTAGCCTTGCTCACGGATAAGCGTTGCCGCATCAAAAGGATTGGCATAAATCACTTGAATATCGCCTTGATTGATAATGTCTTCTTGTTCAGCATGCGAGGTAGGTATGTTTAGATGCATGTTGAGGTTGGCACGTTTTTGAATCAAGGTATTAAACATATGCCAGCCAGCAAAACGTTCCGGCGAAAAATCAGGGGCGATTAACATATTATGTGTCGTCATGATTTAACCTTCCTCGTCTTGTTTTATTTCAGCATACTGCGCGATTGCCGCATCAATTTTGCTGCGCGATGGCTTACGGCGTACCGAAGTATAGCCGACGGTTTCGCCATGGCGCACGTTTGGAACGACAGTCGCATAAACCCAATAGTGACTGCCATCTTTGCATAAGTTTTTCACATAACCATACCATTTTTGCCCTGCCTTAGCAGTCGCCCACAAGTCTTTATAGGCAGCTTTTGGCATATCAGGATGGCGTAAAATATAATGCTGCTTGCCGATTAATTCATCGACATCATAGCCGCTAATCTCGACAAAGGCATCATTAACATGCGTTAACACACCGTCTAAGTCGGTACGTGAGACGATTAGCTTACCATCAGGATAAGGGCGTTCGATACCGGTGTCATAAACAGTGCGCGAGGTGCCGTCGTGGTAAGTCATGGTGATTTGTTCGGCTGGCATGTCAGGTTTCATGGCGTCGGGGAGTGGAGAACCCATCGTAATCTCCTTTATTTATCATTGTTGTGATAGTTATAAGAAAGCGTAAACATCGTTAAAAAGCGGATGTGGTTTAAGCTTAACTGTTAAAACGGTTGAATAAATGTCGATCAGGTTTTTGCAAATTAAGCGCTCTAAGCGTTTGCTAAGTATGAGATAAGGAGTTAGGAAACCTAATCAATCATTCAATATAAACAGTATGCAATACCTTAAATAATTTTTATAAGACATGGCATTAATTTTCATTTAAAGTGTTATTTATCAAATAGTTTATAGCACTGAAGCTGCATAAAAGCATCTCGACAGATATTGGAAGTTATCGGTTAGATAAGTTTTGCCAGTGCTTCTGATGCGCGTTTAATGTCTAAGAATATCAAGCCAAGCTTAGCGTTTGGTTTTGCCATAATGGTTAATACCGCTTCATCGCCTGATGAGGTCATAATCACGTAGCCTTTTTCGCCTTGGATCATAATACGGTCGATGCTACCACGAGCCAATTCACGACCTGCGCGGTCACCAAGTGATAATAAAGCCGCAGACATTGCGCCAACGCGGTCTTCATCAACGCCTGTCGGTAAAGCGGATGCAATCATAAGACCATCATTAGAAATAAGAGCAGAGGCTTCAACATCGGCTGATGAGCTGTTTAGGTCTTCCAAGATTTGCTGGAATGAATCTGTACGCATAACGATTTCTCTGTGACGAATGATTAAATGAATAAAATTGTTTAAATTGTATTTAATAATGTCTTAAGTAGACAATAATAAGGGGCGAGATTATAAACCCTTACTATTAGCATTGATATAGGAAGACATCAATTATTATCTAAATAAAATGTATTTTTAACCTTTTATTCCTATTTCCCAACCGTTCATCGTAATTTTATCGCAACTGATAAATAAAAGTTGGTTTTGAATGAAATTTCTAGTATTTTTATTTTTCGTTCAGACATTTTTACTGCACACTGTGAGTAGCAAGTAAGAGAGGAAAATCACTGTTTAAAGAAACAGTTTTGCACAAAATCGCCGTAAATTACTTAGATAATCGCGGTCGTTTTTCTGACTGACGAATTTTCACAGCAAGGTTATTGATAGATTATAATTAAAAAAGTCTCTTATAACTTTTGATGATGGGGATATTTACTAGACTTATATACCAAAAAAATGCTATATAGTTATGAGATAAAAATTGTTTGTGCTTCTGGGTTTGCGATTTAGAGACACATTCAGTTGGCTTCTAATCCCACCAGTTTCTATACCTAACAACGTCTAGAAACGATTTCACTTGCACACTCGCGTTTTAAATCCCATCGTTTGCGCTTAAGCGATAAAACGTCCGTGTGAATCAGCATGATTACAATTTTTACCCTAAGGAACCTATATGAGTATCAGTCAGGCAATCGAAAAAGTCGAAGCACGTTACGCCCATCAACCTGAATTTATTCAGGCGGTAAAAGAAGTTGCAATCACCATTGCTCCGCTATACGACGCCCATCCCGAATATGATACGTTCAAAATATTTGAGCGTCTCACTGAGCCTGACCGTGTTATCGCTTTTCGTATCAATTGGGAAAATGATAAAGGTGAAGTACAGGTGAACCGCGGCTGGCGCGTGCAGTTCAATAATGCTTTAGGTCCTTATAAAGGGGGCGTTCGCTTCCATCCTACCGTCAACCAATCGGTGCTTAAGTTTTTAGGTTTTGAGCAAATTTTCAAAAATGCCTTAACCGGTTTGCCGATGGGCGGCGGTAAAGGTGGCGCTGATTTTGATCCTAAAGGAAAGTCCGACAGCGAAATCCGCCGTTTTTGCTACGCCTTTATGCGTGAGCTGCATCCATACGTCAGTAAAGATATCGATGTACCAGCGGGCGACATCGGCGTCGGTGGACGTGAAGTTAGCTATATGTTTGCGATGTACAAAAATCTGACGCGTGAGCACGGCGGTGTCTTGACCGGTAAAGGCGTCGGTTTTGGTGGAAGCTTGATGCGTACCGAGGCAACAGGCTATGGCGCAGTTTATTTCTTAGAAAACATGCTAGCGGCTCAAAACGATAACATCAAAGGCAAAAAGGTACTGATATCAGGTGCTGGTAACGTCTCACTTCACGCTGCTGAAAAAGCGCATATGCTGGGTGCAACGGTACTGACAGTATCTGACTCACAAGGTACGCTGTATGATGAAAACGGTATGGATCAGGAAAAAATCGATTGGCTAAAAGAGCAAAAAGCCCAAAGCAAACCGCTGGCTGAGTATGTTGAAATATACGGCGGTGAATGGTTGGCTAAGCAAAAACCCTGGCATATAAAAGGTGATATTGCGATTCCATCAGCGACCCAAAACGAAGTCGATGAAGACGATGCCAAATTAATGGTTGAAAACGGCATTAAATATATTGCCGAAGGCGCTAACATGCCATTGACCGCTGATGCAATTGATTATGTCCGATTACATCGCGTGCATTATGCACCAGGTAAAGCGGCCAATGCGGGTGGTGTCGCAGTATCAGGTCTTGAGATGTCTCAAAACTCAGTTCGCCAGTATAAAACCTTTGAAGAAGTCGATGAGCGCTTGAAAGCCATCATGAAAAATATCCATGACTGTGCTGCTGAAGCATCGGAAAACTATGGTCAAACGGACAATGGCTATATTGATTATATGTCAGGAGCCAATATCGTCGGCTTTAAGCGCGTTGCTGATGCGTTATGTGCTTATGGCATTTTAAACTAAATAGTACCCTAAACTAAGTATGGTAAATGGTTGCTATAGGTAATAGAGTCTGATAATACTTTCTACACTATATATCTAGCGCTTTCTGCTCTAACAAAAACTGCGCCTATTTTAATAAGTAGGCGCGGTTTTTTTGTCTTCAAACAATGCTGATACATTAGGATACTTTTTTGTCTCAAAGCTTTATCTCATCAACGTTATGATAAGGAACACTACTGAGCTAAATAAAAGCGACGTTAAATAAAGAACAGTATAAATGAGGAGGTAATGTTATGAATAACGTTCTAAAACGTTTTCAGCTCACCACATTAGGTGCTTGTCTGACATTGGCTTTGACAACAGGCGTCATCAGCACAGTTGCCAGTGCAGCCAGTAATGCAGACGAAATACACGCCGCGCAAGCCGCAAAAATTAGCTTAAAGCAGGCCATTACTATCGCCAGTAAAGCGGCGTCTGGTATTTTAATTAGCGCAGAGTTTGATGACGATGATAGTGATGCGGTAGGAAAAGGTGGCGCTTATGAATTAGAGTTCAGTACAGACAGCGTGAATTATGAAATCAAGGTAGATGCGAACACTGGCAAGATTGTAAAAACAGAAACGGATCGTCTAGATGGCGATGATATCAACGATTATAAAGTTCAGAAAAAAGTAAAAACCGGTATTATGACAGCGATTAATATCGCTGAAAAACAGACAGGCGGTCGAATATTAGAAATTGAATTTGAAAATGACCGTGATTATGCCAATCATGCGGCGTATTACAAAGCTGACCTATTAAAAGGTAACAAGATTGTAAGTATCAATATCGACGCCAACACTGGTAAGACTTTTGCTAATAAGTTTAAAAAATAGCATGACATTCGTAGTAATCATCAAAAAGACATCAACCATATAGGTTGGTGTCCTTTTTTTCTAAAACAAAATTTATTTTGACTTCCAAGCATTAACTGTTAGTAAAGCAAGCTAGTCTTTGTCATGTTATTCGTAACATGATTATTAATAACTAGTTGTATCTAAAAACATGAGATATGAAGCTTTATAAGCCCATGAGCTATAATAACCTTACGCATACTCACTATTTTTGTACGTTTATTCTTACGCAATTGCGATAATATAGAAGCAACTCACTGTTGTAGAATCAGCGTTGAGGGTTAAAATAATTGTTAATAATAACCGTCACCTAGCGTAATTGCATCAATACCATATAAAAATAGCATTGAAAAATAGCTCTAGAATCCTCAAATCGGGAAGCCAAAGCCAAGAATGACAATCGCTAGGCAGTGTTTTTTCATCAATGCTATTTGCAACTTTTTAACTGTATTTGTTGGTCTGATACTTTTTTGCATTATTCACTCACTTTATAAGGACGTCTTATGAAACGTCGTACACTTTTAGCCTTCGCCGCCAGTACTGTATTACTTGCTGCTTGTAATCAGTCACCTACTAATGATTCCGACACCAAAGCGACAGATAGTGCGGCGAGTGGCGGTTCTGATTTGCTACAACGTATCAATAATGGTGGCACCATTAACGTCGGTACCGAAGGTACGTATCCTCCGTTTACCTATCATGATGAGAGCGGCAAGCTGACGGGCTATGACGTCGAAGTGACGCGGGCGGTTGCTGATAAACTAGGGGTAGATGTCGAATTTAAAGAAACCCAGTGGGATGCCATGCTGGCTGGTTTGGATTCGAAACGTTTTGATATGGTCGCCAATCAGGTAGCACTGACCACGCCTGAGCGTTTAGCAAAATACGATAAATCAACCGAATATAGCTGGTCAGGCGCTGTGGTATTGGCACCGACTGATGACAATCGTTATAGCTCTTGGGAAAATCTAAAAGGGCTACGTTCGGCACAGTCGCTTAGCAGTAACTATGGTGAGCTGGCGGAGCGCTATGAAGCAGAGGTCGTTCCTGTCGATGGTATGGCGCAAGCGATCCAGTTGGTTAAGCAAGGCCGCGCTGACTTTACCATGAATGACAATCTTGCCGTATTGGATTATCTAAAGAAATTCCCAGACGCCAATCTTGAGATTAAATTGGTTGCTCCTGCCAGTGAGCAGACAGGTTCAGGCTTGATATTGCTTAAAGGTAATGACGCGGTTGTCGAAAAATTAGATGCAGCGATGGCAGAGTTAAAAGCCGATGGGACGCTAACCAAACTTAGCGAAGAATTCTTTGGTGCTGATATAAGTCAACAAAAATAATGCTAGCTTCTATTACCTCAGTATTAACCGACTTATTGGCATTACTGCCATTCATGAGTGCTGATCGGGCGCATATTGTCATCAATTCATTTTGGCCAATGCTCAAAGGTGGAATCTATTATTCGATACCGTTGGCATTGATATCATTTGCGATTGGAATGATTATTGCGCTGACGGTGGCTCTGATTCGTATCGTGCCACGTGCGGGCTGGTTCCATGAGATTCTTTATCGGCTTGCCCGTATCTATGTGTCCGCCATTCGTGGAACGCCAATGCTGGTACAGCTGTTTATTATCTTTTATGGCTTGCCAAGCGTTGGCGTTAAGCTAGATCCGTTTCCTTCAGCAATTATCGCCTTTTCATTGAATATCGGTGCTTATGCGTCAGAAACGGTGCGGGCGTCGATTTTATCGATTCCAAAAGGTCAGTGGGAAGCGGGTTCGACGGTTGGACTGACGTATCTACAAACCTTTCGTCATGTCATTTTGCCCCAAGCACTTCGGGTATCAGTACCGCCCTTATCCAATACTTTTATCAGTTTGGTAAAAGACACGTCTTTGGCGTCATTGGTGCTGGTCACTGAGCTGTTTAAACAGGCACAAATCATCACCGCGCGTAACTATGAGTTCATGCTGGTTTATACTGAAGCGGCGTTTATTTACTGGGGAATTTGTCTGTTCTTAACCTTTATTCAAGGTAAGCTTGAGACCCGCCTTGATCGTTACGTGGCAAAATAATTTTTGCTAAAAATATAGTCAATTATCTTGTCGTTTGTTTTTCTAATTAGCACTTTCTAATTTGTAAGCGGAAACCTTTATGATTCAAGTCAGTAATATTCACAAAGCCTTTGGTAGCAATCCAGTTCTCAAAGGCATCGACTTGTCTATCGAAAAAGGCAAGGTGGTTGTCATATTAGGACCGTCAGGGTCGGGCAAGACCACTTTTTTGCGCTGTTTAAATGCGCTAGAGATTCCTGATCAAGGCGTTATCGCTTTTGATGATGGTAGCTTGACCGTCGATTTTGCCACCAAACCCAAAAAGAAAACCTTGCTCGCACTGCAACGTAAGTCTGGCATGGTATTTCAGTCTTATAATTTGTTTCCGCACAAATCGGCGATTGAGAATTTAATGCTTGGGCCGACGGTGGTTCAAGGACAAAGCAAAGCACAAGCACGAGAGCAAGCATTAGCCCTGCTCGATAAAGTAGGCTTGTCTGATAAAGCGGATTTGTACCCATTCCAGTTGTCTGGTGGTCAGCAGCAGCGTATTGGCATTGCCCGCGCACTGGCGATTGAGCCGTCGTTATTGTTGTTTGATGAGCCAACCTCGGCGCTTGACCCAGAGTTGGTTCAAGACGTTCTTGGAACGATGAAGCAGCTAGCTTCTGAAGGTTGGACAATGGTTGTGGTGACCCATGAAATTAACTTTGCCCGTGATGTTGCTGATCATGTCGTCTTAATTGAAGATGGTCAAGTGGTCGAAGAGGGGAGCGCAAAACAGTTGTTTGAAGACTCAACGCATCCACGAACGCGAGCGTTTTTACAGCGTATTGAGTAGTAGCTCACTTTAAAAAAGGCTGGCCTTTAACAAGCCGGTCTTTTTTATTTAACGCTCTTTTTTAGTGCGTCCTCATTATACCTGCAATAAAAAATTCATCAGTAAACGCTTCGCCCCTTCAGTCGCAAAAGATTCTGGATGAAATTGCACCCCTTGAATAGGGTAGTCGGTATGCGCAAGCCCCATAATTTCATCACCTGCCAGTGCCGCCTCCGTTACGCTTAAATTGTGATGCTTGTCGTTGCTCACGACGGCGGTGACCGTTAAGCAATCGGGCAAGGTATCCGCCTTCACCATGAGCGAATGATAACGCATGATTTCTATCTCTTGCGGCAATCCTTGGTAGACTCCCGCACCATTATGGCGGATCGCTGAAACCTTGCCATGCATTGGTACGCTCGCACGCATCACGTCACCACCAAAGACATGGGCGATGCCCTGCATTCCCAAACAAACACCCAATAGTGGTGTTGTTTTTCCCATGACTTCGATGACTTCTGCACAAATACCAAAGTAAGCGGGATCACCGGGCGCGCCAGGACCTGGTGAGATGATGATTCTATCAAGATTCATCGCTTGTACATCTGCTAAGGTTATCTCGTTATTGCGTTTGACGATGACGTTTGCTTCTTTAGCACCGTTTTTATTATTGTCCATCGTCTGCAAAATCTCGCCAATATATTGGTATAGATTAAAAGTAAACGAGTCGTAGTTGTCGATAATTAAAACATTCATGGGTCATAAACTCTTTGATAAAGTGTATTAAATTACGGATGCATAAAGCTATCTAACACTACTTTCATCGCCGAAAGCTTGCGCTGGATTTCTAAATATTCATCAGCAGGATTGGAGTCATAAACATTACCACCGCAAGTTTGCGCGTAGGCGGATTTGCCGTTAATAAACAGGCTGCGGATAGGAATGGCAAAGATACAATCACCATTAAAGTTAAATGAACCTAGTGCGCCGCCATAAGCACCGCGACCATCGGGCTCAAGCTCATTAATGACTTTAATCGCTTCGACCTTTGGCGCCCCTGATAGAGTGCCAGCAGGGAAGTTGCTGGCAAGGGCGCTGAACATGTCCTCATTAGGGTGCAAGATTCCGACGATTTCAGAGGAGATGTGCTGAACGTGTGAGAAGCGTTTGATATCCATTAAATTGCGCACCTTTACCGTTCCAAATTGAGCGACGCGGCCGATATCATTACGGTGCAAGTCAACGAGCATATTGTGCTCAGCAATTTCTTTGGCATCATTTAGTAACGCTCTGGCAAGCTGGCGATCTTCTGCGACGTTAACGCCGCGCTTGGCTGTTCCTGCCAATGGGTAAGTTTCCATCTCACCTTGACGTAAGCGAAACAGGAGCTCAGGCGAGGCACCGATGATGCACTGCTGAGCAAATTTCATAAAGTACATATGCGGCGATGGATTGACGGCGCGCAATTTTTCATAGATCGGTATCTTATCACCACTAATGCGATATTTGGATTTAAAGCCCACTTCACATTGAAAGATACGCCCCGAGATAATGTCTTCTTTAACCTGCATGACGGCGATGGCATGTTCTTCTTGGCTCATGCCATCGCCCAAAAACTCAACCGTCGGCGGCTCATAGCTCGGAACTGGCGCGTCAAGTAAGGCTTTGATTTGCTCTATACGGTTGTCTTGTTGTTCAGTCGGATAGTAAAAATAGAATATTTCGCCCGTCATTTTATCTAGCGTCAAACCGTCTAAATAAACGCCAAATTTAAAGGGTTCAAAATCATCGCTTGACTTGGCATTGAGACTTGGCTCAAAAAAATTGACGCTATCATAGCCTAGATAACCGACCAGCCCGCCGCTTTGGTCGCGAGCAATGACGTGCTGCGGGGTGATGCGGCGTAGTAGCTGATAAGGATTGTCGGTTTGATAATGAGCGGTTTTAGACGCTTTGTTATCAGTAATCGCCAAAGTCGTGCGATCGATGGCGGCAATGGTCATAATTGGATCAAAACCAATCGCATGATGGCGTGCCATATGACCATCTTCTCCCAATGACTCAAGCAGATAACAAGTATCGAACGCGCGCTCAATGCGTTTGAATAGCGCTAGAAAATCAATGTCTTGCGTGAGTTTAATCCGCTGCGGCTTGCTAGGAATGTTAATAGCAGCAGGTTGGCGATGCTGAGAAGGAGAAGCGGTCATAACAATGTCCAAAGTAGTTCAAGTATTTATTCAATAAAAAAAAAGCAGAATAAAAACGTATTTTTTGATGAATTAAGTGTCTTTTCTATGCGTTTCTTCTATGCATTTCTTCTATGCATGTTTTCTATGCGTCGCGAGTAAGGCGCTGACATCATGATTTTGCATGGCTTTAGCACCGCGCGAAACCGTGGCAATCCCAACTCCTAGCTGCTCAGATATCTCGCGTTGGGTCATTCGTTGATCTAATAGGTCAAAAATACGAATACGATTGGCAATCTCAAATTGCTCTTTATCGGTCAATAGCGCACGAAATAGCTCGTCGATAGCAGCACTATCATGACAACTTGCCAAATAATTTAATAAACTGTGATAAGGATCGGTGTTCATAATATTTAATCTTGGTAATAGACAAAGTAATAAGCAAAACATTGGCTTGTTTCAGCATTCTAGTACAATAGTACGAAAAAAACAACTAAAGTAATGGATGTTTTAAAAGTGTTTGATTAAAAGATTATTTAATAGTATCCAACTCGATATAAAATAAAAAGCCAGCTCACCGTAATGAGCTGACTTTGCTGTTAAATAGGATGCATTTATACTGATGATTATTCCAAATGGCTTATCGTTCTGGGCGAATAAACGGCATATGACGATTCACATCTTTATATAGCAAGTATCTAAATGGGCCAGGACCACCGGCGTAACAAGATTGCGGACAAAATGCGCGAAGCCACATAAAGTCACCCGCTTCAACCTCAACCCACTCAGCGTTTAAGTGATAGACGGCTTTACCTTCTAGAACATATAATCCGTGTTCCATAACGTGAGTTTCATCAAATGGAATCACGCCACCTGGCTGGAAAGTCACGATGTTGACATGCATATCGTGACGCATATCAGACTGCTCGGTAAACCTGGTGGTTTTCCAAACGCCATTGGTGTCTGGCATCTCAATAGCTTCAACATCATGATCGCTGGTGACAAAGGCTTCGGGCACCTCAAGACCTTCTACAAATTGATAAGCTTTGCGAATCCAATGAAATTTAACGTGTTTGTCGCTATTGTTTTTTAGCGTCCATTTACAGCCTGGCGGTAAAAATGCATAACCACCCGCTTCAAGATGATGTGCTTCGCCTTCGATAGTGATATCCATTTCGCCTTCAACGACAAACAAGACCGCTTCTGCTTTAGTGTCCAGCTCAGGCTTTTCAGAGCCGCCGTTTGGGGCTACTTCAACGATGTATTGTGAAAAGGTTTCTGAAAAACCGCTTAAAGGACGAGCAATAACCCACATACGCATGCCTTCCCAAAACGGCAAGTAGCTAATAACAATGTCGGTGAGTACACGTTTAGGAATAATTGCATAAGCTTCGGTAAAAATGGCTCGATCGGATAGTAATTGTGTTTGCGGAGGCAATCCGCCAGTTGGGGCGTAATAGGTATTTCTTGTTGACATTGTTCGTGTTCCTTAGTGGGTTTGTGCCGCGATAAATTTGTTTCTGAAATCAGGGAGCCAAAGGTAAGTATTTGTGTTTGGCTGGGATTGCCCTTGTTAAATTGGATTAAGTGCGGCTTGATAGGCGAAGCTTACTCATTTTCTATTTCAATACTCACTTGCCAAGCATCGATAGTAAGTTCGTAGCAGTTATTACCCTCACCGTTGATACGATCAACGACCAAAAAATCAGAGTCGCGACCAAGTGCCAGTAGGGGATGATGCCAGACATTGGCGTCGTATTGCACGCCTTGATGCGATTTGGCATAAAACACTGACAAATCAGCCGCAGAACGTGGCGGCTCACCGGCTGGTGCAACGACAACAATATAATCTTGACCATTCATCGAAAAGAACGCTTGCGTGCCAAATGGGTGATACTCCATCACCGATAAGGCGATAGGGAGCTCACGCTTTTTGGCACGAAAGATACTCATGCCAACATCGCCGCCGTCAAGCTTGGCTTCAGCAATCGCATGATGTCGACAAGCATAGCCTCTGTTAATGAAATAGCAGTTTTCAGACGTCTGATCTTCTTTATCATAGGGCTCAATCACCGTACCAAAAGGTGCAAATTCGGCCTTAGTTAAAGGCTTAGCGATGATTGTAGTAGTCATGAGTTCACCTTTAGGTTGGTTAGTAGTGTCATTTGTTTGGCTATTTTAGCAGCTTGTTAAGTTATAGACTGTCAGCGGTCAATAACAGTATGATGTTTTTATTGGTGTGCTCTTTTAGCACTTTATGGTTACATCCAGTTTACACTGTTGTCAGCCGTTGCTGGATGGTTTTCATACCAGTGTCTGGCAATGTCATCGCGGCGGCATACCCAAACATCGGGCTTGCTGGTAATATATTGTAAGAACTTTTTGAGGGCGGTGATACGACCCGCGCGGCCAATGATACGGCAGTGCAAACCGATGGTGAGCATTTTTGGCGCGTTTTTACCGTTTTTATCGCCTTCTTCATATAACGTGTCAAAGCTGTCTTTTAAATACTGATAAAAAGGCTCAGCGTTGGTAAAACCAGGGCTTGACGAAAAGCGCATGTCATTGGTCTCTAACGTGTAAGGAATAACCAAATGCGGCTTTCGAGTGATTTTATCACTATCTTCTACTTTTACGTTTAGCCAGTAGGGCAGCTCATCGGCATAAGAATCTGAATCATAGATATAACCGCCTTGTTCGGCGACCAGCTCGCGCGTATTGGGGCTATCGCGACCGGTATACCAACCAAGAGGCTGCTTCCCAAGCATACGCTCGAAGATTTCGGTGGCGCGGCGAACATGTTCGCGTTCAGTCTCGCGGTACATGTATTGATAAGTAATCCAGCGTAGCCCGTGGCTGGCAATTTCATGACCATCTTCTAATACACGCTCAATGATATGAGGGGTTTTTTCAGCCGCCGCCGCGCACGTAAAGGTTGTGATAGGTAAACCATACTCTTTAAAAGTATCTAACACACGCCAAACGCCCACTCGGCTTCCATACTCAAAGGCTGATTCGATAGATTGGTGACGATTGTTAAATTCGGGCGTACCTAGTACATCGGATAAAAAGCGCTCTGACTGACCGTCTCCATGAATAACGCTATTTTCCGCGCCTTCTTCAATGTTTAATACAAACTGTACAGCAATCTTTGCGCCGCCCGGCCAGTTGGCTTTTGGAGGATTGCCAGCATAACCTTTTAAGTCACGTGGGTAGGTGTCGTGATTAAAATCACTGGTTATTTTTTTACTCATTTTTAATTTATCCTAAATAAATAAAGCAGAATAAGAGTTAGCATTTCTATTTATCTACTTTTAGTCGCTTAGCTGTTTACAATCCTGAGGCGTAAGCAACGAGTTGTTGGCGTTCTTCATCGGTCAATTGGGTCAAGTTGCCCAAAGGCATATATCCAGTTTGTACCGCCGTGACAATTTTGGCTTGATGGGCTTTTATATCTGCTGGTGTCTGCAAGATAATGCCCAATGGCGGTGCCGCAAACCCTTGCTGGGTTGGCTTGGCTGCGTGACAAGTTGTACACCGTGTATGCACGATATTCATAATGGCATCATCCGCTGAAGCGGTTACAGGTACGACTTCGGTAGCCGTTTCATTGGTAGCAGCGCCAGCTTCGACGGCAGCATTTTCAGTCGCATCATTAGGCTGATTAACAGCAGTGCTAACTGTTGCATCATCAGTAGATAGCGGCGTATTATCTGATGCGGCCGTTTCAGTAGAAACAGCGGCAGGTAATGGTTCAACAGGGGCTGGACGCATCCAAATAATCAATAGTATCGTCGCTAATGCGGGAATCCATAGGAATTTTGGCTTATTGTGACCCAAGTGTTTTTGGTTGAAATAGTGACGAACCGTTGCCGTGATAATACCGACGAATACTAAGACCAACCAGCCGTGTGCATGCGAATACATCATCGGATAGTGGTTACTAATCATGGTAAAGATAAGCGGTAAGGTAAAGTAATTATTCATCAATGAGCGATTTTTTGCTTGTAGCGCCAAATCCGCCACTTCTTTACCCGGCTTCACGCCGCGGCGTACACAATCTACCAGCGCACGCTGAGCGGGCATAATGCCAAAGAAGACGTTACCCGCCATCACCGTCCCTAAAATAGCGCCGATATGAATAAATGACGCGCGGTCACTAAACAGCTGATAAGAACCCCAACAAGCAATGATTAATAGGATAAAAATAATGCTGCTAAAAATCAGCGAGTTTTTACCAAGACGGCTACGAACAATCACTTCATAAAGAAAATAGCTACCAAATAAAAATAATAAGCTGGTCGAAATGGCACCGACGCTGCTGCCAAAAGCCACTTTGCTTGGATCAATCAAATAAGCGGTGGCATTGGCGTAATAAACGATAGACAGCATCGCCATACCGGTAAGCCACGTGGTATAAGCCTCCCATTTAAACCAATGCAGGGTTTTTGGCATCTCTTCTGGTTCAAGCTTATATTTGGCAATTTCATAAAAACCACCGCCGTGTACTGCCCATAAGTCGCCTGAGATGCCTTTGTCCGCCTTCCACTGTGGCGGCTTACGTAAACTCATATCTAGCCAAACAAAATAAAAGGACGCCCCAATCCAGGCTACGCCAGCGATGACGTGAAACCAGCGAAAAAATAAAGCGACCCAGTCGAGAAGATATGCACCCATGCGCGAATTGTCCTTTTTTGCAGTGTTCTTACTTTCAATGTTTTTGTTCGGTGTTCTTAACTTAATATTCTTGATTTAGCATTTCTTTACAGCTTTTTTACCGTACTAGTTTTTAAAATCATTAAGCTAGGAGCCGCGATAAGTACTGTAGCCGTGGGCGCTTAGTAGTAACGGTACATGGTAGTGACCGCCATCACTGATCATAAAATCAATGACCACTTGCGGATAAAATGCCGTTAAATTTTGCGCATCAAAATAGGCTTGAGTATCAAAGGTTAAGGTATAACGTCCAACGTCTAAGTGATACTCAGCAATATCAATACTTGGGTCGAACTCCCAGCTGTCGATGGCCACGCGGCCATCGGCATTAGTGACACTTTTAGCCAAAAATGACGCTTCCCCGCTTGCGTTCAAACGATGCAGTATGACAGCGATATCAGCAGCTGGTTTACCAAGATGGGTATCTAAAATATGTGATGAGAGCGTTCCTGACATGACAGTTCCTTATAAATAATCAATAAAAAAACAGCTGCTTTATCACGCAGCGCCCAGCAGTTTTTGTAAGCGTAATCGAGTGATTTTGTTTTGCTCAGCAGCGGCATTGAGCAGCTCAGTGCTGCGGTCGTTTGGCAAGCGCGCTAGCAATAAATCCAGCATTTGCTGTGCACTCTTGCCCGTTGCAAAGACAATAAAGATAAAGCCAAACTTATCGAAATACCCTTGATTGCCTTTTGCCAAGGCTTCAATGACATCAATGTCAGCGTTATTAGCGCCAGATTGCTCATGGGCGGCGCTGTCTTGCGTGTTGCGGTATTTTTCTTTTAGCGAGTCAATATTTCCAATTTGTGGATGACCGTCAAATGCCTCAAGCAAGTTGGCTTCTTGGGTTTGTGCTTGCTGCCAAGCCTGGTCGCTACTGGCGAGTAGGTCGTCTATGTCTGCAAAAGGCCGAGCGCCTGCTACGCTATGAGCCCAGTTGGCGCTGGTGCAGCAGGTCAATAGTTTCGAGATTGCATCGGCTTGCGAGAGGGCGTTGAATTGCGCTAGTGATAAGCTCACAGTGACATCCTTTTCTTTTAAGTCTAAAGCGTTTAATGCTTAAGCTTTGATAACTGTTTTTTAATGACTGTTTTTAATGGCGACGTTGTTATTAATACGTTTTAATTACTCGCTATAATAGCGAAGCATCGATTTTCTTTGTGATACAAACACACGCTAAAGCAGTATCGATTGGCTGGTAATTGGTTTATTATATCCCATTCTGCTTAAACCTGACCATTTGGTCAACTGTTTTGTGCAAAATATTTTTTACTGACTGGTTATATTTTCTACATATCAAAAATTAAATTGGTTTATTGACCCAGTGATATGTTGGAATATGGCTACTTATTCACCATCCTATTTAATGGTTAATCTTATGACCCAACCTGATAAAACGTCCCAATCGTCCGCTTCTGAGAACGCCGTTCATCGCAATCAGCAAGATATCCGTGCACAAAACCAAGCGGTGATTTTGGCGGCAGCAGAAGAGGAGTTTGTACTACAAAGCTATCGCGGCGCGACGATGCAAGGAATTGCTGATCGAGCAGGACTGCCAAAAGCCAATGTTCATTACTACTTTAAAAACAAAAAGAATCTCTACAAAATGGTCTTGCGCTCTATCATTCAAGAATGGAATGAAGGATTGGTGACGATGACGGTCGACAGTGACCCAAAAACTGTGATAGAAAAATTTGTGCGAACCAAATTACATCAAGCATTTGCGCACCCAAATCGTCATAAATTGTTTGCTTTAGAAGTCATCGGCGGCGCGCCGCATCTGCATGATTTTATGTCGACAACCATGAAAGAGTGGGCGCTTGATAAGTCTCAAGTAATGAAAATATGGCATGAGCAAGGCCGAATTGGTATCGCTGACCCATTACAATTATTGATTTTGATTTGGGCAACGACGCAGCGTTATGCAGAATTTGAAACAGAAATCGTCGGTCTTATGCAAAAAGACGCTTATGACAAGCAAGATGAAGCGCGCGCGGCTGACTTCTTAATACCGTTTATCCTTCGCGGTTGCGGACTTGAATAGCTGATATTAAGAGGTGTCTTAGTTCTTATTGAGGTCAAAGGTCAAACCGTCTTTACGATACTAGCCATATTCATGCTTTATCGTAAAGACGGTTTGATAATGTAGTAAAGATAAGCATCTGTGCTTAATTAAACCCTATCTCAATTATAACGCTTGACCTCCAACTTCACTTTCAGGCAACACGCGAACTGGCTTTAGACCATCTTCAATATGCTGATCAGACGTATCAAACTCGACGCCATAGTTCTTTGGCAAGATCATGTCTAATGTGATAGCGACGATACCTGACATAGTCACTGCCGAGCCAAAAATATTGCGAAACAGCTGTGGCGTTTGAGCAAACACATCAGGGACAAACGCAATACCCATCGATAAGCCGAGCGAGGTTGCAATAATTAAGATATTACGATGGGTAAAGTTTACCGTTGATAAGATTCGAATACCTGCGGTTGCGACGGTTGCAAACATCAACAGTGTCACGCCGCCAACGACGGGCTTTGGCAGTTGCGTAAAGATAGCACCAAGGATAGGGAACAATCCCATGGTAAATAATATCGCGGCCACATAAAAACCAACGTAGCGACTTGCGATACCCGTCATTTGAATCACGCCGTTATTTTGGCTAAAGGTAGTCACAGGAAAGGTATTAAATACCGCTGCAATCCACGAATTAACCCCGTCACCTAGCACGCCGCCTTTGATGCGTTTTTCATAGACAGGACCTTGAATAGGTTCGCCTGAAATCATTGAGGTGGCTGT
This sequence comes from Psychrobacter sp. UBA6766, assembly GCF_002453355.1. GTDB lineage: Bacteria > Pseudomonadota > Gammaproteobacteria > Pseudomonadales > Moraxellaceae > Psychrobacter. Next base: position 45,760 of record NZ_DKGQ01000013.1, on the reverse strand, counting down.
CAAATCGCCTGATGTCTCAATACTGGTAATGATATACATAAAGGCAATCGGAATAAACGCTTGCCAATCGAAGCTTAAACCGTATTTAAAGGGGATAGGCACGGTCAGTAAAGGCGCTTCAGAGACTAAAGAAAAGTCAATACGGCCCATAAACATCGCTGCAATTAAACCAAGCATCAGACCGATAAAAATAGCACTCGAGCGAATCACTTTATTATTGACGATACTGATCAGTACCACACTGACCAGAACACCACCGCCCAATAATAAGTTCTCCATACTACCAAAGTTTTCTGCGCCAACCCCGCCTGCCAAATCGGTCAGGCCTGTTTTGGTTAAAGACAGACCAATCGTAACAATAACACAGCCGGTGACGATAGGGCTCATCAAAGATTTGAGCTTAGTGATAAACTGGCTTAAAAATATCTCAACAAACGCGCCGAAGAACGATACCCCAAAGATGACAGAGAGAATCTCCTCTGGGCTACCGCCTTTATTTTTTACCACAAACCCTGCGGCAAGGACGGCAGCTAAAAAACCAAAACTCGTGCCTTGTAAAGCCATCAATCCGGAGCCGATCGGCCCTACCTTGCGAGTCTGAATAAAGGTGGCGACCCCTGATACCATCAACGACATACTAATAAGGTAGGGGATATGCTCTCCCAAACCCAAAGCACCGCCAATGATTAAGGATGGCGTAATAATCCCCACGAAAGCGGCAAGTACATGCTGTACCGCTCCTAAAAATGCTTTTGCAGGGGCGGGACGATCATGCAGTCCATATAATAAATCAGGGTTTCCTTGAGTAACTTCACTCATTTTGGCTTCCTCCTAAAGTGACTTTTAGTCCAATCTCTGCAGACAGACTTAAACAGCGTAGTAAAGGAGATGACTTGAGAAGAAAGAATCTTATTTGAGAATAAAAGCTCTTAGTTATCTCTTGTCATGCACCTTATCTACTATCTATTTATTACCAGTTGTCCAACAGAGAGTCGCACTGGTCCGTGTGCTAATAAATAAAAGCAGGTCACCATTATTTATTAATATTGCCAAACATCGTAGTTTAAAACCTGACTAATTAGTCAGCTATCTAAGGGTATAGTGAAAGCCTTGCTTATTGCAATGTTTTTTTTGCTACTAAGGGGTTTATTTATTTCATCATCATGATTTAAACGAATATCGTCGCGCTTATCTCAAGCAAAACAATGGCTGGCGTTAATCGTTTGTAAACAGTCACTCAAAGACATTCTTTAACCTTCGTGCTTTTGCCCATTTTACTAAAATAAATTTCTCATTTTATTTATTGCCAAATTGTTAATACTTCGTTATTATGCCTGTCATAATTTAAATGCTAATCATTATCATTAGTGTTAATCATGTCATTCTTATGTGAGTCTTTTGATTTAGTAAGGGCTATAAATCAGAAAATGACAAATGTTTTAAGAAAGAATAAGAAAGCAAAATCCCAAACTACTTTTAGAAGTAGCACTTTAATCCTAATAGTAAGAAGAGTGAGTGTGTTATGCGCGAAGTCAAGTCAGCCACATTTTCTAAGCCATTAAAGGTCTTATCGGTCGCTGTTTCGGCAGTCCTGTGGTCACAGCTAGCGGTTGCGGCAGAGAAATTGCCTAGTACTACTTTACAAACCATCACGGTGACTGCTAACAGTTCAGTTCGTGAAAAAGTACAAGAAGATAACGTTGATGTGGAAGACTATACGCCAGCTCAGCAAGCAAGTCATTTGAGTGATTTTTTAAATGTCGTTCCAGGTGTGACCATAGGGGGTACTTCATCGGTCAATCAGCGTATTCGTATTCGCGGTCTTGAAGACAGCAACCTAAAAGTCACTATTGATGGCGCGCGTCAAGAAGGTAAGCTGTTCTATCATATGGGCGACATTACCATTGATCCTGATTTGCTTAAGCAAGCGGATGTGGCAGTGGGTAATAATTCTGTCACGCTCGGTAATGATGCACTTGGCGGCGCGGTTGCTTTTAAAACGGTCGATGCCGCTGACTTACTCAAACCAGGTCAAAAGATTGGTGCCAAGCTAAAAGCAGGTTATGCCAGTAATAATGATGAGCTACTGACGTCAGCCACGGTTTTTGGCGCCCCATCTGATAATGTCGATTTATTGGCCTATTATGGTAAGCGTGATACCAGCTCGGGTGAAGACGGCGAAGGCCGTGAGTTGTTTGAAGACAGTGAGAGCGAGAGCTTCTTATTAAAAGCTGGTGCTTATGTTGGTGAGGACCATCATGTAGGCGCAAGCTTTAGCCGAACTGATAAAGAAGGGACCTTTCCATTCCGCCCAGATTTTCCAAGCCTCGGCGATGATCCAATCCCGCAAAAAGTAAAGCGTGATACGTATACGCTTGATTATAACTTTAACCCAGCAAGCTCGCTTATCGACGTTGATACCACTATTTATCAAACCGAGACCCAAATTTCGCGTGATAATGACCCGAAAACATCGCCAGGCTATGATTGGGATGCAAAAGTAAAAACCACTGGCGGTAAAATCGAAAACACCAGTGTGATTGATGAAGCCTCAGGACGCCATAAACTGATCGCAGGGTTAGAGCACTATAAAAAACAGTCAGATTTTTACACCGCTAAAGACCGTTCAACAAAACTGCCCGCATCAGGGGAAGATAGTGCTAAAAATACGTCAGTTTATTTAGAAGACCAATGGCAAATGGGCAAATTCAGCCTAACGCCAGGCGTGCGTTATGACCGTTATGAAGCGCCAGATTTTGTTGCTGGTGGTAAAACGTATGATAATGTCGTCGGTGCGCTAGCAGCAAGCTACGAGATTGCGCCACGTACACAGGTTTTTGCTAGCTATACTCAGCTGTTCAATGGCCCAGATTTAAGCCAAGCTATTTTCAATCGAGATGGTGCTGGCACTGTCGTTAATAACGATTTAAAAGCAGAAGAGGGCGATAATACCGAAGTGGGTATCGTCACAACCTTGCGCGATCTCACCACGGCTAATGATGCGCTACAATTAAGCGGTAAGTATTTTGAAACCAATATCGAAAACTATATTGAATTTATACGCTCAGGTCTAAGCTGTGGACCAAATCTTGGAAATGATTGCCAAGGTGCGGTCAATAAGGATGAAGATTATAAAATCAAAGGTGTTGAGCTGGCCGCTGATTATAAAATGAATAACTTCAGCATGGGATTAAGCTACGCTCATGCTCGTAGTAAGGGTGAAGATACAGGTTACAGTTTTTATTCACAAACAGGATCAGCCGCAGATGCTGGTGATAAATACATGGTCAATTTGGCCTATCAGCCAACCGATACCACTGAGCTTGGCTGGCGCAGCACCTATGTCGCCCCTGTCACACAGACCTTTATAAGTAGAGGAGAAGTTACAGAAATTAAAAAACCAAGCTATGACGTTCATGATATCTTTATGAGCTACTTGCCAACACAAGTAGAAGGTCTAAAAGCCACGGTTGGCGTGTATAATATCTTTGATGAAACTTATGCCAGTCATGCTTCAAGATTCGATCCTCTAAAAGATGATAGCACTGACTTTGAGCCAGGTCGTAATATCAAAGCGTCATTGACGTATCAGTTTTAAGCCTGCATTTATTTTCTAGTAGCAAAGAAGCCAGCTTTTTATAAAAAAGAGCTGGCTTTTTTATCACCATTTTTTGGCACTTAAGCCTTCTTTTTAAAAATTACGCTTCGGCTCTACCACCATTAACCCTATATATTCATAAAGAATCAGCACTCATGACTTCACTTTCATTATCTTCTTTTGTATTGAATATGCGCCGTATTTGTCTTTGGATTCATCGTTATACTGGGCTTGTGATGGCAGGCTTTTTAATCATAGCGGGTCTTACTGGCTCGTTATTGGCTTTCCATGACGAGTTGGATGATGTGTTTAATCATCAATTGGTACAGATTGAGCGGCAAGATACGCCGCAGCTTCCTATTGCAGGGTTGCACGATAAGGTGGTCGCCGCCTATCCAGAATACAATTTTTCTAGTATGCCAACGTCATTAGAAGCGGATAAATCTGCGGTATTTTCAGTCGATAGAGTTCGAGGTCAAAGCGCTAAAAATCAACCTAAAGCCCCGTTTCAAGAGGTTTATGTAAACCCTTATAACGGCGATATCGTAGGAACGCGTGATAAAGATGAATGGGCATGGCGCAATACCATGTGGAAAGTGTTTTGGTTGCACCGTGATTTATTGCTCGGTGATATTGGTAAGTTGCTGTTAGGTGTGATTGCGCTTATTTGGACGATTAATTGCTTTATTGGTTTTTATTTAACCTTTCCTAGAGCCGTTAACGGTAAAAAAGCATTGCAGAAAACTGTATCTAAAACTGCGCCTAAAAAACGCACGTCTTTTATTAAGCGCTGGCTGCCGGCGTGGAAAATCCGCCGCAAAACCAATACCTTTAAGCTCAATTATGATTTACATCACGCTTTTGGTTTATGGCTGTGGCTGATGCTATTTGTCATTGCGTGGTCGAGTGTCGGTTTTAATTTAAAATCGGTCTATCAACCTGTGATGCAAGCAGTGGTCGGATTTGAAGGTAGAGAGGCTAAAGGCAGGGAGAAAAACCAAGCAAAAACAGCAGATAAATCGAACGTGCAGGCTATGTCAGCCGTTGCATCAATAAGCACTGAGACAGGTAGTGATGCTTTTGTTAATAAAGCGAATAGTATTGCGTATTTAAGGAAGCAAGCGCATATTGCTGCGCAAAAAAACGGCGTAACCGTTCAGCAGCCATTAGGCATACGCTGGCTTTCGGAAGAAGGGCAATGGCAAATGCGCTTTAAAACGGATAAAGATGTCGGCACGCACGGTGGCGCTTCGTCTATCACAGTGCATGCGGCGGCTGGTAAAGTCGAAAAGGTCAATTTCGGTTATCAAAGCACCTTTGGTAATAAGATCGATCAATGGTTATCGACGCTGCATATGGGACATATTAGTCACGGTATCAATCATCTACTTTATCAAATATTTTTAGCAATGATAGGATTGACCGTGGCTATTTTGTCCGCTACAGGTTTTTATCTATGGGCCAAAGGTCATCAGAGTCGATTAAAGCAAAGGCAGAAATTAACAGTTAAGAACGACTTTTCAAAGCGCCTGTTCAAAACGACCATGAAAAATTAACGATTAAGAATTAACGATTAAAAATCAATCACAAGATAGGCCGTACTTAAACCGTATCCACAATCACTGGTCGGCCTTGATGATTAAGTACGGTCACATCGACGTTATATAATTCTCTCATCGTTTCATGCGTAAGGACATCAACAGGCGCGCCTGTCGCCAGTACGCGACCCTCTTTCATGGTCACTACCGTATCGGCAAATTGTGCGGCTTGATTGATGTCGTGCAAGACAATCACCACAGTTTTTTGCTCAGTATGGCTCAACTCACGCAGCTCACGCATCAGACGGCCAGCATGATACATATCTAGATTGTTGAGCGGTTCATCAAGGAGTAGGTACGGCGTATCTTGGCAAACAATCATTGCAATCAGCACGCGTTGACGTTGGCCACCAGAGAGCGTTGATAAAAAGCGCTCGGCTAACGGCTCAAGCTCAAAGCGTTCGATAATCTCTTGCACTTTTTGCTGATCATCAGCCGTTGGTTGTCCTTGATGGTAAGGATAGCGCCCAAACATTAACAGCTCGTGCACGCGCAGTCGGCCTTGTACTTGATTGTCTTGCCCAAGCATTGCCACTGTCTTAGACAGCATGCGCACAGGGCAATTGGCGATATCATGCTCCTCATTACCTACAACGAAACTGACTTGCCCAGATTGCAGCGGCTGTAAGCGGGCCATCACTGAAAACAACGTCGATTTTCCCGCGCCATTCGGCCCTATTAGAGCGATAACTTGGGAGGGCGGCAAAGACAGAGTAATGTCATGCAGGATTTGCTGTTTGCCAATATGATGAGAAATATTATTTATTTTAATCATAGCAATTCTTGTTTTTAGAAAAGTTTTAACCCGTTGCGTCTTAAAAAATCATCTTTAACGGCGATAGGTCATAAATATTAATAATAGAAATACCAAGCCGCCCGCCAGTTCAATCACGACTGACAATACGCCTGCCATGCCGAGCACCTGCTCAAATATGGTTTGACCAAGAACCAAGCAAATCATCGCCACCAAGCTGACCAATATCAGACGCTCACTATGATACATATGCCGCGCGATACGATTGGTCAAGGCGCAGACGAGTAAACCAAAAAAGGTCACTGGACCGACTAAGGCGGTAGCAGTAGCGACCAATACCGCGATGATTGTTAATAGCCCAAAAGCGAGGCGTTGATAGTCGATACCGAGGTTAATCGCTTGCGATTTGCCTAGCATTAAGACATCGCATTGATATCGCCAGCGCCAGATAAACAGTGCACTGATGACGCAAATAACAAAGCTAATGCCCAAAAGCTGCGGATTGACGGTATTAAACTGCGCGTAACTGGCCGATTGTACAACCACAAAATCATCGGGGTTAATAAGCCGTGCAATCAGCGCCGATAAGCTGCGAAACAACACGCCAAAGATAACGCCTACCAAGATAAGTCGCGTCAAATCCTGACTGCTTTTTGAAAATAATACTCGAAATAATAGTAACGATGCACCAAACATGAGGACGATTTCGAGGGTAAATTTCACGATAGGATTGATACTGGTAAAGCTAATGGTGCCCAAGAAGAACACCAGTAAGCTTTGCAATAACACATATAGCGAGTCAAAGCCTAACAGTGACGGCGTTAGAATAGGATTGTGCGTTAAGGTTTGAAACAGTAGCGTTGATACACCAATCGCATAGCCGACAACCATCAGTGCCAGCAATTTTTTACCACGTAATGGCAGGGCGAAATCCCAATGACCGTTGACGTTGATCGTCAAAAATAGGACCATCGAGATAAATAATATAACGGCGGCAATGGATTTTGGATGACTGGCGATAAATGCCCAAAGCTGAGCTAATCGGCTTTGGTTAGAAGTATTTGCATGGCTGTTGTCTTTTAAAGTGCCATTTTTAGGAATACTCTTTTCTGCCGAGCCAGTTTTTCCAGAATGCAGCTTAGACGGTGAGAACATGAATAAATCCTATAGTGCCAAGCTTATCTAGTAAGACAAAAAAGTTAAGAAAAAAGATGGCAATGTTTAAATAACCATATTTAATGAGCCAAATTATTGCTCAGCAGGCGCACGTAATAATAACCATAAAAACAGCACCGTACCGACCACACCAAAAACCGTCGCAACAGGAACCTCAAAAGGATAGCGAATGGAGCGTCCAATGATATCGCAGAGCAGTACTGCTGATGCCCCTAAAAGAGCCACTGCTGGCAAGCTGCGGCGTAATTTATCGCCCATGATGCGGCTAACGATATTGGGTACGACCAAGCCGATAAATGGAATCATCCCAACCGTTACCACCACAACAGCACTCATCATCGCTACCATTCCCACCCCAAGCCACGTCACTTGTTGTTTACTAATCCCTAAGTTCAGCGCGATATTGTCACCCAAACCAACGATGGTCAGTTTATCAGCGATAATATAAGCCAGCACGCACAGTCCACCTGTCAACCACAACAGCTCGTAACGTCCAGCTAATACCGAAGAGAAATCGCCAAATTGCCAAACACTCAGCATCTGTAATGACTCAGTTTGATAAGCGATAAAGGTCGTCACGGCTTCGATAATGCCACCAAAGACAATACCAATCAGTGGAATCATCAAAAAATCTGTCGGCGGAACGCGGTGAATCAGCAGCATAAAGAGCGTCATGCCACCTACCGCTGCTATGGTCGCGACGCCCATTTTGACCAACAGCGCGCTGGCGGGGAACAATAAACTGACTACGAGTAAACCTAGCGCAGCACTTTGGGTTGCCCCAACCATTGATGGCTCAACGAAGCGGTTTTTTAGCACCACTTGAATAATCATGCCTGCTACTGCCATCGCCACACCAGTCAAAATAATGGCAACGGTGCGCGGAATACGGCTCACCAACATTAACGAGCTATCAGAGTTAGCACTTTGACTGATAAGGCTTTGCAAAATACCTGACCACGAAAAATCTGCCACCCCAATCGATAAACTTAATACTACCAAAAGCCCCATAATCATGAGGCTAGCGGTATTGATAAGCCAGGGCGGTATGGCGGCGCGGTGTGGTTTAGTGCTGACACGGCTGCCACTATTTGCACGCTGTTGCCAGCTTGATGGCGCAGCGGGCAGAGCAGAGCTGGATTTAACGCTGGCTTGAGCACGAGGTGAAAATAGTGACATAACGGCTACTGGCTTACAAATGAAGTGTGAAAATTGTCATGAGCAACAACTGTCATGAGCAACAGTTGCTGGTATTGCGATAGGATTTATTTTGCAGCAGCAAAGGCGTTTTTAATCGTCGTTAAATCCTGAATCCATTGGTAATAACCGCCAAAGGCTAAGTAAGAATCTGGACTTAGATACACCACTTGGTCTTTACTCCAAGCAGTGGTTTGCGCGACCAGTGGATTGTCCAACACGGCTTTGGCACCAGCACCATCTTCACCAATCGCGGCGCTGCGATCGACGACGAATAACCAGTCAGGATTGGTTTTTTGTAGATATTCAAATGAGATTGGCTGACCGTGACGGGCGTCAGTGATTTGGTCATCTGCCATTGGAATATCTAATACACCATGAATAAAGCCGTAGCGCGACTTATCACCATAGGCGGACAGCTTATTGCCATTGACCATGACTACCAAGCCTTTTCCTTTATTGTCTTTCGTTAAAGCTTTTGTCTCATCAATCAGCGAGTCAATATTGCTTTGCAATTTTAATGCTTGATCGCTTTTACCAAATAAGGCACCCAAATCATGCAGGCGCTGCTTGCTTGACTCATAAATATTTGCCGTATCAATGCTCATATCGAGCGTTGGTGCGATACTTGATAGCTCATTGTATTTTTCTGCCATTCGCGAACCAATCAAAATAGCTTGCGGCTGCATGGCATTCAATGCTTCAAGGTCTGGTTCAAAAACCGTTCCAACTTCTTTAGGATCAGGATGTACTTTTGATTGTAAGTTATCTAAGTGTAGTCCACTTGGCATGCCGTCAACCGCGACGTCAAGTGCTGCTAAGTCTTGCATCAAGGTCATGTCATAAACGACCAATGGTGACGGGTTTATCGCTAAATCGACTTTGCCTTTTACTGTATCGACAGGGATGGTCGCAACAGAGACATTGTCATTCTCAGCAACATTCGAGGCCTCATCGGCTGTTTGGTTTTCAGCTTTGGTTTCGGTAATCTCATTATCACTTGAGTCAGGCGAGCTACAACCTGCTAGGCCAATACTGGCAATCAGCGCTGTCATCATGGCAGCTAATAATGGACGTTTAAAAAGAGGATTAACAGTACGATTAGAACATAAAGTAGTAGACATAAATAACTCGGTATATCAAAGGTTTGGTTGGTTTTATTATAAAAATGATAAAGAAAACGGCGAAACAATGAGTAAGAAAGCCTGAATTTATAAGCAGAGTTTTACGTTAACTTGCTTTTTTAACATAACAAAATAACTGCCATGATAAAGTAATTGAGACTTATTATCAATGCTAATGATAATGGTTTTTATTAAGCGCTTTTTACTTTTAAAACAACTTTGCTTAAGAGCTTTACTTAAGATAGGCCGCAAAAAAATAGAGGAGTTAAACATTTACTATTGATAATAGTTATCGTTTGCATTATTATTAGCGCCATTCTATGACGGTTAAATGTTAGGGTGTTATGAGTTCAACGGATTTAGACGCGCCACCTCTGAGACTGATACTTATCGCTATTATTGTAGTGGTCGGGTTACACGTGCTGACAGCAATCGCTTTAGTTTTAATCAAGGCGCCTGCGCCTAAAGTTGACTCCATCAAAAACACACCGCCGCTTGAAATTCAAATGGTCACATTACCTGCTAAGCCTGTCGAAAGTATGGTTACAGAGGTAGAAGAAACGCCAAAAAATAATCCCGAACCTAAGGCTAAATCACCACAAAAAGTTGCAGCCGTTACACCACAAGATCCAGTGGTAAAAGAGGAAAAGCCAACGGTTCAAAAAGAAGCGCCACCACAAAAGCCGCCTATAAAAGAACAACCAGTAAAGAAAAAAATAGAATACAAGCCACCAGTTATAGATAAAGCAGCTGCTGATGAGCAGCGCCGAATAATAGCGGCACAGGCAGAAAAAGCCGCGCAACAAGCACAAATGCAAGCAAAAGCTATGCAAGAAGCAAATGCGCAAGCCGCCCGTGAGGCTCAAACGGAGGCAGACGCCAAAGCCGCAACTGCTGCTAAACAAGCCGCTGAAATAAAGGCTGCAAAGCAAGCTGCAGAAGCTGCTGCTCGAGCAAAAGCAGAGGCTGATGCTAAAGCGGCAGCGGCAAGTAATGAACCGGTTAACTTTACAGCCAGTGCTGCTAATTGGGCATCGGCGCCAAACTTTAGCTTTCCCGACCGCGCTGCTAGGCGAGCCCGTTCAGGCGACACGCTCAATGTGGTGTTGGTATTGAGAGTGAATAAACAGGGCGGTATTGATAGCGTGCGAGTTATCCAATCGTCTGGAAATTCGATTTTAGATAAAGAAGCGCAGCGTCAAGTACGCTCAGGGAAATTCAAACCTTTTACAAAAAACGGCGCTCCAGTGGTTGGCAATGTCACCCTACCAATCGCTTATGCGGTTCCGTAAATGTATAACAACATAGTTATAAGACAGATATATAGCAACCAGTTATGACAAAGATATGTGCCAGTAAGTATTAGAAATGCATATGAACATTTGAAATATGCCTTGCTGAAAATCAAAAATGACAAGTAACGACGTCCCAATTTAAGGAGTCTGATATGGACTTTACAACCTACTGGCAATATAGCGATATGGTGACCAGAACCTTATTCTTTTTGCTCATCGCTTTATCTGTTGCCTCTTGGGTGACCGGTATCATCCGTATACTACAAAGTCGCAAACTGGCAGCTAGTGTCGCTGACGATTTGAGTCAACATATTCATAATAAACAAGCAAGCTTAGCTGACACGGATGCCGCGTCGCGACGATTGGTGATTGAGCAGACGCTACTTAAGCATATCGGTCGCTACCGTTTTGCAAGTGAGCGCGGATTGCCAATTCTTGGAACCACAGCAGCCATCGCACCATTCATTGGGTTGTTTGGAACAGTTTGGGGTATTTTTCATGCGCTGCATAACATCGGAACCACTGGTCAAGCAGGATTAGGACAAGTAGCAGGACCAATAGGTGAAGCCCTTATTATGACTGGTCTTGGTATCGCCGTTGCGATTCCAGCCGTGGTATTTTATAACCTTGCGGTGCGTATCAATCGCCGCGTGATGTACCAGGCTAACGATAGAGCGCATGATTTATTGGCGCAATCTACCGCGTTTGCTGCAGTTCAACAATCATCATTCCAATCGTCTGCAGTCCAGCAATCATCGATTCAGCAAGGTACTACTGCGACTCAAGCTCAGTTAATGAAAAGCGCAAATACAGACAAACAGGCTGTTCAGTCATCTGAGAATTATCACAAATCCGCGCCATCGCAGCTGTAATGGCTCTTCAGTAGAGAAAAATAAGCCAAAAAGCAAGGCGCGGACCAGCTAAAGGTACGAGCAGCAAAGACGACAACTAACGGTATTGAGAACAGTTATGGCATTTCACTTGGGTGATGATGATAGTCAAAGCATGAATGAGATGAACCTTATTCCGCTTATCGATATCATGCTGGTATTGATGATTATCTTTTTATTGACGGCGACCGTACTGAATCCGACGGTGCCATTAGATCTGCCAAAGACCAGCGCCGAGGTCAATGAAACACCGCCAGAGGCCATTCAAATTAGTATTGATAAAGATGCTGGCCTATTTTGGGATGATGAGCCTGTCAGCATAGAAGCATTAGAAAGGCGTCTGCAAGCGCAGTCTGCAAGCGGGAACGATCCTTCTATCCAGTTACGAGCAGACAAAGAAGGTAAATACGATACCGTGGCACAAGTATTGGCAGCGGCTAGTCAAGCAGGATTGACTAAGATTGCTTTTGTTAACGAGTAATTTGCAGAAGTAAGTAATTTAAAGAGGCAGCGCTTAGAAAAATACGCTGGCAAGATAAAGCACTAGGCTGATCAATAAGAAAATAGCCAAGACAATAAGAAGAATAATTAAAATAATAAATTTTTCTCCCGCCTCGCTTGGGTAACCTGGCGAGGTTATCTTTTTTTAGCAATCCTTAGCCTAAGTAAGTAGATTATATAACGAGTAGCAATTATAGCGATTACCAACCATAACCAAACGGACGATAACCATATCCCAATCGTCCGGGACCATAACCAAACGGATAGGGCGAGCGCAGATAATCAAGATCACGCTGACGGATATAATAGTAGCGACCTTGCGCGTAGGCTTCTTCTAGCTTATCAATGCCTTCGAGCGGACAGACAGGCTGCCAATCATAACCCTCGCGGCCTAACTTATAGGCATTGAGCTCAGTACAGTAGTTTTTTAGTCCTTGCTGACGTCCTTGCTCCCATAATACGCGGTTTGGCGTTGCGCCAATGACGCTTGCACATTGATTGGTATAGTTGCCAAGATAAGCACCCGAACGCCCGTGAAGTCCGTCAACATAGCCAACTTCTTGCCAATTGCTGTTTTGACATTGTTCAGGCGTTAGACTTTGGGTAGTGGCACAGCCTGATAAAGTAAGTAAAGTCGCGCCCACTAGCGGGATGGTAAGTCCAGATTTACTCAACAGTTTACCAACACATTTACTGGCTAGTGCAGCGGTCGATGAGTTCTGCTTAAGAAGATAATTCATAATAAACCTGCGCGCGTTTAAAATTATGGTTTATCATAGCACTTTTTTAAATAACCAACTTTTTGCATCTTGTTGTTAAATGAGGCGTTTTCTGTACTAAGCATTTGATATACCACTATAAATGATAGGGGGTTAGTAAGTGTCAGGTTCGCTTAGCGTTTGGCCATTTATAAACGATAGTATTTGAATTCGCTTGATTTTTAAAGGTTTGCGCTCATTATAAGCACGTAGATATGAGATTGTCGTGAAGAGCTGCTTTTCATTGCTAGCACTACATTAATTTCGTTAAAAGGTCAGACGGTTATGGGAATGTGGATTGCGATCGTCATTGTACTATTCGTATTAGGGAGTATGATGGCGCTCAAACCTAGCGGTATCGACCAGCGTTTAGATAAGCTGCGCATGACGGCGCGCCGTTTGCAGCTCAACCCAAAGCTGGTCACTTGCCCAGATTGGGTGAAGGGCAAAGACAATGAGTATGGCCGCGGCATGATCGGGCAGTACGGTTTGGTATTGGATAATGTGAAGCTGCCCTTGGCGCGATATCAGGTGATAGATGGTCAATGGCGTCCGGCAAGCGATGTCGGTAATAAAAGTGTTGGTATTAATAATAGCGACAACAATGGCTTAAAGAACAGCTTACCTGTACAAGCCAATTTTAGCTTAGATAAAGAGCCTCTAGCGCTACCAGCTAGCATCGAGCCATTTGTGAAAGCGTTAGTGATTAAGTCAAATAGCATTGTTATCTATTGGGAAGATATTGCTTATGTGCGTCCCGCGACCAATCCTGCTTATCAGCAACAAGCGATTGAAGGCGACTTGTTAATACTAAAGGCAAACCTCGAAAAATGGGCATTGAAGATGCAAAAGCGCCCATGAAATCGCAGTAAGCTAGTAAATTATTTTTTCGTCTCCATTAAAAGGCAATATGCAAGCGCTTTTGGCAAACTCTCAGTCATTTTAAGTTGACAGTTTAACGGCTAGCAGTGTAACGTCTTTATAACTGTATTTATGCATTAAGGTTATCGTTTGTTTTTTAACCGCTCTTATTGGCAGATCTTACTACAATAATTCGCTGAGCCATTATAACTAACCATTATAAATCGCCACGCTGCCAAATTTATTCTTATTCTATTTTACTTATTATGGTGTCGTCACTTATGGCAAAAACCGCAACCAAAGAAAGCCCAGCTACGGCTACTGACAAAACTAAAGGCAGCCCAAAAGGCAAGTCTTTGGTCATTGTAGAATCGCCCGCCAAGGCCAAAACAATTAACAAATACTTAGGCGACGATTTTATTGTTCGCTCAAGTATTGGTCATGTTCGAGATTTGCCCGTTGGCGCAAGTAAAAGCTCGAAGAAGCCAGCTTTGAGCAAAAAAGATAAGAGTCTGACCAAAGAAGAGAAAACTCAGCAAGCACTCGTACGGCGTATGGGCGTTGACCCTGAACATGATTGGGCGGCAGTTTATGAAGTACTACCGAATAAAACCAAAGTTATTAAAGAGCTCAAAGCCCTAGCCAAGGACGCCGACAAAATCTATCTGGCAACGGATATGGACAGAGAAGGGGAAGCGATTGCTTGGCATTTAAAAGAAGTCATCGGCGGCGCAGATAGCAAATATGAGCGCGTGGTCTTTAACGAGATTACCAAATCTGCGATTCAAAATGCCTTTAAGCAGCCATCAAAGCTTGATATTGACCGCGTCAATGCCCAGCAAGCGCGGCGCTTTTTAGACCGCGTGGTTGGCTTTATGGTATCTCCGTTACTGTGGCAAAAAGTGGCTCGCGGCCTGTCAGCAGGTCGCGTTCAATCAGTTGCTATGCGTTTGGTCGTTGAGCGTGAGCATGAAATCCGCGCCTTTATCCCAGAAGAGTACTGGCAAATCCATGCTGATACTCACGTTGCTGGTGGTAAAACCAAAAAGTCTGCAGACGCTGAGCAAGAGACTATTCGTTTAGAGGCCACCAAGCAAGGCGGAAAAACGTTAAAGCTCGTTAATAAAGAGCAGACCGATAAAGTCCTAGAAGTGCTTAAAACAAGTGACTTTATTGTTAAAGAGCGTGAAGAGAAACCGACACAGTCGCGCCCAAGTGCACCATTTATTACCTCGACTTTGCAACAAGCGGCCAGTACTCGATTGGGATTTTCGGTTAAAAAAACCATGATTTTGGCGCAGCGCTTATACGAAGCGGGTCATATTACTTATATGCGAACCGACTCGACTTTCTTATCTGGCGATGCGCTTGCTGCCGTGCGTGGTTATATCGAAGACAGCTACGGCGATAAATACGTACCAGAAAAGCCAAACTTTTATGGTAATAAGCAAGGTGCTCAAGAGGCGCATGAGGCGATTCGACCTTCTAACGTCAATATGAAATCAACCCAACTAAAAGGGGTTGAGCGTGATGCTATCCGTCTGTATGAGCTGATTTGGCGTCAGTTTGTGGCGTGTCAGATGACGCCTGCTAAATACTTATCGGTAAATCTGTTTGTTGCTGCGAGCGATGTTGAACTAAAAGCGCGCGGTCGCACTTTAGTGTTTGATGGCTTTACTAAAGTCATGCCACCAGCAAAGACCGACGATACTTTACTTCCAGATGTCAAACAAGGCGATAAATTAACGCTAGACAAACTTGATCCAAGTCAGCACTTTACTAAGCCACCGCCGCGTTATACCGAGGCAAGTTTGGTCAAAGAGCTCGAGAAAAAAGGCATCGGTCGACCTTCGACTTACGCTTCTATCATCTCGACTATTCAAGACCGCGGTTATGTAAAGCTTGAAAATAAACGTTTATTTGCCGAAAAAATGGGCGATATCGTCACCGACAGGCTAACGGCAAGTTTCCCCGATTTGATGGATTATACCTTTACTGCCGCGCTAGAAGACAAGCTTGACCATGTCGCAGAAGGCGATACTGACTGGAAAGATGTCCTTGATAATTTCTATGGCGACTTTAAGACGACTCTTGACCGTGCCAAAGAAAAAGACGGTATGCGCCCAAATGATCCAACCGATGTGCCAGATGTCCATTGCGATTTGTGTGATCGTCCGATGCAGCTACGAACTGGGTCAACGGGCGTATTTTTAGGTTGTACGGGTTACAACTTGCCACCAAAAGAGCGCTGCAAAGGCACCAAAAATTTAATGCCAGTTGAAGCATTTGCCAATCTTGATGATGGCGACAGCGATGATGAAGCAGCCGAAGTTAAAGATTTGATGGAGAAAAAACGCTGTCCGAAATGCGGAACGGCGATGAATGGCTATATCGTCGATGGTGGTCTTAAGCTGCACATCTGCGGTAATAACCCTGATTGCGACGGCTATATCCTAGAAGAAGGTAAGTTTGAAGTACCGGGTTCAGATGCGCCGACCATCGACTGCGATAAATGCGATGGGCAAATGGAACTAAAAACCGGACGTTTTGGGCCTTACTTTGCGTGTCAGAAATGTGACAATACCCGTAAGGTACTTAAAACCGGCGAAGCAGCACCGCCGCGAATGGAGCCCATCCATATGCCTGAGCTAAAATCAACCAAGCACGATGATTACTTTATCTTGCGTGAAGGGGCAGCAGGGATGTTCTTAGCCGCGTCTAAATTCCCGAAAGTCCGTGAAACCCGACCGCCAAAACTTGCTGAGCTACGTGATATCAAAGATAAAATGGAAGATAAATTCCAGTATTTGTTTGAAGGGCCAGATGAAGATCCTGATGGCAATCCAACGATTCTGCGTTGGTCACGCAAGAAAAAAGAGCAGTATATCGGTTCTGAGAAAAATGGTAAGGCCACGCGTTGGGGACTGTATTGGCGTAACGGCGAGTGGGTAGAAGAGTAAAAACCTGATGTTATCACTAAAAAACCTCTTAGAATATCTAAGAGGTTTTTTTTATGCTATGGATTTTCATGAAACCAATAGCATTTAACTTTAAACGCTATTCTTTAAATCTCATTTGTTAAACCTTATTAGATCTTTTCTATGATACCACAGGCAACGCGCTCACCTGAATTACCAGCTGGCTGGCTCTTATAGTCGTCAGCACCGCTATGCACGATAAAGGCTCGACGGTTAACGCTATATTTACCGACATCAGCAGCAGATATTTTCTTATTCACATAGTTAATCGTTGCCACGCCGTCGGCATTGGCCGTCAAGTTTGGTAAATCACCTGCATGACCATTCATGTCATCAGGGTTAGAGTGCGGCTTGTTGTCTGGATTAAAATGACCACCAGCCGCTTTACCCATATTGGCGCAGCTACCCGTTTCATGAATATGTAATGCGACTGTTTTACCAGGTTGCAAATTCATAAGTTTACCATAAACTTGAACGCCACCGTCTACTGGGCGCAAGAACACTTGTCCCACTTCATCTTTATTACCAGAAACTGCCTTAATGGTTGATTTTAGCGCGGGCTGATTAACAGGATTACCCGTTTGCATTTGACCTTCTACCGTTTGGCAACCCGTCATCGCTAGGGCAGAACCGCATAATAGTGCACTTGCAAGCATCGTCTTATTCATTATTGTCTTCCTTTATATTATATTTAAAATTTATCGAGTTTCTTTGAGCTCGATAAATAGTATAGCCAAGCTAAATCGGTAGATATTCATCAAAAGCGCAACAAAGCGTTAATATATGTAAGTCTTGTACTATAGATATAGCAACATTAAAGTAGCTCGTAATTACGTTTGGCCAAAATAAAATGACGAATGTCAGTGTTAATCAAATGCAATATCATTCATCATGACGAATTGAAATAACAATAATAAATATTTATAAAACAATAAGGAGTCATCATGACTATTATGTCTAAAATTACTACTGCAGCTATATTGGGATTGGGGCTGATGAGCGTAGGTGGTAGTGCACAAGCGGCATCGCAAACAGGCGACTTACACTATAACGCCGATTGCGGTGTTAAAGAATTACGTATGGCAAAGGGCAGCTTTGATGTGAATCGGGCGGGCGCGATTAAAGGAAGTAAATATTGCGAGTATCAGTTCTATGCCAAAAAAGGACAAAAAGTCAGCGCAACCATCGTTGGTAGTAATGATGTATATCCTGTACTTTATGGCACCAATTCGCCAGATATCAGTTCTGAGACGGTGACACTAGATAAAACGGGTGAGCATACCATTCGTGTGTTGCAACCGCGCAATCAAGCTCGCGAAGGCAATACGCCAAAGCCATATTATATGACGGTGACGATTAAATAGTGGTCTGTAATGGCTAGCTTTTGATATAGAAAGCCAAGCGTTTGTTTTATGCTTGGCTTTTTTGTGCCTTGAATTTATATTAACGCGTGACGGTTTTTTGGTTTTTCCAGATTACTGTTTCGCCTGTATCAAGCTTTTGGGTAAGCAGATAATAAGGTAGGCTTGGATTGTCGATATTGGCGTTTGAAAGTTGCTCTAAGGTTAATTGGCTTTTACTTAGTTGCTCAAGCTCTCGGATTTTGTCTTCGGCGGCCTCGCGTTTTGGGCCACATCCCATCATGGTTTGCGGCCCTGAGCCAATTAACAGCATATTGTCAGGCGTTAAAATATAGGGGCCACCAACGCCATTACAGTCTGAGCCAAACCCCACTTGATGCTCCTCATTGTATACGGGAAAACCAAAATAGGCGCTGACGGGAAACCCTGGACGGCTGATCTCAATAATAGCTTTATTATTACTATCGACCGCGCTAACGAGTCGCCATCGATAGGTTTTTAACAGCTCATAGGTAATTGGAAGCCCAGATATCGGCTGTAATTTTTTAGGCGTACCCTCAAAGATAAACTGTTTGTCTTGGGCGTTTAATGCCAATTCATAAGGAGTTGGTTTTTTTAAAGATGTACTATTTAAGACAGAAGGTAGTTTTGGCAATAGCTGTTGTGGTGTTGAGATGACTTTAAGGTTAAAACGGCCTCGGCCATACTTTGGAAATAGCTGATTTAAATAATCCGCAATATCGCTTGCCACTTGCTTATCCCTTATTTTACAGGATGCTGGGGTGGTAGTCGTGACGCCAAAAGAGCTATAAGTATAATTATGATAGCCATCATGATGCAGGCGATAACGCTGGCAGTCATATGTAAATACTATATTGCTCGGACGCACATCCATTATCAATGGCGGTACAGTATCGCCCCCAGCATAGCTATCAGAATCCACATGAGTGACCACATCTTGGCTATCTATCCAGCGCACCAGTTTCCAATCAAAGCGGTTGAGGCTTTCAACTGGTAGCTCGGGCAGTTTCCATGAGGCAATGTATTCATTATCTTCACTTTGTGGAAACGTAATAATCGCTTCATTGTTCTCTACTGGTTTTGGCGCTTTAGCGGTTATCGATTCAATTACGCTATTATCTATAGTCTGGCAGCCGACTAAGCTTGCCACGCCCAACATGCTTATTAAAGTAAGCGTACGAGCTGGCGTCAATAAATGGCATAAAAGGGTCATAATGCTTATCCGTTTTTATATTAAATGTAGATCCGTATAAATAATTTAAATATTGTTAAGGCGCCTCTTTTATTTCGTTTTGCCAAACTAAGGTTTCGCCTGTTGCCATCGTTTGCAATAGGTTATAGTGTGGAAAATTAATTTGGTTTTTTGATGAGGTCGATACTTGTTCTGAAGGTTGCAAACTTAATGTCAGCTGACTGCTGCTATCACGCATTAAATCAAACAAAGCGGACTCGATTCTATTGCCTGTCTCACCGCAGCCCATTACAGTACTAATAATAATGCCGACTTCGAAGGTATTATCATTGAGTAAAGAATAAGGCGCGCGCGAGCCATTACAGCCTGAGCTAAAGGATGCGTATTGACTGTCAGGCCAACTCTCAAAGCTCGCTGAAATAGGGTGATCAGGGTGATAAAAATTTCCCAAAGATTTTCTAGTTAATTCCCCTTTTGCATCATAAGTATTACTGACGGCGCTTACCAGCGTCCAATGATACTGCTCCAATAATTCATTAGTAATGGGCAATCCAGTGGGAGCTGCCAACGTTTTAGATGAACCTATAAAGATTAAGCGATTGCCGTTTTCGATATTAAGTGCCAAACGTTTAGGGGCAGCTTGTATGGCGACTGGCGTTGATTCTGATGTTAAATGCGAAGTTGGCAATAACTCAAAATTAAGCCTAACAGGTGCGTACTCAACAAATAGCGATTGAATACTATTATCCTCTTTAGTTGCAGTATCAGTACTATTGTCGTTATGACAAGTTTTGGGTATTTTAGCAAGATGAGAATAATAGGGATAAGGCGGCGCGGACATCGCATAAAAATCCATCCTATACTGCTCACAGCCTTGATAAAGACTGATGGAACTAGGTGCTACTTGTAAGGTAATCGGCGTAAAGTTTGCAATATCGACGATATTACCGTTTTGATTAATTACTTGCGCCAATTGCCAGTCATAGTGAGCTACCCATTGCATTACTTGTGATTCTTTAATTACTATCTCGTCAGTAAAGTTAGATTTATCTTTAATAACAGGTGCGTTGACGATAGTGGTCTGCTGGATACTATTCAATGGCGCAGACTGGCAACCCATTAATCCCACTGCTACAGACAAACTGATAATAGTTAATGAGCGCTTTATAGGTGGCAGGAGCATTGTAAAATCCTTTTTAAAAAATATGAAAATGAATAGAGGCTAAGGTGTTTTCTTTATTTCATTCTTCCAGATAAACGTTTCGCCTGATTCTAACTTTTGAGTAAGGAGATAGCTAGATTCAGAGTTATCAGAAGGACTGGATACTCTCTGCTTATCAAGATTGATCAATGTTAACTGACTAGCGCTATAAAGCATTAGGCGGCTAAGGCTTGATTCAATATCATCAATGTCATCACCACACCCTACCATCATTGAAGGGTTGCCACCAATTAGCAACGTCTGATTAGTAGATAAAGCATAAGACCCACCAGCCCCATTGCATCCGACAGAAAATCCAATACTTTGGCTAAAACTACTTTGCTGAGGATTGCTATAATCATGTGAACCGAGCCTGTAGTTTGCAGTAATAGGTACATCTAGACGATTAAATTTATTAATAGTTTTATTGGTATCGTCAGTTGCACTAATAAGACGCCATTGGTATCGCTCTAATAATTCATTGGTAAGCGGCATGCCCGCCACAGGATATTCAGGCTTGGGCGTACCCGAAAAAATCAGCGTTTTTCCTTTATTGGTTTTTAGAGCCAGATGTTTTAATGTCTTGTTAGAATTCTGTGCAGAGTTTGGTAGTACTGGATCAAATCTGAAAGCTGTATCTGAATAGGGTATAAAAACACCATTTACGACATTTCCTGTTTTGTTTTTGATTGTGTTTTTATTACTCAAATTTTCGATAATTGAATGGTTTACTGTGGTGCAGTTATCAGATGGTTCTCTGATATTGATTTGCCCGTAAAGGTACGGTAATGGTAACCACATATCAAAAGAAACTTGTTGACGCTGACAGCCTTCTGTAAATGTTAAAAGGCTTGGATGTACCTCCATTATCAAAGGCAGCTTTTGGTTAAAAGGCTTGATTCGACCCTTATCATCGCTGACATGGGTTAATTGCCACTCATATTTCGTGGTGGTTTGAAACAGTCTGGATTCGAGCGTGGTCGCTGACCAGTTTTTATCGTCGATAACGGTACTGGTTTGTGCTGAATGATTAAGGCTGTTGGTCTGGCAGCCTAATAAAGCGAAGGGTAGTAATGTGCTTATTACAACTAGAGACACGCTTAAATGATTTAACATTATACTTTCCTAGTTAATAAACATTTGTATAAAATATAGCATAGGGTTTTATTTAGATTGTTGTTTATTATTGCCAAAAAAAGCCGCCTACATTGCTGTAAGCGGCTTTTGAATGGCTAAGACTGATTAATTAATTATTCAATTAATTGTGTAGCGCTTTACCTTTGGTTTTATCAACCGTTACTTTCGCAGGCTTAATCGGTATTGGCATGCTGACCAATGCTACTTTTAATATCTCATCGATCGTCGCGACTGGCTGAATGGTCAAGCCTTCTTTGACGTTATCAGGGATATCAGCTAAGTCGCGCTCATTGGTCGCTGGAATCAACACATGCTTGATTCCACCGCGATGCGCAGCAAGTAGCTTCTCTTTAAGACCACCGATGCGTAGGATTTTACCGCGTAAGGTAATCTCGCCTGTCATCGCAATATCTGGACGAATCGCAATACCCGTTAATGCCGATACTAACGCTGTGGTTAGCGCACCACCTGCCGATGGACCGTCTTTCGGTGTTGCGCCTTCTGGCATATGGACGTGGACGTCAGTGGTTTTAAAGGTCTCATAATCAATCCCTAAGCTATCACCGCGAGCACGAACGACGCTCATAGCGGCGCGAATCGACTCTTTCATCACATCGCCAAGTGAACCGGTAAAGCTTAGCTCGCCTTTACCTTTCATGGCGACAGCTTCGATGGTCAGTAGCTCACCACCGACTTGTGTCCAAGCAAGCCCAGTCACGCGACCAATCTCAGGCTCTTCTTCCGCTAGACCGTAGTCATACTGATGCACACCTAGATAGTCATCGATGTTTTTGTCATTGACCACCACTAGCTCACGTTCTGCTTTTTTAGGAGCACGCGCGCCATGAGTTTCGACCGAACCGCGAACCACTTTACGGCAGATTTTATTGACTTCACGCTCAAGGTTTCGAACGCCAGCTTCACGCGTATAGCTGCGAACGATGCTGTGCAATGCCGCTTCAACAATTTCAATCTCACCTTCTTTGAGACCGTTATTTTTGATCGCTTTTGGCACGAGATATTTTTGCGCGATATTGACCTTTTCTTCTTCGGTATAACCCGGCAGACGAATGACTTCCATACGGTCAAGTAGTGCTGGCGGAATGTCCATGCTGTTGGCGGTACAAATAAACATCACTTGCGATAAATCTAAGTCCATATCCAAATAATGGTCGTTAAAGGTATCGTTCTGTGAGGGGTCTAACACTTCAAGTAACGCTGATGCTGGATCGCCACGGAAGTCTTGCGCCATCTTGTCGATTTCATCCAACAAGAATAGCGGGTTTTTAACTTCGACTTTCGCTAATGACTGGACAATTTTACCTGGCATCGCACCGATATAGGTTCGGCGATGACCACGAATTTCCGCTTCATCACGGACGCCACCTAACGCCATGCGAACGAACTTACGACCGGTAGCACGAGCAATCGACTCGCCCAATGAAGTTTTACCGACACCCGGAGGACCTACTAAGCAAAGAATCGGACCGCGCAGTTTTTTCACCCGCGACTGAACGGCGAGATACTCTAAAATACGGTCTTTAACGTCTTGCAAGCCGTAATGATCTTCATCTAAGACGGTTTTAGCTTTGTCTAAATTGATGGAAACTTTGGTCGTCGCATTCCACGGCGTATCCAAAATCCATTCAATATAGTTACGAACGACTGAAGACTCACTCGATGCAGGCGGCATCGTTTTAAGTTTTTTTAGCTCTTGTTCCGCTTTTTTACGCACATCTTCTGGTAGGTCAGCTTCATCTAAACGCTGCTCAAGCTCAGCCACGTCATCTTCATCGAACGCGCCGTCATTCATATCTGACAGCTCGTTTTTGATGGCTTTCATCTTCTCGTTTAAGAAGTACTCGCGCTGATTGTCTTCCATTTGCTGACGAACGGCATCTTGGATATCTTGCTCGATATTTTGCTCAGCACTTTGTTTAACGAGATATTCGGTCAAGGTATTGATGTGGGTTTTGATATCATCTTTTTCTAAAAACGATTGCTTGATATCTAAATCCATCGACACTCGGGTTGAGATAAAATACACCAGCTCAAGCAAATCATCGATACGTTTTGCGACGCGGGTTAGCTCACGGGCATTACGCAGGCGCGCATCGGCATAGCCTTCAAACAATGTCGTTAAGGCTTGAATGGTATTTTTTTGCTGGCTCTCGTCCATAGTGACATCGAGATCAGCACGCGTAAAGCCTGCCATCAATAGCTCGTCATGATTTTCGATGCTATCGACGCGAGCACGGTATTGACCTTCAATCAGTACTTTGATGCAATTCTCATCGCTATCATGCGGCATGGTACTGACGATGCGGCACACGGTTCCGTACTGATACAAGTTATCTTGATCAATATCCTCGGTTAGCGAGTCTTTTTGCGCCACAACCAATACTTTATTACCATATTCGGCTTGTGCCAATTCAACGGCTTTTACCGAGGGCGCACGACCGACAAATAAGGCAATTTGCATATGCGGATAAACAACGACATCGCGTAATGCTAGCAGCGGAAGATAGTTCTCTTCGCCATCTTTAACTTTGTTGCCATTGTCTTCGACAGTTTCAGACGTCGATTCTGACTCGTTTTCTAACGTATCGTCAGATGAGGTATTTAGCGTATTATTATCAGCAACGCTAGATGAAACGTCGACATCGATGTCGATATTGTCTTGGGCAATTTTATGTTCACTCATATATTCTTCCTCGTTCACCAGACTTGTAAAGTCAAGTTAGTGGTTCATGATTAGATAAATGGTGCTGCTAGACAAAATTGCAAGGCTATATAACCAACCACAAGGAGAATATTGCGTCTTTATTTGCATTCTCTGATATGTCTGCTAGGTTCTGCGCGTGGGTTTTTTGAGCAAAATCAGGTAAACTGACGCGCGTCTTAACCGCTCAGTTCAAACGACGGCTGTATGAATTGAAATGGGGGTTAAAACACTAGGGCGAATAAATAGGTTAGCAAAGTGTCGATAGCAGACCAAAAAATATAGGTAAGGGGCGAAAATATGACCATCAATGCGGTGCTACTGGCAGTCGTCATCATGCTAGGGCTATCTTTGGCACGGGTACACGTGGTACTTAGTTTGTTAATCGGGGCGCTGGCAGGTGGACTTATCGCAGGCCTCGGAATAACCGATACCTTAAACGCCTTTCAAGAAGGTATCCGAAATGGCGCGCAAATCGCGTTGTCTTATGCCTTGTTGGGTGCTTTTGCGGTGGCGATTGCGCATTCTGGCTTGCCGCAATCTTTGGCAGGCGCGGTCATTAAACGTATTGATGCAGGTGGCGCAGGTATAGGGACAGGCGGCATGATTAAGTACATGCTGTTTGCAGGACTGGTTATGATGAGCTGCTTTAGTCAAAACTTAATTCCCATTCATATCGCCTTTATTCCATTGCTTGTACCGCCTTTACTGCTCGCCTTTAATCGCATGCAAATTGATAGACGTCTGATTGCTTGTCTGATTACGTTTGGTCTAGTGACCACTTATATGTTTATTCCCTACGGTTTTGGTGATATTTACCTCAATCAAATCATGCTCAAAAATGTCGGCGAAGCGGGTATTGATGTGTCTAATATTTCGGTTACGCATGCGATGGCAATTCCAGCGCTGGGTATGTTAGTGGGATTATTGACCGCTATATTTATTAGTTATCGTAAGCCGCGCCAGTATGCCCAATTAACCATTGATAAAGACGCTCGCGATGCGGTGGTAGAAAATGACGCTTTAAGCAAAACAGCCGCCGATGCCCAAACGCAAAGCAAAATGAAAACGCTAGTAGCGATTGCTGCGATTGTCACCGCCTTTGTGGTTCAGCTATATACTGATTCACTTTTACTTGGCTCGATGTTTGGCTTTGGGGTTTTTATGGCGACAGGGGTGGTCAAGTGGCGTGACGCCGATACGGTATTTAATGACGGTATCAAGTTGATGGCAATGATTGGCTTTATTATGATTACCGCGCAAGGGTTTGCTGAGGTTATGAAAGCCACCGAGCAAATCCAACCATTGGTTGATGGCGCAACGGCAGTTTTTGGCGGTAATAAGGCGATGGCGGCCTTTGTCATGTTACTACTTGGTTTGATTGTGACCATGGGGATCGGCTCGTCTTTTTCAACCATTCCGATTTTGGCAGCAATCTATGTGCCGTTATGTATCTCACTTGGGTTTTCACCTCTTGCGACGGTTGCTATTGTTGGGACGGCGGGCGCACTTGGTGATGCCGGTTCGCCTGCGTCAGACTCAACCCTTGGACCAACCTCTGGTTTAAATGTCGATGGTCAACATGACCATATTAAGGACAGCGTGATACCAACCTTTATCCATTACAACATTCCGTTATTACTATTTGGTTGGATTGCGGCGATGGTACTTTAATTGAAAACCTAGACGCTTAATACCGATTTGAAAAAGGCGAGGGATTTAACAATCATTCGCCTTTTTAGTTGCTTATTAGATATTCCTCATTATTTACTACTATTAATATCTTCCTCATCAAAACTCTTAATCTCACCACTTACACTACGCAAAAAATCATCACTCTGTGCCAGTAATTCGTTTAAGCGTTCTTCATTAATAAGCCGTGCTAGCTCATCAGCGCTAAAAGGCTGCTCTTGACTATAATATAGCAGCTCAACATCATCCGTCTGTTCTAGTCTTTGCAAATATTCCTCAACATTCTCAGCGCTAGAGTTAGTATGCAAAAATTTATCATTATCATTCATTAAAACCACCTTATGCCGCTCGGCGTTATTAAGCCATCTAACGGCACATCCCACGGTTGACGTTGTAACTGCTCAACCACTTGAAAGTCGTAGCACCAGCCAATTTTTAACGGTTTTTTTAACCCTGCCTGATAGCTTTTACCAAGCGTTGTATCATAAAAACCGCCACCCATCCCCATAC
Organism: Psychrobacter sp. UBA6766; assembly: GCF_002453355.1. Classification (GTDB taxonomy): domain Bacteria; phylum Pseudomonadota; class Gammaproteobacteria; order Pseudomonadales; family Moraxellaceae; genus Psychrobacter. The sequence goes on along the minus strand of NZ_DKGQ01000013.1, from coordinate 19,194 downwards.
GATTGCCATTTTTATCAACCGCCACGAGCGGACAGATAATCACATCTAACTCACGCGCCCACAGCAAGCGCCGATGATGGTTTTGCTTCATTCCTAAACGATGAATACGTGACGGGACATTCAATAATGTTTTATGATAAATAGGCACAAAGCGCAGGTGTTTATCAACGTTACCCTTATCGTCACGTCCAAGCGAACCAACCACTGGTAAATAAGGCTGATAATTTAAGCGTATGATCCAGTCTAACAGTGGCTGAGTGGGTAACTCACCAAAGCCATCATAATATAAGCCGATACGCGCATGCGGTGGTAAGCGTTGTTGCAATTTAATTAAATGCGAACTTGCCATGCGCGCGTACTGTCTACGTTCGCCAGCCGTTAACTGGCGACGCTGGCGCGTAAATTGCCGTCTTGGTGGATTGTTCAAAATACTTGCTACTTGGACAGTATTTTTAGAGCGAGCGTCATCGGTCGATAACTGAGATATCGAATCAGATAATGCAGTAGTAGATTGTTGTTGGCTGGTACTTTTAGACATCAGTTAGCCTCACGGACTTGGAGAAATTTGTCATAAGTCATGCTATCATAACGGCACTTTAAAACGTATTTTCCTTTATGTGCAGCGTATGTTGCACTTTTTCGAAGCAGCTATACAACAAACCATCAAAGAGGGTAGTTATGTCGACACAGAATCAGGCAACTCGTACCGAAAAAGATACCATGGGCAACGTGGAAGTCCCAGCTGATGCTTATTGGGGTGCGCAAACTCAGCGTAGCCGTGAGAACTTTAAAATTGGTGGCGAGACGTTGCCACGTCCGATGATTGAAGCGATGGCACTGGTTAAAAAAGCCGCTGCTATTACTAATGCGAGCCTTGAGCGTATCGATGGCGATAAACGTGATCTAATCGTCCAAGCTGCTGACGAAGTCATCAATGGTGGCTTAACCGACCAGTTCCCATTGGTGGTTTGGCAGACGGGTTCTGGTACGCAGTCAAACATGAATATGAACGAAGTATTGGCCAATCGTGCTAATGAAATCGCAGGTTCTGAGCGTGGCAGCTACACGCCAATTCACCCAAATGACCATGTCAACCATGCGCAATCTACCAACGACAGCTTCCCAACCGCGATTCGTGTGGCAGCAGCTCGTCAAATCAATAGCTTATTGATTCCAGCGGTACAAGCACTACGTGACACTTTGGATAAGAAAGCTAAAGAATTTGACAACATCGTAAAAATTGGTCGTACCCATTTACAAGACGCCACGCCTTTGACACTAGGTCAAGAATTTAGCGGCTATGTCAGCCAACTTAATCATTCTTTAACTCGTATCGACAATGCTCTACAAGGTTTATATGAGTTGCCATTAGGGGGCACAGCGGTTGGTACAGGTCTAAACGCCCATCCTGATTATGCAATAAAAGCAGCTGAGCAACTAGCAACATTGACTGGCCTACCGTTTGTCACTTCACCAAATAAATTTGAAGCGCTAGCCGCTCGTGATGCCGAAGTATTTGCTTCTGGGGCACTAAAAACCCTAGCAGCTAGCTTAAATAAAATCGCTAACGACGTACGTTGGTTGGCATCAGGTCCTCGCTGTGGTCTAGGCGAATTGACGATTCCTGAAAATGAGCCAGGCTCATCTATCATGCCAGGTAAAGTCAACCCAACCCAGTCAGAAGCAATGACCATGGTTGTCGCGCAAGTGATGGGTAACGACGTCACTATCAGCATGGCAGGCGCGTCAGGTAACTTTGAGCTAAACGTTTATAAACCAGTAATCGCTTTTAACTTATTGCAATCTATCAAGCTATTGGGCGATGCATGCAATAGCTTTAACGAAAACTGTGCCGTTGGTATCGAGCCAGTCAAAGACAAAATCGATGCCTTCTTGCATAACTCTTTGATGCTAGTAACGGCATTAAACCGTCATGTTGGCTATGAAAACGCGGCAAAAATCGCTAAGACGGCTTATAAAGAAAATAAAACCTTGAAGCAAGTAGCGGTTGAGTTAGAACTATTAACTGAAGCGCAATTTGATGAGTGGGTGACACCTGCTGACATGGTGCATCCTTCTTAAGCTGTCTAATATTTTTAGAATAATAAAAAGACCTTGTCACGTAATGTGGCAAGGTCTTTTTTTGCTCTTCTGACTCGGAAGCGATAGTAAACTGATCGTATACGCTTAACTTCACTTCCGACCAGTATTGTCGTTATTTACTATCTTACTTTATCGGTTTTCTTAGAGTATATATTTAACCAATTACCCGCCATTATCAGTATGATTCCCATTATTAAGGCAACGCTAAAATTCTCAGAATATAACAGTACACCAATGATTGAAATCAGCGGTAATCTAAACATATCCATCGTTACAACGAAGGTCACCTCTGCATGTTGCATGGCTTTGGTCATACAATAATGTGCTGATAGCGCGGTTACCCCTATGATGATAAGCCATAGCCACTGAATGCCTAATGGCGTGGTCCAACCTTCTATAAATAAAAATAATCCTAAAGGTGCTTGGATCAAACACATCATAAAAATGATAGCAAGAGGGCTTTCGGTATTAGACAGTAATTTTGTGGAAACATGAGAAAACGCATAACAAATGGCTGCGCCCAAAACGATCAGTGAGGCGTAGTTGGCGCCCTCTGCGCTGGGTTGTACGATAACTATTACCCCTAGAATACCTAATAGTACCGCCATCACTTTTTTTACCGTTATGGATTCTTTTAAAAAAAGGTACGAGATAATTATTGTCCAAAATGGCACAGTGAATTCAATAGCAAAAACGGTCGCTAAGGGCAGTAGTCCTATTCCTAAAAACCAGCCATATTGTCCCGCAAAATGAAATAAATTTCTGACTACATGTAATTCAATGCGTTTAGGGAATAAAAAGCCGCCCCTCTTCGATGAAGTATTTGATACCAATATTATCGGCACTAATACCAGTAGTCCTACAATACTTCGAAAAAATAATATTTGAAAAATACCAATTTGACCATTGAGCTCACGAGCGCCAATAGCCATTAAACAAAATGAGGTGAGCGCTCCAATCATCCATAGGGTAGAGTGGAACATAGTGTGATAATCCTTGTTTATATGACACCAAATCTGGCATTTATATTATAAGCAAATATTTTATATCATCAAAATGACATAATAAAAAAGCCAAGCAAAATGCTCAGCCTTTCCAAATCAAGTTTTTACAACATCAAATTCTAGAACTTATAAAGCAAACCGAGCGTCGTCGTGGCATCCGTCCGTGAGTCAACCATTGGACTATCGTATTGCTCATTTGGTAGATAGCTTAAACTTTGATTGGCAAATCCTGCCCAGCGCTCATTGAAATCATAATTGGCACTGATATTGATATAAGGGTTTAAGCTATTATTTGACTCATAAGCCTCAACGCCTGTTTTCGCCGACTCTTGCTCGTTAACGCCATAATAATAGTTATTATAGTCGGCATCCTGGTACTCAAAACCGATGCTTGGATAAACCGTCAGCTTGTTTTTAGTGATTTTAGCAAGATAGGTTAAGCGCGCCGTATTGCCACCACTTTTATCTAACACATCTGTGGCGACTTGCAGGCGGAAACCACCGATAGGGGTACGACGTAGATAGGATAGACCAGCAGCGGCTGAAGATTTACGTTTATCAAGACCTTGCAGCGCGCCAGTTGCATCGTCAGGATCGAACTCGCTGCCATCAAGCTGAGCGTAGGCAGACAGCTGATTGGTGCCATCATTAATGAGATAAGCGCCCGCTTGCGCACCGCGAGCATAGACTCTGTTGTTGTCATAAAACACACCCGGCAATACTTTTATGTCGGTGCTATCTTCCAAATCATAAGCTGACTTGACTGCTATCACATTGACGCCAACGCTGAGCTCAGCATCTTGGTCGGTTGGTAAGTTATTTTTGAAAAACGCGGCATTAGAAAAACTGGCGACGCCAAGTAAGGTAGTAGCGGTTAAGGCGCTAAGCACAGTGCGCTTAACTAGGTGAGATAGCGTTGGTGTTTTAGACATGATTTGCTCTCATAAGTGGGTAGGATAAATGGTTAAAAGTGAGTTGAGAAATGGAATAATCACAAATAAGTATGGCATTTTACTCAATGACAGCGAGCATTTGTAATATTTGCTGGTGAATATCTTGCCACCACCAGACAAAGCCAACGCTGATAAGCAGCATCACTAACCATGGTAACCATTGCCAAATAAGCGTCGATTTGGTTGTTTGTTGTTCATTAACTTTGCTGTGATTAAGGCTAGCGTGATTATTTATAGGTAAGTTTACAGCAGAGTCATGATTAAAACTGCTGTTATTCACAAAATCGGCCTCATTTTCAAAGCGGGGTACGGGGGCGGAAGCTTGGGTAGAATAGCCAGTGGCGCTGCTCGAATTGATATAAGTGGTGCGATAAATGTCTTGAACTCCACTAGACGTATTCTGTAACGTGATAGCCAACCGCTGACGGTAAGCAACGGCAAAAGCCAACGCGATTATTAAGCCTGTCACCGCGCCGCCAATATGACCCGCATTATCAATACCCGGAACGGCAAAGCCATATACCAGGTTGATGCCCATAATAATGATTAGACTTTTCAGATTGAGCACCATGCCATTGACTGAAATCTTAAATAGCGCGGCTATCAAGAGTGCGGCACCGATACCCATGATGCCACCAGAGGCGCCAGCCGATAGCCCAGGTTGACCAGTGCCATCCAAGAGACTTTGCCACGTGACATAGTTGTTCAATAAGTTGCCACCGATTGCCGCCAGTAAAAACAACGCCAAAAACTTCGCTGAGCCAAACATTGGCTCGGCGATTTGCCCAAAAAAGTACATGGCAAAACCGTTAAACAATAAATGCATCAGTCCAATGTGCAAAAAGGCACTACTTGCCAAGCGCCATGGTTCATTGTCCATGGTATAAGGCAGAGCATTGGCGCCCCATTTGAGCAATGCTTCGGTCGATGGATTATTGGCATCGACGCCGCTCAGAACCTGCATGGTAAATAGCCCGATAAAGCTTATTAATAGCAAAGTGGTGACGGGCGCGGTTTTTAATAATTGTTGAATGGTCATAAACGCAAACTATCAATAAAAAGTGATGAGTAGAGTATAAAGGCTAAGGTTAGGGCGTGTCACCCATAAGTGGGTTATAGTCGATTCAACTTAAAAAGGATACAGCATTGTTGCAGTAAATTTTTTGAAGGCTTGGAGTGCCGAGCACCCAGTAAGCGCGGAAAGTTTATACCAGCAGTATGCTATTTTGGACATACCCTTTTTATATCGAACTGAAAATATCACTATTTAATCAAGGCTACCTTTTTAATAAGCATTGATTTTGAGATTCTCGTAAGTGCCTTGAACCAGAATATCATCGGTCACTTGATTGATGTCGGTATGGCCACAAAACGCCATACTAATATCACACTCATTATAAATAAGTTCCAGCGCCCGGCGAACACCATCTTCGCCATAAGCGCCTAAACCATATAAAAATGCGCGACCAATCATCGTTCCATTAGCGCCAAGCGCTAAGGCCTTAAGCACATCTTGACCGGAGCGAATACCACTATCGAGCCAAATCTCAATATTACTATTTTCTACTCGAACCGCTTGCACGATATCAGTAAGCGCGGCAATAGAGGATAGCGCCCCATCGAGCTGACGTCCGCCATGGTTGGAAACGACCAACGCATCGGCACCGCTACGGGCAGCCAAGATGGCATCTTCAGGCTCCATGATACCTTTGATAATCAGCTTGCCGCCCCACATATCTTTAATATGCGCGACGTCATCCCAGCTCAGCGCCGGGTCAAACTGTTCAGCCGTCCATGCCGAGAGCGAAGAGATATCTTCGACATTTTTGGCATGACCGACGATATTGCCAAAGCTATGACGTTTGGTGCCGAGCATATTCATGCACCATTGTGGCTTGGTCATGAGGTTTAATATATTCCCAAACGTAGGTTTTGGCGGCGCAGATAGACCGTTTTTGATATCTTTATGGCGCTGTCCGAGGACTTGTAAATCCGCGGTTAAAATAAGCGCTGAACAATTGGCAGCCTTAGCACGGCGAATTAGGTTTGCCATAAACTCTTGGTCGCGCATCACATATAGCTGAAACCAAAACGGCGCACTGGTATTTTCCGCCACATCTTCGATAGAACAGATACTCATGGTTGAAAGCGAGAAGGGTACGCCAAATTTCTCTGCTGCTCGTGCGGCGTGAATCTCGCCATCCGCCCACATCATGCCGGTAAAGCCAGTTGGTGCAATAGCTACCGGCATTTTTACTTTTGAGCCTAGCATATCAGTGGCAAGCGCGCGTCCCTCCATGTTGACCAATACGCGCTGGCGCAATTTAATACGGTCAAAATCGATTTCATTATTGCGATAAGTAGTTTCAGTCCATGAGCCTGAATCGACGTAATCATAAAACATTCGCGGTACTTTGCGCTTAGCAACTCGCCGTAAGTCTTCAATTTCGGTAACTTTTTTTAAAGTTGGGCTTAACTCTTTCATAGGTTTCTCAGTATTACGATTCTTTATAATGGCTGGTTTATGATGGCTACTTTATTAAGCCACTTTATAAAAACTGTTTTATGACACTATTAATAAACGCTGCAAATCCAACACTGAAAACGGGTAATTTAAGCGTTTCGATGGCGTTAATATCACAGGAATCATGGTGGCAAACTCCATCATCAGTGCTTCATCACAATCGGCAATATCAACATGCTGATAGCGTATCGGCTGCACCGCTTGAAATTGAGCAAGCAACTGCTCAGCGATGTCACACAGATGACAGCCAGAAGTACCAAGTAGCCACCATTTATTCTGATTATCAGCCGTACCAAGATTGGGGCTCGCGGCAATCATCCGTGCCCGTAACATTGCTACCGTATTATCATTAGCCATATTTACACTCTTATTCTTATGTCTGTTTATTGCCTTTGTCGCCAAGTTTTTATCTTAAGCCATTTAAGCAAAAATCTGTAAATCACTTGGTATTATTTACATGATAAAGAAATGGGGTAAATAATGACAGCGATTGTGAGATTAGGTAAGATGACCTGCTATTTATGATTAGCGTGTTATTGTTAGCAATTTATTATGATGACTATTCTTTAACCACTCGGATATCGCTCGCATGGCAAGTTTTGGCAAATTTCTCAAACGCTTATTATTGGCATTCATGTTGTTGGTAGTGGCATTCCATATACTGGTCGCAGGACTACTGTTGATTTGGAAAACCCAGCCGATCAATAACAGTATGTTTATGCTGACCCATCGTTTGACGGGCGGCACGGTCACGCAGACGTGGGCAGAGTATGACGCCATTGCCAAATCTGCCAAACAAGCAGCGATTGTCAGTGAGGATTCAACGTTTAGCCAGCATAACGGTTTTGATATGAAAGGTATTGAGGCGGCACGTAAAAAGAACGAAGCGACTGGCAAAATGTCAGCGGGCGGCTCAACCATCTCCCAGCAATTAGCCAAAAATTTATTTTTAACCTCGCATCGCTCTTACACCCGTAAAGCCGAGGAGGCGATTATCACCGTAATGATAGAGACTCTGTGGGATAAGCAGCGCATTTTGACCGCTTATTTAAATGTGGCCGAGTTTGGCAATGGCATTTATGGTATTGAGGCCGCCGCCCAGTATTATTTTGATAAATCAGCTGCCAACCTAAACCGTGACGAATCGGCTTTACTCATTGCCATGCTGACCAATCCAAAATACTACGAAGGTCATCAAAGCGACAAACGCTTGCGCAATAAACAACGTATTATTAAAAAACGCATGAAAAATGCCGTCTTGCCACAATCAGCTTAACCTGTTTATTTATATGACGGCTGGATTTGCGCTAAGCGACTTAACGAAAAAATAATCTAAGAAAATTTTGGTGTAAAAAAAAGGGCAAAAGACAATTGGCATAAAAAGTCGCTTAAAAGGACTTTAGTAACAATACAAGATGACGGCGTATCGATCACGGTAAAGGAATAGGAAGGTGGCAGAGATGGGTAATAAGCAGAATAATGGTCATGAAGTTGACGACAATATTGATGTTGAGATAAACACCGATATCGAGGTCAGCACCAGCCTTATCGAAGTAGATAAAAATTTAACTCAAAGCTCGTCTGTGGACTTAACGGAAATTGATTGGCAGCGTTTGGATGATGGTAGCTATTCAGCCAGCAGCTATATTAACCGCGATTTGTCTTTACTGCAGTTTCATCTACGGGTATTGGCGCAGGCGGCCAGTCCTCGCCATCCTTTATTAGAGCGGTTGTTTTTCCTCATTATATTTTCGTCTAACTTGGATGAGTTCTTTGAGATTCGCGTCGCAGGAATCATGCAAAAACTCAATATGGGTGATGTTTCAACCAGTGCTCATGGCATGCGCCCAAGCGAAGTATTAAGAGAAATCTCTGCTATTACTCATGAAGCTATTAATGAACAATACCGCATTTTAAATGAAGATATCTTGCCCGCCCTTGCTAACGAAGACATCCGTTATCTAAAACGCGACGAGCTAAGCGCGGAGCAATCGGCGTGGATGAAGCAATATTTTACTGAGCAAGTTTCACCCGTTTTGACACCGATTAGCATTGATCCTGCCCATCCATTTCCGCGTTTAGTTAATAAGAGCTTAAACTTTATTGCTACGTTAGAGGGCAAAGATGCGTTTGGTCGCGATATCAACCTGGCGATTGTACCAGCGCCGCGCAGTCTACCGCGTGTCATTCGTCTGCCGGATGAGCTAACGGGTGGTAAAGAGCACCATGTGATGCTGTCCGCCGTGATTCATGAGCATATCGGTGAGCTATTCCCGGGGATGAATGTCACCGGCTGCCATCAGTTTAGGCTAACGCGCAATGCCGATTTGGATTTGGCAGACGATGTCGATGATATTGCCAAAGCGTTAGAGGGCGAGCTTGAAAACCGCCGTTTTGGCGATAAGGTGCGTTTAGAGGTCACTACCGATTGCCCAGCGCCCATTAGCGATTATTTGCTCAATGAGTTTGAGCTGCATGACAATCAACTTTACCGCGTCAATGGTCCTGTCAACTTAACACGCTTGCTGTTTGACTTTAACATTCCAGCGCTGCGTTATCAGCCTTTTACTCATGTCGTTCCCAAACCGTTTCGTCGTGAAGTCGATAAACTCGATAAAGCGACCAGCATGTTTGCCGCGATGCGTAAAGGCGATGTTTTGACACACCATCCGTTTCACGCGTTCTCGCCAATTATCAACTTACTGTGGCAAGCGGCAAATGACCCAAAAGTATTGGCCATTAAGCAAACATTGTATCGTTCAGGAACCAATTCAGAAATCGTTAAAGCTTTAGCGGCAGCGGCGCGTCATGGCAAAGAAGTGACAGCGGTTATTGAATTACGCGCCCGTTTTGATGAGGCCTCAAATATCGCCGTCGCCAACTATCTACAAGAAGCTGGCGCAGTAGTAGTTTACGGTATTGTTGGCTACAAAACCCATGCCAAGCTGATGCTTATCATTCGCCGTGAAGACGATAAAATTCGCCGTTATGTGCATCTAGGTACTGGTAACTATCACGCTGCCAATGCCAAGGTTTATACCGATTACGGATTATTCACAGCCGACCCTGACATCTCAGAAGATGTGCACAAAATATTCCAAGAGCTAACGGGAATGGGTAAACCGGCCAATCTGAAAAAACTCCTCCATGCACCCTTCACGCTGCATGAAAAGCTAATGAGCTTTATCGATGATGAGATTACTCATGCCGAGGCGGGCAAGCGCGCGCATATCATCGTCAAGGTCAATGCGCTGACCGAGCGCCGTCTGATTGATAAATTATATGACGCGTCGCAAGCAGGCGTTAAAATTGAGCTGATTTTGCGCTCTATGTGCTGCCTGCGCCCGCAAGTAAAAGGGTTGTCTGAAAACATCACCGTACGTTCTGTCATCGGGCGTTTTTTAGAGCATACTCGCATTTATTACTTTTATAATGATGGTGACGAGCGCTTGTATTGCGGCAGTGCTGACTGGATGGATCGCAACTTATTCCACCGCGTTGAGGTCGCGTTTCCAATTGAAGATAAAAAACTATTTAAGCAAATTTATCAAGATGGATTAATCAACTATCTAAGAGACAATACTCAAGCGTGGATTTTAGGCGGTGATGGCGTCTGGCAGCAATTGCAGCCAGCGGCAGATGAGACGCCTCACATTGCTCAAGAGCATTTGTTAAAGGTTATTAATGGCGTTGGCGAGTCAGTGTAGCGTAATTTTCCAGCGCCATTTTTAAACGCTATATACTCTGTAAAAGTCCAATAAAACCAAGTACAGGTAAACACAGGTGCTTGGTTTTTTTATTGGGTGAAGAGTGATGAAAGTTACAAACTGTCGGGTAACCTCACATTTATTCACACATTGATACCGCAGTACACTGGTGAGAAGCCGAAAATTCTTCTTATAATTAATTTATACCTTGTCGTTGATAGCTTGTTTGTTAATAAATGGTCGTTCATAAATTATCACTCATAAGGAGTTATCTATATATTAATAATTTACAAATGGTTGACAAGGATAATGAATCATAAATCCATTATAAAAAAGAAGGGTTTTACCATGAGCAATACTAATAATGATACATCTGATGTTAAAAAAGCAGCAGAACAAGCAGATAGTCAGCAAATCGAAAAAAACTTAGAAAATAAAAAGCAGGTAGATACACCAGAGAACTTAACTGAACAGCAAAAGACACCTTTTATCGAAGAAGATTTACGCACTGACAAATAATAAATTCGTATGATGAGTTATTACCAGTAAAAGAGAAACGTAATCGGTAAATGTCATCTGATGCTTAACCATAAACGCGAGGCACGCGCCATGAAAGATAGAACCCATCCTAATGATGAAGAACCAGTTCCAATTAATGATCCAGCCGCATTAAAACCAAATAACCCTAAAAACAGCTATAAAGGTCGAAAATACGAACCAGATATTGATGGACCTGAACAAGCGTCGCAAGAAACCGATGAAGTTTATGTAGATCCACGCAAAGAAGAGAATTTGCCAGCTGGTGGCAAGAATGTGGCAGATTTAAACGCTTATGACTTGTCTCAAAAAAATAATGAGTAATTGGTAGCAGTTATTCAATTGAAAGATAAATGAGCGAATGTAGCGATTTACTATCATGATAAAAATAATAATTTAAAAAAAGATAAGGATACCACGATGCAATCCAAAGATATGCCAACCAAAGATCCTGAATTAACCAAAACCCGCCTTCAAGAAGCGGATGTTGAGGTTGATTCCTTTAGTGCTCACGATGAAATAGAAGAAAATACTAGAATAAATAAAGGTACCGATACCTTTAAAGAAGGTATCATAGATTCAGAGCATGTAAATTATAATGATAACCCAGCGCGTCAGCCAGATCGCCGCGATCAAGAGGGCAATGCCTTCGACGAAGGCGTGAATGAGCATAACACCATTCACGAAGCGGCTAAGAGTACAGATATAAATGACCTGAATCGTTATGCAAATATTGACAATGCGCAAACGCGTGTATTAAACCCCGATGAAAAAGACGTCTAATCTTTAGATGGTCACTCATTGGTCATTGAAAGGTTACTCACATGCAGAATTATGGCATGTTCAGACAGTTATTGTTTTTATAGCGTTAGTTTGACAGCCTTAGTTTTTAATAAATTAGAAAGAGAATTGCCATGAATATGCCAAATGATAGGGAAGTCGATGTCACTTACCAAAAACTGAATCATCCAGAAGACAATCCTAAACTTAAAGATGCCGATGACAATAAGGGGATTGTTCCCGATGATGCTCTGCAAAAGGTTAACCCAGCGGAAGCGGAAAGATTAACGAATGATCATGATCCACACCATGTTGTAAAAAATCATAAGCAGTATGACACCTCGGTAACAGAAAGCGATAGATGAAGTTTTTAATAAAATAAGCGTATTTAAGAAAAATAAAAAATATCGATTCAGATAATGGATTTAATCCGGATTAAGTAAAAAGGCACAACATTTAGCGAGATTGTCATTACCTAACTGTTGTACCCTTTTTATTTTAAATCATTTTTTACTTCAAATGAAATTTAATAGGAAGTCCGTGCAAATCAAGCAGGTATACCGCTGTGAAAGCGTAGCTCGTTATCTGGACTTGATATCAGCTCTGCTTCGACTGCTTTAAAAAAGGCAACGCGCTCATCGATATTGTCGTCAGACAACGACTGCGCCAACGCCAGATAATACTCAAAATGACGACTTTCTGACTTGAGCAGATAACGATAATACTTCGCCAAACGCTCATCATTGATGACTTCCGCCAACGCTGCAAAACGCTCACAAGAGCGCGCTTCTATAAACGCCCCGATAATTAATACATCTACCATCGCTGATGGCTCGTAAGTGCGTTTATGTTTAAGCATCCCTTTTGCATAACGCCCCGCACTCAAATATGTCCATTCTTGTCCTCGCTCATTCATGATGCCGAGTACTTGTTCATAGTGCAGCATCTCCTCACGTATTAACTGTGCTAACTTTCGCTGTAAATCGTATGAGAACTCATAACGAAACATTAGATTCATCGCCGTGCCAGCTGCTTTTTTCTCGCAATTGGCATGGTCTTGAATGATTAACGGCAAACCCCCAATGGCGGCATTGACCCAAGCTTGGGTGGTGCGGGCCCCCAAAAATTTATAAATAGGCGATAGGTCCACTTTTAGAGGCGTTCTTAGTTGAGTTATATCAACACTGTCTTCTTGTGTATCATGCTCTTGAGTAAGTTCTGCAGGGTTCTGCTCATTTATAGTCATAGTTTCTCTGGGCCTCATTAAAATTTATTGAGAAGGGAGTTGTTTGAACGCATTGATAAAATAACTTTTCTAACAACAAGTATTTTTACTACCCTTTCAAGTTTTTTTACTATCATTTAGCGCTCTTCTGAGCCTCTTGTGCTTATATTTGATAGATAACCATAAAGCATAAATACATATTGTAATTATTACTTACAGTTCTAATATGTTTTTAAGTGGATAGACGCCGCCAAGCTATTTATAGCGTTCAAGGCTTATATCTTATAAGGTATCATTTATAGACAGCCTAAGTATTTACTTGCTAAATGAGGTTTCCTTGTTTATTTTATTATTTGATAGTAGGATGATATTTTGCTTTTGGGACATTTTGTCTTACTATTATTGTCAGTTAATAGTCAGCGACTCAGCATTATATCAACTATCAATACTAGCGCACAAAGTAAAGGTTAGCGATTTAGTATTTGCTTAAACTGGTGCAAATAGTAGCAACTCAGATAGTACAACCTAGGATTAACACACTTCACGAACAGATAAGGATAACAATATGAGCCAGTCTTCTAACGCCAATCGTATTCAAAAAGGCATTCTTGCCATCGATAAGCAGTTGTTCGATTTTATTGAAAACGAAGTGCTGCCGAAAGTCGGTGTTGATTCAGACAGTTATTGGTCAGGATTTGAAAAGGTCATCAAGGAGTTTACGCCACGCAACAAAGAGCTACTCGCGACCCGTGCTAAAATCCAAGAACAAATTAACCAATGGCACCTAGACCATCCTGCCAAAGATGGCGATATTGATTACCCAGCTTATAAAGCGTTTTTACAAGAAATCGGATACTTATTGCCAGAAGGCGACGATTTCAAAGTTAGCACCCAAAACGTCGATGACGAGATTGCTCATATCGCAGGACCACAATTAGTCGTACCAGTTCGTAATGCGCGCTATGCGTTGAACGCAACCAATGCACGTTGGGGTAGCTTGTACGATGCTTTATACGGCACAGATGTGATCAGCGATGAAAATGGTCAAGAGGCAAAAGATGGCTATAACCCAACGCGAGGCGCAGCTGTCGTCGCCTATGCCAAAAAATTCTTAGATGAAAACTTTGCCCTAGCATCAGGCTCATATAACGATGCCACTGGCTTTAAAGTGGTTGATGGCAAGCTTGAAGTCATGCAAGGCGATAGCAGTACCGAACTAAAAGACGCCGCTCAGTTTGCAGGTTTTGTGGGTGAGGCCGAAAGTCCAACTGGCATTTTATTAAAGAACAACAATTTACACGCTGAAATCCAAATCGATGGCAGCCATCCAGTTGGTAAAGACGATCTAGCAAACATCAAAGATGTGCTATTAGAATCAGCCATTACGGCAATTCAAGATTGTGAAGATTCAATCGCTGCGGTTGATGCTGAAGAAAAAGTAGAAGTGTATCGCAACTGGTTTGGCTTGATGAATGGCGATTTGCAAGAAACTTTTGAAAAAGGCGGCAAAACTCGTACGCGTAAACAAAATCCGGATCGCGAATACACCACGCCAGATGGCGGTGCGCTTGTCTTACCAGGTCGCTCACTCTTACTGCTCCGTAACGTTGGTCACTTGATGCAAAACCCAGCCATCTTAGTCGATTTGGGCAATGGTCAAGAAGAGATTTTCGAAGGCTTGATGGATGGTTTGATTACCCCGTTATTGTCGTTAAATGATCTTAAAGGCAAAAACGAGCTATCAAACTCGCGTACAGGCTCGATGTATATCGTTAAACCAAAAATGCATAGCCCTGAAGAAGTCAAAATGGCAAACGATCTGTTCGATGCTGCCGAAGACCTATTAGGCTTAGAGCGTAACACCATTAAGATCGGTGTTATGGATGAAGAGCGCCGTATGACGGTCAACCTAAAAGAAGCCATCCGCCAAGCCAAAGAGCGCGTTATTTTTATCAATACAGGATTCTTAGACCGTACCGGTGATGAGATGCATACCAGTATGAATGCCGGTCCTTTTGTACGTAAAGGCGATATGAAATCGCAAGCTTGGCAACCCGCCTATGAGCAGTGGAACGTCGATATTGGTTTAGAGACGGGCCTACAAGGTCATGCGCAGATTGGTAAAGGCATGTGGGCGAAGCCTGATGAAATGAAAGAGATGATGGAAAGCAAAATCGCGCATCCACAAGCAGGTGCTAGCACTGCATGGGTACCATCACCAACGGGTGCTACTTTGCACAGCATGCATTACCATGAGGTCAATGTCGCGGATGTTCAAGACAGCCTAAAATCACGCAAGCGTGCCAGCTTAGACGATATTTTGACTATTCCATTGGCAAAAGACACCAACTGGACAGAAGAAGAGAAACAACAAGAGCTAGACAACAACGCCCAAGGTATCTTGGGGTACGTCGTACGCTGGGTAAACCAGGGCGTTGGTTGTTCTAAAGTTCCTGATATTAATGATGTAGGTTTAATGGAAGATCGTGCGACCTTACGTATTTCAAGCCAGCACATCGCTAACTGGTTACATCATGGCGTGGTAAGTGAAGAGCAAGTCATGGACACCATGAAGCGCATGGCAAAAGTCGTCGATGAGCAAAATGCTGGCGATAGTAGCTATCAGCCGATGGCAAATGACTTTGAGAACTCTTACGCATTTAAAGCAGCTTGTGATCTAGTCTTTAAAGGTCGCGAGCAGCCGAGCGGTTACACCGAACCATTATTGCATCAAGCGCGCTTGGATCTAAAAGCAAATACTCACTGCTAGGTAGCTTTTTTTATTGTTGATTAAGTGAGTGATAAAATAAATGAGTCGGGTAGACCATAATTAGACTTTACCGTCGGGCTACTTATCAGTGATAACTAGCCCTATGCTGATAAATTTTATTCTGCTTATCAACAGAAGACTTAAGTCTACTAACGTTGATTATAAACTCACCCTTATTCGTCTGTAGCGAGTAGGGGTGTTTTTTTATTTATATAAGAATAAACGTAAAACCTTATGCTGGCTAGGGACTTCAATATTTTTCATTATTAAACACCGAAAAATATGTTGCAAATTATGTCAAAGTTGTTATGCTTGTAATCGAAGTATGAGTTTGGTAACGGATGTTACACAACAGAGCGATAAAGACCACCGTTTACATGGCAGTTACGATTTTTATCTAAGTTATGTAAGTCATGGTTTTTTTCATCTTACGGTAATAGCACTTCGCCACACTTGTTTCTGACTAATCTCGGTAGCCAGTTACACATTATATCTTTGAGGATTTGTGACGATACCATATTGGGCAACGGCTAATAATAGCTCGCTCATTACTAAAATTGTAAAGTGGAGATACCCCCATGAAAAAACTACTTTTAGCTTCAGCAATCGCTGCCCTATCTGTATCTGCGGCTAATGCAGCACCAACTCTATACGGTAAAGCATTCTTAGCTGCTGACTATGTTAATGCCGAATTGGATGGACCTGCTGGCTATAACTATGACGAAGATACCGTAGAGATTAATTCTCATGCTTCACGTATCGGTCTTAAAGGTTCTGAAGCCATGACTGCTAACACTGATGTTATCTATCAGTTAGAGTATGGCACACGCATTGATGGTGATAGCAATGGTTTTACTAACCGTGATACATTCCTTGGTGTTGTAAACAAACAGTTCGGTGAATTCCGTGTTGGTAAAAACCAATCAACACTAGCTCGTATTGATAACGTTGTGGTAAACCAAGGTTACTGGGATAACCTAGGCCAAACTCAAAACGAAAGTGAAGTGGTTTCAGCATTAAACATGGTGGATAGTAACCGTATCCCAAGTTCAATCATCTGGACTGCGCCTAAATATAACAACTTACCATTAGAAATATCTGCCATGTATAGCTCTGACGATGCCAATGGTAATGACAACTCAGGCTTTGGTGTTGCTGCGCTATTTGACCAAGGTACAGGATTTACTGCTGGCTTAGCGTATGACAAGGATCAAAATATTGTTGGTGGTGGTGACGTTATCCGTGGTACAGCAACTGTTGATCTAGGTAAATTTATGGCAGCTCCAGTAAGATTGGGCGCCCTATACCAAGTTGCTGATTATGATGGCGGCGAGTCAAAAGAAAAAGGTTTCGTCATCAGTGGTGAGATGCCTCTAACGAACTTTGCTCGTCCAGCATCAGTGTATGCTCAGTATAACAACACCTCTAACCTAAATGGTTTTGATAATTCTGACTCTGATCAAATCGTTGTTGGTGGTAAATACTTTTATAAAGACAACATCATTGCTCATCTTTATGCTGGTTTGAATAAAGCTGATAATGTTGGTTACACGTATTATACGGATTCACCTATTGAAGGAGAAGATCGTATAAAAAATGATATAAAAGGCGATGCAGAGGTATTCGTACTTGGTACTGGTCTAGAATACAAATTCTAATCTAAGCATTAGAATCTGATTATAAAAAGCTCATCCTTCGGGGTGAGTTTTTTTGTTATGCGCTTTTTAAAGGGGTAGTGGCGTATAATAGTCATGCCTATGATGACTGTGCGCTTATGGTGGCTAAGCGCTAAAAACTGAGTGTTTTAAAGAGTTTGTGCTTTTGCCCTATATTTTTTGGCGTATTTTTAGTAAAATCCTTCTTTACCAATTACCGACAGAGTACTATGACCAAGTTTATATTTGTGACCGGTGGGGTAGTGTCCTCACTAGGAAAAGGTATTACCGCAGCCTCTCTTGCAGCCGTCTTAGAGGCGCGTGGTGTAAGCGTAACGATGACCAAAATGGATCCGTATATCAACGTCGATCCTGGGACAATGAGTCCGTTCCAACACGGCGAAGTGTTCGTGACCGAAGATGGCGCCGAGACTGACTTGGATTTGGGCTATTATGAGCGTTTTTTACGCCATTCAAAGATGAGTAAGAGCAACAACTTCACCAGTGGTCGCATCTATCAAAACGTATTGAATAAAGAACGCCGCGGTGAATATTTGGGCGGTACGGTTCAGGTGATTCCGCATATCACTGATGAGATCAAAAGCAAAATCCTTGCCAGTGGTCAAGGTTATGATATCGCTATTATCGAGATTGGCGGTACCGTCGGTGACATCGAGTCACTTCCCTTTATGGAAGCGGTTCGCCAAATGCAAGTGGAGCTTGGACGCAATCGCGCCATGCTCATGCATTTAACATTGGTGCCTTATATTGCTAGTGCGGGCGAAACCAAAACCAAGCCCACCCAGCATTCAGTAAAAGAGCTACGCTCTATTGGTCTGCAGCCAGATATCTTAATCTGCCGCTCTGATCACCATATCTCACAAGACAATCGCCGCAAGATTGCGTTATTTACCAACGTCGAAGAGCGTGCGGTCATTATGTGTGAAGATGCCTCGAGCATCTATCAAATACCGCGTACCCTGCATGAGCAAGATCTTGACGACTTAATCTGTGAGCGTTTTGGTCTTGATGTACCAGAAGCGGATTTGAGCGATTGGGATAAAGTGGTTGAAGCACAGCTCAACCCTGAAGCGGCGGTGACGGTTGCGATGGTAGGTAAGTATGTTGAATTGCCAGATGCCTATAAATCTATCAACGAAGCTTTGTTGCATGCAGGTATTACCCATAAAGCCGACGTCAAAATTGACTATATCGATGCTGAGCTGTTAGAAACGGATGAGCAGTTATTTGCCCGTCTCGACGATGCCGATGCTATTTTGGTGCCGGGCGGTTTTGGTGAGCGCGGCACGGTAGGTAAAATGAAAGCCATTACCTATGCGCGTGAAAATAACGTGCCGTATCTTGGTATCTGTCTCGGTATGCAACTAGCAGTGATTGAATACGCGCGTAATGTATTGCATATCGATGCCAATTCTTCTGAGTTCCATCGCACCGCAGCCGAACCTATCATTGGTTTGATTACCGAATGGTTAGATGAGCGCGGCGAGCTACAGATTCGTAGCGATGATTCAGACCTTGGTGGCACCATGCGTTTAGGCGCTCAGCAAGCCGAGTTGGTGGCCGGTAGTAAGCTTGCGCAAATCTATGGCGCAACCAATATTACCGAGCGTCATCGCCATCGTTACGAGATGAACAGTCGCTATATCGAACCATTAGAGCAAGCAGGCATGACCATATCTGGCTATTCTGCCAAGCAGCATTTGGTTGAGTCGGTTGAGATTCCTAACCATCCTTGGTTTGTCGCGGTACAGTTCCATCCTGAATTTACAAGCTCGCCACGTGGTGGTCATCCACTGTTTAACAGCTTTGTTAAAGCCGCAAGAAACTATAGCGACAATAAATAATACTTATCTCACAACAGCTTTAGCTCTATCGTTATAAAAAAGACTGATCTTGAACTGACCCCCATAAGTTG
>NZ_DKGQ01000014.1 GCF_002453355.1 Psychrobacter sp. UBA6766 | reverse complement strand
AAGTTTCGGGGGTCAGTTCATTGCCCTAAAGTCTTTTTATTAATCATAAAAATTAGCGAGTACTATTCTCTGAGTTTAATCACATCACTAACCGCTTGTTTGGAGATTTCGCTCTTACTGAATGGCAGGCGAATCCATTCTTTAGCCGAGTATTTACGCGTCTGATCACGATGATAAGGGCGCGTCGTATCTGAGGCCTGCGAGTAAGCCAACAGCGCTTCTACTACTGGACCTTTACTATCAAAGGTCACTGACTGCATATAGGTTGGACCATTGGTCACTGGACCATAAGTGCCATCGCTGTTTTGACTTGAGCTTGCGACATTGAAGACGCCTTCACCACCAAAACCACCATGCATAGGAATCTTTTCATTGTTCTTGCCTGCATCAATAACGAACTGCAAGCTTCCTAATGGCGCATCAAGCGCAATAGTTCTATCATTAAAATATTTGATTGAGTCGCCAAGCGCAGTACGTGTCTTATCATTGATGATTAAGTCACGAGGGGTGTTAATGGGATCTGCCTTATTAAATGGAACACCAAAACCTGCATAATTACTCACACCAAGATTGGTCCAAAACTTTCTAAAGACATGAGCGCCTTTGCTGTCGAGATTATCGCGGCGATCCCAACTGCTTAATACGTTACAAGCCTGTGTTGCGTCAATGCTGCCACCGTCTTTCAAAGGCAATACAGGGTTAGCGGTACAATCTGCTAAGACATCATCGAGCACTAATTCGGCAGCATAACTGCGGTTGCCATAGACGACTTGTTGTAGCTTATCTAAATCAAAATTATTGCCACCAAGTCCATCTTTATTGCTCAGTCTATCCAATACTTGGGTAAATGCCATTCTGGTACGTAAAGATAGCGGTGCCGCGTCTTCAGAAAGCGGTAACAAACTACGTCTTAATAATGGGGAGAATCCAGTTAATGGTTTTTCTGCATTACTGAGCCAATAACTGTCGTTTGAATTTAGGACATAATCATCACGAATCAAGTACGGTAAGTTTGCGCCGCCAAAGATACCCGCTTGTGGCGAGTCGGCGTCCGTATCCCACTCACAGGCAGCAGTACTACCATTAAGTGCAGGTAAGTCTGCGGCAATCAAAAGAGGAAGAGCGGCTCCCGCATTGGCACTGCAAGCTGCTAACTTTTCTCTAGTGACATTAGGTACGGTTGAGATATCGGCATAAAGTGCTTTACCGTTACGGTCAGTAGCAATGGTATTGACAAACCCTAGGCCTAGAATTTTTTGCATTCTATCGACGAGATTCTCAACGCTAGTGGCCATATTCATACTGCGCCACTGATTGAGGGCTCTAGGGTTTTCAGACGCAGCATCACGGATTGTATAAACAACGTTATTAGCATCACCCCATGCTGGTAGGCGAGGATCAAGCAGTTTTGCATTGAGTATTGGTCCATAATGTGAAACATAGATGTTCCGAGTTATTGTTTGATTGTTTGGCATCTTAACAGTGACTGGAACCGTTTTAATATCACGTTGTTCAACCTTACCGGCGCTGTTGACATAATTGTATTTAAAAGGATTGCCGTTGACTAGACTAAGTTGATAAAGGGTAAAACGCTTAGCAGTCGATACCGTATGGCTCCAAGCCACGTCTTTATTAAAGCCAATGTTGATAAAAGGTTGACCTTGCTGAGCGGAACCCATCACATCAAGCTTACCTGGTATTGTTATATGAAATTCATAAAAACGCTGAACGCCTTCCCATGGTTCATGTGGATTACCATACATCACGCCACTATCAGTACCTGTTACCTTACTACCAAAGGCATAAGCGTTACTACCGCCATCTAATACGTTGATAGTTGTCATATCGAACTTTTCATCCGACTCTGCTTTAGGTTCAGGGCTACTCATTCTAGAGCTTCCCATGACGATACCTGACGCTGGAGGAGCTACTTGTACGATTTGTTTGACGAAGTTAGAGAGTCCACCGCGTAAATTGGCTTTGCCATACAGGGCTAACATATCGTCGATGTCAATTTCGCGAACCCATTCAGCGCCTGCACAGGCAGGGTCTTCAATATTTTTGACCCCTTTGTCACGCAAATAGCGATTGTAGCCAGCGGCATAGCCTTTGACCGCATCAACCACTTCAGGGTCTTGAGCCGCTAGAAAACCCGATCGTCGTTCAGGAGAGTTATACCAAGTGTAGAAAACATCGCTATTCTCATTACCCTCAGCACCTAGATAGCGCATACTCTCGCCCTTGGCGATTACAATTTCACGTGCTAAAGAGCAGATATTGTCTTCGGCAAAAGCATACCCGACGCCATAACCCAGACCTTTATAGTTTTTAGCAGTGATGTGCGGGATACCAAATTCAGTGCGCTGGATATCCGCCGCATAAGTACTATCACCAGTGCCGTCGTCTATATTGCCGTTAAAATTGTCGTTATCCGAACAGCCAAACAATCCCAGAGTGACTGCCATCGTTAATAGCGTGAGTGTATGTACACGCCGATTAAGCACGTTGATGCTCATAAGCTTACCCATCCATGGTTAATTACGATTTGATAAAGCGATGATAAAAACTTGTCATCGAGTTTTAAGTGTCAATAAAATCCTTTTATTGCCATGCTTTTATCTGTCTTATTTTTCATTGCGTACAAATAATGATAAAGAAGAAAATTAAAAACATTCATCAATCATATAACATTTTCAAATATGTATGCTAGCGAATAAATCAAAGAACGTAATAACGGTTGTTTGGTGTGAAAATAACAAAAGAATTGTCCTTATTTATTAAAATAGCAGGTTTAAAACTCCCTTACTTAGGTGACTTTATAAATATTAATTCACGACATTTGCGCACTTATTAATAATGCTCTATTATCGATTAATCTTCATAGTAGGAAACGCTGATGTCGTTCGCCCAAGTCTATACGCGCTCAGTTGTCGGACTGCACGCGCCACAAGTCATTATCGAGGTGCATTTATCACAAGGCTTGCCAGCGCTGACCATTGTCGGTCTGCCTGCCGCTGCGGTACGTGAAAGTAAAGATAGGGTGCGCTCCGCCATCATTAATTCGGGGTTTCAGTTCCCCAATCGGCGCTTAACGATTAATTTAGCACCAGCAGACTTGCCAAAAGATGGTGCAAGATTGGATTTGCCAATTGCGATCGGGATTTTAGCCGCCAGTGGGCAGCTTGAGCCAGAAGTGCTATCAGGGTTTGAGTTTATCGGCGAGCTGGCGCTTAATGGCGAGCTGCGACAAGTGAGCGGTAGCTTGGCAGTAGCACGAGCGATAAAAGCAGAAATGCTAGCAGCATGTAAAAATACTGAACAAGATTCGCCGCTACGTCAGTTAATCGTACCTTGTGACAATGGAGCAGAGGCAAGCCGCGTTGATGGGGTGACGATATTAGCTGCGCAAAACTTAAAGTCGGTCTGTAGCCATTTGCAATCGTTAACAGACTCTAGTCTTATAGATGAGCGCTTAAAAGTGGTGCAACCAAGTGACACGCAGCAGCATATTGGTTATAAAGTAGATTTGGCAGATGTTAAAGGTCAGCATCATGCTAGGCGGGCGTTAGAAATTGCCGCTGCTGGTGGTCATTCACTACTATTTACAGGGCCACCGGGTTCGGGCAAGACGTTAATGGCGTCACGATTACCCACTATTTTGCCAGATTTAAGCGATGAAGATGCGTTGGAAGTCGCTAGTACGTATTCGGTTGCCGACAGCGACTATGACTATGGCACGCGGCCATTTCGCCAAGTCCATCATACCATATCAGCCGTGGCGTTGGTTGGTGGAGGTTGTCAATTCCAACAATTGATGTCATATTCCAAGAATAGATGTCATAAACCTATCCTCGATACTCTCTATTCTCTTAAAGTAATTCTCACTAACATAGCTAACTCGCTACCTAACACAAATGGATTGAGAGTGAGCTATGTTTGATACGTTATTCAAGAGTAATGGTAAAAAAGTTAAGTATATGGGTATGGTAAATATCCGAAAATATTTTGAGGTATGTCTAGGGAGTTATTATAATCCAAAGACTGAGTATGTCGTACTGTGGTATGGGAAAATATACTATTATCGTAGACGTAAAACGGTTCAAGTGTACTTTTTAAATTCTACTACCAAAAAACAAGTTGTAGTCGGAGTATCAATCAAATCGATATTAAAGTTACCTATAGGGTCTATTTGGGTTGATGGTATCTGTGAGGACAAGTACGATTTTGAAACATTATATGCCACGTTAGATGCATATAACGATAAGCAACAAGAACGCCCAAACCTTACATATACTAACCACTTTGGTATTTCAGCGAATAAAGGCGATTATATTCTTGAGCCTGATAACTATCCAGTTGATGACATTAAAACAGACTCTAATACCAACCTCGTTGTACAGACTGGTACTACTAAAATAGTTATCCCATCAGTTTTATTTTTCGTTGCACATTACGGGATATCGAAAGAGATCAATAAAGTTCTGATTAGTTACCACAAAGAGGAAGCCGAAGAAAGGTTGAATATAAATGATAACTACGGTGCTCTGATTACCATACCTGATCGATGTGTAATTGCCGACGCTGTATTCTTATTCTATTTGAAAACAAATAGTTATACCAAAAAAGTAGTTTGGAATCTCAATTCAAGAATGCTTAGAAATGATAGGCAGTACCTTTCTCTAATGGCTCAGCCTTATCATAAGCAAGAAATTCAACTTAAGATATCAGGTTTGAAAATTGATGATCAGACCATACTTTGCACCGAAATTTTAGGTATGTCTATGCCACAGGGATCTGAAATAGAGTATAGGATAGATAAGCCTAATTCTGCCACATACGGTGAAGGTGTTGAACCTCAAACATTAAAGTTTCAACCAATCTACAACACTATTGAATCTGATGAAATAATATTAGAGGCTCAAAGAGATGCTAATAATATAACCACTGCTGTAGTAAGACATAGAATAGAGCAGATAGGTAAGATAAGGGCGCTTGTAAAGAGCGAGGATTTAGCTTTAGATGAAGTTATAGATACTTGTAACTCAAAGGTTGTAAGGTTACCTCAACATGAGCCCAACACCTTTTCAGATGGAGAGGACGGCAATGTTAATGGTGATATTGGCAGGATCCAAGTTCTAGTAGAGAGTGGTGCGATTCATCCAATAAAGAACAATTTTGAGCGTCTATTACGTTATGCTCAAGATCTTAAAGTCACTTCGGGCTACTTTCCTGTAATCATAGATTGCGTAAATCTTGCTGATGATAATATATTTATTGGCGAGACAGTGCGGGGTATGCGCATTACGCAGTATGACTCTGATGTGAAAGTAGTGTTCGTTATGCGTCTGATTACTAAAATTGGGCTTTTTTATATATTTGATTGTCAGAAAAAAGGCAGCCAAACTAGCGGTATTGTTATAAAGGTAGCAAATGGAGATGCCTTTATAAACGATGCTATACGACGAATTTTAGGTCAGTTATTTAGAAATGATGGTCGGTTGTCCGATGTAAGCGTAATATCTGAATTTGACACCATTAAATACTTTAAACACACGAATGGTGAGAGTTCCAATTGGGTTAAGACAGCGATAGATAATTGCTTGAACAACAAATGATTGTATTTATTCATAAAATGAAATTTAAATACAATAAGGTTGTTTGAAAATCGGTCACGCGAATAAACGAATATTATATTTATCCTTATTGCTACCAGCAACAGACTGTAATCCCATACCTCAAAGGTATGATAAATCTGTAGATGAGGTACTAAGGTCTTTTAAGTGCAGTAAACCTTATCTATTCACATTGCCCTATGACTAGACTAGATATCATACAGTATTAACCTGTTCTAGGACTTGAAGTATAGTCTTATCCAAAATATTTCACAGATGAATCCCATATTGGTATATCGTTGAATTTGTTGACAATCAACTCTTTAAAAAATAGTAATATGCGCTCAAATGTGCCATATAGTATCAAAAATAATGTTGAGCTTAATAAGGCTAAAGAAATAGGTTTAAAGCTGTGTAATAAATAGAAGGAGATGCCTGTTACTGTTACCTAAAGCATAATTATACTTAGATTTTTTCTTAAAGCTTAAAACTCTACTAAATGTAAAAGTTTAAAAACACATCTACATATGTTATCATAATCATTCTACATTTAAGTTACCGTAAGAGAGTGGGCTTTGGATATTCAAGCATATAGGTTAAAACGCCAGCTAACTCAAGAAGAGTTAGCTGAGGCGCTTGGCGTTACTAATGTAACTATTAGCAAGTGGGAAAATGGACAAGCTCAACCCTCAGAAAAACACATGACTAAGTTGAAATCAATTTCGATACATGAGGAAATGAAAGTAGTTCCATTTCGTCCAATACAGTATCTAGGTAGTAAATTGAAACTTCTAACCTCTATAGAAGTCCTTGTGGAACAGGTTGCAAAAGAAGGCCGTTTTTGTGATCTGTTCGCTGGAAGCGGTGTAGTATCTAGCTACATGGCTAACAAGCATGATGTTACTGCTTGTGATATTCAAGGGTACTCTGCCATCTTAACTAGCTCTTTACTGCATAGATCAACTTTAGATCATCAAGGTATGGCTATGTTTTTAAAAGAGGTGAATGATACTTTCATGCTCACCGATAAAAGCATCTTTTCTTTAATTGAATACGAAGAACTTTTGTTAGATAAAGCCTCAAATGGAGAGAGTGATCTGCTAGTAAACTTCTCTACTTGTGCTTCTTTATATACAACTAAGGTCAATCCCATTCAAATTGAAAACGAAGATACTAAGCTGAAATCGCTGATCTCAGATGTGATTTCTTTGAAGGATATAGAGTCTTTTCAGACTCTATATTTATACGGTGGTGTCTATTTTTCATATAGACAAGCTTTACTCATCGACTTAATAAGACAATCTGCGGATGAATTAAAGAATGTAGATGATCGAAGTATTGTTATTTCATCTTTATTAAGTGCCTGTAGTGAAATAGTTAATACCGTTGGCAAGCAGTTCGCACAACCTATGAAACTAACTAACACTAAGGGCGAGATTAAAAAATTACAGCTAGCTCGTACCATCCAAAACAAATCATACGATGTTCCTGAAAAAGTAAAAAAGGCGTTTATCAACTTCTTGAGTGCTCAACAACATATCCCTAAGCCCGATAACCATGAAGTAATATGTACTGACGTCTTTAATTTTTTGAAAAATTACGATAAAGAAGTTGGTTGTTTTTACGCAGATCCGCCATATACAACTGATCACTACAGTCGTTTTTATCATGTATTAGAGACAATAGCCTTGTATGACTCTCCCTCATTATCCTTTATGAATAAAAAAGGTATAAGAGTGATTATGAATGGGTTGTATAGGACGGATAGACATCAATCGGAGTTTTGTGTTCCTTCTTCAGCGATAAACGCATTTGATAAGTTATTTGCAGGTTGTAGCAAGTTCAACGCCCCTTTAATTGTTTCTTACTCACCCTTTGATGTAGATAACAATGAGCGGAGCAGATTGTTATCTGAGGAAAGAATAGAGCAAATAGCCAGAAAATATTACAGTAAAGTGAGTTTCGTTCACAACGATAGCCATAAGCATAGAAAACTGCATTCCAATAAGAATAACGTTGATAGTATTAAACACAGTGAAATGTTCGTTGTTTGTGAGATGGAATGATAATGGAAAAATATCTTGGTAATAAAAGGGTTCTACTCGACGACATTAAGTCATTTGCAAAAGTCAATTGTCCTGATGCTAAATCAGTTCTCGATATTTTTTCGGGGACAACCAACGTTGCGAGAATGTTCAAACAAGAAGGTTATGTTACATATTCAAATGATGCAAATAGGTTTTCTCAAGTATTGGGGAAAACATATCTTGGGCTTAGTACATACCCAGAGTTTGAAAGCCTAAAATCATTTATGGTTAATGAGTCTAAATTTTTACTTGCTGATAGACTGATCAAAGATCTATTAAAGAATTATAATATTTCTGAATCTGAAATCAGGGAGTTAGTAGATAGTAGGCTAACTAACTCTATCAGAGTCTTCAACTTTTTAAATAGTCTAACAGAGGTTTTACCTTTTGTTACTTACACTTTTTTAGATTATTATACTCAATATGGAACTAAGTCATACTTTAAAAGTATGAGGGGCACTGAGGGAAAAAGAAATTACTTCTCGAAAGATAATGCCATCAAACTTGATAATATTTTTTATTATCTGAAAAGCTGGTATTCATCTAAAATGATTTCTGAGTCTGAGTATCACTTTATATTAACCTCGATAATTGAAGAGGTTGTGCTAGTAGCAAATGTTAATGGCACTTTTCATGACTTTAATCGCAACAAGCTTTGGCCAAACTCATTACAGGATATGTACCTAAAAATCCCAGCGGTGTATATAAATTCTGGGCCGAAAGGTTTTTCATTTTGCGACGATGCGCTAGTAGTAGCCTCTAAGAACAACATTAAGGTAGACTTGCTTTATATTGATCCACCTTATAATTTTAGACAATATACCGCCTATTATCACTTGTTGAATTTTATTGCTTGTTACGCTGAAATACCTGACCTAGATTCTTATTTAGACAAACTATCGTTTGTTAGGGGACAAAATCCTGATGATGATTTTACAAGTGACTTTTGTTTTAGGGATAAATTTATTCACGCTTTAGACAAAATGGTTTGCGATGTTGATCCTAAGTATATAATTATGAGCTATTATGGTGGACGAAACCATTGGAATCATTGGTCTAAAGGTGAAGAACTGCAAGATTTCGGTTTCAACATAGTTCAAGATTATTTTCAAAGTGATAGATATTGTGAACACAGCTATTCCTCGATAGTTAAATTGAGACAGAACTATCAAAGTAGGGTTGGTGAGAAAAAGAAAATCATAGATGAGTATTTATTCTTTGCTAAGTTAAATTAAGAAGTTTTAATTCTCTTATAAACCTACTTTAAGTACTACCTCATCAACATATCGTGGATCTTTTGATAGTAATGCTTTAATAGCCCCTACTAGCGCCAATCTGACAACGGCAATTCGTTGGGGCGTAAATACTTTGAGTTCGTCACCATTATTATCGTAAATACTTACATAGCCCAGATACTCCATAGATACCGAACTATCATCACCCGGAAACAAGAATATATTTTTGACTTTATCTGATTTTGCTATTTGAGAATATATTAATTGTTTAGCAATATCAGATACACCGCATATATTTTTAGGAATGGGATAATAGTACTTTGCATCTAGTATTATTAAGTTATCGTTTATATGTAGCAATACATCAGGGGTAAAACTTCCTTTCTTCTCAAATAGGTAATTATCTATCAACCACCTAGGCTGAGCAAACCCATCTATCAAGTCACTATATTGGTTATTAAATATACCCGAACATATATATTCCCAAATAATCTGGAAGTTGTTAGTGCCATAAAGCTTTACTTCGTTCAAGCCTCTAAAGCGAAAGCTTTTGCCTTTTTCAATATAATCATGAAGAATTTGCAACATTAATATATCTTCAGAGTTGAAAGTTTGAAGTAATTCAAGTTTTACATGAGTACAGTATATTTGTGATTGATCAATTAATTGATCGAATGATAAATAAGTCTGGCATTCTGAGTGAATCAAACTCTCAGTATCTTTGCTTGCGTATTTAGCTGTTAAATGACACATGACGGACTTGAAAATATTTGAAATGATATTTTCGATTTGAAAAGAACTTTTAGTGTATGGCTCAGGATAGAAGGCTGACCAGCCATCTAAATAAACATCATTTTTTTGAACTGTCTTCTTCCAATCTATTTTTTGATTGTTGCTTTTAACACTTGCGAATGCAGATCTCTTGTAGACACCCCTTCTCTCAAAATATGCTTGCAGAGATAAATATACTTCGATTTCTTGAGTTTCGTGTGTTTTTAGTTTGTCTTCAAAGACTAGTTCGGCATAAGAACTTTCAAAAACAGCCTTCTGTTTTTTTCTAAAGTCGAAATAGTGGGACAATACTTCGCTAACGAGCTTAACAGTTTCAAAATTCTCACTATCTCCTTTCAAGCACTTTGGAAGTGAAGCTATGTAAGAACTATTTGTTACTATCTCCCCAACGAATTCAAGTTTAAGGAATAAAGTATCTTTCTTAAGTTTTGAAGCCTTTAGAACTCCATACTTAATAAGCTTGTTAAGCTCTTGTGGAGAAATTTCGAGTTTTGCTTGCCAATCTTCCTCACTAAGCTCATCTGACTCTTTGCAATATATCATTTTAATTATTCAAATTAATTTCTAGGGGCGAACCATTCCCGTTATTCCAACTAGATGTCAGATCTGCAAAGCTCTTAAATTTCATTAGATCACTTCTTTGAAACCTCAGAACATCCTCCCATAAGTACAAGAAAAGCTTGTTACATATTTTTCTCGGATCTGTTAATTCTTCCATTTTAAGAAAATAAGGCCCAATCATCTTATCTTCATGAACCCCTAAATCTAAAAGTTTGACGTTAATTTTACCTCTAAATACATCCCAGTCATATGTTTCTCCGCCATACACAACACTCCTATTTCCTGCAGGGTATTTGCATGCCTCGTTATATCCGCGATATATAAACTCCCATCGCCTTCTAAATGCTGAATCGAGAGAAAAGACACCTTGGTCTGCCGCATTCATTGTGGCCCAGATGTAAAAATTGGATGGAAGTTTAACTTCAGAGGTAAGATTATGCTCTATAAGCACTGCTGCTAAATCAGGCATTGCTTCAATCCGCAACTCACTCTCACCATTTTTTCTATCAAGAAGTTGAAAAAAGTCACCAAACAAAGCGTTAGCGTTTGTCCGGTTAATCTCTTCTATAATTAAAATAAAGTTATAAGTTGGGTTTTGAATAGCTTGTATTAATTGCTTTACTAAAGGCCCAATGACAAATTCATAGTTAATTCTAGGCAGTCCCTTTTCGAATTTCTCTCCATTCGCACTAAAAATATTATCGGCTTTTTGATATATGGGAACTGGTTTATAGCAACCTATTAAATCGCTGTAACTGTACTCAGGATGAGCGGAAACTCGTATTATTTGAGAAGTTTTATCTTGGTTTGCAGCTATATCCAAATATGTGGATTTCCCTGATCCCGGACAACCGGTTACTATTAGCTGATGAGGTAGTCTAAGCTCATCTCTTTTGGTTAGTGGGGTTAATAGTAGTTTCTCTTGAACAACAAGATTTTTTCGTAAAACGATGAATTCACTAGAAATCTCAGGCATATCGTATTCTTTTTTCAATAAAAGATATGCGCTAAATATGTTTCGGCACCTAAATCTTAAGTCATACTGTAAGGTGTTTTTTGCGAGCGGTCGTGTATAGATATATATTGCTCTTTCGAATGGATTGGTAGGCTCGGTATTAGGATAATCTTTATCCTCGGCCAGATTGTACCAAAGCTCCTTTAATTCCAAACGTTCATCTTCGTCGGCAATACTAAAAAACTTTTTCAGTTCAAAGCCTGATGAATTAATTAACTGACAGAAATATAGTAAACGCTCGTCATTTGCTATCTTATCTATATCTAAATGGTCACAGGATTCATAGAAGTCTTGTAATCTAAAAAATATCTCAGAAGCGAATTTATAGACTCTACCATCTGTATCATCCGATTGTTTCAACGTAAGTAATAGGTTCTCAAGTATAATCCTCTCAACCTCAACTGCATCACTAGAATAGGCCTTATCGACTAAGTCGTCTGAAGTTACCCCTTTATCGTTAATATATTTCAAGACCTGATTGGCTGTGTCACTCAGAATTAAGTCCGAATCACTCTCGATAAGTAACCCCATATTTTGTAAAGAGTTAGCGTATCTGACCTTTGTTTTACTATCTGATGTCGTATAGTTTACCCAGCTATCTCTCTTAGTAAATTCCAACAATGATACAGTTTGTTTTAAATTCTTCAGCTCTGAGCTATAAAAACTAAAATGTTTTATTTTTAGGTTTTTGTGGTTGTTTAAAAGTGGATATACATCTAAAAATCTCAACAAAGAAGCGCACTGTTCCTGTGTAACCCAACCCATTTTTATGCCTTAATTGCAGTTTGTAGTTGTAAGTACCATGTGAACCCAAAGCTCATGACCATGATAGTGAAAACAATATAATCTAATTACGTTAGCCATGTTTATTATATATAAGTATTCTTATAACAACAAAATAATGAGCTTAATATTTTTGTTGGTATAGTTTAGAGTAAAGGGAAATTTTGCATGCTTTCTATATTAACGGCAGATAGTACTTTTTCTGGTTAAAAGCGAGTTCCACCGCCTCATTCCCGACAACTTCAAACTTTAAATCTCTCAAAACTTTCACTGGTACATTGTTACTATGGAAATACGCCATCGCAAGTTGCAACCATACTAATCTATCCTTGTGCGATAACGGCTTAGGTTGCTCATAAAGTATCATCATTTTCTGTTCAATCTCTTTCTTTTTAAGCTTTTGAATATCATTCTTGTTAGGCTTATTGCAAGCCAAGTTCAAACCGTAACTTTTGTTCAAAAAAGCGATGAAACCATACAATGCGCTGTACTGACCGTGCTTAACTAGCAAATACCCATCCAATTGTTCCTGACTTGGCGTATGCGAGCCTTCGATGTCGTATTTAGTACATAGGTCTATTGCAGGCTGCAAGGCTAATCTGACGGATTTAAGCGAGGTTTTACCCATAAGCAGTTTTTGCTCTAAATATTGATGATATTCAATGATGCAACGAGGCACTTTACCGTCAAGTTTAGCCAGCAAGTTAACAATGCGCTCTTCCTCTGCAATCTGATCTTTAATCTTAGGGTCTACCACAACTTGCTTAGTTTTAATCAGCCACCGCAGTACCGTGAGGTACTCACGTAGTCCATTTGGCTTGAACTCATGTACCAGTGATTCATAACAGGGTATCTTGCCCCATAGCTCATCACAGTGAACAAAGAAATTGATGAAGGGGATATGTTTAAGAGTGGCGGTCTTGCTACCAAGCTCGGCCTTAAACCAAATTGTAAAAGCAGTATAAGCTTGTCTCATCAGATCGGATGATAAAAGGTAAGAGTTAGTCCTTGTCTCATGCTCTAATCTTTGTGACCAGTAACAGTCATCACATCTTTTACCCATACCCGCAGGCATAAGCTTATCGCAACTCTCACAGGGGATCTCACCTAAGTCATGGCATTTTTGACACGCCATACCTTCCTCAGTATCAACAAGCTCTCTATACTTGTGACATCGAGGGCATGTCGCTCTAAAATGCCTTTGATAGCAGGTGACACACACCGCCTGATCATGAGATAGTTTAGTGTAGCGACTAACACCTCTTTTAAACTTACCGCACTCAAAGCATTCCTTTTCAGCCTTAAAGTAGCCCTGATAGCATATCTGACAGACTCGTCCATACTCCGTATCAGCTCCATTTTTAACCGCCGCGCCGCCACAACGAATGCAGGGCTGACTCATACGACAAGCTCTACAGACGGCAAAGTCCTCTTTTTTATGCAGACGATTTATCTCACCGCACTGACTACAAGGCTTTTTAACAAACCATATCCGATAACAATTGGCGCAATAGGTATCATCTTTATAGCGTCTTTTTATCTTAACGTTTTTATTACCGCAGGAGTTGCATCGATGTTTAGTCTTCTCTATGCTTGTCATAACTTTCTCTCATCTGCATTTTGCGCTTAAGTCTATTCCATGCCGTCATTACCGCCTTGGGTGAGGTGGGTTGTATATCCTCTGATTGTGCTTTGTGTTGCCGCATAGGTACTCTATGGAGCTGATCGTATACCTCGCTAAAGGCTTTAGGTATAACCGTGTACTTTGACCACTGGAAGCTATTTTGGGTAATATTAAGAGCTAAGCAAGCCTTGATCCACTCATCACCGTCAACTTGCAATAGGCAGTAGGCGCACTCAAGCAGTAACGCTCGTTCTTCTATCGGTAAATAATCAAATCTGAGTGCCGTTTTGGGTAGTGATAAAGCGCTAGTATCAATCTCTAGTACAGTCAGTAGCTTGCCGAACATATAGTTGGGATTGTGCAGACCTCGCCTCACTAGATTTATTAAAAATAGCAGGTACTCAAACCACTGAGCCATACTGACCACTTGCCCCAAAACAATGCCTTGCTTACTTAAAAAAGCCTGATCAGCAAGTAGTTGAAACTCATCAAGCGCAGCGCTTGGCGTTATATCTGATATAGCTTTATCTATCTTATAAAGACAGGAGTGACAGCGATTGATGAACTGCTGCTCTGGACTTAAAAGCTGGGGCTGATAAGGCTGATTGCAGTACCCACAATCTACCTGCAAGAATGTCTTATGCTTAGTGCAGCAGACAGACCATGTAAAGCGCCATTGCAACTTAAGGTAAGTCTCTTTATCATCGCTCATGCAGTCAGGGCAAAAGGGATAACCTAGCCTTGAATAGCGGTTGCGTTTTGATAAGGGTGCTGTCCAAAGTAGGGGGTTTTTGTTGTCTGATTTAACTGACGTATCATCCAAGAAATCGATCAATATTTGATTATCAAAAGTATCGATGTTGTGACCTGCTAGAGTTGCAATATCAGAACTGATTTGCTCATCGATATGATCAAAACCTTTATCAACGTCATACGTCCAAATACGATACTTAGGCCAGTAGTAATAGGTAAAAGTCAAAGGACTACATCCGTGCCTAAGCGCGGCGCGTACTAGCCAAGATGTTAAGCTCTCACCGTATAGAAAAGGTGTGGCAAAAGTCAGTGGTTTTACCCAATAATTCTGCGTAGCCCTTTGGTCGGTTTTAGACATGACTTGCCCCTGATACTTTCAACAGTGATTTCTTCTTCACCTGACTCAATGGCATTAATAGCGCAATCGTTAATTAAACGCTTAACATCGCCAAGGTTGCCTGTACTAATGCTATAGATTAAATTAACTTTTTCAGTCTCAATGAGTTTAGACGGCTTTTTAAGTGGTAAAATCTTCTCAAAACTACCAACCAGACGCTTAAACTCTTTATCATTTGACCATAAAGAAAGCTCAGCGACATCAAAGCGACTAGCGTGTTGTGGGTCAGTGTGTAGAATACGAACAGCGTCTTTAGTGCCACAAAGCACGATAGGCATAAGCAATTCGTTACATAAGAATTTGATAACATTCATAATGGCTCGTTGCTGTCTGGCTGTACCCGTAAGCATTGAATGAACTTCGTCAATAATTAGTATCTTGACGTTGGTGTGTCTAAAGGCGTTAACGACTTGGTATCTCAATTTATTGGCAGCATCGGTTGGTCTGTATGGCAGCTTAAACGCTTCAATAATAGAGATATACAAATCCTTTTCACTGGCAGTTGGGGGCGCTTGGATTTTGACTATAGGTATAACTAATGTCTCATCAACCGTATAATTTTCTCCAAACTTATCATAAAAACGGTTTATGATTGTGGTTTTGCCATTATTGGAATCTCCAATAAGCAGCAAGTTTGGCATACGATGTTGCTTTACATGGTTCATCAATCCCTGCATAACATCAATAACCTGATTTGCTGTGTTGTAGCCTACCCACCTTGGAGAGTGGATAAATTCAATCCTTTCTTTATCGGGTAGATGAGCGATATGCCTAAACTTTTCATGAATGTGGGTGTATAAAGATTCGCTCATCAGTCAATATCCTCAAAGTATAGGTCGTGATCATTGTCATCAGACTCATCAAGGCTTGTCTCTATCGCCTTTTTGTTTAAAACCCTAGTCGATTCTGGCAACGTGTCTAGTATATCTACATCTTCACTTTCATCTGATTTCAACTTGCCGTACATTGTTTGCGATTTAGTATGAGATTTTTTACGCTGCTCACTTCTAAGCACCTTTTTAGTCGTATTTTTAGACTCTTCAACTAGGGTCTGCATATCTTGTAATGCTTGATATATCAACGCCTCGTTAACGGTTCCTGAATCCTGTTTGACTTGCTTATAAACTTTCCTGTACTCCCAAAGACTAATTGGCGGCAGAACTTGATTCGCTAGCGGCACAGGGAAGTATTGTAGTAACTCAGGGTCGTAAAACCATATTTTAGTAATATCCCTTGGATCTTGTCTAAAGACAAACTTAGTCTTATTACCACTGTCATCAGTATGATTAATGAAATTGTTTAAGCACGGATCGTAATATTGCAAGCCATCTATTGTTGCTCCATTTCTTTGAATAGTACGCTCGACACTCGGCATAAAATCCAGTACTAGTGTGTGACGGTCTGATGGAATTGACGGCAATCCAATACCGCTCTCAAACCCATCACCAAATAAACCTATGCGCCATTGTTCTTTAGGGCTACGTTCAATACTTGAGTGTATGCTTTCGTGATAATCCATCGTGATGTAGGTCAAGAACCATTTTTCAAACTCGTGCAAGGTTAAACTGGCATGTTTTTCAGAGTTGTATTCGTCTTTTTCTTTAATGTTAGAGAAGGTAGTGCCCGGCAGTTCATGTACACGTTTCATTATAGTGCCAATCAACCGTTCAATATGACCACCATACTCAGGTCTTGCTACTGGCCTAAATTCCAAATTGATACCATGAAAGGCGCAAGACTTTTGCAGGCTCTCAGCTCTAAAATCAGAGCCATTATCAACGTGGATTTTTTTTGGCATACCAAAGACATCCCATTTCACATCGGATAACCCGAACTCAAGCAACAACTCATCTTTTGGTAAAATACTTCGTGATATGCACATGCTAACCGAAGTAACAGAGGGCGCATCTAGTGAAATATAATAGCCTGTAACCATACGACTATAGACATCAATAGCCACTGTAATGAACGGTCTACCAATGGGCTTTCTATGCTTATCATCAACCAGTATCAAATCTACTGGTGTATGGTCTATCTGAATGACACTGAGAGGGTAGTTGGCGTCAGGAAATTGCCCTGCTTTAGCGGTAAATTTTTGTTTTGCACGTTTTCTCTGACCACGACCGCGCAATAGGTCTTTCTCTTTGATTTCTTTGATACGGTTACGGATGGTGTTCTTACTAGGTTTCTCAATATCCTCTAAATAACAACGCCTATGAATCTCTCTGATAGTGGCTTGCACATTAGGTCTTTGAACAGTAAGGTAAAAATTATTGATGACTTCGCTAATAAGGTTTTCTGTCTCTCCATTTAGACGTTTAGCCCCTTTTCTCCAGCCTCTTTTTTGATCAATTAAGGATCCAATTGAGCCTGTCGATTGATAAGCATCAACCCATCGTCTAAGAGTACGACTAGAGACCCCAACTTCTTTAGATCTTCTCTCATAACCCTGTTCACCTCGATAGTTGTCTTCGCCATACCAGTCGTCTTCCATAATGAGTGGGGTGATAGCTAAGTACTTCTTTTGAGCTTCTTGCCATTCATCATCTCCAATATCATTAAGATCGATAACAACAGAAGTATTTGCACCGTCTATCACGTTATCGAAGTCATGGATTGATAAAACTTGATTTCTTAGTGTTTGCAAGTTTTTAAACACGGCTTGATTTAGATCATCAAGGTACTCGATAAGCTGGTACTCATCGTTATCAGCTTTATTACGATAAATGCCGCCAAGCACCATTTGAATATGGTCACGGCTATATTTACTGCTAGTGTCGAAATGAGAACTCATCCTTAGTCCTATTGGTTTGGTTACGATTTCAGTGTCCAACATGCCAGACCTCCATTTGCGGGGCTTTAACGTCATCCCAAATATCAAACCCGATTTGCTTATTTGCCATTAGGTGCCAAACCAGAGCCTGTCCATCATGTCGGTAAAGCTTAGATTTGAAGTACCTCTCTAAGATATAGTCAACACTAGTGATGCCACGTTGCTTAATATCAGTGAGTATTACTTCAACCTCTTCGTTATTAACTCTTATGGTTTCATAAGTTCTCAGAAAGTTAATGTTATCAAGCGCCTCATGTCTAATTCTATCCTCATCAAATATGATGAATCTGATACCTTTTTTCTTACAATACTGTTTAGCGGCCTTCCACTTGTCAGACCAATCACGCCAGTTTAGTTGCCACTCTTGTTTTGGTTTGACTTCTGCAATAAATGATTTACCCGATTTGGCATCTAACTCTACATAGTAATCAGGCGTGTAATGATAGGTTCTGCCATTTTTATTAAAAGGTATCTTTACAGGCTGAGGGGTAATGTTTTTAACATCTTCCCGAAAAGCATGATAAATAATAAAATCTCTTTCTAACGTCGATTCGTAAGCAAGCGGCTTTTTCTTGTAAGAAATGACACCTGAAACACTCCGCCTTGTCGGTTTTATTTTACGAGCTTGATGTTTGAACATTATGACACCTATTTCTGGTAATTTGTAATAATCTGACACTTATTGCTGGTAATATTTGACATTTAATCTAGGTAATAATTGGATGTAGATAAAGAAATGATGTCTAATTATGACACTTATTGTTGGAGTTGACAGAGGTTCTCGTCCCAAACCTGGCGAGATCACCCTTGCCAACAAGGGCGTTTTATTTCTAGACGAGTTACCAGAGTTCGACCGTACAGTATTAGAGGTATTACGCCAGCCGTTAGAAGCCAAGCAAATCACCATTAGCCGTGCCAACTCGCAGCTTACTTTCCCCGCAAACTTTCAATTGGTGGCAGCGATGAATCCTTGTCCGTGTGGCTATGATGGTGACGGCTCGAATCGTTGCCGCTGCCGACCTGAGCAAATTAAACGCTATCAGGATAAGTTATCGGGACCATTACTTGATCGGATTGATTTGCATATTACTGTGCCAGCGCTACCAATTGCTGATTTACAAAATGCGCAGGCTGGCGAAACCTCTGAGCAAGTCCGCACACGAGTCGCTGCTGCGCATAAGCAGCAATTAAAACGACAAAACAAGGTTAATAATGAGCTCAGTCCTAGCGAGATTGACCAATATATCCAGCTAGGTGAGGGCGAGCAGCAATTATTACAGCTTGCGCAGCAGCGTCTAAATCTATCTGCTCGCGGTTATCATCGGGTATTACGGGTCGCGCGCACCATTGCTGATTTGGCTGACAGTAATGATATCACCAGCGCCCATGTATCAGAGGCTTTAAGTTACCGTAGTAAGTGATTTAGCGATTAAAACCTATCGGTAATGGCGCCTTCTGAGGCACTGCCAACGGTTTTGGCGTATTTGGCTAGTACACCGCGCTTGACGTTTGGCTCTGGGGCGCTCCAAGTGCTTAAACGCTTCTCAATGTCTGCTTCGCTGATGTTTAAATTGATTTCATTATTATCAGCATCAATGGTAATGGTGTCGCCGTTTTCAATAATGGCAATCGGGCCACCAACCATGGCTTCAGGGGTGATGTGCCCAACAACAAAGCCATGACTGCCACCAGAGAATCGACCATCAGTAATCAGCGCCACGTCATTGCCCAATCCGCGACCCATAATGGCAGAGGTCGGCGACAGCATTTCACGCATTCCAGGGCCGCCTTTGGGGCCCTCGTAACGAATCACCACCACGTCACCTGCCACAACGGTGCCATCTAAAATGGCGGTCATGGCATACTCTTCTGAATCAAACACCCGAGCGGTACCCGTAAACTGAGTGCCTTCTTGACCACTGATTTTTGCTACCGCACCGGTTGGTGCAATGTTGCCACGTAATATGCGTAAGTGGCTGTCAGCTTTAATGGGATTGTCGAACGGCCTGATAATGTCTTGGCCTTCTGGGTAATCCTCTACGTTAGCTAGATTTTGAGCGATGGTGTTACCATTAACGGTTAAGCAGTCTCCGTGCAGTAAACCTTTTTCCCATAAACGCTTCATTAATGGCGCGATGCCACCAATTTCGATGAGCTCTGACATCAAGTAGCGGCCTGATGGGCGTAAATCGGCCAACACAGGAACGCGCTTTCCTATTTCAGTAAAGTCATCAATATTTAGCTCCACACCGATGGCGTCGGCCATAGCGAGCAGATGCAGAACCGCGTTGGTTGAGCCGCCTAATACAATCACCATGGTAATGGCGTTTTCAAAGGCTTTGCGTGTCATAATGTCGCTGGGCTTAATGTCATTATCAAGGAGCCACTGAATCGCCTCACCAGCTTTTCGGCAATCTTCACGTTTTTCAGGAGAAATCGCTTCTTGAGCAGAGCTACCTGGCAAGCTCATGCCCAACGCTTCAATGGCTGATGCCATGGTGTTGGCGGTATACATGCCACCGCAAGAGCCAGGGCCGGGAATAGCCGTTCTTTCAACTTCTAATACTTCTTCTTCGGTCATATCGCCGCGCGCATTGGCTCCAACGGCTTCAAATACAGAGACGATGTCGGTGTGGTTTTTTCCTGGCTGAATGGTTCCGCCATAAATAAATAGCGAAGGACGGTTTAAGCGCGCCATGGCCATCAGACAACCCGGCATGTTTTTATCGCAGCCCCCAATGGCAATGATCGCGTCGTGACCTTGGCAACCTGAGACAGTTTCGATGGAATCGGCGATGACTTCACGCGATACTAATGAGTACTTCATGCCTTGGTAGCCGTTAGCGATACCGTCAGAGATGGTAATGGTGTTAAAAATAATGGGTTTTCCATAAGCAAAATAAACGCCTTTGGCCACTTCATCCGCCAAGCCATTAATATGAATATTACAGGGCGTCACTTGGCTCCAAGTCGAGGCAATGCCAACTTGTGGGCGCTTAAAATCTTCATCGGTAAAACCAACCGCCCGCAGCATAGAACGAGCAGGGGCTTTTTGGATGCCATCGACCAAAATAGCGGAGTATTTTCTGTTGCTGTCATCTTTTTTAATCATTCTCTGTCTCCAATAGCGTACGGTTTATTGGCTGGTTTAAGCTTAAGTACCGCTTAATCATACGCTAAACCGGTTATAAAAACCTAGTACTCCAAGACTTACACTGGGTTATTCGCCCATAGTGCCTTACGATTTACTATACTTAATTCCAAGCTCACATTTATCGCCCATCCGTTCAGCGCCCCTGTGGCTTTATAAAAGGATTCTTTTGTTAATGAAAGCCAAAGCCAAACCCCCTTTTGCTCATACTTATTGGTTTCCGCTTGCTGCGTTGTACTCCGCTTTAATCCTACCTTTATCAGTGGGTGGTCAGCTCGGTTGGTTTGCGGTCCCTACAGGTTTACAGTTCGCTTGGGGGCATGGCCATGAAATGATTTTTGGTTTTGCTTTGATGGTGATTGCAGGTTACCTTGCGGGTCCGCAACCAAAACCATATATCTTTACTGTGATTGGGTTATGGTTGGTGGCTAGGTTGAGTTTTTGGTTTGCGCCGACCATTATGGTTACGGCGATGATTAACATCGCTTTTGTTGGGGTATTAGTGTGGAAGCTTGCGCCTATTTTTCTGCGAACGGCTAAGAAGTGGCGAAACAAATCGGCAGGCTTTGTGCTGGTGGGCTTAGCTATAGCGGCGCTTGGTTTTCATTCGGCTATGCAAAGCGATCAACCCGATGACTGGAGTCTGAGGTTCTTATTAGAAGCGGTGTTGTTGTTAAGTATCTTGATGTTTTATATGGGAGGTCGAATAATAGCGCCAGCATTAGCAGGGCATTTTCAGAGTCAAAACCGGTTCTTAAAAGACCGTGTTCAGCCGAGGTTTGAGGGCAGTATTTTAATTTTATTATTTTCAGTATCAATATTAAACCTAATGCCTTTTGCTTGGGCCAAATCCGTTATGGCCGCTTTCTTACTTAGTAGTGCGCTGCTTTGTGTGGTTCGAGT
Source organism: Psychrobacter sp. UBA6766 (assembly GCF_002453355.1). GTDB lineage: Bacteria > Pseudomonadota > Gammaproteobacteria > Pseudomonadales > Moraxellaceae > Psychrobacter. The sequence goes on along the minus strand of NZ_DKGQ01000014.1, from coordinate 36,311 downwards.
GCTGCGCTGGCGACCGTGGTGGAGCTATGGGCGTGCCGATTTATTGGCCATGCTATTAGGATACAGCTGGATTGTCGTGGGCTGGGTAGGTATTACTTTAAGCTTGATAACAGCCAATTTTCCGATTACCAAAGCGTTGCACGCCATTACTATAGGAGCACTGGGAACGCTCACCTTCACAGTGATGTCGCGAACTCGATCACACCGAGTATTGCGTGATACTAACGCCAAGCCTTTTGTCTTTATCTTAGCCTTGTTGATAACCGCTGCGGCATTATTTAGACTTAATGTCACTTGGTTAGGGTATTTTCAAAGCATTCTTTTAGCGGCTTGCTGCTGGAGCTTTGCCTTTATAGGATTATTTGTCTGGTTAATGTGGCTCAACAAAATAGAGAAAAGAGTGAAACGACAGCGACAATTAATGCAGGATAAGTAGGCGCTTAGATAAAGCGTTAATTATCATATTAGTCTGTTTATTAATGCCGATGGTGAGGGTTAGGTTATAGCGTCACTTTTAGAACGATATTGAATCCCTATCAAAAACTTTATACGCCCAATAGTTGTAATAGGCTAGAAAACTTATCAAACGCAAAGTTTGGCTTACTATCACGAATATCCACACCATAGTTATAGCCATATGATAGCCCAATGGTATCCACGCCCGCATTTTTCCCTGCTAAAATGTCATTGATCGAATCACCAATCATCACGGCTTGCGATTTATCGAATCCGAGCGACTCGCAAACGTGTAATAACGGCGCGGGATCTGGCTTTTTGGTTGGTAAGCTATCGCCGCCCACTACTTCACTAAATAGCGGCGTCCAGCCCATATGATCCAATATTTTGGGTACAAAACGAATCGGCTTATTGGTCACCAGTGCCAAGGTATAGCCCGCGTTTTTAAGCTGATGCAAGCCGTCACTCACATCAGGATAAGCCGTGGTTTTTTGACAATCAAGGGCGCCATAAGCGGCAAAAAAGATACGCAGCGCTTCCTCTACCGTCTCGTTATCTAAGCTATCATCAACAATCACCTGACCTAATAGCGCCCGCTCAACCAATACACGCGCGCCATTACCAATCCAACCTTTAATGCTATCAAGAGGGAAGGGAGATCGACCTAGTTGCTCAAGCATTAGATTGGTGGCATCCGCCAAATCAGGAACACTATCGATCAGCGTGCCATCAAAATCAAAGATGAGAAGCGGTTTTTGCTGTGAAGTAAGTTGCGGTGTAATGGGTGTTGAGGCAGGGTTACTGGACATAATAAAAGCTCTTACTATTAAGTTAGGATAAAGCGTAGCACAATCAACCGTATGAGGTCATTGTGATTCATTGTTGTCATTTTTATAGCCGGTTATTTGGCGTCTTTATAGCGTGCGCGATGTTCCGCTTTCATCTTAAGATACACGTCGTTTTCGCGGCACTTATCCCAAGTTTGTTTAAATATACGTGCAGACTCTGCTTTGATGGGATCTTCAACCTGCCGTGGCAGTTCTTCGCGACCATGGGCGCCACTTTGACCCTTTTTATCGTCCGGAACCGCCCCTTTATACTTTTTTCCGCCTTTATGGTTGGCATAGCGGCGGGCGCGGGTATAACCCATTTGGATAAATTTGCGCGCCATATCGGCACCGACGAAGTCATCGGCAGCGAGATAATCTAAAAACATTTGATAAATGGTTTCGCTACTTTCCTTTGCAATATCAGGCGTCGCAAAGCGCCAATGCGGCAATATTTCCGACTTATAAGGTTCGACCAATAATACGCCTTGTTCACCGCGACCGACGCGGTATAGCTCAGGGTGCACGCGCAAGTCTAGGTTTTTATAATCCAAATCATAATCAAACTCTCTCATAATATCCTCTATCTGCTGGCTAGCGATAGTTTTAGTATAGAGAGTCAGTGCGTTATAAAAATAGCCCAAAAATGTTAAATAATTAAGAGTAGTGATATTAAAATAATGATTGATTCTGTTAGTTTTATCTATTAATTCTAGCCATAAAAAAAGCCCCAAACAGTAATGTCTGGGGCTTTTTAGAATGCTTAAACGAATGGTGGCTCGAGGCAGGTTCGAACTGCCGACACACGGATTTTCAATCCGTTGCTCTACCGACTGAGCTATCGAGCCGTCTTCGTTGAGGCGCTATTAAACTAAATATAGGCGTTACTGTCAAGTGGTTTTTGTATAATAAGTGAGAAAAGCCTGTAAATAATCGAATATAAGCCAAAACTAATCTTTTAACCTCGTATTTAATCCTTAACGCGCAGGAGCTCATACTCGCTCATGATACGGTGAATATCGGCATCGACAGGAACGAATTGTCGCACGCCTTTTTTCACTTCGGCATCATAGACCAGTTTGATAAACTTCGCATCGATGGCACGACCACGATTTTGCTGATGGACTGTTAAATACTGCAGGCGTTTGGCATCGGTTTGTCCGTCATCAAAGCAGGCAACCGCGGCGATAGGTTTGTCATTAAACATGCCGACATACAAAGTTTGACCACGTTTAAAGCCTTGCTCTATAAGTGCCAATACTTCAGCGCCATCAGGCTGATTATCATCGCTGTCATACAATGCTTGCAGTCGCTCGGCCAATTCATTATTACGAGTCGGCTTTTTAATCAGCGGAGTTTGCAAGTCGTTAATGGCAATGGCTTCTAAAGGCATCGTGTTTCCCTATTAAATGTTTATCTGACATGACGGAATGAATATGGTGCAATGATGGCGCAATGATTGATAATTCTTAATCCCTTATTTTAGCAGAATGACGCAATTTTGTGCGTGGTTTACTGCTTGGTCGTAGCAGTAAATGGTGGGGTTTGTTATGATGAGGGTAGACAGTGCTTCTAACGTACAATGCTTGTGATTTTAGTAGGTTATATAGGTTTACCCTATCCTTAGATTTATTTTTCTATAATCCTTTTTAGATACTAGCAAGATTTTTTGGGCGCTTTTTCGCCCTATTTTATTGACCGCTTTTCATTTATAGAGAGTAGCCATGACAGCCAATTCTACCGACCAAAATCAAAATTCTGCTCAAAATCTTTTCGGTCATGCCGCACGAACGGCGACCGTTACGCGTAATACTGCTGAAACCCAAGTCACTTGTACGGTAAACCTTGATGGTACAGGTCAAGGCACTGTAGATACTGGCGTACCATTTCTAGACCATATGATTGACCAAATTAAGCGTCATGGTCTGTTTGACTTAGATATCAAATGCACTGGCGATACCTTTATCGATGATCATCATAGTGTTGAAGATACGGGCATCACCCTTGGACAAGCGTTTGCAAAAGCGCTCGGTGATAAAAAAGGCATTCGTCGTTATGGGCACTTTTACGCGCCACTCGATGAGTCCTTGACCCGTGCAGTGGTTGATTTGTCTGGTCGTCCAGGACTTCATATGGATATTCCGTTTACCCGCTCGCATGTTGGGACGTTTGATGTCGATTTGTTTAGCGAATTCTTCTATGGTTTTGTGAATCACTCTTGGATGACGGTACATTTAGACAATCTTAAAGGCAAAAACAGCCATCACCAAATTGAGTCAACCTTTAAAGCGTTTGCTCGCGCACTACGAATGGCTTGTGAGTATGACGAGCGTGCGCTGAATACCTTGCCATCGACCAAAGAGGCGTTTTAGATGAGTAGAGCCCCAAAGATTGCATTGTTAGATTATGGTATGGGAAACCTGCACTCAGTCGGCAAAGCGCTAACGCTGGTCGGCGCAGAGGTTTCTATTACCAATGACCCAAAAGTAGTCGCGGCAGCAGACAAGATTGTCTTCCCTGGTGTCGGTGCGATGCGCGATTGTATGATAGGTATGCATGAGGCAGGGATTGATGAAGTCATACGTCAGGCAGTATTTAACAAGCCTGTTATGGCCATCTGTGTCGGAATGCAGGCGTTATTTGATCAATCCGCTGAGAATGGCGGCACAAAATGCTTGGGCATCTTAGACGGCAGCGTAGAAGCGTTTGACCCTACTTGGAAAGATGAGCAAGGGGTTACCATTAAGGTGCCGCACATGGGCTGGAATACTATCAGCAGTATGGATTTTGCCCATCCGCTGTGGAATGGTATCGAGGATAATGCGCATTTTTACTTTGTACACAGCTATTACTGCGCGCCAGCAGATAAATCGCAAGTGGCGGCTGTTTGTGATTATGGTCAGCCGTTTTGTGCCAGTATTTTGCAAGACAATTTATTTGCCACCCAGTTCCATCCAGAAAAAAGCCACACCGCAGGTCTGCAGCTGTTAAAGAACTTTGTCGATTGGAATATTTAATAAGTTACATTTAAAAAGTGTGCTCTAAATATTCGATTGATAGTTTTGATGGAACAGCTTTGATTAAATAGGAAGGTAGATTAGCAAATGCTTAATCTGCCTTTTTTATTCTCAATGTATAATTGGCGGTTTTCATTTATACTCAGCTCATTTCTCTCTTTTATACACGGAATAAAATCGTGGATTTTTATATCTTTAAAAACGGCGTCGTGAGCGCCACAGGATTAGATAAAGATGCGTTGCATATTTATGTCGGCATCAGCGTGTTTCTATTGAGCTTAATCCTACTACGTCCCATATTTAAAAAATACAGCGTTAGAGCATTTATTGCCTTAATCATGGTGACAGCTATTGCTGTATTGGGCGAGTATTTGGACAATCGCCATACGATTACAGAATTAGGTCTGGCGGGGTTAACAGCGGTAGAAATCAAGGCCAGTATCCATGATATTATTAATACCTGCCTGCTCTCCTATATATTCTATGGCTTTACCGTTTGGACAAAGACGTTTCAATCCATTAATAAAGCAACACCCATGATTAAACGGCAGAAAAAAACGGACTATCGCTAAGTCCGTTTTTTATTGTTTATAAGCTCATTGCTTTGCGCTTTTTACTTTAAGGCTTTTTACTCTGATGCTTTTTTAAAACGCCAAAGCTGAGCAACTCACCATTTACAAAGCTTACGAAAGTCAAAAAACTCTGGTCTATTTAATGCGTTATGAGTTTGCTACCTTACAATCAGAAAGGTAGCGACAGGCAATTATTCTATCTTTCCTAACTATCAATCCAATATAAGCAATAATAAAATAGGAAAAGTTATGAATATCTCAGACCTTAATATTAGTGACATAGTAGACAAAGCCAAAGACACCTTAGGTTTAGAGCCACAAGAAGCCGAATATGGCGCTTATACCCCTTCTAAAGCTTCGCTTAAACTGGCAGCGCCTAACAAAACCAACTACGATCATAGCGAGTACGAGACGCCATATACGGGCAACAAAAAAATCCTGATGGTCTGCACCGAGCAGCAGTACATGACTATGGCAAATGATAAGAGGTTTAAGACTGGCAATCATCCGGTTGAGATGATGGTGCCGTTGCTTCATTTTAAAAAAGCAGGATTTACGGTAGATGTTTTTACCCCAACTGGGGAGTCGGTCAAAGTCGAGCAGTGGGCAATGCCAGAGGACGATGATGACGTCAAAAAAATCTACGCGGAATATGAATCCAAGCTTAACAGTCCAAAAAGTATCGCCGATTTTGTCAAAAATGATATGGCAAATAGCGAGGATTACGCAGCAATCTTTATCCCCGGTGGGCATGGGGCAATGCTGGGCTTGCCTGAAGATTATAACCTTGGCGATTTGCTACGTTGGGCTTATAACAAGGATTTATTTACCTTAGCGATTTGTCATGGACCGGCGGCTTTATTGGCGGCTAATTTAGCAAGTCCTGATAGCTCTGATAAACCTGATAGCGCTGACAATACTAATAGCGCCGATAAAGACAATAAAGACAATAATGACAATCATGACTTTATTTTTAAAGGTTATAAAATGGTAGCGTTCCCGACAGCTATGGACAAGCAAATGCCAAAAATTGGTTATTTACCCGGAACGATGCCGTGGTACTTTGGCGAAAAGCTAGAAGATTTGGGCGTTACGATTACCAATAAACTGGCGACAGGACATACCCATCAAGACAGAAAGCTGATCTCAGGCGATGGACCCTTGGCGGCCAATGCTTTTGGTAAAATGAGTGCTGAAGCTTTGTTAAAAGCGCTGCGCTAAACCATTTGAATTCGGTGATAGCACAAAAAAACGGACTATTTATAAGTCCGTTTTTTTTATGTTTCAATATTTTTATAATAAAAGATTTAGTCTTTCTGACTGCTAGCCTTATCATAAATATCACGCACCACTTCACCAATGACTTTAATCCCATCCGTTAGTGTTTGCTCATCGGCGGCGATACTCATACGAATACATTCATGCGCATGTGGGTAATTAGTCACATCGACACCCGGGAAGAAGTATTCGCTTGGCACAATAAGTGTGCCTTTGTCTTTGAGAATTTCATACAGTTCAGTGGTGCTAATCGGCAAGTCTTTAAACCATAACCACAAGAATATCGCGCCCTCCGGCTTATGAATCATCAATGGATAATCACCCAAAGCATCTTTTAACAGCTTGACCACTAATGTCGCTTGCTTCTGATAAAAAGGTTTAATGTCATTATCCGCCAACTGCTTGATACGGTCATCGTTCACCAATGGCGTGGCAATCGCTGCCCCAAAACGTGTCGGAGCCAAATTGACCACCGCATTCATCGCGCTGACCGCTTCGATCACCTCGCTATCAGCCACTATAATGCCGGTACGCATTCCGGGCAGACCAATTTTAGACAGGCTAAAGCACAAAATCGTATTATTATCCCAGTTCAAATGCGCGTCAGAATAGATAATATTCGGGAAGGGCATACCGTAGGCGTTATCGATGATTAGTGGAATGTCATAATGCTTGGCAAGCTCGGATAAATGCGCCATTTCCTCATCAGTCAACACATTACCCGTTGGATTGGTCGGACGCGAACAGCAAATTGCTCCAATGCCACCTTCTTTTAGCGCTGGCAAGTTTTCTAACGCTTCAAAATCGACGCGATATTTAAAGAAACCTTCTTCGCCATCGTGAGTGACTTCATCGATATGCGGCAACACGGCGGCAAAATGCTGACCTTCGACATGGACGTCACTATAACCAATATACTCAGGCGTCAATGGCAGTAAAATAGATTTATCTACCGATTGATTTTCGCCATCATTAAATGCGCCGCCAAATAAATTAAATAAATAGAAAAAAGCATTCTGCGAGCCATTGGTCAAAGCGATATTTTCTGCCGTCAAATTCCAATCATAATGACGATTAAAGAAGCTAACTAAGGCATCGATAAAGGCGGCGTCACCTTGTGGGTTAGAATAATTTGCCATGCTAATAATCGCGCTACTATTTGCCTCACCGGTATCGTTATCATTACCAAGCGCTTTGTAAGTCTCTAAAAATAGCTCATTGACGGCATCAATCTTGGCAGGGTTACCACCACCCAACATATTGATAGGCTGATCGCTTTTTAGCGCATCGCCTAAGTCATCCATGAGCTGTGAGATGCCAGTTGGCTGGGTAAATTTTTGACCGAACTTTGAGAATTTCATAAGGCTACCATGCTGTTTTGGAGGATTTTATAAGGTGTCATTTAATCGATAAAGTTGGGGTAGTATAACAAATGGTTGCGATAAAATACGCAAAGCGCGAGGCAGATATTGGTTGAGTCTTATTATACTTTCATAAAGAGTGAAGTCACACTACGCCTACTTATACTTGATATACTTAAATAAGATATATATAAAGGTGTTTAGTCTAAACAACATTAGTCAATAAGGCTCTGTATGAAAGAATATTTTGAAAAAGCTGTCAAAAATATTGCAAAATATGGTGATACAGATATATTCCCTTTTCCGTTCGAAAGATATATGTTTGAAGAAAAGCATGAGAGTGCTGTTAAGTTATTAGAAGCAATGCACTCTGATTTTGAGAACAGTTTATCAAGCGAACCTCCTTCAACTATTGAAGAAATGGTTCCTGTCGGCTATTTTGGCTTCCGCAAAGCAACAATGATTGAACCTTTTTGGAATGCTTATTTCTTAGGACTTGTAATCAGTCTAGCTGAAAGTATCGAATTAAAAAGAGTTGATGAGGCTGAGAAGACTGTCTTCTCGTATAGATATGAATGGAGCGAAGATAAAGACTCTTTCTTTAAAAATAGCACATGGTTAGATTATAAAAGACAGTGTGTAGAAAATTCTACTAGTTGTAATTATGTAATACAAACTGATATAGCAGATTTCTACCCTAGGGTTAATCATCATAAGTTGGAAAATGAATTACGACGAGTGGATAACGATTCATTTGACACAACTAAGAAAATAATGAAAGTTTTGTCAAGGTTTACTAATACAATATCCTATGGCCTTCCCGTTGGAGGACCAGCTTCTAGAATACTCGCTGAGTTAGCGTTAAGACATGTTGACGAACACCTAAGAAATAACAAAATAAAATTTTGCCGATATGTAGATGACTACACAATATTTTGTGACTCTGAATCTCAAGCATACAAGGATATTTTGTTTTTAACGCAGAAACTAGCAAATGATCAGTTAAGTCTACAAAAGACTAAGACTAAAATTATGTCTTCGACCGAATTTTTGGAAATCCATCAATTTCTAGGGCCTTCAACTCAAGATAGCTCAAGCGATGAGCAAAAATTGCTCAATATATCTATAAGGTTTGATCCATATTCGAATACATCTGAAGAAGATTATGAATCTACAAAGGATGCTATCGCAGAAATAGATATTATTGGCATTTTATCTAAAGAAATCAATAAAACGCGAGTTGATCAAGTTGTGACTAAACAAGCTATTAATGCAATTAAGGCTCTTGATACTGATAAGCAATTAGAAGCAATTCAGGTCCTTCTTGACGAAAATAATCTTGTCACTTTGACCCCTGTATTTACAACTATATTACGTGCATTTAGAGGTATCTATGAAAATTTACCAAAACATGGACAGCAATCTATTGATAAAGCCTTATTAGAGCTTTTTAATAACGACCATTATTTAACAAAAGTAGAATTAAATATTAGTTATATTATCCAGATACTTTCAATTTCTATGACAGATGAAAAAACTATGTTTTTCTCAAAGACTTTTGACTCTATAACTAATCCTTTTATTAGACGCCAGATAATCGTAGCAATGTCTAATTGGAGTTGCGACTTTTGGCTATCTTATAGAAAAAACAATTTTAATAATAGTAGTATTTGGGAGAGAAGAGCTATTATCTACTCTTCATTCTATTTAAATGACGAAGGTAAGCACTGGAGAAATCATAACAAAACCCTTTTTTCAAGCCAAGAGACCTCTCTAACAGAATGGTTCGGGGAAAGGAAACAAAAAAATAAAGTAGTATTATCATGATTAATGAGCGTGTTATAGCTGAAAAGTTTAGCTCTATATGGAAAGTAAGCTTCCCATTTTTAAATTCAAATTTTATGCGAGTATTTAATGAAAGTCAGGTTCATAAGTTCGAACAGCTAGAAGTTAGTATGCCGAATGATATTAGATATGATTTAGTAGCCGAGTGTGCCTTCAATATTGTGGCGAAATCTTACAATAATTGCTCTGTTGATGATGTTGTATCTAATAGTGAGATATTAAATGCTATTGTGAAATATACTGCCAAGTCCATATGGATATCTGGTAACTATGATAGAGCTGAGCTGATTCTAAATAAAAGTGAAATAGATCAAGTTATTAAGCTAGCAAATAATTTTTTAGGCTTTATAGCTAGTCATAATGCAACCAAAGTTGACTTTAAACCTTCTTTAAAAGGTTTTGGTTTTATTCCAGACTTAGAAGGCGATGTATCAATTGATAATATTTTATATGAAGTTAAAACAGTGAAACGTAGGTTTAAAACTAGTGATTTGAAGCAGTTAAGTATCTATTTAGCTCTACGACAAGTTGATGATAATAATAAGAGTTGGGAGTATGCAGGATTATATAATCCTAGGACAGGAGCATATAGTAAATTTAAGGTAGGTTCCTTCGTTTCTAGTATAACTGGAGGTAAAACACCTAACGAGGCTTTTAGTGATTTTCTAGACAGCTTAGTTAGAGATATACAAGTTGATAGCAAATTTTAATAGTTTTTATCTGCACCTAACTTCTCGAATAGAGAAGCGTCTTAGCTCTGATTGTCGCGGATATATTTGGAGCAGCACAGGGTTGCCGACGCTTAGTTAGGGGCGTTATCGCTTGTCAGTAACGACCCTAACCTTAGCGACTACCCTTTTGCCAGCCAAGATAGCAGCAAAAGTAGGATTAGCTACAACAACTAAATCATCGCCCTTACCCGCGCCATAATCCCGCGTCCAATCACCAATCGCACATAAATAATGGCAATGGCAAACAGTAGCGCGATTAATAATGCGCCGCCAATAGCTAAGCTTGCCCACGGTACGCTAAAGCGCAAGTTAAACCATTGGGTAATAGCAGCCCATGCCCCGATATTAGCGATAATCACCGCAAATAAGGCGGCACTAATACCAAGTATGCCAAGCTCTAAGATATTGAGCATATAGAGGTCGCGCTTTTGCATGCCGAGCAGCCTAAATGAGGCGCTGTCTTTCATGCGGTCTTGCGAGGTAGAGAGTAGTGAGCTAATCAAGACCATGATACCCGTCAATAATGCCAGTAAGGTGAAGACATAAACCAAACGGCTCATTTGTACCACCAACTCTTGGACTTGCTGCGCGATAGCCGTGCCGTCGATGGTCGTTACCGCAGGAAACTCGCGTACTAACTGACCTTGGAGCTTTGGAATATCCTCTGCTGCGACATGGGCGGTAGCAAATTGGATTTGCGGCGCAGCTGCTAAAACCGCTGGCTCAAATAAAAAGTAAAAATAGGGGCTGGGTCCTTTTTCATAGCGCGAGCGGATACTAGTGATTTGCCCGACGATTTCAATCCCTTGGATATTAAAGCGCACCTGATCACCCATGCCGACGTTTAGCAAACTGGCAGCAGTATCCAAAATTGATAATGGCGCAACGGTTTGTGCTGGGTCGTTAGCAGTAGTTTTAATAGGGGCATAAAGTTTATCGTTTTCTACAGCATCAGTAATGAATTCGGTATCCATCACCGTATCGGCATAGCTTAAATTAAAAACCCGCGTCGGGTCATCAAAGCCGTCCGCAGGCTCGATATCTTGTACGGGTACATCGTTAGCCGTGACGACACGCGCACGAATGACAGGATAATAGCTGACAGGCGCAGCAATGATATTATTAATCTCGTCGTGTTGGTCGCTTTGAATATCGAGTAAAAATAAATTGGGCGCATCTTCAGGATAGGCACTAATAAACTGGGCATTGATACTATGATTGAGCGTGGTAATCAAAGTTAAAACCGCCACTGACAGCGATAAGGTGACAAAAAATAATGCCGACTGATTGCCTTTACGGGCAAGGTTATGAATAGCAATACGCTGCATCCAGCTGATATTAGAATGCTTGGCAAACTTAGTCAGCAGCCATAACCAACCGCGCGCTAATAGCCAAAATATCGCGACAAAAGTAGTTAAGCCTATTAAGAGCTGCGCACCTAGTATCAGAGAATGTACTTCATAAGCAAAAAACGCATAGAGACCAACTAGCATCAGCCCATACCAAAGTAACGGTAGACGTCGATACCACGGTAGATTTTGCGAGTTTGCGCTCGCACCTTGATTGAGTAAAGTAGCAGGCTTGGTCGTACTTAGTGTGCTTAAACCACGCTGAGCAATCAGTAGGGTCAGAACTAAGGCGATAATAATGGTTTTAATGGCGCTAATCGGGTTGATTGCTAAACCAACATCCGCTGGCAAGATAGCAATCAGATACGGCTGACCGACTTTAAGTAAGCCGAAACTCACGATAACCGCGGCAATACAAGCAATGATAGTGGTAACAATCAATAGTTGATAGTAGCTGCGTTTTAAAGATTTAAGCGGCTCACCCAATGCCAAGCGAATAGCATTACTAGACTGCTGCTTGGTCACAAAAGCCGTAATCACGCCATACATCGCCACCGCAGATAATAACAGTACGGCAATGACGAGCAGCTTTAAAAACATCAAGACATTGTCGGAGATACGCGAGACAGAAGTATCTGCTGACTCGGCATCAGAGAGCTCAATATCAGGATAATTATTGAGTATTTGCGTGAGCTTATCATACTGCTCAGCCATTAACTCGGGCTCCCCTGCCAGCTCAATACGGTAATTAACGCGGCTACGCTGACCCAATAGATTGGTTGCCTCTAATGCATCTTGATGCATCAAAACCCGCCCGCCAAAACCAAAGGCAGTCAGTGGACGGTCAGGCTCTTTGGTTAGCACATCACTAATCATAAATTCAGCATCACCAATGGTGATTTGGTCACCGACAGTGGCGTTTAAGCTGTTCAATACTTCGGGCGCGACGACGACATTAGCAGCGCTTAATTGTGTCCAAAGAGGCTGCCCTGAGGCAAGCTCAGCGTCTCCATATAACGGATAAGCTGGCGAGACCGCTTTAACGCTGGCAAGTAAGGTTTGCTTATCGGTCACTACCATGGCGCTAAACTGATAGTCATATACTATTTGCGTATCAGCGACCGTCTCTACCTGCGCTAAGACCTCGCTTGGCCAATCTTGCTTACTGTTTAAAATCAAATCGCCGCCAACGAGTGCGCGCTGATTGTCATTGATATAAGTATCAACCGATTGCTGGATAGAATCTAAAGTAAGGTAAGTGGCAAGCGAAAGGACTAGCGTGATTAAGAATAAGACGGGATAGATCCAGCGCTGCCACCAGCTACGACTTAAGGCTTGCGCGCCCAAGTTTTTTGAAATTAACAGACGGTTAAATAGTTGGCTTATGATGCCACGCGAATCATTCGACTCATTATCCATGTTATCCATTGATTTTTGATCCATCTATCATACCGTCATGCATGGTAATGACACGATCTGCCATCTCCGCTAGTGCGGCATCATGGGTGACGACCACCAATGCCGAGCCAACTTGCTGGCGTAAATCTAATAATAGCTGCATCACTTGACGGGCATTTTGCTCATCTAAGTTACCGGTTGGTTCATCGGCAAAGACGATTTTTGGCTGTGATACCAACGCACGGGCAACGGCAGTACGCTGCTGCTCACCGCCTGATAATTGGTTGGGTAAGCTATCACGCCGATGTCCCAAATCAACCGCTGCAATCAGCTCATTTACGCGTGCTTTATTCGGACGACGGGCAATATCAAGCGGGAAGGCAATATTTTCTGCTACCGTCAATGTCGGTAATAGATGAAACGACTGAAAGACAAATCCCATATCACGTTGTCGAATAACAGCTAGCGCATCTTCATCAAGGTTGCTTAACGTTTGCCCATCCAATTCAACGCTTCCACTATCAGGATAATCCAGCGCTGCCAGTAGTCCTAACAAGGTGGACTTACCTGAGCCTGATTTTCCCATGATGACCACAAACTCGCCCGCATCGACATGGATATCGACGTCTTTAATAATGGATAAAGATTGCTCGCCAACTTGAACGGTTTTATTGAGCTTGGAGGCGGTGAGTAGTGCTTTGTTATTGGGTGTAGCGGTCATTGGGTAGTCTCAGTAGGCGTGCCAGATTTTGTTGCTTGATTGGTATGGCTTGCTTCTAATTTTTCGATTTCAGGCTGCAGAATTGGCAGAATATTATCATTAACGATAATGGTATAACCTTCCTTTGTTGGATGAATGGCATCGGCTTGGTTGAGTTTGGCATCGCCGCCCACACCATCTAAAAAGAACGGAATTAGGGTCACATTCATATCTTTCGCTATCCTTGGATAGATTGCGGCAAACGATTCTACATAGTCAGAACCCAGATTGTCATAAATCTGCATTCCGCCCAAAATGACTTCGCTGCCGCCATCTTGAAGGCGTTTAACAGCGGTGCGAATATTGGCTTCAACCATTGTCACATCGATACCGCGAATAGCATCATTAGCACCAATGGTCAAAATGGTGATATCAGGCTTGGTTTGCAATACCCAGTCTAGTCGATTGACCAATCCAGTACTGGTCTCACCGCTTAACCCTGAATTGACCACTTTGATATCTTTATAGCCCATCTCTTTTAACCGTGACTCTAGTTGAGCAGGATAATTGGCATCATTATCAACGCCAAGCCCTTCAGTTAACGAGTCACCCAGTGCCAAGATGGTTAAAGGTGCTTGCTGCTCAGTTGAATTTGTTGATGGCTTAGATTGTGTGGATTCTGGAGTTTGAGGTTCAGCAGCTATCGTATTAACGGTCTGGTTGTTATTTTGAGTGTTATCAGCCGTATCGGCGTCAGGATTTTTTTGACAACCGCTGATAGCGATTGCGACGGTCAATGAAGCGACCGTAAGCAAACGCTGCGGTAAGCGAGAAGGTATATTTGTCATGATTCTACTGTCCTAAATACAATAAAGTCAGTCTAGCAGAATCAGATAATCGGCAATATGGTTCAAAAGTTAATCGATTGACGACGAAATTTAATTGATTGAAGATAAAAATTAAATCTTTTTACCATCAACCATCACAGGGCGGCTGACTATCCAAGCAAACCCTACATTGATAACCATCAATACCAGCATAATTAACAAGGGCAAATCCCAGCTGTTCGTCGCTTCATGCAACCAGCCCGTTCCCAAGGGACCAAAAAACGCAATCAGATAACCGACCGCTTGCGCCATACCTGACAGCTCACTTGATTGATCCGCGGTATAAGTGCGCATCGAAAATAGCATCATACTTAAAGTGAAAATTGCTGAGCAACCCATGCCCATTAGCGCCGACCATAACCACGCCAAATCAGGGCTTAGATAGCTGGCGCCTAAAACACCAATTACATTTAAGACGGACGCAATGACAGCCAACGATTGAATGGGTCGACCACGGTTTACTAGCCACGTCAAACTTAAAATCGATACAGGGGCCATGAACTGAAAGACAGATCCCATTTGACCAGAGCTCACCGCTGAGAGGCCTTTACTAAGCCAAATTGAGGGTAAAAAGCTGGCAACGGTATAAAAAAGCAGTGATTGTAGCCCCATAAAGATGGCGATTTGCCAAGCAAAAGGCGTGCGCCACATGGAAATTTTTGACGGCGGTTGTTCGCCTTTAGCAAGTGGTGCAATGGGTTGATGGTTTGATGAGCCTAAGCGTAGCCTTAATAGTACCCAAATAACGAAGGCAAATATTCCCAATACAGACCAGCCACCAAGTGCCCACTGCCAACCGACTTGTGCAGATAGTGGTAATACCACGCCTGCGACAATGCCTGCCGATACGGTCATGGTGAGACTAAACAAACCCGTAATCAAAGGAATATGACTGGGTGTTCGCTGCTTGATGACAGGAGCGGCAAGCGTGTTGGCAAAACCAATCGCCAATGTCAGCAGTAATGTACCAGTTAAAAAACCAATCCAAGTCGGAATAACGCTACGGATAATCATGCCTAACGTTAATAAGGCGATCATCGCAATCAGGGTATTTTCAAGGCCAAAACGCTTACCAATCGCGGGCGAAATAAAAGCCCCAAGCGCAAACGTCAGCATCGGCACCGCACCAAGCCAGCCTATTTGGGTTTCGGAGATATCGAGCGCCCCTTGCACTACTGGCGCAATAGAACCCAGCGCCACAATTGGCGATCGCATATTGGTCGCCAATAAAATCATGGCACACAGCACCAGCCAAAAGGTAAAGCGCGAGGAGGGCAGCTTTAGCTTTGATGAAGCATCCGACTGAGACTGGGACGGTAAATCAGTTTGCAAATCAGGAGAGGTAGACATAGCGGCACGACTATCAATATAAGAAAAAGGACACGTCATTAAAAAGCGCTGGCGCACCATCGCTTATAAAATAACACCAAAGCACGTCATCAAGACGGTGTTCGAGGCAATATAGTAGAGTTTAAAATAAAAAAACACTTGCAGAAAGCAAGTCATATGAACTTGCTACCCTATTTATCAGGGTAAACTTAGTATATGAATAGTGAGGCTTAGGTTTTGCTTATAGCAGGTCTATAATAAACAAATCTCTTACGATAAAAAGGCTTTTACACAAACCTTAATGGCTTAAGCAAAAATAGCGTCAGTCACTGTTAGATTGCAATGCCAGATTGCACAGGACTTAACGCTATTATAAGAACAGATATTGGGTAAATACTACCAGCGTATGGTAACAAATAGGACGTTTATACCGACTTGCCTAATTGAGCAGCTTTTAGGGCGTTTTCTTGTTGTTGATCGACCAATGAGTCACATTTATTGGGATCATTACCACAAAATGAGCAGTGCTCGTCGCCCATCAATTTTGCTACGCCGCCGCAAGAGCCTCTAAGCGGCTTTTTTTTGACCATATAGCCGATACCCATGAAGATAAAAAATAACATGAAGACGGCAAAGGTAACAGCAAGCATGGGAAGCAATTGGTTAAGCATGGAGATCACCTCTCGTTTTAAATATAAGACCGTCATCTAGGCGATGACACTCTTATAGTATAGCAAAAATTTGCCTTGTCCGTTTGTGCTTAGCAGGCGTATGAAAACCTAGACGTTTGATATTAAGACTTTTTATCCGCCCGTAAGCGTTCCATTGCCGGGGTTTGTATCACTTGCCAATCATCAGCACTGTCGGTGGCCGTGTCTGCGGCAATATCTTTAGCCAAAATGACAAACAAGGCAGCGATATCGTGTTGTTTAGCGGTAGCAAGTGCTTTTTCATAAGGCATCGCGGTCAATGCCGTCGCCCAAGCATCTGCCAGTGCCACGGTTTCTGCGGCGACCGTTACCGATGGCGCGCCGCCTACAATTGGCTCACCCGTTGTCGGGTCAATAGTATGGCTGTAATGTTTACCGTCGAAAACCACCGAGTTGCGATAGTTACCAGAAGTAGCAAGTGCCATGCTAGCGCCATTATTAACAGGCTGACGAATCACCGCTACGGTTTGGCGTTCGCTTACCGTACTGCCTTCGATAGGCGCATCAATAGCAATTTGCCAGGGTTGCTGCTGAGCGCTAACGCCAGAGGTCGCCACCTCACCGCCAATCTCAACCATATAATTATGAATTTGATAATTGTTTTTTAACACATCGGCGATGACATCGACGCCATAGCCTTTAGCGACTGCGGAAAAATCAAGTCCGACGCCGTCTTTGGTTTTATAAATACTTTGCTCTTTTTGTACCACGCTTTTAAAGTCAACCAAAGCTTTTGCTTGTGCAATCTCAAGCGCTGTCGGCGGACTTTGCAAACGCTCGACGGTCATGGTGCTGCCAAAACCCCAAGTTTCTATCAATGGCATCACCGTTGGATCAAATGCACCGCCCGATAGATCATAAACTTGCCTTGAGGCCTCTAGCACATGACTAAAATCGTCATCAATCGTGATAGGCGTGTCTTTTGCCAAGCGGTTGAATTTGGAGATGGTGGAGTCGCTTTGATAAGTCGACATACTGTCATTGATTTGCTGTAACCGCACATCGATAGCGGTTTTTATCGCGGCTTCATCAGCATCGTCTGGCAATTGATAGGTAATGTGATAGCTGGTGCCCATCGTTTCACCGATGAGATAGCTATAGTCTGGCTTTTGCTGACAGGCGCTAAGGCTCAAAATGCTGGCAAGACCAAGCGTTGATAGAGTAAGGGGAAGCGTTTTGTGAGAAGAGGAGAGCTGCATTAAATTTGCCATAGTTTTTTAAGGATAGTTTTCTAAGGATAAGTAGGGGTAATAGCGCTACATATTTTGTGTGGCTATTTTACACTCCTTATCCCCTATAAGGCCAATTCATCTCACCAAGTCATGCTTACGTCGCCTTACTCATCAGGGTTATTTTACTTGTGACTCACGAATAAGCTTATAAAGCCTGGGCGGTGATAAACGATTGACCTTTGTGGCGAGCTTTTCTTTACTACCAGCAACGATGATATATTCTTCGCCTTTAGAAAGTGCTTTGACGACCTGTTTGGCAAAGGCGGTCGCAGTAAGGCCTTTATTGGTTGCCTCATCCATCGTTCCTTGCGCGCTACCGTCTCCAGTTAAGGCATTAATAGAGATGTTGGTTTGAATAAATCCTGGGAATATCGTCGCAACTTCGATGCCATCGTCGTGCAACTCAGCACGCAGACTGTTTGCCCACATATGAATCGCCGCTTTAGCAGCACCGTAAGCGCCGCGATATTGCGTCCCGAGTAACCCTGCTACGCTCGATACCATGACGATTTTACCGCCGCCTTGAGCGATCATTTCTGGCAGTACCAAACGGGTAAGCCGCGTTTGGGCGAAGTAATCAATCTCCATGATTTGGCGCTCAACGTCTTCGGCCGTCTCCATAATAAGCGAGCGTTGACTAATTCCCGCATTGTTAATCAACCAATCAATTTTTCCAGCCTGAGTTTTAGCGGTATCATAGGCAGCTTTTGCTTGCTTGGCATCGGCAATATCGAAGGGAACGAGAATATGCTTTTTGCTGTTTTTGCAACGATTTTTGACGGTCTCTAATTTATCTTTATCACGACCGCTTAAGATAATTCTCGCACCGCGTTTGGCAAAAGCGATAGTTAATGCCTCACCGATACCACTAGAGGCACCAGTAATCCAAATGGTCAAATCCTTAACTTTGGTTTTCATAAGAATCCTTTCTGATTGAAGATGGTTTAGTTAGCCCATAAAAAAAGAGCCTCCATTGAGACTCTTAATTTATCATATATTATCAGCTTAATCGTGTTGGCTTAATAAATAGGCTTTACTAACCGATTTAAACAATGCGCCTAACCACCAAAGTCATCAAGCATAATGTTTTCGTCTTCTACGCCCAAGCTGTGAAGCATGTCGATTACCGCCGCGTTCATCATCGGTGGCCCACACATATAGTATTCACAGTCTTCTGGGTTTGGATGGTCTTTTAGATAGTTTTCGAGGAGCACATTATGAATAAAGCCGGTTGGACCTTCCCAGTTGTCTTCGGGTAAGGGGTCAGACAAGGCCACATGCCACTCAAAATTATCAAACTCTTCTTCTAGTTGATCATAATCTTCAACATAGAACATCTCACGAATCGAGCGCGCACCGTACCAAAAGCTAATCTTGCGATTACTATTTAGGCGTTTAAGCTGATCAAAAATGTGCGAGCGCATCGGCGCCATTCCTGCACCACCACCAACGAAGATCATTTCAGCTTCGGTGTCTTTGGCAAAGAATTCGCCATAAGGACCAGAAACGGTCACTTTATCCCCAGGAACTAAGCTAAATACCCAAGAGGACATCTTGCCCGGTGGAATACCGTCAGGACCGCGCGGCGGAGGACTGGCGATACGAATATTAAACTTGATAATGCCTTTTTCGTCTGGGTAGTTGGCCATTGAGTAAGCACGAATCACTGGCTCATCAACTTTCGACACATATTTGAAAATGTCGAACTTTTCCCAGTCTTCGCGGTATTCTTCGTCAATCACAAAGTCTTTATAGTGGACTTCATGCGGCGGCGCTTCCAACTGCACATAACCACCAGCACGGAAATTGACTTCCTCGCCTTCTGGAATTTTAAGCACCAACTCTTTAATAAAGGTAGCAACGTTATCATTCGAGACAACTTCACATTCCCATTTTTGAACATCAAAAAACTCAGGGTCAATCTCGATTTTCATGTCTTGCTTTACCGCAACCTGACAGGCAAGGCGCATGTGGTTACGGATTTCGCCTTGGGTAAAATACCCAGTTTCGGTGGGCAGAATAGAGCCGCCCCCTTCGATAACGCGGCAACGACACTGCGCACAGGTACCACCGCCACCACAGGCTGAAGATAAGAAAATACCTTCGCTTGCCAATGTTTGTAGCAGTTTTCCGCCCGCGGGTGTCACGACGTCATTATCGGGATTATCGTTGATATGGATAGTAACATCGCCTGAACTGACCAATCTTGAGCGCGCCGCCAAAATAATGGCAACGAGACCCATAATGATCACGGTAAACATAGCAACGCCACCAATCGCCGTAGCGTAATCCATGGTAGGTATCCTTAATCTATGGAGTAGGGGAGCGAAAAAACGTCTTTGCGTTTTTTGAACCCCTACCGAATAAATGAATTAAATAGGTCAAAGTGCTAAATAGGGTTTAAGCTTAGCGGTTTAAATTGACATACCGCCAAAAGACATAAAGCCAAGTGACATCAGACCAACCGTGATAAAGGTAATACCAAGACCACGTAGCGGCGCTGGAATGTCTGAGTATTTTAGCTTTTCACGGATACCCGCCAAGGCGGTAATCGCCAATGCCCAACCGAAGCCTGCGCCGACGCCATATACCATCGATTCGCCAAAGTTATAGTCACGCTCAACCATAAACAGAACGCCACCTAAGATGGCACAGTTGACGGTAATCAATGGCAGAAACACCCCTAGCGCGTTATACAGACTTGGGACGAACTTATCCAAGAACATCTCTAGAATCTGTACCACGGCGGCAATCAGACCGATATAACTGAGTAGACCTAAGAAGCTTAAGTCGATATCAGGGAAACCTGCCCATGCCAGCGCACCATTTTTTAAGATGAACTGAAACAAAAGGTTATTTAGCGGTACGGTAATCGCCATCACGACGACCACAGCGACTCCAAGACCAATCGCGGTGGAGACCTTTTTTGATACCGCCAAAAAGGTACACATGCCTAAGAAGTAGGCCAGCGCCATATTCTCGATAAAGACCGAGGTTATAAATAAACTGACATAGTGTCCCATTAGTGACCGCCTCCTTGTGCCATGCCTTTAGATTGCGGCTTCATTACAAATTCAGCTTCTTCGACCTGTTCAGGTTTCCAAGTACGGATAATCACAATGAACAGAGCGATAATAAAGAACGCTGACGGTGGCAATAGTAATAGACCATTTGGTACGTACCAACCACCATCGTTTGCAGTTTGCAAGATGGTAATACCGAACCAGCTGCCTGCGCCCAAAATCTCACGCACGCTCGCGACAAATAGCAGTACCGCCGAGTAACCAAGACCGTTACCAATACCGTCTAAAAAGCTTGGTACTGGCGGATTGCTCATGGCAAATGCTTCGGCACGGCCCATCACGATACAGTTGGTGATAATCAAACCAACGAATACCGACAAGCCTTTACTGACATCATAAGCGACCGCTTTTAAAATCTGGTCAACCACGATAACTAGTGACGCAATAATCGTCATCTGCACAATAATACGAATGCTTGATGGGATTTGCTTACGGATAATAGAGATAAAAAAGCTTGAGAATGCCGTGACCAAGGTCAACGCCACACTCATCACCAGCGCATTCGCCACACTGGTAGTAACCGCCAACGCCGAACAAATACCTAAGATTTGTAGTGCAATGGGGTTATTATCAAAAATAGGCGAGGTTAAAATCGTTTTTGTATCAGCCATGTTATGCCTCCTTGCCGTGTGCTGCTGGCACTACTGCGACCAGTTCGGTTGCGGGATGCGTCAGCTTTTGACCCAGTTTTTTATACGAGCTCTGACTGGCCTTTACTTCTGCATCAGCCAGTGTTTTGCCGTTTTGTTCACGCAGATGATCTAGATACGGCTTATAGCCTTGTTCACCCAACCAAAACTGAATCATGTTGCTGACACCGCGACTGGTCAAAGTAGCGCCACTGATACCGTCTACCCAGTTTTCTTTTGGATTACCGGCTTTGGTCACACCCGTTGCTACCGCGCCATTTTCATCATAAGAGTGAATACCGCTCCACATGGCGCGCCATTCTGGTTCTTCGATACGAGCGCCCAGACCTGGGGTTTCTTTATGCTCATAAAAGCTGATACCTTTGATGGTATTCATATCGCTTTCAAGTGTTAAGAAACCGTAAATCGTACCCCAAAGTCCATAACCTTGAATTGGTAAAACCACTATTTCAGGTTGGCCGGCGTCATCACTTTTGACATAGACTTTAGCGTATTTAGGCTTACGACCAATCCCCGCCGGATCATTACTCCCAAGGTCATCGCTTAGCGCTTGGTTTTTGGTTGCTTGACTGGCATCGTAAGCATTTCGGTCGGGAATACCAACGGCCTTTAGCGCGTCATCATCGAGGTAATTGCCTTTATTTAGGTCAATAATTTTAACCTCGAAGTCTTTAAAGCGCTCAGCCACATCTTCATTGGTATCAGACGCAGGATCAAACATTCCAGCTGCGACTAAGATGTTTTTGTTACGGTCTAAGCGCGCGTTCTCAACCTGAGCTGGTTTTAAACCAACAGCGGCGGCTGAGACCAATACAGAACACACCAAGCACAGCGTCAACGCCACGCTGATGGTTTTTGCATTATTACTTTTGGGCTTGGACATAGCGAACCCTCCGTGCTGTTTGGCGCTTGATATTTGCTTGCGTCACAAAGTAGTCAAATAATGGCGCAAATAAGTTAGCGAATAAAATGGCAAGCATGATGCCTTCTGGGAAGGCTGGGTTGACGACGCGAATCAATACGGTCATAAAACCAATCAAAATACCATAAGCCCAACGACCTTTATTGGTGTGCGCTGCAGAAACTGGATCGGTTGCCATAAACACTGCACCAAAGGCAAAACCGCCAATCACTAAGTGCCAATAAAATGGTAGCTTCATCATCATGTTGTCTTCAGAGCCGAAGGCATTAAAGGCCAGCGAAGTGGCTATCAAGCCGACCACACAACCTGCCATGATGCGCCATGAGGCAATTCGCGTCCATAGTAAAACCACTGCACCCAATAAGATAGCAAGCGTTGATACTTCACCAATACTGCCTTGCATGTTGCCTAAGAATGCATCACTCCAAGTAATGGCATTGCCATAGACATCGACAAAGTCTTGGGGAACAACGCCAAGCGCAGCAAGGCCTAGCGGCGTTGCTCCTGAGAAACCATCAACTGCGGTCCAAACTGAGTCGCCTGACATATAAGCAGGGTAAGCAAAGTATAAGAACGCGCGACCCGATAGGGCAGGGTTAAGGAAGTTTTTACCAGTTCCGCCAAAGACTTCTTTTGCCACGACCACACCAAAGATGATGCCTAGGGCAACTTGCCATAGTGGAATATCTGGTGGTAGACATAGCGCAAACAGTACCGAGGTCACAAAGAAACCTTCGTTAACTTCATGGCCGCGCACGACGGCAAAGATAATCTCACAGAGAATACCAACCATAAAGGTCACCGCATAAATCGGTAAAAACTGCATGGCACCGTAAACAAAACTTGCCCAGATACTGTCAGGATTATAGCCCGCCATACTGGTGATAACGGTACGCCAGCCTTCAGGCTGCAATCCAAGTTGTGCAATGGCCGTTAATGCTTGATGACCGATATTGTACATACCCCAAAACATTGCTGGGAAGGTACATAGCCAAACGGTAATCATAATACGCTTGAGGTCAATACCGTCGCGAACGTGTGAGGATGCAAATGTCGTTGAGCTTGGTTGACGTAAAAACGTATCAAACATCTCAAAGATGGCATAATATTTTTCGTGTTTGCCACCCTTGGTAAAAGACGGCTCCATACGATCGAACATATTGTGTAAAAATTTCATCGTGGTTAGCCCTCCAGCTCAATGCGCGTTAAGTTGTCACGCAAAATATCGCCGAATTCATATTTGCCAGGAGAGACGAAGGTGCATAACGCCAAATCTTCTTCGTCCAGTTCAAGTGCGCCCAAATCTACAGCGCTAACGATGTCTTCGACAATCAAGGCGCGCAGTAGCTGCGTTGGCAGATAATCCTGTGGCATGACCTCTTCGTAGACCCCAATCGGCACCATCGCACGCGGTGAGCCATTACTCGTGGTTGTAAAGTTGTATTTTTTACTACCAAAAAACTGCGAAATATAAATGGGCAATTTAGAGAAGCGGTTTGCACCAACACTCAGGAAGTGAAACGCTGGGCGCTCACGACCTTCAGATAGCACACTGACTTGATTATGGAAGCGACCAAGATAATTGGTATTGCCAAATACTTTACGACCCGATAGCACAGAACCTGAGATGATACGATTCTCGCCAGCTTCAAGCTCACCTTTGGTCAATGCCGTGATATCTGCACCGCGCTCAGTGACGACTAAGTGAGGATTTTTTACCGCAGGGCCAGCAAGGCTAAGCATACGGCGCGTATATAAACGTCCCGTGGTAAATAGCTTACCAATCGAAATCACGTCTTGATAACCAATCGTCCACACGGTCACACCGCGCATGATAGGATGCAAAAAGTGAATGTGCGTCCCAGCCAGACCAGCTGGATGTTTACCTGCAAAGCTGTGATACTCAGTGACATTATTAGCTGCCGTTTTAGCAACTGGCGTCAGCTGAGCATCGCCGTGATGGCAGACAAAGGTTTTTGGGCTGAGTGTTGATAATACGGCAAGTCCATCATTAAATGCTTGAAGTTGCTCATTAATCAGCAACATCGGATCAAACGCTAATGGATTGGTATCCATGGCGTTGACAAAGATAGCATGCGGACGGGCACCGATATCAGGAGAGCGGCTATAAGGGCGCGTACGAAATGCGGTCCATTCACCAGAGGCAAGCAGTTGGGTTTCAACGACTTCAGAATCTAGGTCAGCGAGTTGCTGGGAGTCGTAGCGCTGAAATTCTACTTCTTCACCGTTTGGGTCGACCGCAATCACAAGACTTTCAAACACACGACGCTCACCACGTTTAATGGCGATGACCTTTCCAGCAGCAGGGGCAGTATAGATAACGCCGACCCGTTTTTTATCTTCAAAAACGGGCTGACCTTTTGCTACGATGTCACCTTCTTTGACATTCATCGTAGGCTTCATTCCTACGTAATCATAGCCAATAAGTGCCACATGGGCGGGTCTGTGCTCAGATATCTCGCGGGAGGGTTCACCAGTGATAGGTAAATCCAAACCTTTTTTGATGGTAATCATAAGCGAAAACTTAGTCCATAGTCTAAAACGATACCAGACGTCCTGTTTGGTATATCGGCAGCATGATTAACGGCGTCATCAATAAAGTCCTTCATCAATTCCCCAAAAGGGAGTGAAAAAGTGCTTTAGACATAACACATCATAACTACAAGTAAGAGTATTAACGCTGACCTTAGACTCCTTAACAACACGTTAATGTCTTATTCGAATGACCAAAGTGACGACTGGCTACCAAGGTGTATCGTAAAACCTTCAAATCTAACAACATCCTCAACGAGGAAAGCGTCAAATAAAAGACGGTTTTACCATACGATTTATTAAAATCTTAAAATTTGTTGCCTTAAAAATCCTAGTTTCTGTAAATTCAGTAACTGTGGATCATAGAATCTGTGTGATTTAAACAGCGCAATTCATTCGGGTGAATATAAATGAGGAATCAGTGACTTGTTCATACTTTGAGAGAGCTGACTTTGTGAAAGCTATCTAAGCGCTGGTTAATGACCTATGATTACAAGATAAATTCTATTGCCAATAAGCGCAATATATTAGCATAAGCGTTCAACTGGTTATTCATGCTAAGCTTACATTCACCGTGAACTGATTGAAATCATCCATAGATAGCAGACGATCAGGTTTTATCGCACAAATACAAATTTACCTAGGATTATACGCTAAACTGACCTAAAATTGCCAATTGGTAATTGAATTTACCCAATGTTTAGATTAATCCCTCTTTTTAAAACTTATGGTTATGCTTTTTTATTCTTATCATTGCTTAGCCAGATTCTACGTTAACTTTTGTTTGACAGGTTGATTGTATTTCAATTGATGTGCAATAAAGGCAATCTATTTATCCCAACCCGACCGCCCTATTTTAAAGCGGATAGAATATATTTTTAAGGCAGATAGATTATGCTTTTAAAGCGCATAAACCATATCTGACAAATTTGGCTTAACAACCTCTTTGAATTTGTTATGCTAAATAACTTTTAATGAATCACTTATTATGTCTCCTTTTTGAGTATTGTTTCACTTTTGAGTGTGTTTTTACTCTTTATTTCTTTTTGCCCGTTCATATCTTTTTTATAAGGAATGCTTATGTGTGCTGTCCCTGTCATTATCCCTGCTATTGATTTAAAAGATGGTAAATGTGTGCGCTTAAAACAAGGTCGTATGGAAGACGATACTGTATTTTCTGATGATCCAGTCGCAATGGCAGCGCGTTGGGTCAATGAGGGCGCGCGCCGCTTACATCTGGTCGACTTAAATGGCGCCTTTGACGGTATTCCAGTTCATAAGCAAGTGGTCAACGATATTGCCAAAGCGTTCCCTAAACTGCCGATTCAATTGGGCGGCGGTGTTCGTAATATGAAAACCATCGAGCAGTATATTAGCGCTGGTTTGACTTATATCATCATTGGTACCAAAGCCGTTGAGGAACCTGGTTTTGTGACCGAGGCTTGCCGCGAATTTGCTGGACATATTATCGTAGGAATCGATGCCAAAGACGGTATGGTTGCAACCCATGGCTGGGCAAACGTGACCGATACCAAAGCCACTGAGCTTGCCAAGCGTTTTGCTGATGTCGGCGTATCTTCCATCGTTTATACCGATATTGCTCGTGATGGTATGATGCAAGGCGTCAACGTCGAGCAAACGGTAAACTTAGCGCGTGAAGGTGGTCTGCCTGTGATTGCCTCAGGCGGCGTCACCGATATGAAAGATATCGAGCTACTAAAACCTTATGGTGATTGTCTTGAAGGTATTATCACTGGTCGTGCGATTTATGAAGGTACTTTAGACTTAGGTGAAGCGCAGCTTTATCTAGACGGTAAATAGTATTTAAAGATGACTATTTCAACAACCTCATCAGGAATGAGTATGAATCTAGAATAAAAAAGGATGCTTATGGCAGTGTATTTTGACCAGTTCGAGCTATGTAAGTTACGCATAATGACAAAAGCGTGCGGTCGACTGCTGCTATTAAGCATGGTTTTGAGTGTAGCCACTTATGCGGCTGGAAAAAATAGCCTAGAGGATTCTACCGTCGTAGTCGCTAATGGAATGGAAGGGGCTAAGAGCACTGGGGTTGCTGATAGCAGTGCAACTATTAACGTCCCAACTGCTGAAGCAACAAGTGAGCTAACTGTTAATGAACCGAATGTAGGAATAGACAGTAACAGCTCTAACACGGCGCCGATGCCAGTTGAAAAACCACCTGTTATCAGCGGCGAAAGCACCAATAACGCTCAAATCGAAACCACGCCAACCCCATTAAAAGACAATGATATCCAGCAACGCATCAGTGGAATTTTTTCAGAAATTGACGGCTTGCAAGCGGTTAATGTTAGCGTCAACCAAGGCGTTGTCACCTTAACGGGTGAAACGCCCAATGAAAAAAAAGCCCAGCAAGCCATTAATTTGACCAATCGTTTAACCGACGTGGTCACTGTCGAAGATAGAATCAATCGAACCCTAGATGTGCAAGATAATGTCTCGACTGTTTATCAAAGTCTTAAGGCGCAAACCAAAAACTTAGTCAAAGCTTTGCCACTATTGCTGGTGGGGATTGTGTTATTTGCATTAGTGACTTGGTTTGGCAGTTGGTTATCCAATCGGCAAAAGATGTGGCAACGTCTTACGCCCAATCCATTTGTCGCAGAGTTGCTTGCACAGACTGTGAAAGTCATCTTTATTGTCTTTGGGCTTATTTTAGCGTTAAGTTTGATTGGTGCCGAGACTATCTTAGGTACGCTACTTGGTGGCGCAGGGGTCATTGGTATTGCGGTTGGCTTTGCGGTTAAAGATACCATTGAAAATTATATCGCCTCGCTCATGCTTAGTATCCGCCAGCCATTTCGTGCCCGTGATCATATTTTAATTAATAATCAAGAAGGCATTGTGGTACGCCTAACGTCACGAGCGACTATTTTAATGACCTTGGATGGTAACCAATTACGTATCCCCAATGCCGAAGTGTTTAAAGCGACCATTTTAAATTACACCAAAAATCCTGAGCGCCGTTTTACCTTTGAATTAGGCGTTGATGCTAATGACGATCCACTTGCTGCCATGAAAGTAGGTATCGATGCGATAGGTCAGTTAGGGTTTGCCCTTGATAAGCCAAAAGTCACAGCAGTTATCAAAGAAGTCGGCGAATCAAATATCGTTTTGCAGTTTCAAGTGTGGGTTAATCAGCTGGAAGCAGATTTTTCTAAAGCCCGTAGTATTGCTATTCGCGAAACCAAACACGCCTTAGAAGATGAAGGCTTTAGTTTACCCGAGCCTATTTATCAGCTGCGTTTTAACCATAAACTAGAAAAAGCCTTTGAGCGATTCCAAAGCAGTCAAACGAGCGCTAAAGCACAATCAGAAACGATTGTAACACCTCCTGTTTCTGCAGCTGATAAAATAACCAAAACGTTGAGTGAAGCTCAAGATACTGAGACGATGCTTGAAACTAAAGATAAAAAACAAGCAAAAGCACGAGCAAAGCATATCTTGCAAGGTCGTACTGCCGATGAGGTACTTGATGCTCGGCCTAATGAAAACCTAATGAAGAAGGTCGAGCAAGAAATTGCTGAAAATTCAGATGAAACGGATTTGTTGAGTAATAATAGCCCGCAAGAATGAGGTTAAAAGATAAATGTAAAGAGTGGGCATAAAAAATGCAGTAAAACGTCTATATGATTTTTATCTAAATAGACGAGACATTTTTTATGCACATCAAACATCTGATTATTTTCGCAATAGCAGGCATCGTTATTTTATTAGGTTTTAACATGATTAATGGTAGCCAACATGCGAAAAATAGAGAAGCGTTAGTTGCTGGTAGCCAAGTGGAACAAGCCAACACTGAAGCAGTCGTAACTGAAAACAACAATACCAATAATGTTGATAGCAATACAGCAGATATCGCAAGCCAACCATTAGGTCAACAGCCAAAAGCTATTATCGATAAAGCGACGACTAAGATAGAGCAAGCTGAGCAGGTTAGTCAACAACGCACCGAGCAAATTAGCGATACGCAATAGTTTTTTGAGTTTACATTTTTTAGCACTTAAAGCAACTGAGTGACCACCGCCTAATTTATACTTATAAAAAAAGACTAACATTATCGTTAGTCTTTTTTCTTTTTAGAAATTAGTGAGCCTTAGCTTTTCCTGCTAGCACCTTTACCACGACTGCCACTCTTTTTAGCAGACGTTTTGTTGGCAGAGGTTTTATTAGCAGGGGCTTTTCTAGACTTATCTTTCTTCGTTTGATTCATTTGGCTCGACTGAAGTTTTGCTTGCAAGTCAAAGTCGATTTGTAATAGGTCCATATTGACACCCGCTACTTTTACCTTAACCAAATCACCCAGTCCGAATACAGTGCCTCTATCTTTACCGATCAGCTGTTGCTGCTGCTCATCATAGACGAAGAAGTCGTCACCAACATTTGAGATATGTACCAAACCATCGATATATAGGTCCGTCAGCGTAATAAAGAGTCCGAAGCTTGTCACGGTTGTCACGACGCCATTGAACTCTTCGCCGACATGATCTTTCATATAATGACATTTGAGCCAAGATTCTACATAACGCGACGCCTTTTCAGCGCGGCGTTCTGTGTCAGAGGTTTGCGTGCCAGCCTCTTCAAGAGAGAAGTCCATCACCGGCTGCTTGCTATTGGTCACTTTTGCTTTAATCGCTCGATGTAGCATTAAGTCAGGATAACGGCGAATCGGCGAGGTAAAGTGGCTATACTCGTCATAAGCCAAACCAAAGTGACCGATATTGTCAGGCGCATAGTTCGCTTGCATCATCGAGCGCAGCAGCATGCTGTGGATACTAATGGCGTCAGGACGGTCTTTAGTCGCTTCGATGATACGTTGATAATCGGCTTGGGTTGGGCTCTCTTCTGGGAAGCTCAAACCAAAGTTTTTTGCATATTCATGGATACGCATCGACTTTTCGCTATCAGGCTTATCATGGTTACGATATAAAACAGGCAACTCATGTTTTAGCGCAAAGTTTGCCGCACAGGTATTGGCAAGCAGCATGCACTCTTCGATAAGCTTTTGCGCATCGCCGCGCGTCCGCGGTAAAATCGCTTCGATACCACCTTTTTCATTAAACTTAATATAAGTCTCAACCGTTTCAAACTCCATCGCATGGCGTTCTTCACGTTTTTTCAGCAGCAGCTCATACAATTGGTGTAAGGTATCGACCGATTTTTTGACGTCTTTATTACCCGTTAATGACTCAGGAACGCTCTTATCTTTTGGATTAGCAAGATAAGCGTTGACTTGATTGTAAGTCAGACGCGCTTGTGAATGCATAACACCTGGATAGAACTCGTAGCCCGTAATCTTACCTGCGCGAGATATCTTGATATCGGCAACCATACAGAGACGATCAAGGTTAGGATTTAGTGAGCACAGACCATTTGATAACACCTCAGGCAGCATCGGAATCACGCGATGCGGGAAGTAGACCGACGTACCGCGCTCATAGGCATCTTTATCGAGTGGCGAGTTTGGCGTGACGTAATAACTCACATCCGCAATCGCAACTAAAACACGATAATTACCCCCCGAACGTTTTTCGGCAAACACCGCATCATCAAAATCTCGAGCGTCTTCACCGTCAATGGTAATCAGAGGCAAATCACGCAGATCAGTTCGACCTTTCAAGTCTTTTTCGGTTGGTTCTTCATAACTGTTGGCTTGTTCTAGCGCCGCTTCATTAAATTCTGACGGAATGTCATAGTTGAGCAGGGTGGTCTCAATAATGAGTTCACGATCGTTGTCATCGGATAGGACATCAGTAATTTTGCCTGTAGCAAATTCATGCTGGTTTGGCCAATCGATAATATCAACTTTAACTGGCGCGCCTTGTTTTATGTTTAGCGCTTCTACGTTTTCATCGGTGACAGTAATTGGCTGATGATTGTTTGGACTTCCAAGCTCAACACAATAGCCGTCTTCGTCACGCGCTAAGGTGCCGATAAAATTGTTTTGACGACGTTCAACAACATCGACAATACGGCCTTCGGTACGACCACGATTATCGGTTGACGTGCCAACGGCTTCTACCGTATCGCCATTAAAAACCCAGCGCATTTGCTTCTCATGCAAGAATAGATCAGGCATGTCATTTAACAACACAAAACCAAAACCTTTAGGGTGAGCCGATACTGTTCCAGTGACGATATCGTGCTGGGTCACTGGACGATAGCGATAAGGTCGACCTTCGCGGTTCACTTGGCCATCGCGCGCCATCGCTTTTAGGCGATTGCCCAAAGCGTCAAATTGGTCAGGGTCATCAATATTGAAGGCTTTTGCCAGTTGTTGATGCGTGACTTCGCTATGTTCGCTAATCGTGCTGAGAATCAGCTCGCGACTAGGAATAGGGTTGTCATATTTTTGTGCCTCACTTGAGGCGTTTGGATCATTCCAACTCATAAATTACCGTATCTGTTTTTAAAATTATTAATAAGCGCTATCTTAACACGAACAACGCCGCAATATCTTCGGTCAATTGTCTTATATGCATCTGATAGCAAGTAGCTGTTCGCTTTGCCACCTATCAGCCATCGCTATGCAAGGTAAATCAAATATCTATATCTGTTGAATTTGATTGATTGGTTATCTTTTTACTGTCTAATTCTTTGGATACTTCAAGCACCGTCGTTTGATTCGATTTATCAAGATATTTCTGCGCTTTATCAACCTCAGATGTTAAAGTATTGACCGTTTGCTTCATATTTTCTAACGCTTCAATTTTATAATTGCTAATCATATCCATCGTCTCATAGACGTTATTGAAGGCGTTTTGCAGTTTATCAAGCTCAATTGTGCTGCTGGTTGCTTGTTCATGAATCTCAAGCGATTGGCGTTTTAGCATCGCAGAAGTGGATTCAATCAAGCTACTGGTGGTTTTATTCAACGCTGTGATTTGGTCGAGCACCAGTTTTTGATTGGTCATTGCTTGAGCAACGACAACCGCTGTACGAAGCGCAGAGATAGTCGTTGTGGTGGCGCGATCCACCCCTTTAATCAGCTCTAAGTTATTTTTGCGAATGGTATCAAGCGCCAGATAACCTTGAACGTTTACCGCTAGTTGGGTTAAAAAATCGGTATTCTTTTGACGCACATAAAACAGCATCTCTTCTTTAATAATTCGCGCTTTTTCAGGGTCAGTGGCTTCAACCGCATAAACCTTTTGTTCAAGCTGCTCATCAATCTTTTTACCAACATAAATGTATTGGCGAATCGATTGCATCAATTCCCACATATTGACTTTTTCTTGCTCAATCATGGCATTGTCTTTGAGCAGCTCATCTTTACCATTATAAAGGCTGGTCACCACAGCATTAATATGTGATTGCGCCGATTCATACTGGCGGAAATAATCTTGGACTTTATTACCAAATGGGATAAGACCAAATAGCTTTCGTGAGCTGGTCAGCTCTTTTTTACTAGGATCTAAATCTTCGACAATTCCGCGCAGCTCGGTCAATGATTTGGCAATAGGGGAGCTGTCAAACAAACTGTCATTGAGACTTTTGGCTGGTAAGTCGAGCATTCGGTTAGATACTTGCGCCGACTCACGAATTTCTTTATTGCCCAAATTATGGATAGATTGCACATTTTGCTGAAAATCAGCGCTATGAACTGAGTTATTAATCACATGATCGACAAAAGCGTCGACTTTAGCGTCAAGCTCAGGAATCTGACTTTCATCCAGTTTGACCATTTGATCCGCTTCGCTTTTTTGAATTTCTTTTACTGGTTCAGGAGCGGTCAAAGTGATACTTGGCGTCGAGGTATTTTCAGGTGGGGTTAATTCTTGCATGAAGTTTCCTATAATAACTAAAAAGGGGTTTTTGACCGACGACGTCATTTGTTAATGACACTGATAGCCGTGGTTTCAATTATTATTATGCCCTAATGATTTTTATTTGAATGATATGTAAGACCAAATTATATACAAGATTGATCAGATGACCTTTAGGTTAACTGGTAATCAAAAGGTTGAGAAGATGGGTTTTGTAAACTACGGTTTATAAAGGGTTTATGAACAAGCTCGGTTGATTATAGTCAACTTATTATATATAAACTATATGCAAAAATATGTATTTAACGATTAAATATGAAAAAACCATCAATATCCCGTAGTATATTGATGGTTAGAATTATAACTATCTATATCAACGAACTGTCTGTATTAGTTAACCATTTATATTAACTAACAATCACATCGATTTTCAGCCACCACTAGCAGTAATCCGGCAAACAAGTTACTTTTTCTTAGTAGGCCCAAGCAGCATTCCCATTTGACGGCCTTCCATCTTAGGATACTGTTCGACGTTTGAGATATCAGCGGTATCTTCAATGATACGATCAAGTTGTTTGCGACCAATCTCTTGATGCGCCATTTCGCGACCACGGAAGCGGATACTGATTTTAACTTTATCCTGATCTTCCAGGAAGCTGATGATTTTTCTTAGTTTGACCTGATAATCGGCTTCTTCGGTGCTAGGACGTAGCTTCATCTCTTTAAGCTGGGTCTG
Source organism: Psychrobacter sp. UBA6766 (assembly GCF_002453355.1). Lineage (GTDB taxonomy): Bacteria > Pseudomonadota > Gammaproteobacteria > Pseudomonadales > Moraxellaceae > Psychrobacter. Next base: position 2,870 of record NZ_DKGQ01000014.1, on the reverse strand, counting down.
TTTTTGGTTTTTCTTTGCTTCTTTCGCTTTCTGCTTTTGATCATAGAGGAAATGCTTATAATCCATGATTTTGCATACTGGCGGCTTGGCTTCAGGAACCAATTCGACCAAATCTAGATTTTCATCACGCGCCGCTTTCATCGCGGTTTCGATATCGACCACGCCCATCTGCTCGCCGTCTTCTTTAACGAGACGGACTTCTTTGACATTGATATCTTCGTTGATGTTCAAACGGTTTGACTGTTTAATAGGTATTACTCCTCATCTGTTTTTGGGGTCTGTCGGCCTTTTTTAGCGACAGCGGTCTGTACTAAGGTAATAAATTCTGCAACACTCATAACGCCGAGGTTTTCGCCTTCGCGAGTTCGGACATTAACATTGCCCGATTCGACCTCTTTATCCCCTAATACTAGCATATAGGGAACACGTTCTAATGTTTTCTCTCGTATCTTAAATCCAATCTTTTCGTTACGCAAGTCGCTAGCCGCTCGCAAACCTGCATTTTTAAGCTCACGAACTACACTTTCACAGGCATCCGCTTGTTTATCAGTGATATTCATCACCGCTACTTGTTGCGGGGCCAGCCATACTGGCATCCAACCTGCGTAGTTTTCAATCAAAATACCGATAAAACGCTCAAACGAACCTAGAATGGCACGGTGCAGCATAATCGGAGTTTCGCGCTCGTTTTGCTCATTGACAAATTCAGCATCCAAACGTTCAGGCATATTTGGATCAACCTGAATCGTACCGCATTGCCAGACGCGTCCCAGCGAATCCTTCAGACTAAATTCAATCTTCGGACCGTAGAATGCGCCTTCACCCGGTAGGTATTCCCAATCAAGACCTGAACTATCGAGCGCATCTGCTAAGGCTTTTTCAGCAAAATCCCATGACTCATCACTACCAACGCGTTTCTCAGGACGGGTGGAGAGCTTCATAATGATATTATCAAAACCAAAGTCTTTATAAACAGCAAGGGTTAGCTGAATAAAGTCAGCGACTTCCTGCTGGATTTGTGCTTGGGTACAGAAAATATGCGCATCATCTTGAGTAAAACCACGAACGCGCATCAAACCATGCAATGAGCCTGACGGTTCGTTGCGATGACATGAGCCAAACTCCGCCATACGAAGTGGCAATTCACGGTAAGACTTTAAACCTTGGTTAAAGACTTGCACGTGACACGGGCAGTTCATCGGTTTTACGGCATAATCGCGATTTTCACTCGAGGTGGTGAACATATTGGTGGCATAATTGCCCCAGTGTCCTGAGCGCTCCCACAAACTACGATCGACGATTTGCGGCGTTTTAATTTCTTCATAGCCATTATCATGCTGAACTTTGCGCATATATTGCTCAAGTACCTGATAAATGGTCCAACCATTGGCATGCCAAAACACCATTCCAGGCGCTTGCTCTTGCATATGGAACAAATTAAGCGCTTTACCAATTTTACGGTGATCGCGCTTTTCGGCTTCTTCAATACGCTGGATGTAAGCTTTTAAATCTTTTTTATCTGCCCATGCGGTACCATAGATACGTTGCAGCTGTTCATTTTTGGCATCGCCGCGCCAATAAGCGCCTGACATTTTGGTCAGTTTAAATACTTTTAAGAATCGCGTGTTTGGTACGTGCGGGCCACGGCACATATCAACATATTCTTGATGATGGTATAAGCCAAAGGCTTCTTCGCCTGGCATATCGTTAATCAGCTTAAGCTTATAGTCTTCGCCGCGCTCTTCAAATATCTTAATCACTTCGTCACGTGGCGTCATTTTTTTGATGACGTCATAATCTTGCTTAATCAGCTCCATCATGCGTTTTTCAATTTTTTCCATGTGCTCAGGCGTGAACGGTGTTTCACTATAGATGTCATAATAAAAGCCATCTTCAATAACAGGCCCGATGACCATTTTTACATCAGGATATAACTGTTTAACCGCATGACCTAATAGGTGAGCACAAGAATGGCGAATAATATCGACACCATCGGCATCTTTTGGCGTCACGATCTCGACTTTAGCGTCGGCAACAATAGGATCGTGAGCGTCTACCAAATGACCGTCTACACGTCCAGCGACCGTCGCTTTCGCCAATCCTGCCCCAATACTTTGTGCCACTTCCATGACGGTGGTATTGCCTTCGAAGTTTTTTACGCTACCATCGGGTAAAGTAATCGCTACCATAAACTATTCACCTTTTTGGGTCCGTTGGCAGTGATGATTGCAACCATCAATCATATAACCGTAAGACCACGTCAATTATATCTAACCGCTGCGATATGTTATAAGAAGAAATAGACATTACCTAAAAGTACGGTGCTTAAGCTTATATAGTAAGTATGCTAATTGACAAGCCATCTAATGACTGATAATTAAATCGCCATAAGAGCAGATAAGCTACTTATTAACAAAGATAAACAAGAGCACGGTAAAGTAATGTCATAAAAGCCACTATTATAGCAAAAACTGTCTATTAACACTAGACAGCAAGGCCTACGCCAACTTGTATATAAGTGCGCTTCATATGAATATCAATAGCAACAAATATAGCCATGATTAATCGCTGCAATTAAAAGCTATTTTTTAATAGTAATAAAAAATGGATGATTTATAAATAGCAAACTTAGTTAATTCATGATTCACTAATTCATGATCAAATAGGAATTAAATGATACTTAAGTTAGAATTAGTCAGCAAGAATCAGACGCTAAAGGTTGTTTTTATAATATACAGCCGATATTTTGACGAATAGTTTTTATCTAAGTTATTGAAAAGTAAAGGGTGTTATTTATTCTCTAAAATTAATTAAATAATATCTCCAAAAGCAGTTGACACTCAGCTAGAAGCGTCTATAATACGCACCTC